>FR903582.1:40429-72837 GCA_000438115.1 Prevotella sp. CAG:617 | reverse complement strand
AAGGTCCGACCTGTTTACGTCTTCGTCTGCTCCGGCGTCAGCCTGATCAGCTCAGCTCCAGCATACGGCGGATGGGGAGCACGGCCTTCTGCGCCGTTTCGCGGTCAACCTCCACCTCCGGCCACTCGTGGAGCAAGGTGTTATATACCTTCTCCAGCGTACAGAGACGCATGTAGTTGCACTCGTTGCAGCCGCAGGTGCTGTCGTCGGGCGGCACGGGGATGAACTTCTTCTGCGGACACTTCTTCTGCATTTCGTGCAGAATGCCGCTCTCGGTAGCCACCAGGAAAGTCTGACAGTCGGCCGACTCAATGGCATAATTGAGCAGGGCGGCCGTAGAGCCCACCACGTCGGCCAGCTTCACCACCGGCCCCTTGCACTCGGGATGAGCCAGCACCTTGGCGTCGGGATACTGGCGCTTGAGCTCCAGCAACTTTTCTACCGAAAAGCGCTCATGCACGTGGCAGGCGCCGTTCCAGAGCAGCATGTTGCGGCCCGTCTGCGCATTAATGTATGACCCCAGATTGTGGTCGGGGCCGAAAATCAGTTTCTCGTCCTTGGGGAAACTCTCCACAATGTGACGGGCGTTGCTCGACGTCACCACCACGTCAGTCAGAGCCTTGACGGCAGCCGACGTATTGACGTAGGAAATCACCTTGTGGTCAGGGTGAGCCGCCGTAAATTCGGCAAACTCCTTGGCCGGACAGCTGTCGGCCAGCGAGCACGAGGCGTTAAGGTCGGGGATGAGCACCTTTTTGTCAGGACAGAGAATCTTACACGTCTCGCCCATAAAGTTGACACCGCACATGACGATGATGTCCGCACACGTGCCGGCAGCCTTCTGCGCCAGAGCCAGCGAGTCGCCGATAAAGTCAGCCACGTCCTGCACGGCACCTTCCGTATAATAATGCGCCATGATAACGGCGTTTTTCTCGGCACACAGGGTGCGGATGGCCGTTTTCAAATCAATATCCTCGGGTATGGGCTCGTCCACATACCCCACTTTTTTCCAATTCTCTTTCATTCGTTTTGTTTTTTAAGCCGGTCGGGGTTCCAGGCAGCCGACTGCCGCCCCCTACCGTTTTAACAGTTCTCTATCGGATGATGTATCCGGCGGCTTCAATGCCCTGCTGAATTTCCTGAATATGCTGGCTGTTGCGCGTTTCGAGAATAATGCGCAGGTTGCAGGAGTTCACGTCGGGGCTCTCGCCGTTACGCTCATGATGCACCGAAATGATGTTGGCGCCATAACGCACAATGACGTTGCAGAGTCCCTGCAACGAACCGGGACAGTCGGGCATTTCGATAAGCATCTCGGTGGTGCGTCCGCCCTTCATCAGTCCGCGGTTGATGACACGGCTCAAAATGGTCACGTCAATATTACCGCCACTGATAATGCTGCACACCGTCTTGCCCCTGACGTCAATCTTGTTGAACATGGCGGCGGCCACACTTACGGCACCCGCCCCTTCGGCAATGAGCTTGTGGTTCTCAATCAGACCGAGAATGGCGGCGCAAATTTCATCTTCGTTGACGGTGATGACCTCGTCCACCTTTTCCTGACAAATCTCGAACGTCAGGGCTCCCGGCTCCTTCACGGCAATACCGTCGGCAATGGTCAGCACGGAAGGCAGGCATCTTACCGACCCTTCGTCGCGACTGCGCAGCATGCTGGCGGCCCCTTCAGCCTGTACGCCCACAATGTGGACCGAAGGTTTGAGGGCCTTGATGGCCGACGCCACGCCGGCAGCCAGTCCGCCGCCACCGATAGGTACAAATACGATGTCGACATCGGGCAGGTCGGCCAGAATTTCCATACCCACCGTGCCCTGTCCGGCAATAACCAGCTCATCGTCAAACGGATGGATGAAAGTCATGCCCCGCTCCTCGTTCAGCTCCACTGCGCGCCGGTAAGCGTCGTCATACATGCCGTCGACCAGACAGATTTCGGCACCCAGCTCACGCGTGGCCTCCACCTTGCTGATGGGGGCTGAAGCCGGCATACAGATAAGGGCCTTGATACCCAGCCGCCGGGCAGCCAGGGCCACGCCCTGCGCATGATTGCCGGCCGAGCAGGCTATTACGCCGCGTGCCTTCTCCTCGTCGGTCAGCTGCGATATCTTGAATCCGGCTCCGCGCACCTTGAAAGAGCCTGTCACCTGCAGGTTTTCAGGCTTCAGATAGAAGTTACAAAGCGGATTGAGCTTTTCTTCGTGAATCACGTTGGTGCGGCACACCACGTCGCTCAGCACCGTGGAAGCTTTATAAATGGTATCCAGAGCTAACATATTGAAAAATCTTTTCAGAATTACGTTTAGATATGCAATATTACAATTTTTTTTTCAGAAAGGTGTACGACTGGCTCAAAAAGGTGTACCCGTGACACGCAGGAAGCCGGAATGCAAACGGCTGAATGCCGAAAAAAAGTGTAACTTTGCGTCAGGCTGACTGGCCGCGTGAATGCGGCAAAAAGCCCCTGAACCATAATGAACATACCTCATGCCTATGCATACTCCTGACCTCGATCTGATGTGCCGGCAAGCCACCGACCTGCTTTGCCGCCTCATCGAAACGCCTTCTGTCAGCCGGCAGGAGGCCGATGCCGCCGGCCTAATCCGGCAGGCGCTGACCCGCAGCGGACTGGATATCCATACGTCGGACTGCAACACGTGGGCCGTGGCCCCGCAGTTCAGCCCCGACCGCCCCACGCTGCTGCTGAATGCACACATCGACACCGTGCGCCCCAATCCGGGCTGGACGCGCGACCCCTTCAAGCCCACGCTCGAGGGCGACCGCCTATACGGTCTGGGCAGCAACGACTGCGGCGGCGGACTGGTGAGCCTGCTGGAGGTGTTCAAGTACTACGCCCTGACGGCTCCCGAGGCATGCGCCTACAACCTGGTGTATCTGGCTTCGGCCGAAGAGGAGGTGTCGGGCCGGCAGGGCCTGGAGAGCGTGCTGCCCCTGCTGCCTAAGATTGACGTGGCCCTGGTGGGCGAGCCTACGGGCATGCAGCCGGCCGTGGCCGAGAAGGGACTGGTGGTGATTGACGCCACGGCCCACGGCAAGGCGGGACACGCGGCCCGCAACGAGGGCGACAACGCCCTCTATCACGCCATTGACGACATCAACCGCCTGCGCCACTACCGCTTTGAGCGCACCTCGCCCCTGCTGGGCGCGGTGAAGCTGACCGTCACCATCATTCAGGCCGGCACGCAGCACAACGTGGTGCCGGCGGAGTGTACGTACACCATTGACGTGCGCACCAACGAGTGCTACACCAACGAAGAGGTGGTACGCCTGCTGCAGCAGGAGGTAAGGTCGGAACTCAAGCCGCGCTCCACCCGCCTGCAGTCGTCGGGCATTCCGCTCACCCACCCGCTGGTGGCGCGCGCCGTGGCCCTGGGCCGCACACCCTACGGCTCACCCACGCTGAGCGACCAGGCCCTCATGCCCTTTGTCTCGCTCAAGATGGGCCCCGGCGAGAGCGCCCGCTCACACACGGCCGAAGAGTACATCACCACCGGCGAAATACGCCAGGGCATCAGCCTCTACCTCGACCTGCTGCGCCACACATAGCCGTGCCGGAGGCCACAACTCCGACCGTCGTTTGCCCTAACCGGGACTTTGTTTCAACAGGGCGGCGGAAAAAACATGCGAGGCCGGACCTTGTTTCTTCCAGGTCCGGCCTCGCATGCAACAGGCCCAAACAAAAAAAAGTGAGGCGGCCGCACACGGGTCAGAACGACCCACAGGCAGCAACCTCATCCTGACGGTAGTTTTCTATCTTAAATCCCCCTACCGTAAAAATAAAATCAAGTATGGCTCGTAACGTGGCTCAACACGTTGGAGAGCACCTCGCACGACTCCGGATGCTCGGCCACGAACGTATCAATGTGACGCCGGCGCTTTTCGGCCAGAATCTCGTCGACGGCAATCAGAATACCCGTCTCCTCCACCTCACCAAAGTCGTGGTTGATGGCCGTACCGAACATACGCATCGTAGGACTCAGCCCCATGTAGGCATTGACCAGCGGCGGAATGTTGACCCCGCGCTTGCGCACCTCGGTATTGAGGATGTAATAGTCCTCCTTGAAATCGTCCTTGCAGAACAGGGCTTTCAGCTCCTCGGGGTCGGTTTCAAGCGAAATGGGACTGATGGGCGTTACAAGCTTGTCGGGGTCGCCGAAATGCTTGTTGAGGAAATAGAGTATCATGTCGCGCGAAGGACGGTTGAACGAAGGATACATCGTCATCTTACCGAAGAAATAGCGCAAGTCCGGAATGAGCACCGTGAGCGCCCCGAGTCCGTCCCACAAATTGTCGAGCGCAAAAAGCCCCTTGCGCACCTTGCCCGTGTTCTGATATTCCAGCGTCACGAACGAGCGGCCCAGCTCCACCGTCTGACGCATGTAGTTCTGGATGAAGTCGTCGGAAAAGTGGAACATATGGCTGGTGGCCAGAATAGGCTGCCCCTGGGCATCGAGCTTAAACTCATGCCCCGGCAGGAAGCGGTAGCCTCCCAGGATTTCCTGTGCCTCAGGGTCCCACACGATAAGTTGGTAGTAGGCCGTTTCGCCGGTGTCGAACTCGTCAATGTCCATCGACTTGCCCGTACCCCCTCCGGCCGCCCTGAAGGCGATTTCGCGCAAGCGCCCTATTTCGTGCATCACGTTGGGGGCCTGCTTGGCCGTGACGATATAGATTTCGTTGTTGCTCTTATTCGTAGCCCGCAGGCGCCGCTCTTCTGTCAGTTCCGACATCAGCAGGCTGCGACTGACGGGTTGTATAATCTCATCCATCATATAATCGTAAAAGGAAATAAATTCAGACGTTAAAGCTGGTAGACCAGGTTTCTCACATAAGCTGCCCACTGCACGTCCGTGCGGGTCTTGTTGAAGGTTTGCCAGGGGATGGGTTTGCCAATGCGCACCTCAAAAGTCTGATGGCGGTTACGGTACATCTCATCAGGCAGGAAGAGCATGGCCAGGTTGAACTTGATGCCCAGCTGCTTGCACCAGTTGGCAATACGGTAAAAACGTTTTGAATTTTCGCCGCTGAAATGAATGGGCACTACGTCACGCTGTGTCTCTACACTCTTGCCGATAAAGGTTTTGCGCCAGGGCAGGTCTTCCACCTTGCCGCCGATGCGGCGCGAACAGATGCCGGCGGGAAACATGATGACGTGGTTCGGACTGTTGAAACACGCCTCCACCAGCGCCGGAAACTGCCGTGTCTGCGCTCCCGTCTTGTTGATGGGCACACACAGCGGTGCCAGGCCACGCAGATTCATCAGCAAATCATTGACCAGATAACGGATACGGCCGTCGTAGTGATTACCCAGAATAGCTCCCAGAGCAATGCCGTCAATGCCGCCCAGCGGGTGGTTGCTCACAAACGTATACCGCTGCCCGTCGGCATCAGAGGGAAGATTCTCCAATCCCTTGACCACCAGATTCATGTCCAGATATTTCACCGCGGCATTCAGCCAGGGCACGCCCTCAAGATGGGCCGTTTGCGTAAAAAACTCATTCATCTCATCCTGATGAATAAGACGTTTCAGCCAGGAAATCACAAAACGTGGTACGCGGCGGGCGTGGCGGCCGGCCTTGTCCTGCAAAACTTTTTCTACGTCAATCGTAAAAGCTGATTTGTTGTCCATTCTTTAATCTATGTCACTGTCCATAGAACGCTGCAAAATTAACAAAATTATCAAATACGGTAGGACATAACCAAAAGTTTTTTATACTTTTGCAAATTGAGGGCACGGAAAATCACCTTCTTGCCAACTTTTTGACACAGCCCTTTTAGCCTAAAATTCACCTCTTTACGATATGCTCACCCTGATTTTTGCGATACTGGAACTCTCGGCCTCATTCCATCTGATGATGAGTATCGTATTGTTCTACCTTTCACGCCGCAACGTGCGGTTCCTGCCCCAGGCATGGATTTTTCTGCTCATTGCCCTGATGCACGGCTGCGGTATGGGCTACATCCTGCACTACGACATGTCCCAAACCATGGGCATACTCCACCCCTTCATGCTCATCTACATGCTGGTGTGTTCCTACCTGCTCAGTATTCATCCGCTGGGGCTGAGCCTGCCGGGATACCTGCAGTGGGGACGCATGGTGAGCTACGCTACGCCGGCTCTGGGCATCATTGCCATCTACCTGCTGGGATGGACGGCCGGCAGCAACACCATCAAGGTGTATGAAGCCGAGGACATCAAGATGTATCTGCTCAGCGGCGACGTACTGCTGCGCTTTGCCGCCCTGCTGCTTTCGGGCTACTACATTCTGAACATATTTCTGATTCCCCACCGGCTGGTCAAGAAAATGGAACTGCCCCGCGCTACCAAGACCTACGGAACAGCCTTGGGCATTGTCTCCACTTTTTTCCTGGCCCTCACGTTCCATTTTTCAACCATCGGATTCATTATCTACCTGCTGCTGCTCACGCTGGTCAACATGGCCCTGTTTCTGCACATTCTGGCCCCGGTGGTCCACGCCCTGCCCATGCCGGCCATCGTCAAGGTGGAACAGCCGCCCACGCCGGAAGAAATTTCACACGCCGAGAAAAACAACTTCAACGAGGCCAACCTGCGGCGCTTCAAGATGGTAGAATACATCATGCAGCACGACAAGCCGTGGCTCGACCCCGGCTTTACGCGCGACCGCCTCTGCCGCCTGACGGGACTCAACCGACACCTGCTCCTGCAGAGCCTGCGCTCACAGGGTTACAACGATACCCATGAATACATCTACCGCTACCGGATTGAAGAGTTCAAACGCCGCGTGCTGAGCGGCGAACTGACCAACCTGCACCAGTGTGAACAGTTGGGCTTCCGCTCACGCCAGACCATACAGGTCAACTTTGAACGCCTCGAAGGCCAGCCCATGATGGAATGGTTCAACCAACACAAAGCCCCCGATGGAAAGGAATAACCTGAGGCCGCACCTCGTCATGAGCATGACCGACTACGCCGCACAAGCCCTGAAACATTTTGAAATCAATACCGAACTGCTCCGTTTCAGGCTGCTGACCAGCACTTCCGGCCACGCCTCCATCAAGCGCAGCGTGGGCAGCGTGGAACTGATGCTGCCATACGGATTCAACTTCAGCGACCCCGACCGACAGCGGTGGCTGATTCTCATCATCATCAGGGAACTGCGCTTCCAGGCCTGCCACATCCTGCCGCCCCGCCTGGATGAATTTGCCCGGCAGTATAACCTGCGACACCAGCGCACCTGCATCAAAAACATAACCTCACGATGGGGCAGTTGCTCAAGCCTGGGCAACATCAACCTTTCGCTCTGGCTCATGCTGGCTCCGAAAGAACTGGCCGACTACGTCATACTTCACGAACTGGCCCACCTGAACGAAATGAACCACGGGCCGCATTTCTGGGCCGAGGTCGACCGCATGACCCACAACCAGGGACGTGCCCTGGAGCGCGAGATGAAACAATTCAGCCTGCAAACGGCCGTAATGTTCAAGGTTTTCAATCAAATTACACGGGGATTTCAGTTAAAATAATGACCTGCCTTCTGAAAAAAGCTCCTTTTTTTTTCAAAAGAAACTGGCGGCTATTTCAACAGAAAACGCTAACTTTGTAAGGATTAATCATTTTACCAATCCTAAAAAATGAAGATATGAAAAAATTTTACGCTCTTTTTTGTTTTATACTGACACTCCTGGTATGCTCAACCCCGTTGAGCGCGCAGGATGCTGCCACCGTAATCGGGAAAATTACTCCCGTTACCTCACTTGACCAGCTCAAGGAGGGCGCCCAGCTCGTATTCTACAACGCGGGCCGGCAAACCTACATATATGAAGACACGGAAAACGGCAATCTCATGCTTTCGGCCGACTTCCAGGTCATGCAAATGGGCAATAGCCGCTTTATGTTTACACTCAGCAACGTTGCGGCCAACGGCAACAATGTAAGTGCCAAGATCAAGACGCCGAAAAACCTTTACGTGCCGCAACTTGAATCAGGCAAAATCGTTGCCTCCAGCAACACGGGCGATTCCTTTACCTTTACGCTCTCGGCCTCTGGCAACAACAGATGGAACATTCAGGGCACCAACGGACTCTATTTCAACGGAAACGGAAATACCAGCGGTGACAACTCAAACGGCATGGTCGGCTGGAGCGCCACAGGCGGCAACAGCGACTACCTGATTTACGAGGTGGAGACGGCTACCATTGATACCTACGTTCAATATGCCCAGTTGACATTCTATGACAGCGACAACAACATCATTGACGACTATGGCACAGAAATGACGCTGACCAACGGCGACTCGGCCAGCGTGCCTTCATTCGATTTCTTCAAGTTTGATTATGAAAGAACCATGCCGCAGGAACTGTTCTCACCCTCAGGCCGGTTCCTGGGTGACATCAACAACGAGATTCTCTACATCTGCTACCGTCAGGACAGCCTGCCTTTCAACACGGTCAAGATAGAGAACAACGCCTTCAGTGACGATACGAAATGGTACACCATCAAGATGCGTGAAAAATACCTCTGCGCCAATCCGGGTGAAGAATCAAGCACAGTAAGCCTGGTTTCCGAAAAACCGGCCAAACCGTATGAGGACAAATACCTGTGGTGCTTTGTAGGTGACGCACGCAACGGATTCAAGGTTTACAACCGCGCCACCGGCACAACCTATGCGCTGCAGAACGACGCGCCCACCAATGCCGGCAACATCAATCTGAAACAAGGTGAAGGCTCATCCTACCTGCTTTCCTACCAGAACAATGCCTACCTGTTCCGTGCCGCTTCAGACGAGGTGACCAACGCCTACTGGAACGACTTCAGCGCACAGGGCGTACTGAAATTCTGGGTTAGCGACAACGCCACTTCCGACGCCGGCTCAAAAATTACTTTTGAGGCCTACAACCCCCACCTGACATGGGTGAACATTGACGTGCGCCGCGTTGACGAGCAGATGAACCCGATTGACACCATTACCGTAGAAGCCGCACTGGGCGAGGAACTCGAACTGCCGGCCGCTCCTGAAAACTACACCCTGGAGTCAAAGGAATTCGAACACTACGTGGTAGAAAATACCGACCCCATTACTGTGGTCTACGCCAAATACCGCACCACCATCATCAAGATGCTGGAGGAAGGCACTGACAAGCTGTTGCAGACCGACACGCTGCTCACCCCCAAAGGCACTGAACTGACCATGCCTATCCCGACCGACGGACTCTATGTTCTCGTTACCAAGGGATATGAAGAATACGTAGCCGAAAAGGATTCGGTCATTACGCTCTACTTCAAGTTCGGCCTGCCGTTTGAACCGGCTACCATCGTTGACGGCAAGTTCCCGGCCGACCAGACCAAGTGGTATCACATCAAGCTGCGCGGAAAATACATTGCCGCCAATGCTGACGACCCCACACAGCCGTGTATCACCGTAACGGGCGAACCGGCCGACAACGACCTGTACCTCTGGACCGTAACGGGCGACACCATCAACGGATTCTATCTCTACTGCCGTGCTTACGGTGCTGCCATGGGTCTGGGCTCAGCCCTTTCCTCTGACGTGGAGAACTCCGTAGGCAACATCGTGTTCTACCCCTACCTGACCGAAACGCCTTCAGCCTATCGCCTCAGCCGCAACGGCACGGGCTACAGCCTGATGCTGGAAGGCTCGGAAAACGTTTATATCAACGAATTCGGCGGTGTGGACAACGTAGTGGCTTACTGGGTCAGCGAAAACGCTGCCAAGGACAACGGCTCACGTCTGGAGTTTGAAGAAGTAGGCATCGTGCCCGAAGGCATCGACAACGTAACGCTCACTCCGGCCGACAACGCGGTTTACGACCTGAGCGGCCGCCGCGTAAGCAACCCCTCAAAAGGCATTTACATCATTAACGGCAAGAAGGTTTACCTGAAGTAAGCCCTCAGCAAGCCCAAGCATTTCAGCATGGCATGCAAACCACGCGCCCGGCGGCCGTGAGTTGCATGCCATGCTTGCGTTCAGGGGGTACCCCGCCTCCCCCCGACAGAAAACGACGCATGTCCTCCCCTCCCTCTGCACCTTGCGGAAAAAAGGCCGGAAGTAAAAGAAACAAAGTGCCGGCCAAAAATTTCCAGGTGCCGGTTTTTTTCCGCTTCGGAGCCGCCTTGTTTTCCCTCCTCGGGCAAGGCCGCAGAACACGCGGTTATTTTTTTTAACAAGACCGGCAGATTTTTTAATTTTATGGCATATTTTCAGTTTTTATACGTATCTTTGTCCAAAACAGCACGCCTCAGGAAAGCCCGTTCCGGACTCTACCAAGGCCATAAAAAGCGATACTATGCTAAACAACTGCCACTTCTCGCAACTCATCCATCAGCAAGCTGCCCAATACGGTTCGAAAACCGCCCTCAGCTACCGTGACTACGATCAGAACAAATGGATTCCCATCAGCTGGACCGAATTTTCCGAAAAAGTGTCGGCCGTATCACGTGCGCTGCTGGCCCTGGGCACAAGCGTACAGGAAAACCTGGGTATATTTTCACAAAACAAGCCCGAAAGCCTGATGGTTGACTTCGGGGCCTACGGTGTGCGCGCCGTTACCATCCCCTTCTACGCCACCAGCAGCGCCGCCCAGGTGCAGTATATGGTCAATGATGCCGAAGTGCGCCTGCTTTTCGTGGGCGAGCAGTTGCAGTATGACACCGCACGCCGCGTGCTGCCCGTATGCCCCACGCTGGAGCGCATGATTATCTTTGACCGCAAGGTCGTAAAGCACGAGAACGACCACCTCTCGCTCTATTTCGACGAATTCCTGGCCCTGGCCGACAGCCGGTATCAGGAAGAGGTGGACAAGCGCTCGGCCGTACAGAAGTTTGACGAGCTGGCCAACATCCTCTACACCAGCGGCACCACGGGCGACAGCAAGGGCGTGATGATTACGCACGAGATGTACCACGCCGGACTGGCAGCCAACGACGCCGTGCTGCCGCTGAGCGAAAAGGACGTGTTTCTGAACTTCCTGCCCTTTACCCATATTTTTGAACGCGCCTGGACCTATCTGGGCCTGGCCGAGGGGGCCGAAATGGCCGTCAATCTGGTGCCGCAGGACGTGTTGCAGTCCATGCGCGAGGTTCACCCCACGTGTATGTCGGCCGTGCCGCGTTTCTGGGAGAAGGTGTACCACGGCGTACTCGAAAAAATAGAAAAAGGCTCGTTCATTGAGCGCCGCCTCATCAAGGAAGCCCTTGAGGTGGGCAAGCGCTACAGCCGCTATAAGGCCGCCGGCAAACACGTGCCGCTGAGCCTGAGCCTGAGCTACCGCTTTTATGAAGGTACCGTCATCAAGCTGCTGCGCAAGACGCTGGGCCTGGAGCGGGCCAACTTTTTCCCAACCGCCGGAGCCGCCGTACCGCCCGTGGTGGAGGAGTTTGTACACGCCACCGGCATCAACATGGTGGTAGGTTACGGCCTGACAGAATCCACCGCCACCGTGTCGTGCGACATTCTGGGCATGCCCTACACCGTAGGGTCAGTGGGCCGCCTGATTGAAGGCCTCGAGCTGCGCATCGGCGACAACGAGGAAATCCTGCTGCGCGGCAAGACCATCACGCCGGGCTACTACAAGAAAGAAAGCATCACCCGCCACGCCATCGACAAGGACGGGTGGTTCCACACGGGCGACGCAGGCTACATGAAAAACGGCGAACTCTTCCTTAAAGAGCGCATCAAGGACCTTTTCAAAACCTCCAACGGCAAATATATCGCCCCCCAGATGATTGAAACGAAACTGGTGGTCGACCGCCTCTTTGAGCAGGCCGTCATCATAGCCGACAAGCGCAAGTTCGTATCGGCCCTCATCGTGCCCAACTACCAGCTGCTGGAAGAGTATGTCCACCTGCGCGGCATGAGCTTCAAGTCGCGCGAGGAAATGTGTGCCCACCCCGCCGTATATGCCCTTATCGAAACACGCATCAACACCCTGCAGCAGGATCTGGCCAACTACGAGCGCATCAAACGCTTCATCATACTGCCCCAACCCTTCAGCGTTGAAAACGGCGAACTGACCAACACCCTGAAGGTAAAACGCGCCGTGGTCTACCAGCACTATGCCGAAAAAATCCAGAAACTCTATGACGATGCTGAAAAGGAAGCCGTCAAGGAAATTGACCCCAACTCCATACATCTGATTTAACCCCCCGCCCGGCCCAACCGCAAAAACCGGCATTGCGGGACATGCCTGACATGTTAAACATCTTTAATTTTGTCAATGCCCCGTCATATTTGTAGTACTTTTGTAGCAAATTCGCGATTGTATGGATATTATTCATATAGATACCTGCCCGATTTGCGGCAGCCAACACCTTGAAGAAGCCGGCACCTGTATGGACCACTACGCCACAGGTGAATCATTTAAAATATGGAAGTGCCGGGACTGCCGTTTCTGCTTTACGCAGGACTTTCCCGACGAGTCGGTCAATGCACGCTATTACGACTCTCCCGACTATATTTCGCATTCAGACACCCGCCGGGGGCTGATGAACAAGATATACCACTGGGCGCGCACCTTCATGCTGCGCCGCAAGCGCAACCTCGTCACCAGCGCCACGGAACTCAAGCGCGGACATCTGCTCGACATCGGTTCGGGCACGGGATACTTTGCCCACGAAATGAAGAAAATAAGCTGGAACGTCACCGCAGCCGAAAAGAGCGAAAACGCCCGCCGTTTTGCACAGCAGCACTTCAACATAGACCATCTGGTCAGCCCCGAAGAGTTGGAAAACATACCCGACGCCACATTTGACGCCGTCACCATGTGGCACGTGATGGAGCATGTGCAGCAGCTCGACCACGAATGGGAGCTGGTGAACCGTCTGCTCAAGCCCGACGGCATATTCATCATGGCTGTACCCAACTTTGAATCGGCCGACGGCAGCATCTACGGCACCCACTGGGCTGCCTACGACGTGCCGCGCCACCTGTGGCACTTCAATTCTGAAAACGTACATACCATTGCCGCCCGCCACGGCTTTAAAATGCTCGAGATGCAGGCCATGCCGCTTGATGCTTTTTTCATATCCATCCTTTCCGAGCGCTACGCCGGCACAAAAAATGCCTTTGTACAAGGCATGAGTACCGGTTTGAAGTGCTATTTCAAGGCCGGCGGCCGACCCGAGTTAAGCAGTTCGATTATTTATGTGATGAAAAAGAAAAAAAATGGCTAACCGCATCAAAAAAAGAAGAAGCAGCGGCGTAATGAGCGCCGTTACTTCATGTATCAGCACCACTTTAGTACTCATCCTGCTGGGCATTGTCATGTTTTTTGTAACGCTGGGCAATAACCTGAGCCGCTCCCTGCGTGAAAACTTCACGGTGCAGGTTCTGCTGAGCGACAGCCTGCGGCCCTATCAGGCACAGGCCCTGGCCAGCAAGCTCTACCGCGAACCCTTTACCCTGAAAATGAGTTACAGCTCGAAGGAAAAGGCCACCCGCGAGCAGGCTGAAGCCCTGGGTACCGACCCGACGGAATTTCTGGGCGCCAGCCCCATACCGGCTTCGTTTGAGATTCACCTGAAAGCCCCCTACACCACGCGTGACAGTCTGGACCGCTACATGCCCTACATCAAGCAGCAGAAGGGCGTGACCGACGTCATTTATCCGCAGGACCTGATGGACAGCGTCAACCATAATATCCAGCAAATCAGTATGATTCTGCTCGGCGTAGCCATTCTGCTTGTGTTTGTCAGTTTCTCGCTCATCAACAACGTGATGCGCATGAGTGTGTATTCCCACCGCTTCACCATACAGACCATGAAACTGGTAGGCGCCCGCTGGAGCTTTATCCGGCGCCCGTTCCTGCTGCGCGCCCTGACCATCGGCATCATTTCAGCCATTCTGGCCGACGGCGTACTTTATGCCGGCATCATCAGCATGCTGCAATGGGAACCCGACCTGCAATCACTCATTACCTTTGAGGTATGGGCAGCCACCATGGGCACGGTAGTGGTGTTCGGCATCATCCTGACGTTCTTCTGCGCACTGATTTCAGTCAACAAGTTCCTGCGCATGGACACCTCACGCCTCATTCTCTCATAAAGACCGATACAGAAAATCATATCAAGCAAAATATAATGGAAAAGGACAGAAGAAACTTTGCTTTTGACCGCACCAACTTCATTCTGTTGGGCGTCAGCATGGCCATTGTCATCATCGGATTCATCCTGATGGCGGGCGGAACCTCTACTGAAACACAGTTTAACCCCGAAGTCTACAACGCCCAGCGCATCAAGGTTGCACCGGTAGTTTGTCTGATAGGCTTTTTGGCAATGATTTACGCCATTCTGCGCAAACCGGCGCACAAAACCCCTGAAAACGAACAATAATACCCCTGCACAACATGGACATGACCTGGCTACAAACCGTTATCATCGCCATCGTTGAAGGCTTGACGGAATTTCTCCCCGTATCCTCTACGGGCCACATGATTATTGCCCAAAGCCTGCTGGGCGTAGAAAGCACCGACTTTGTCAAAGCTTTTGACGTCATCATTCAGTTTGGCGCTATCCTTTCCGTCATTATCCTCTACTGGCGACGCTTTTTCTATCCCGATTCAGCCAAGAAGGAAGGCCACACGTGGTGGGGTGCCATCTGGCGCTTCTACCTCAAACTCATTGTGGGCATCATTCCGGCCGTCATCCTCGGCACAGCTTTCAGCGACGCCATCGACGAAGCCCTGGGCAGCGTAACCCTGGTGGCAGTCATGCTGGTTGTCGGCGGTATCTTCATGCTCTACTGCGACAGGATTTTCAACAAAGGCTCCGAAAACACGCCGCTTACTTACAAGCGCGCCTTTATTATCGGCTGCATCCAGTGTATCGCCATGATTCCGGGCGTATCGCGCTCCATGTCAACCATCGTAGGCGGTATGTCGCAACGGCTCACGCGCCGCGCCGCAGCCGAGTTCTCTTTCTTCCTGGCCGTCCCCACCATGCTGGGCGCCACCTGCAAGAAAGTGTATGACCTCATCAGCAACGGCGGCGGCAACCTGCTCACCGAGGGCAACAACCTGACCGTGCTGCTGGTAGGTTCGGCCGTAGCTTTTGTCGTAGCCATTGCGGCCATCAAATTTTTTATCAACTACGTGTCGCGCTACGGATTCCGCGCTTTTGGCTGGTATCGCATCATTGTAGGAGTAGTTATCCTGGTATGCCTGGCCTGCGGCATCGACCTAAAAATGGCCTGATTCGCGCATGAACTTTCTGAAGGGACAAATACTGGCTTTCGACAAGCCCTATGGCTGGACTTCGTTCCAGATGGTCGCCAAGATCCGGCGGCTGCTCACACTGCGCATGGACGGCGTCAAGATTAAAGTGGGACACGCCGGCACCCTCGACCCCCTGGCCACCGGCGTCATGCTGGTATGTACGGGCCGCGCCACCAAACAAATCGAAACGTTGCAGGCCGGAAAAAAAGAGTACATCGCTACCCTGCGTCTGGGCGCCACAACCCCAAGTTTCGACCTGGAACACTCCATTGACGCCCTTTATCCGACCGACCACATCAGCGAAAATGACGTATGCCGCGTACTCAAGCAGTTCGAAGGCGACATTAATCAGGTACCGCCCACATTTTCAGCCTGCAAGATTCAGGGTAAACGGGCCTACGACCTTGCCCGCAAGGGAAAAGACGTAGAACTGAAGGCCAAAACCATACATATTGACCACATCGAACTGCTCGACTGCCGCCTGCCCATCATCAAAATCAGGGTAGCCTGCAGCAAAGGCACCTACATACGCGCCTTGGCCCGCGACATCGGACAGGCCCTGGGAAGCGGTGCTCACCTGACAGCCCTGCAACGCACCCAAGTCGGACAATATACGCTGGAACACTGCTTCCAGCTGAGCCAGTTTGAAACCTGGCTCAACGAGCAGACCGTAGAAACCACATTAGATGACTGACGGCTGCCCGACAACAGAATATATCATAACACAACCGGCATGATTCCGGCCTCATCAGCCGGAACGGCCACACTAAAATGCTGCACCATGAAACTTTCTCAATTCAAATTCAAACTTCCAGAAGAAAAAATCGCCAAATATCCGGCTCCACACCGCGACGAATGCCGTCTGATGGTTCTACACCGCAAAACAGGTGAAATCGAGCACAAGATGTTCAAGGAAATCCTGAACTATTTTGACGAGCACGACTTGTTTGTCTTTAATGATACCAAAGTATTTCCCGCCCGCCTTTACGGCAACAAGGAAAAAACCGGTGCCCGCATTGAAGTGTTCCTCCTGCGCGAACTTAATCAGGAATTGCGCCTGTGGGACGTGCTGGTTGACCCTGCACGAAAGATCCGCATCGGCAACAAGCTCTATTTCGGCGAGGGAAACTCCATTGTAGCCGAAGTTATTGACAACACGACAAGCCGCGGCCGCACGCTGCGCTTCCTTTACGACGGCGACCACGACGAATTCAAGCGCCAGCTCTACGCTTTGGGCGAGGCCCCGCTGCCACGGTTTGTAGGCCGCGAGTCCGAACCGGAAGACATGGAACAGTTTCAGTGCATCTTTGCCAAAAACGAAGGCGCCGTTACGGCTCCGGCTGCCGGTCTGCACTTTTCACGCGAACTGATGAAGCTCATGGAAATCAAGGGCATCGACTTTTCGTTCATTACGCTCCACTGCGGCCTGGGCAACTTCCGCGAAACCGACGTGGAAGACCTGACCAAACACAAGATGGATTCCGAGGAAGTTCACGTAGGTGCCGAATGCTGCCAGATGGTCAACAACGCCAAGGAAAACAACCGCAAGGTAGTGGCCGTAGGTACTACCGTACAACGTGCCCTGGAAGCCTGCGTCGGTACCAACCACCGCATCAAGGAATACGACGGCTGGACCAACAAATTTATCTTCCCGCCCTACGAATTCAACGTAGCCGATGCCATGGTCAGCAACTTCCACCTGCCCTATTCCACCCTGCTGATGCTCACCTCTGCTTTCGGCGGGTATGAAAACACCATGAATGCCTATAAAGTAGCCCTACAAGAGGATTACCGCTTCGGCGTGTACGGCGACGCCATGCTCATCATCGACTAATGGAAAGAACTGTATATATCGCTTTAGGCTCCAACCTGGGGAACAAAGCAGAAAACCTGACTTCGGCACTCCGACTTCTGGAGGCCGAAGTCGGAAAACTTTTAAGCCGTTCGCATTTTTATGAAACAGCACCGGTGGGTTTTGTTTCAGAACATACCTTTCTGAATGCCGTAGCTGCCTTTCAGACTTCATATTCGCCCGACGAACTGCTTTTCCGCACGCAAGCCATAGAAAAGCAGTTGGGACGGCTTACCAAAAGCCATAACCTGCAATTTTCCGACCGCCTCATCGACATCGATCTGCTGCTGCTCGACCATTGCTGTGTGAACAATTCCGAAGCCCCACTGGTTTTGCCGCATCCGCGCCTTCACCGCCGCCTTTTTGTGCTGCAACCGCTGCAGGAAATTGCTCCCGACCTGATTCACCCCATTTTTCAACTGAGTGTCAACCAGTTGCTGAACCGCCTGACCGACGGCGGTGTTCCGCAACTGACCCGCATGAGCCACTGCTCGCCCGTTGAAGCTGCCGACCTGGCCGCCCTGCGCGAACAGCTGCAAGGCCGTCCGTGTTCCGACTGCACAGAACAAATCAACGAACTGCTAGCCTCACCCTGCGCCTGCCTTTACGCCCTGAAGCGCCCGCAAGGCGCCATTATGGGCACGGCCACCCTGAGTTTCACGCCTCTGCTCACGGGGCGCAAGGCCTGGATTGACGATGTGGTAGTCGACGAAAGTCTGCGCGGACAGGGATGGGGCCGGCGCCTCGTGGAGCACCTCATCGGCGAAGCCCGGCGCCTGGGTGCCGACGCCGTACAACTCACTTCGCGGCCCGAGCGCGAAGCCGCCAACCGCCTCTACCGCAGCCTGGGATTCAACCTGCGGCAGACCAACGTTTACCAAATCAAATTTTAAAACAATATTCACAACATCAAAAATCACTCAAAAAAAAAAACATGATGAAATTACGAACATTACTGGGAGCCTTTGTCCTGCTGGCCATGCCGGCCGCACTCAAGGCTCAGGCACCAGCAGGAGCCAACCTGCCCCAGGTGCCCCAGGACTCGGCCGTACGCATCGGCAAGCTGCCCAACGGCCTGACCTATTACATCCGTCACAACGAGCTGCCCGAACACCGGGCCAACTTCTACATCGTGCAGCAGGTGGGTTCGGTTCAGGAAGAGGAGTCGCAGCGCGGTCTGGCCCACTTTCTGGAACACATGTGCTTTAACGGCACCAAGAACTACCCCGACGACGCCCTCATCAAGTATCTGGAGAGCATCGGCGTAAAATTCGGCGAAAACCTCAACGCCGCCACCTCAACCGACAACACCATCTACAACATCGACAACGTGCCCGTACAGCGCACCTCGGTGGTAGACTCCTGCCTGCTTATCCTGCACGACTGGAGCGACGGCCTGACGCTCAACACCAAGGAAATCGACAAGGAGCGCGGCGTTATCCGCGAAGAGTGGCGCATGCGCTCAAGCGCCTTCATGCGTCTTTACGAGCGTAACCTCGAAAAGCTCTATCCCGGCTCACGCTACGCCCGCCGCTTCCCCATCGGACTCATCGATGAGGTCATCATGAAGTTCAAGCCCGAGGAGCTGCGCGCCTACTACGAAAAGTGGTACCGTCCTGACCTGCAGGGCATCATCGTGGTGGGTGACATCGACGTGAACCGCACCGAGGAGGCCATCAAGAAGATTTTCTCACCCATCCAGATGCCGAAGAACCCGGCACCCTACAAGCTCTACCCCGTGCCCGACAACAATACGCCTATCTACATTGTCGACAAGGACAAGGAGCTGCAGCAGCCGGTGATTGACATGATGTTCAAGCACGACGTGCTGCCCGACTTTGTTCGCGGTACCGTAGTGGAAATGAGCAACGACGTGCTCCGCTACATGGCCCTCTCCATGCTCAACGCCCGCCTCAACGAAAAGGGTCAGGACCCCAACTGCCCGTACATCTCGGCCTTTTGCGGGGACGAGCAATACCTGATTTCAAAAACCAAGGACGCCTTCCTGGCCGAATTCAACCCCAAGGCCGGTCAGGACGCCGCTGCCATGAAAGCCGTGGTAGAGGAACTGATGCGCGCCCGCAAGTTCGGCTTTACGGCTACGGAATACGCCCGCGCCAAGCAGGACTACATGAGCCAGGTGGAAGCGCTCTATCACAACCGCGACAAGCAGTACAACAGCTTCTACGTAAGCCAGTATGTTGACCACTTCCTCAACAAGTCGGCCATCCCCTCCATCAGCACCTACTACACCATCAAGCAGCAGCTCGTGCCCAACATTCCGCTCGAGGCCGTCAACCAGTATTTCAGCCAGGCCCTGATGGCCCACACCGACACCAACCTGGTTGTGCTGGCCACCTATCCGGAGAAGGAAGGCGTCAGCATCCCCACCGAGGCCAGCCTGAAAGAAGCCTTCGAGGCTGCCTGCAAGGCCGACCTGAAACCCTACGTGGACAACGTAAAACAGGAACCCCTGCTGCCCACACAGCCCAAACCCGGAAAAATCGTGAAGGAGGAAAAGGCCCCCATGGGCTACACCTGCTGGACGCTGAGCAACGGTGCCCGCGTGTACTACCGCGTGACGGACTTCAACAAGAGCTCCATCGAGATGAATGCCGTCAGCATGGGTGGTCTGAGCTACTTCGACAGCAAGGACCTCTCCAACGCCCGCCTCTTCAACTCGGTCATCTCCGCCAACGGATGGGGTAACTTCAGCTCTACCGAACTCGAAAAGGCCCTGGCCGGCAAGGTGGCTACGGTATCCTCAATCGTGGGTTCACACACCGACAACATCGTGGGCAGCTGTACGCCCAAGGACCTGCGCACCATGATGGAGCTGACCTACCTGCACTTTGGCAAGCCCTACGACGACCGCCAGAGCTACGACCGCACCATCACCTCGCTGCGCGCTACGCTCGACAACAAGGAAATGGTGCCCGAACAGGCTTTCAGCGACTCGCTGCGCAACTACATGAGCAAGCACAACCCCTTGATGGCCAGCATCACCAAAGACGACCTGGAAAAAGCCAGCTACGACCGCATCAAGCAGATTTATGCCGAGCGCTTCCAGTCGGCCGGCGACTTCGACTTCTTCTTCACCGGCGCCATCAACGTTGACTCACTGCGCACGATGGTGGAGACCTACCTGGCCTCTACGCCCAAGGTAAAGAAACGCGAACAGCTCCGCAAGTTCGACTATCCGTACGACCGCGGCGAAGTCAACAACCGCTTCACCCGCAAGATGGAAACCCCCAAGGCCATTATGGTACAGCTCTGGACGGGCAACATCGACTACAACCTGAAGAACGACCTGATCAGCAGCATCACGGCCAGCGCCCTGACCGAGCGCTACCTCAAGTCCATCCGTGAGGACCGCGGCTTTGCCTACTCCGTGCAGGCCGACGCCAGCCTGAACAACGTGTACAACGAGTACAACCTGCTGGTCATCTGCCCCTTCATCCCCGAAAAGTGCGACTCCATCCTGATGCTCATCCGCGACGACATCAACAGCATCGCCGAAAAGGGCATCACCACTTCGGAAATGCAGAAGGCCAAGGAATACCTCCAGAAGGTGTACAAGGACAGCCAGACTTCAAACAGCTACTGGAACAACAACATCATGAAACTGATGATATGGAAAAACGACAACTACACCAACTACGAGAGCATCCTGCAGGGCATCACCAACGATGACATCCGCAACTTCATGAAGCAGCACGTCCTGAAGGACGGCAACTGCACCAACGTCATCATGCTGCCGCAGCAGTAAACCAAGACATGCACAAACGGGATTTCGGCACCGAAGTCCCGTTTGTCAATCATACACATTCAGAGGGGAAGAAACCATTGCCGTATGCGATGTTTTCTTCCCCTCTGAATGTTATGTATATGCCCCCTCCCGGAACACCGGGCCGTACTTTGCCGTAACAGCACGCCGGGAAAAACAAAAAAGCTGGCAACTTGTTTCAACAAGGTCCGGCCTTTTTTTATTTTCCCATAGGTCTCTGCCCCGCACACCTATCGTATTCCGCCGCGGGTAACGACGGTGCGGTACACCAGTTCCGACACGTCCGCCATGAGCTGCTCCACGCGGGCGTCAGATTCGGCGGCATCCTTTACAAACACCACAATCACGTACTTACGCCCGTCGGGCAGGCGCACGAATCCGGCATCGGCCATGGCCGTCAGCCGGCCCTGCGCGTCGCGGTCGGACGTACCGGTCTTGTGGCCGAAGGCAGCCCCCGTCCCCTCCAGCGGACGCGCCAGCCGGTTCTGCCCCGTCTGACACTGCAGCAGACTGCCGCGCAACCATTCCTGCCCCCTTTCGTCGGTCAGGCGGCCCGGCTCGAGCAACATGGCTACCAGGCGGGCCATTTCAAGCGGCGTGGTCCAGTTGCCATAAGCCCGCCGGGGATCCACATGCATGTCGTCCTCCGTAAATTGAATGCTGATGTTCGTCAGTCCGCGCCGGCGCAGGAAACGCTCTACGGCCCGCGGTCCGCCGCTGCGGTGCAGCAGCCAGTCGCAGGCATTGTTGTCGCTCAGCTGCAGGGAGTAGTTCAGCACCTGCTCCATGCTGAAACGCCCTCCCCGCGGATACTGCTGCCGCATGGGACTGTAAGTATTGGGAAGCAACGAAGCTGAATCAACCTCCACCGTGTCGCGCCACGAACAGCCATGGTGCAGAAGCGAATCAACCACCCACACAGCCAGCGGCAACTTCATCACACTCATCATGGGATAGTGCGTATCATTGCCCACACATACCGTGTCACGCCCCATGATGACGGCCACTCCCGTCTGGGCCCGGCAGCGGGTAGTCAGTTCCACAATCTGTTCAGCCAGCCCCTTCTGCGGCATCCGTGCCGCCAGCGGCAAACTCAACACCAGGGCAGCCCCTGCCGCCAGCAGCCCCCTGCGCAGTCCGACAGACCTCCGGCCCGCCAGACTGAATATGGTAAATATAGGTTTCATCACCCGCAAAAATACAAAATTCCGACTGACCGTTACACGCTTTTTCCGACATTGATATTATTGGGTTTAAATTACAACTGCTTCTGTTTTTTTTCGTACTTTTGTCCTGCTTTAAAGAAGTATCATTTCGGAATGTCGCAAAAACTCGTACAAAACCAAAACATCACGCAAACGCAGCAGCTCACACCACAGCAGCTGCAGCTCATCAAGCTCCTTGAACTGCCTCTGGCTGACCTGGAAGCACGCATCAAGGACGAGCTCATGGAAAATGCTGCGCTTGAGGAAAATGCGGCCGACCGTGACGACGAACAGCAGGACGAAAATACGAATGATACGGAAAACTACGAGGAATCTGGCCACGACGAGCGACAGGACTACTTCAGCGACGACGACGTGCCCGACTACGTGCTCGACCGCGCGGCAGCCGAAGAGGAAAAACGCGAACGCATCTTCAACGAAGGCACCTCGTTCTACGAAAGTCTGAAAAACCAGATTGGCGAACAGGAACTGACGCCCAAACAGGAGCAGCTGGTAGAATACCTCATCGGCTCGCTCGACGACGACGGCCTGCTGCGCAAGGACCTGAGCATACTGGCCGATGAGCTGGTCATCTACCACAACATTGAAACCACGCCCCAGGAGCTGGAAGAAGCGCTGAAAATTTTACAGACGTTTGACCCGCGCGGCATCGGTGCCCGCAACCTTCAGGAATGCCTGCACCTGCAGCTGGCTGACCCCGAAATCCAGAATAAGCCCTGGCGCAAGGAAGCCCTGCGCGTGGTAGACACAATGTTTGACGACTTCAAACGCAAGCGCTGGGACAACATTGCTCACCGCCTGGGCGTGAGCGCCGACGACTTCCAGCATATTCTCTACGTACTGGTACACCTTAACCCGCGGCCGGGCTTCTCGCTCAACGAGAGCAGCACCAACGAGGCCCAGCAGGTAATGCCCGACTTTTCGGTACACGCCGACGGCGAGGGCGGCTTTGACATCCGGTTGAATGAAGACGACGTGCCCACGCTCCACGTGAGCCGCTCCTTTCAGCAGTCCATCAAGCAATATCAGACCCAGCGCAACAGCCTGACGCGCCAGCAGCGCGACGCCTACGTATACGCTCGCCAGAAGGTGGATGCCGCCCAAAGTTTCATCGACGCCCTGCAGCGCCGCCACGAAACCCTCATGGCCGTAATGGAAACCATCGTCGACATGCAGCGCGACTTCTTTGCCGACGGCGACGAGCAGTCGCTCCGCCCCATGATACTCAACGACGTGGCGCAGCGCGTGGGCATCAACATCTCCACCGTGTCGCGCACCGTCAACAGCAAATACGTGGAGACCGACTACGGCATCTATCCGCTCAAGTTCTTCTTCTCCACCGCTTTCTCCACCGCCGACGGCGAAGAACAGGCCGCCCGCAAGGTCAAGATAGCCCTGCGCCGCCTGATTGACGACGAAGACAAGCAGCACCCGCTCTCGGACGAAGCCCTGGCGGCCGCCCTCAAGGAACAGGGTATCAACGTAGCCCGCCGCACCGTGGCCAAATACCGTGAACAACTCGGCCTGCCCGTGGCCCGACTACGACGCTGACAACAAAAAATACAATCACGCAATGAAAAATAAATACCTCATTCTTACGGCTCAGGTAATTTCAATGCTTTTCTCGCCCTTCTACTTTCCGGTAGTGGCCTTCATCGTGCTGCTTATCTTCAGCTACATGAAGCTCTTTCCGCTGGGCTACAAGATTTCGCTGCTGGCCATGGTCTATCTGTTTACCATTGTCATGCCGCGGCTGGGCATCTATGTGTACCGCCGCATCAACGGCTGGACACGCCATCAGCTGGGCCGGCGTGAGCGCCGCTTCGTGCCCTATCTGCTCTCCATTGTCAGCTATGCCTGCCTGCTCTTCCTCATGCAGCGCATGCACATGCCACGCTTTACGCTGAGCATCATCATTACGGCCCTGGTGCTGCAGATTATCTGCGCCCTGCTCAACTCTTTTGTCAAAATCAGCACCCATTCGGCCGCAGCCGCCGGCGTGGTGGGCATGCTGCTGGCTTTTTCGATGCTCTTTGCCTTCGACCCCACTTACTGGCTGTGTCTGACCATCCTGATGACGGGCGCCGTCAATACGTCACGCCTCATTCTGCGTCAGCACACGCTGGGACAAATAGAAATCAGTAATCTGGTAGGTTTCCTGTGCGGACTACTTACTATTTTGCTCATATAATATACACAAAATCAATTCGACATGAAACCCATTGTTAGCATTATCATGGGCAGCACCTCCGACCTGCCCGTCATGGAAAAAGCTGCCAAATTTCTGGACAGCATGGAAATACCTTTTGAGATGAACGCTCTCTCGGCCCACCGCACGCCGGCCGAGGTAGAAGAGTTTGCCGCCCAGGCCAAGTCGCGCGGCGTAAAAGTCATCATCGCCGGAGCCGGTATGGCCGCAGCCCTGCCGGGTGTGATTGCCGCCGGCACCACGGTACCCGTCATCGGCGTACCCATCAAGGGTATGCTTGACGGACTCGACGCCATGCTCAGCATCATCCAGATGCCTCCCGGCATTCCCGTAGCCACCGTAGGTGTAAACGGCGCGCAGAACGCCGCCATCCTGGCTGCCGAAATGCTGGCCCTCGCCGACGAGCAGCTGGCTGCCCGCCTGGAAACCTACAAAACCTCGCTGAAGGAAAAAATCGTAAAGGCCAACGCCGAACTGGCCCAGGTTGACGGATACAAATTCAAGACCAACTAATCTGAAATCGCGCATGGATATCTTTAATTATTCACCCCGCACCTCGCACGTGGTGCATGTGGGCCAGAGCACCCTGGGCGGCGAATCGCCGCTGCGCCTGCAGAGCATGACCACCACGGCTACGGCCGACGTGGCCGGCAGCGTGGCACAAAGCAAACGCATCTTTGACGCCGGAGCCGACTACGTGAGACTGACGGCACAGGGCCTGCGTGAAGTGGAAGCCCTGCGCGACATCCGCCGCCAGCTGACGGCCGACGGCTACGACAAGCCACTGGTGGCCGACCTCCACTTTAACCCCCCCACATCCACTTTAACCCCGCCGTGGCCGACGCGGCCGCCGAGGTGGTGGAAAAGGTACGCATCAACCCGGGCAACTACGTCGACCCGGCCCGCACCTTCAAGCAGCAGGAATATACCGACGCGGAATATGCCGCCGAGCTCGAGCGCCTGGAAGCGCGCTTCAAACAGCTGCTCGACATCTGCCACGCCCACCACACGGCCCTGCGCATCGGTGTGAACCACGGGTCGCTGTCGGACCGCATCATGAGCTGCTACGGCGACACGCCCGGCGGCATCGTGGAGAGCTGCATGGAGTTTCTGCGCATCTGCCAGAAGGAGCACTTCATGGACGTGGTCGTATCCATCAAGGCCAGCAACACGGCCGTCATGGTACGCTCGGTGCGCCTGCTCTGCCAGGCCATGGAAAAGGAAGGCATGGACTTCCCCCTGCACCTGGGCGTGACGGAAGCCGGCGAGGGTGAGGACGGCCGCATCAAGAGCGCCGCAGGCATCGGTGCCCTGCTGGCCGACGGCATCGGCGACACGCTGCGCGTATCGCTGAGCGAAGCGCCCGAGGCCGAAGTGCCCGTGGCCTACAAACTGGCTTCCTACGTGGTGCGCCGTGCCGGACACCCGTTTATTTACGGCCGCGTAAGCCCCGACTTTAATTATACCGACCCGCAGCGCCGCCCCACCCGCGCGGTGATGAACATTGGCGGCGGGCAGCCGCCCGTAGTCATCGGCGAGCGTATTGACGGCGTAATGGACCGGATGACGCAGCAGCCCGACTACCTGTACTGCAGCCGCCACCTGCCCGAAACGCGCACGCCGGGCTGCGGATACATTGTTGACGCCGACGTATGGCAGGGCGAGCCGGACACGTATCCGGCCTTCGACGCCGAACATCTGATGATGCTGGGCATGATGCCGGCGCAGCTGCCCAAATTCCTGTTCCTCTCCTACCCCGCCCTCAACGACGAGGTACGCGCCTGCCTGCGCCAGCACCCCGAAATGGTGGTCATTGCGCAGAGCGACCACGCCAACCGTCTGGGCGAGCTCAGAGCGCTGATTCAGGAACTGTGGGTGGAAAAGCTGGAGAACCCGGTGGTGGTGTTTGAGCACTACCACATGGACGGCCACCACTGCGAGGACTTCCAGCTGGCTGCCGCAGCCGACTGCGGTGCGCTGCTCTTCGACGGACTGGCCGACGGCCTGATGCTGCTGAACCACAACAGCCAGGTGCCCATCAGCCACGGCGTGGTGGACCAGACGGCCTTTGCCATCCTGCAGGCCACCGGCGCGCGCATCACCCGCACGGAATACATCAGCTGCCCCGGATGCGGCCGCACGCTCTACGACCTGCAATCAACCGTAGCCCGCGTAAAGGCCGCCACGGCCCACCTGAAAGGACTGAAGATTGCCGTCATGGGCTGCATCGTCAACGGCCCGGGCGAAATGGCCGACGCCGACTACGGCTACGTAGGTGCGGCACGCGGAAAAATCAGTCTTTACCGCGGCAAGGAGTGCATTGAAAAGAACATTCCCGAAGCCGAAGCCGTCGACAAACTGCTCGACCTGATTCGTCGTGACGGACGCGGATAGCGCCCGCCGAATGAAATATCCGAACCAACCGGCTCCCTGCCACTGTGGTGATCAGGGAGCCGGTTTTTTGTACCTGCCCCCAAACGCCTGAAGCCGATTCCTCCTCCACCACCGCGGCTCTCCCTTTTCCGCATCATCTCCCCGGCCAACAACAACCGACCGGGAAAGAACAAGGTGCCGGAAAAAAAGTTTTTCATCCCGCCTTTTTTCCTCCACAACCGACTCCTCCCGTCACCTTCCGCCCTGACCGTTTCCGGCCCGCTCACTGCCCCGAAAAACAGCCCCTGAACATCATCCGAAAGCGCGGGTAAAAGGCTGTGGAAAACGTGTAGAAAACTGCCGAAAAAACGTGGAAAACGCCGTGTAAAAACCTTTCTGAATCCACCGGAAACGCCGCGGCGGACGAAAAGCAGAATATCCACCTTTCCACGACGATTTTCGACATTTTCCACCATACTTTCCCACGAAATCACCGGAATTTTCAACGCCCGAGGAAAACGCGTCAGAAAATGGCCAAAGTTATCCACACCCTGTGCATAAAGTTCCGCCCGACGGCCGGCAGCCCGAGCAGGCAAGCCACCGGAAGCATCCCCCGTCCGGTGTGGAAAAACATCCCCCTTTTCGTGGATAACCTCTCCACCCGCAAAGCCGATGAAAAACAGACCGCCGAGTTATCCACAATATCCACACCTATACATCATGCTCATAAGTATTTTTTCTTTATATAAATAGAAAAACCTTTAGATTAAAACAAAAAAATAAGATGATGATGTACGGATGTGGAAAAGCAAAAGTTGCGCCGTGCGGTTATAGCAATTTTTTTGTACCTTTGTCGTCACACAAAAAAGAAAAGAATCATGATCAATCTTGCTATCTTTGCTTCGGGTGAAGGCACCAACGCCGAAAACATTCTGCACCACCTGTGCGGCAACCCGGACATTAAAGTCGTACTGCTTGTGGCCAGCAAGCCTGGCATCGGTGCCATTGCGCGTGCCGAGAAATTCGGTGTGCCCACCGAGAAATTCGGTCTGCCCACCTGCTGTGTGCGCCGTGCCGAGTGGGAGCAGCAGGACGAAGTGCTCAGCCTGCTCCGCCGCCATGAAGTAGACGGCATTGTGCTGTCGGGATTCCTGGTGCGCGTGCCCGAATATCTGGTTGACGCCTATGCCGGCCGCATTGTCAACATCCACCCCGCCCTGCTGCCCAAACACGGCGGCAAAGGCATGTACGGTCACTACGTACACGAGGACGTGCTGCGCTGCGGCGACAAGGAGTCGGGTATAACCATCCATCTGGTCAATGGCGAACTGGATGCCGGCGAGCCCCTCTTCCAGGCCAAGTGTCCCGTCATGCCCGACGACACGCCCGATACGCTGGCCTCGCGCGTGCATGAGTTGGAATACAAGCATTTTCCCGACGTCATCATCGGCTGGGCCACATCCATCTGCAAACGTACGGAAAATCAGGCCTGAAAAAAACAGGCCGCTCTCCGGTCTTATATCCACCTCGTCAGCCGGAAAGTTAAAAATGAATCCGTTTGGCACAAAAAACAAAAAACTGTGCACAAAAAACGGCATTTTTTCGGAAAATGCTTGCAGGTTTGGATATTAAAACTTATTTTTGCAGCCTAAAGTATATGCTTAAACCATTTATTAATTACTAAAACATAAAAAGTTATGTCTGAAATCGAAGAGAAAGTAAAGCAAATTATCGTTGATAAACTGAGTGTTGATGAAGCAGAAGTAAAGAACGAAGCCAGCTTCGCTAACGACCTGGGTGCCGATTCTTTGGATACTGTAGAGCTCATCATGGAATTTGAGAAAGAATTCAAGATTTCTATTCCTGACGATCAGGCAGAAAAGATTGCCACTGTAGGTGACGCTATTGCTTACATCGAAGAACACGCAAAATAATTGAATAAGACCGCGTAACAACTGCGAGCTTTTAAAAAAAACTATATGGAATTAAAAAGAGTGGTCGTAACGGGTCTTGGCGCCCTCTCTCCTCTTGGCAATACGGCTCCCGAAACCTGGGAAGCCCTGAAGGCCGGTAAGAGCGGAGCCGCACCTATTACACATTTCGATGCTTCAAAATTCAAAACCCAGTTTGCCTGTGAAGTAAAGAACTTCAAGGCAACGGACTTCATCGACCGCAAGGAGGCCCGCAAGATGGACCTCTACGAGCAGTATGCTCTGGTGGCCGCTATGGAAGCCGTAAAAGACTCCGGCATGGATTTGGAAGCAGAAGACAAGAACCGTATAGGAGTTGTGCTGGGCGTAGGAATCGGCGGTATTCATACCTTTGAGGAAGAAGCCGGAAATTATGCTGTAAACGGTGCCGAAATGGGACCGAAGTATAATCCCTTCTTCATCCCGAAAATGATTGCCGACATCGCATCCGGCCAGATTTCCATTCAGTACGGTTTCCATGGTCCTAACTACACCACCACTTCCGCATGTGCCTCTTCAACCAACGCCCTGGCCGACGCTTTCAATCTGATTCGTCTGGGCAAGGCTAACGTGATGGTAACCGGTGGTGCTGAAGCCGCCATTTGGCCGGCCGGTGTAGGTGGCTTTAACGCCATGCACGCTCTTTCAACCCGTAATGATGACCCCGAACACGCTTCACGCCCGTTCAGCGCCAGTCGTGACGGCTTTATCATGGGTGAAGGTGCAACCTGCCTCATTCTTGAGGAACTGGAGCATGCCAAAGCCCGCGGTGCAAAAATTTACTGCGAAGTAGCCGGTGTAGGTATGTCGGCCGATGCACACCACATTACCGCTTCACATCCTGAAGGACTGGGAGCCGCCCTCGTTATGCAGAACGCACTCGAGGATGCCGGTATGCGTCCGGAAGACATCGACTACATCAACGTACACGGTACGTCAACCCCTGTTGGCGATTTGTCGGAAGTAAAAGCCATCCAGAAGCTTTTTGGCGAACATGCCTACAAGCTCAATATCTCTTCCACCAAGTCAATGACCGGTCACCTGCTGGGTGCTGCCGGCGCATTGGAAGCAATGGTTTGCTGTCTGGCTGTGCGTGACAACATCGTGCCGCCTACCATCAACCACGAGGAAGATGACAAGGATGAGAACATCGACTATAACTTAAATTTCACTTTCAATCATGCACAAGAGCGTACCATAAATGCCGCCCTGAGCAACACGTTTGGCTTTGGCGGACACAACGCTTGCTGCATCATGAAAAAATACGTCGATTAAGTATTTCCCTTTACCGTCGTATCTATGATCGTAAGAAATATAAGAAATAGAATAAAGCTTCTTTTCAGTGCTGAAAAGAAGCTTTATTCGTCTTTATTGAATTTGACCGGCTTTTGTACGAACCGCATTGAGCTTTACAAAATCGCACTGACCCACAAGTCGCAGACCATGCGACAGAAGGGGCGCAGCCTCAATAACGAGCGTCTGGAGTTTCTGGGTGATGCCGTATTGGAGACCGTAGTTTCCGACATCGTTTTCCGGCATTTCCCCAAGAAATCCGAAGGTTTTCTCACCAACCTGCGCAGCCGTATCGTGCGGCGGGAATCGCTCAACAAGGTGGCTGAAAGCATCGGGCTTACCCCGTATATCAGCGTCAGCAACAACAGTACGTCGCACAACAGCTACCTGGGTGGCAATGCACTCGAAGCTCTGATTGGCGCCATCTATCTGGATTTGGGCTTTCGTGCCTGCCAGCAGTTTGTCGTGCGTAAGGTGCTGCCCGTGCTCGGCTCGCTGAAGCAGATTTCCGAGGAGGAAGTCAATTTCAAGAGCAAGTTGGTTGAGTGGTGCCAGAAGAACCACATAAAGCTCGAATACACGCTCAAACAACGTGAGGGTACGGATGACAATGCTCCCCTCTTTGTAAGCAAGGTTCTGCTTGAAAACAGTATGGCCGGCAGCGGTACGGGGTATTCCAAGAAGGAGGCCCACCAGAATGCGTCGAAGGAAGTACTGGCCCTGCTGCGACGCAAGCCCAAGTACGTGCAGACCATTATGAAGAAGCGGGATTAACGTGCGCCGGAAGAACCTACTGCCAAACAGGCGGAAACCGTGGTTGAAGCCACGCCGCGCCGCAGACGGAAAGCCAAGGGTAACACTGCCGAAAAGCCAGCTGAAACCGCACAGCCTTCAGCCGGAGGAGCTGAGGACAGTTCAGCCGGAACAAAACTGCCGGCTGAGGTAAAGGCAAAGCCTACGGCCGTAGTCAAAACGCCGAAAAAAGAGAAAAAAGTGCCGCAAACGGTGAAGCCGGCCGGATTGCCGGTAAAGAAGGAAGCGCCTTCCGTACCGGCCGTGGTTGCTGAAAAGCCCGAACCTGCTGCACGGAAATCCCGTCGGCCCAAGCCGGAAAACCGGTCCGACGAGGAAAAAACCGAGGACAAGCGCCGCGAGGACATCATCCGGCAAGCCGAGGAAGCAGCTTTTGCTGAACATACCGACTGAAACAAAGCGTGGAATTAAACTTTTGGGGTTGATTCCACGTTTTGTTTTTCTCAAAAAAACGTATCTTTGCACAGATATGGCGAAAGAAAACGTAACGCCCATGATGAAGCAGTTTTATGAGCTGAAGGCCAAAAATCCGGATGCCGTGATGCTGTTTCGGTGTGGCGATTTTTATGAAACATACTGCGAAGATGCCGTAACGGCATCAAAGATTCTGGGAATTACCCTGACCAAGCGTAACAATAAGGGGCAGGCTGCCGCTATTGACATGGCGGGCTTCCCGTTTCATGCCCTCGACACGTATTTGCCCAAGCTGATACGCGCCGGCCATCGTGTGGCCATCTGTGACCAGCTGGAGGACCCGAAAACCACCAACAAGCTTGTCAAGCGCGGCATTACGGAACTTGTAACGCCGGGCGTGTCGATGAACGACAATGTGCTCAACTGCAAGGAAAACAACTTCCTGGCGGCCATTAACTTCGGGCGCAGCACGGTGGGGCTTTCGCTGCTTGACATCTCTACCGGCGAATTTCTGGTGGCCGAAGGCGTTTCGGACTACATAGAGAAACTCCTTTCCAATTTCTCGCCCAAGGAAGTGCTCTACGAGCGCGGTAAGAAAAAAATGTTCGAGAGTTGCTTTGGCAACAAGTTCTTTACGTACGAAATGGACGACTGGACTTTTGCCGAGACTACGGCAAACGAAAAGTTGCTTCATCATTTTCAGGTGAAGAATCTGAAAGGATTTGGCGTTGACCATCTCAAGAGTGCCTGTGTGGCTGCCGGGGTAATTTTAATTTATCTGGAACAGACGCAGCACAATCATACGCAGCATATTACGTCGCTTTCGCGAATTGACGAGGAACGTTACGTCAGACTCGACAAATTTACCATACGCAACCTTGAGCTGCTCACCTCGATGAACGAGGGCGGGCAGTCGCTGCTTTCGGTAATTGACGAGACGCTCACACCCATGGGTGCCCGTATGCTCCACCGCTGGCTGCTGTTCCCCTTGCGTGACATCAAGGCCATTGAGCGGCGTCAGGATGGTGTGGAATACTTTTTCCGTCAGCCCGACTTCCGAGCCGTGTGTGAAGAGTCGCTGGCCGCTATCGGCGATTTGGAGCGCATTGTTTCCAAAGTGTCCGTAGAGCGCGCCAATCCGCGTGAGCTGCAGCAGCTGCGCATTGCCCTTGAAGCCATTGTACCCGTCAAGAAAGCCTGCGAGGAGGCCGACCAGCCTACCCTGCAG
>FR903582.1:14279-40412 GCA_000438115.1 Prevotella sp. CAG:617 | reverse complement strand
CCTCCCGTGCAGGTGATTGGCATGGGCGTGGAGCGCTGTGAGGCGCTGTGTGAGCGCCTCCGTAAGGAGCTGCGTCCCGACCCTCCGATACTGCTCAACAAGGGCGGCGTTATTGCTCCCGGCGTGAACGCCGAATTGGACGACCTGCGTCACATTTCAACCTCGGGCAAGGATTATCTGCTGCAAATCCAGCAGCGTGAGATAGAGGCTACCGGTATTCCGAGTCTGAAAATCGGTTTCAACAACGTATTCGGTTACTACATTGAGGTGCGCAATACCTACAAGGACCGTGTGCCCGAGGGGTGGATACGCAAGCAGACACTGGTCAGCGCCGAGCGTTACATTACGCAGGAGCTTAAGCAGTATGAAGAAAAGATACTGGGGGCCGAGGAGCGCATCCTGGCACTCGAAAACCGCCTTTATTTGGAATTGTTGCAGGCTGCTTCGTGCTACATCGGGGCGCTGCAGGAAGATGCGCGCCTGCTGGCTGAGATTGACTGCCTGCTCTCCATGGCCAAGGTGGCCGAACGCCACAAATACGTGCGTCCCGTGGTAGACGATTCGCTGGTCATTGACATCAAGCAGGGGCGTCACCCCGTTATCGAGACACTCATGCCCATTGGCGAGAGCTACGTGGCCAACGACGTGTATCTGGACAACGAAAAACAGCAGATTATTATCATTACCGGTCCCAACATGGCCGGAAAGAGCGCCCTGCTGCGCCAGACGGCGCTTATCGTATTGCTGGCGCAGACGGGTTCGTTTGTGCCGGCCGACAGCGCCCGCATTGGACTGGTGGACAAAATCTTTACGCGTGTGGGCGCCAGCGACAACATTTCGCTGGGCGAGAGTACGTTTATGGTGGAAATGAGCGAGGCGGCCAACATCATGAACAACCTGACGCCGCGCTCGCTGATTTTGTTTGACGAGCTGGGGCGCGGCACTTCGACCTACGACGGTATTTCCATTGCCTGGGCCATTGTGGAGCGCATACACGAGGATGTGCAGTCGAGGGCGCGTATGCTTTTTGCCACGCATTATCATGAGCTGAACGAAATGGAAAAACTTTTTCCGCGCATCCGTAACTACAACGTGTCGGTGCGCGAGGTGAACGGGCGCATCGTGTTTCTGCGCAAGCTCGTTGAAGGCGGTTCGGCCCACTCCTTCGGTATTCATGTGGCCCGTCTGGCCGGTATGCCGCGTGTGGTGGTTGAGCGGGCCGACGAGATTCTCAAGGACCTGGAGCGCAACAACAGCGACAACGGCGTAAGCCGTTCTGATTTTACGCATCAGGAAGAGTCAAACGGCATGCAGCTCAACTTTTTTCAGCTTGACGACCCTGTGCTGGTGCAGATTCGCGACGAAATAAAGGGGCTGGACATTAATAACCTCACCCCCATGGAGGCGCTCAACAAACTTAATGAAATACAGAAAATAGTGAGCGGACAGGCCTGACGTGAAGTCTGTGTTTCAGACGGGGGTGATTACCGTTCATACAAAAAGCAGCCTCCTGCATGTAAACTTTACCATGCAGGAGGCTTTCTCTTTAGGGTTGATTCACACACACGTTTGCCTCACTCAGAGGGAAAGTGTGCGTTTTTTTTTTGTGGCTAATTTAGAAGTTCCAGCCCAAACGCAACTGCGGCTGCACTTCGATGCCGGCGGTTGTAATGCGGTTCTTCGTGCTGGGACCCTTTGCCGTGCTTTCGTTACCGGCAATGCAGGTAGTGGTTTCGCTGCGCTTGTTGACTTTGCTTTCTACGCCCAGGCTCAGTTCGGCACCGATGTACAGGCTCTTGTATACGTAGAAGTCAAGACCCGTAACGGCTGCTACATGGAAGCCTACGGCAGCACCGTCAGCATTCTTTACCTTGGTCCAGTTGTCATCGTCAAAGAAAGTCTTGCTCTTGGCAAAGTCGCGTACAACACCCAGTTCACCGCCTACATAGGCATCAAGGCGCTTGGCCAGGTCAAAATGACGCTCATAGCCGATGTCAAATTTGAATGATCCGCTCGTTTTTGAAGTGTATTCATCACCTTCGTCTGAAGTCTTGTTCTTGGTGACGTCAAAACCTATTTTAGCGCGCAGAGCGTTCTTTTCGTTAAAGAAGTAGCGGGCTTTCAGTCCGTCCATACTGAAGGTGTGGCCGTTCTGATCAAACGGATTCATCTGGATTTCCAAACCAAACGTACCTGAAGTCGGTTTCGTTACCTGTGCGTTTGCACCTAACGTAAGGCAAGCAATAGCTGCCAGCAATAAAATACGTTTCATGATGTAAATTTTTATAAGGTTTGATATTTTGTTTCTTACCCTTTGGTGCGACAAATGTATGGATTGAAGTTCAGATAACAAAATGTTAGTTTGAAAAAAAGAGATTATTCGGACTTTTCTGTTAATTTATAGGAATAAAATACCAATTTTTAAGATTACGGAAGGCCGATTCTGGATTTTTCGGGCCGGTATTTTTAAATTCATTTTCTTTATAAGCATTTATAAAGTTAATTACTTTTCAGGAGGGGGAGTATGAAGGGCTATTTAGCCTGGATGAAAAAAAATTTCCTGCCGGCTAAATGAAAAAAGGTCCGGCTTTAAGATTTTTTCCTGCCCGCTTTTCAGATTATGCCCGGCAGGCGCTCTGTGTGTAAAAAAAACAGCGGCCGGAAAGCCGTTGGATAGGGCTTGTTCCGGTCGCCGGTATGATGTGTTGTTCGGACTGTCGGGATTCCCCGTTCGGCAAGCAGAGAGGGCGGCGTCAGTCTTTGTTCATGATGGCTTCGGCCATCATGCGGCCCAGAGCTACGGCCGATTCTACGGCCTGCGGTCCGGCACCCTGCTTCCACTCTACGGCTTGTCCGATTTGCGTCATGCGCATTTTTTCGTTGTATTTTTCGATGGTCTTTACGGCCTGTCCGCTCCACGTAAAGCCGCCGAAACAGCCCAGTACGTGCTGGCTCACCTCGCGTCCGGCCAGGCGCTTGAGCAGGTCTTCAACCACGGGGAAGAGGCCGCCGTTGTACGTCGGGCCGCCGACGGCCAGACCACGGAAGCGGAAAATGTCGGCCAGCACGTAGCTGGGCTGCGACACCGAGAGGTTGTGTACGATAATCTTTTTCAGTCCCGCTTCGGCCGCACCGCGGGCTACGGCTTCGGCAATGCGCTGCGTGTTGCCGTACATCGAGCCGTAGCAGATGACGAGTCCGTCCTCGGTCTGTCCGCTGCTCAGGCGCTGGTAGGTGGCAATGGCCTTGCTGACCTCCTGCTCCCACACCGGGCCGTGGGTAGAGCATATCATCTGGATGTCGAGGGTGGCCAGCTTGGGTATGGCGCGCTGCACCATGGGAGTGAACTTGCCCAGTATGGCGGCAAAGTAGCGCTCCATTTCGGGCCAGTAGATGGAGGTGTCCATGTGGCGGTCAATGACGTGTCCGTTGAGGGCGCCGAAGCAGCCGAAGGCGTCGCCGGAGAAGAGAATCTTTTCCGTCTGGTCATAGGTCATCATGGTTTCGGGCCAGTGGAGCATGGGGGTGAGGTGGAAGCTCAGTTTGTGGTGTCCCAGGTCGAGCGTGCTGCCTTCCTTTACCGTTACGTCTTCGGGGGCTACGGCACAGTAGTAACCCTTGACCATGTCCAGGGTCTTGGCGTTGCCCACCAGCTTGATGTTGGGATAATATTTGCGTATGAGGGGGATGGAACCGCTGTGGTCGGGCTCCATGTGGTTGATAATCAGGTAGTCAATGGGTTTGTTGCCGATGACTTCATGGATGTGGTCGAGAAATTCGCTGAAAAATGCCACGTCAACGGTATCTACCAGGGCTACTTTTTCATCATTAATCAAATAAGCATTGTACGAAACGCCGTAGGGCAGGAACCAGAGTCCTTCAAAGCGGTGCTTAACCCGGTCGTTTACGCCTACGTAGTGAACTTTTCCTTTTATGTTCATCATGTTCAAGTATTTGTTTGTAGAGTCTGTGCAAAGATAAGTTTTTTGCTACAAAATGCGAAGTTTTTTAGGGCATAAAGGCGGTCTCTTTTGGCGTGCAGAGCCATGGTGCGGGGGCGGATACGCAAAAAGTGCTTCCGGCCGGTGCGGAATCCTTGATGGTTTCCGGCTGGAAGCACTTTGATGAGTCAATGCCTTTTATGAATTCAGGCCTTGCGCTTGCGGGTCTGGCTCAGGCTGAGGGCCAGGGCGGCCAGGAATCCGATAATGAGCAGGGCAATGGCCGTATAGGACACGGCTTCGGACATGGTGATGCTCTTGGGCTTGAAGCTGAACACCACGGTGTGTTTGCCGGCCGGCATCTGCAGGGCGCGCAACAGATAGTTGGCGCAGCCTATTTCGGCCGGTTTGCCGTCGATGGTGGCTGTCCATTCCGGATAGAAGATTTCGGAGAATACCACCAGTCCGCCCTTGCTGGAATTTATGTCGTAGTGTACCTCGTTGGGCAGGCTCTTGGTCATCGTAACCGTACCGGTGGAGTCGGTAGCCGTGCCCAGCAGGCTGGCGTAGCGCGACTCTACGATGGCCGTATGGCGCAGGTCGTTCTGCTGCAGGCCCTGCATTTCAGCGTCAGCGCCCTTTACCTGCTTGATCTGGCTGACAAACCATCCGGCACCGTAGGCGTGCGGGTTGGGCAGCGCCATGTTCTGTCCGTTCTGTGCCGGCGCAATCACGTATTTCATGTTCAGCATGTTCAGCACGTTGAGCAGGGAGTCGCAGCGCGGGTCGGCAAAGTTGCCCTGAATCTCGAAGATATGTTTGATTTCGGGCTGCAGGCAGCGGTCTACGATGTCCTGGAAGCGGCGCAGCTTGGCAGCGTGGTAGCCACCGATGTTCTTGTGCCAGTATCCGGCCGTATTGTCGTTGAAGGTGTCGTGCGTCAGGTCGAGTACGCGGTAGTCCGGAGCCTTGTCGGCCAGAATCTGTTCGTCGGCCGGGGTCTTCTCCACAATGGCCATGTTCTGCTGTGCGGTCGTAAAGTTGTCGTTGTTCAGGTAACGGCGGTCAACGCCCCACAGGTCAATAAGGCATACTACGGTCAGCATGATGCACATGGCCGGTGCCTTGATTTTGTCGATACGGTAGAGCCAGAGTATGGCAAATCCTACCAGAATGAAGGCCAGTGAACGCCAGGCGTCGGCGGTCAGTATGGCGTGGCGCACACTGCCGATGGCTTCCTCATAGCGGTTGATGAAGTCAGGCGGAAAGATGCCGCCCAGTTTCGTCAGCATTTCCTGTTCGTTATAGTTGAGGCAGTTGCCGAAGAACAGGCCCGGAGCCAGGGCAAACAGCAGGCATACACCGCCGGTCAGAGCCAGTGAGATGTAGATGTACTTGTTGTCCTTGCGCAGCACCTCCGGCTCGCGGCAGATGCGGGCCAGTCCCAGCAGGGCCAGCAAAGGTATGGTCAGTTCGGCCATCACCAGGGCGGACGATACCGAACGGAACTTGTTGTACATGGGCAGATGGTCAATGAGGAAGTTGGTCAGGCCTGGGATGTTCTTTCCCCATGCAAAGAAGAACGAAATTAGGGTGGCCGCCAGCAGCGCCCACTTCATGGGACCTTTGACGTAGAACAGGGCCAGGATGAAGAGGAAGCAGACCAGCGCACCTACATATACGGGACCCACCGTGCCCGGCTGGTTGCCCCAATACTGGTTAAGTCCCGGCGTAAACTGCTCCATGCCCGAGGCATTCTGCTGCAACAGCTGATAGGTCTGGGCCATACATTCCTGCAGCGTGCCGATCTGTTCGTTTTGCTGAGCCTTGGGGTTGTCAAGCAGCGAACCCGAGCCGCCGCCCTTGACGTTGGGCACCATGAGCGTCCAGGTTTCGCCGATTCCGTAGCTCCACTGCGTGATGTAGTCACGGTTCAGTCCGTTTCCGGTTGACTTGTTCTTGTCGGCAGGCAGCGGCGTGAGTTCGCTCTTGCCGCGCATGCTCTCCTGGCTGTACTGGTAAGTGTGGTAAAGGTTGGAGAAGTTGGCCATCAGACCAATCAGTCCGCCTATCAGGGCTACCAGTGAACTTTTCCAGAAACGTGTGAGCGTTTTGGTGCGTATGGCTTCAACCAGATAGCCAATCACGATGCACAGCATGACAAACAGGAAGTAGTAAGTCATTTGCAGGTGGTTGGAGTAGATTTGGAAAGCCGTGAACAATGCCGTCACGGCACCGCCCCAAAGCAATTTTCCGCGGTAGCACAGCACCAGTCCGGCAATGGTGGGCGGGATGAAGGCCAGCGTCATGACCTTCCAGATGTGGCCCGCCGCAATAATGATGAAAAGATACGACGAGAAGGCCCATACTATGGCCCCCAACACCGAGAGCCAGGCCTTGAAGTTAAAGGCCCGCATCAAAATGTAAAAGCCCAGCATGTAGAGAAAAGCGTAGGCCAGTACGCCCACCGTGCCCAGCGAGTAGATGCGGGTGAGCAGGCTGATGGTTTCGGTAGAGTCGTACGACGGCGCAATCTGGTACGTCGGCATACCGCAGAAGAGTGAGTTTGTCCAGCGGGTGCGCTCGCCCGTTTGTGCCATATACTCCGTTTGTTCGCGGCTCAGGCCCAGTCCGCCCGTGTTGTCGTGTCCGCCCAATACGAGGTTCTGGCTGATGGGAGTAATGAAGTAGGCCAGACTGATTAGCAGAAACAATACTACGGCTGCGGCGTCGGGCCAGTATTTTTTGAGCAATGCATTCATTTTCATAGACTTTGGTATTATGAAACGGCGGAAGTTAATCCGATTTGGATGCGTCTTCCGCCGTTTTTTAATCAGGGTTAGGTTGAGCGGATTAGTAGCGGTAGTGTTCGGCTTTGTAGGGGCCTTCAACGGGTACGCCGATGTAGTCGGCCTGTGCCTGTGTCAGACGGGTAAGATGCACACCGATACGGTCAAGATGCAGGCGGGCCACTTCTTCGTCAAGATGTTTGGGCAAGCGGTACACACCTACTTCGTAGTTATTATTGAAAAGCTCAATCTGTGCCAGTGTCTGGTTGGTAAAGGAGTTGCTCATCACGAATGAGGGGTGGCCGGTGGCACAACCCAGGTTGACGAGGCGGCCGTCAGCCAGCAGGGTAATGCGGTGTCCGTCGGGGAAACGGTAGCTGTCGACCTGCGGCTTGATGTTGGTGCATACTACGCCGGGCAGCTGCTTGAGCGCTTCCACCTGGATTTCGCTGTCAAAGTGACCGATGTTGCAAACGATGGCCTGGTCGGGCATGGCTTTCATGTGGTCGGTGGTAATCACGTCGATGTTGCCGGTTGTGGTTACGAAGATGTTGCCCAGCGGAGCAGCTTCTTCCATGGTCATAACTTCATAACCTTCCATGGCGGCCTGAAGGGCGCAGATGGGGTCTATTTCGGTCACGATGACGCGGGCACCGTAGGAGCGCATGCTCTGGACGCAGCCCTTGCCTACTTCGCCGTAGCCGGCTACTACACACACCTTGCCGGCAATCATTACGTCCGTGGCACGCTTGATACCGTCGGCCAGCGATTCGCGGCAGCCGTAGAGGTTGTCGAATTTTGACTTCGTAACGGAGTCGTTTACGTTGAAGGCCGGGAAGAGCAGTTCGCCGCGTTCCATCATCTGATACAGACGGTGTACGCCGGTAGTGGTTTCCTCACTCACACCCTTGATGCCGGCGGCCATTTTGGTCCACATGCCGGGGCGTTCCTGCAGGGTTTGTTTGAGGATCTGCTTGAGGGCAGCTTCGTCGCCGCTGGTTGAGGGCGTATCGAGCACCGACGGGTCTTTTTCAGCTGCCACGCCCAGATGAATCATCAGGGTGGCGTCGCCGCCGTCGTCTACAATCATGTTGGGCATCTGGCCGTCAGCAAAGTTCATGGCCTGCAGCGTGCACCACCAGTAGTCGTCGAGCGCCTCGCCCTTCCAGGCATATACACCCACACCGTCCTGGGCAATGGCTGCGGCAGCGTGGTCCTGCGTAGAGTAGATGTTGCAGGAGCACCAGCGTACTTCGGCACCGAGGTCGAGCAGGGTTTCGATGAGCACGGCTGTCTGGATGGTCATGTGCAGCGAGCCCATTACGCGGGCACCCTTCAGGGGTTTCTGGCCGGCGTATTTTTCGCGCAGGGCCATGAGTCCCGGCATTTCGTGTTCGGCAATTTCAATTTCCTTGCGGCCGAAGTCGGCCAGTCCCATGTCCGCTACCTTATGGGGCAACGTGCTGAAAAGTTCTTTTTCCATGTGTTGTGTTTATGTTGTTTCGGATTGATTTTTCTGACTGATATACAGGCGTGGCTGACGCCCGTGCAAAGATACGAAATTATCAGCAGCCTGCAAGCGTGCGGTTTTGATTATGACATGTTGGGAAGTTAAAAAAAGGGGGGCCGCCCCGAATCAGGGGAAAGATGTTTAAGCAGGTGATAATGTGAAGGTTGAAATTCCGGTTTTTCGCGATTAATTTGTAACTTCGCTGGCAAAGTTTCATACAGTTTTTGGAATATGGTGAAATTCAAATCAAGAAATTCCGGCATGCGCCTCTTCAAAGTGGCGGTTGTACTGATTGCAGCTCTGGTGGTGGTAATCAGTCTGCCGCGTGAAAACAAGTTTGGTTATGAGTATGAAATGGGACGTCCGTGGAAGTACGGTCAACTGATTGCATCCTATGATTTTCCGATTTATAAGCCCGACGCTCAGCTCAAGCGTGAGCGCGACAGTGTAAAGAAACTCATCCAGCCCTATTTTACGGCCAATCTGGTGACGGAGAGCCGGGCCATCAAGTCGTTGCGTGAGGACTATACTTCCGGGCGGCTCAAGGGAGTGCCCTATGAATATGTGATTCATCTGGTTGAGATGCTCCACCGCATTTACGGGCAGGGTATTATGAGCGGCGACCAGCTCAACCAGCTGACCGACAGCGGCATTCCGCGCGTGCATGTTGTGGTGGGTCAGGAGTCGTCCACGCAGGAAGTTGCCGTCGTGTTTTCGCCGCGCACGGCTTACGAATATGTCTTGCAGGCCGATACGCTCCATTTTTCGCGTGAAATCATGCGCCGCACCAATTTCAACAACTATCTCGAGCCTAACCTCATTCTGGATACGGCTAAGACCATGGCGCAGCGTGAGGACCTGCTGGGCACCATTTCGCCGGCCAGCGGCATGGTGCAGACCGGTCAGAAAATCATTGACCGGGGCGAAATTGTCAGCCAGCATACCTACAACATTCTCCAGTCGCTCGAAAAGGAAAGCCTGCGGCGTGCCTCGCCGGGGCGCCAGCAGTGGATGGTGCTGGCCGGGCAGCTGCTGGCCGTCATCATGCTCTTTACGCTCTTCCTGATTTACCTGCACGTGTTCAGGCGCGACTACTACAATTCCGTCAACAGCATTTCGCTGCTCTTTACGTTTATTGCCGTCTTTCCGGCCGTAACGGGACTGATGGTGTCACACAACTTTTTCAGTGTCTATCTGGTGCCTTATGCCCTTGTTCCGATATTTGTCAGGGTGTTCATGGACTCGCGTACGGCCTTCGTTACGCTGGTTATCACTACCCTGCTCTCCTCGCTTGCCCTGCATAATCCCTACGAATTCATTCTGATACAGATTGTGTCGGGACAGGCGGCCATCTTCTCGCTGCACGAAATGACCAAGCGCTCGCAGCTGCTGCGCGTGGCCATCATTACCAGCGGTGTGGCCCTGCTCTTCTCGCTGGCTTACGATCTGGTGCAGGGGCTTAACCTGAAACAGCTTGACACGCACTACTACACCTATCTGGTGGTCAACGGCGTGACGCTCCTGTTTGCCTACCCGCTGATGTATGTGATTGAGCGCATGTTCGGCTTTACCTCGAGCATCACGCTCATTGAGCTGAGCGACACCAACAACGGCCTGCTGCAGCGTATGTCGAAGGAGGCACAGGGCACATTTAACCACTCCATGCAGGTGGCCAACCTGGCGGCCGAGGTGGCCAACAAAATCGGGGCCAAGACCCAGCTGGTGCGCACGGGGGCCCTTTATCACGACATCGGAAAAATAAAGAATGCGGCCTTCTTTACCGAAAACCAGAGCGGCACCAACCCTCACGACCAGCTCTCCGAGGAGCAGTCGGCCCAGGTAATCATAGGGCACGTCATCGAGGGGCTGCGGCTGGCCGAGAAGCACCACCTGCCGCGCATTATCCGTGACTTTATCTATACACACCACGGCACGAGCAAGGTCAAGTTCTTCTACATCCAGTATTGCAACAAACATCCCGGCGAAACGGTTGACGAGCGGCTCTTTACCTACCCCGGCCCCAATCCCTTTACGCGTGAGCAGGCCATACTGATGATGGCCGACGCCGTAGAGGCTACGTCGCGCAGCCTGAAAAACGTGACCGAGGAGAGCCTGCGCGAGATGGTCGACCGCATTGTAGACGGCATGGTGCGCGAGGGCAACTTCAAGAAGTGTCCCATCACCTTCCGCGACATCGACATGGCCAAGGACGTGTTTGTAGAAAGCCTCAAAACCATCTACCACACGCGTATTTCCTATCCGGAACTCAAGGCGCCGCAACCGCCGCGCATGCGCCAGCCGCGTCACAACATTTTCGATACGGGCTTCTTTTCTACCCACGATTAGGTGGGAACTGAAAAAACCGGCACTTAGTCAGAACGAGGCCGGACCTGAAAAATCTTAGGTCCGGCCTCGTTTCTTTTTTTCGGCTGGCCGTCAAGGCCCGGCCGTGTGGTGCTTATGTCAGTTGCCCACCTGATACTGGCATCTTGAGTTCAGAAAATCTTTTCCGCCATGGCTGGCCGTCAGTACAAACGGTTCGCTGCCTCTACATACGTATATGCGGGTATATACGCCTTTCAAATCGGAGCCGCCGTAGCCTGAGGCGTACAGTTGGGCCGTAAACCCCTTCCCGACCGAACCGATTACTGTTGAAAACCGGTCGGTTGAGGGCATTCTTACGGTTTTGGACTTGCCTTCGGCCGTGGTGTAACTTATCTGTATTCCGCCTTCGGCCGGCAGTTCCCTTTGCGCTTCATAGCGAATGTAGTAACAGAGCCGGTTGTCGTCCTCTTTTTCGCAGGCCGTAAGGGGTGAAAAAGCGGATGGAAGGGGTTAGCAGGGAGTCGTTGTCGGGAAACGAGTCGGATTGGAGCAGGGCTTGTACGTGGACCAGCGTTTCATGGGCCTGAATGTCGCTGGATGTATTGGGGTGTCAGCATGAAGTCAGCAGGCCAAGCAACAGTAGCGTGAGCAGGGGAGTGGTGATGCAGGAACGCAGGGCGTACATGATGAAGACGGATGTAGAGGGTGAGTACTATGCTGTAAAGGTAGTTTTTTTCGGTGAACTTACAGCTTCGGTCGGTATAATTCTGTTTTTTTACTGTGGGCATTCGGACGGTGCGGTATTTCGGAAAGGAAACAAAAAGGGCGCAAGTACAACCCGACGGTATGCGGGAGTGTACTTGCGCCTTTATGAATCCGGCGGAGGAATTGTCTGTGGGGACTATCCTGTCGCCATGAAAATATGTGTGTGCTTTATTTGCCTTGTGCTGCGGCAGCATTGGCAGCGGCATTGGCAGCCGTACCGCCTACGCGGCTCATGACCTTGTTGGTAATGTCTTCGCTCAAAGCTGTGTTGATGAAGATACCGTTGGGCTGGGCAGAGCTTTGGTCAAGGATGTAGGTGTATCCGCCTTCTTTGGCAATGGCGTTTACGGCATTTACGATTTTCGTAACCAGCGGTTCCATTTTTTCGGCACGTGCTTTCTGGAAGGCTGCATCGTTGTCCTGTGTAGCCTGCTGGTAGCGCTGGTACATGTCGTTAAGTTCCTGTTCTTTGCGTGCACGCATGTTTTCAGGAAGTGAATCGGCCTGCTGGCGGTATGCTTCGGTCTTTTTGGTAATTTCTTCTTGCAGGGTTTTCAGTTCGTTTGAATAACGCTGACCCAGTGCTTCAAGTGCTGATTGTGCGGTTTTGAATTCAGGAAGAGACTGCATAACTTTAGGATAATCAAAGTGTGCAACCTTTTGTGCCATCATGGCCATCGGGGCGAAGAGCAACATCGCCAAAAGAATTTTTTTCATCATGTTTTTATCTGTCTGTTATTTGTTTGATTCTAAGCGCAAAAATAATGATTTTAATTGGAATATCCGAGTTTTGAAAGTACTTCGTTACTGATGTCGGCAACCGGCGAAGCAAAAATGATGGATGCGTCGCTGGCGCGGTCGAGTACGAGCGATATGCCTTTTGCCTGGGCAATCTGCTTGACGGCGTTGTATATTTCGTCCTGAATGGGCTGGATGAGGCTGCTGCGTTTTTTGTAGAGTTCGCCTTCAGGGGCAAAGTATTTCTTTTTCAGTTCGGCAGCTTCTTTTTCTTTGTTGACAATGGCCTGTTCGCGTTCCTTTTTCTGTTCGGCAGAGAGGAAAACCACTTCGTTCTGATAGTTTTTATAAAGGGTTTTGGCCTCGTTGTCGAGTGCTTCCACTTCGGCCTGCCATTTCTTGGAGGTTTGGTTCAGCTGTTCGTTGGCGCGTTCGTAAGCGGGTATGTTGCTGAGAATGTATTCCATATCAACCAGTGCATACTTCTGTGCCTGGGCACCCGTAAAGCTCAGGCCTACCAAGGCTACAATAATCAATAATTTCTTAAACATGGTAATGTGATAGCTAAAGGGTTAAACAATTTATTTTTAATATATATGGGTTATACGTTTGCCGGCGGGATTAGAATTCCTGTCCGATGATGAAGTGGAACTGGCTGCCTCCGATTTTCTGAGTACCGGAGTATTTCTGGAAACCGTATGCCCAGTCCACACCAAGCAGTCCTACCATAGGCAACTGGATACGTACGCCGAAACCGGCCGAACGTTTCATGTCGAGCGGGTTGAAATCGCGGATGCTGTACCACGCATTACCGCCCTCAAGGAAGGCCAGGGCATAGATGCTGGTGGAGGTTTCAAGCATGAGCGGATAACGCAGTTCCAGAGTCATGCGGCTGTAGGAGTAGCCGTTGTTGGCAATAGATCCGTTGTCGTAGCCGCGCAGTCCGATAGTTTCGGTAGCATATCCTGTGGTGTATCCCGACATACCGTCACCACCCACGTAGTAGGTTTCGAAAGGCGACTTCTTGTAGCGGTTGTAAGACCCCAGAATACCGAACTCAAAGCGCGTCATCAGCACGGGGCACTTGTATTTGCTGCCCAGCGCGGTGAAGTTGCGGAATTTGAAGCGCCATTTGTTGTACTCAATCCAGCGGTATTTTTCCTGTGCTTCGCGCTGATAGGTGGCGCTGTTGTAGTTGTTGGCCAGGTTCTTGTAGTCGCGGCCGTCCCAGAGAGAGTAGGGAGGAGTGGCGCTGACGGAGAACAGGAACTCGGAGCCATAGTGCGGATAGAACTGCTGGTCGGTAGAGTTTCGGCTCAGGGTAAATGAGATGTTGAAGTTGTTGCAGTTACCGTCTGAAATCAGGAAGTAGTTCCAGTTCTTCAGCATATAGCGGGTATAGTTGGCTTCGACCATAAAGGAGAAGAGGTCGTCAGGCCAGCTCAGGCGCTTACCGAAGCCCAATGATACGGAGAACATCTTGACGAACTGGTCGGGGTCGTAGAAGTTGTAACCGTTGTCGTAGATGCTGGAGCTTCCGAGACCGTAGAGGTAGTTATAGTAAGAGTTGTAGTAATTCTTGGAGTAGTAGTCGGAGTTCACACCGGTCTGTTTGGAGTAGGAGATGGCGGCAGAGAACTGGTTGGGCTTTTTGCCTCCGAACCACGGGTCGAGGAACGAGAGCGAGTAGGCCTGGTAGTACGTACCGTTGGTCTGGCCGCTGATAGAAAGCGTCTGGCCGTCACCCTGCGGGATAAAGCCGGCACGCTTGCGTCCCTTGCCGAAGAGGTTCTGCATGGAGAAGTTGTTGAATCGCAGTCCCACGCGGCCTACTACACCCGTCTGACCCCAGCCGAAGCTCAGCTCCACCTGGTCGCTGGCCTTGGGTTCAAGATTGTAGGTCACATCAACCGTACCGCTTTCTACGTCGGGCTGAACATCTGGTACGGCTTTTTCTTCGTTGAAGTGTCCCATGCTGGAAATTTCACGGAATGAACGCATGATGGCGTCGCGCGTAAACAAGTCGCCCGGCTTGGTGTGGAGCTCGCGGCGTATGACGTTTTCATATACGCGGTCGTTTCCTTTAATGATAACGCGGTTCAAGGTAGCTTGAGTACCTTCGCTGATGCGCATTTCAAGGTCAATGGAGTCACCGTCGACTTCCATTTCTACCGGGTCAAGCCGGTAGAACACGTAACCGTTGTTGTAGTATTGGTTACCAATCGAATTTTCATCCTCTGTCAGGCGCTTTCTCATGAGCGTCTGGTTGTAGAGGTCGCCTTTTTTCATTCCCAGGGCGCGGTTGAGCGATTCTGTGCTGTATACCGTGTTTCCTACCCAGGAAATATTGCGGATGTAGTATTTGTCGCCACGGTAGAAGTCCAGATAAATGTCTACGTGCTTGTCGTCAACGTTGACCACGCTGTCCTTCTTGAGCAAGGCGTCGCGGTAGCCCCATTCGTTGAGCTTGTCAAGCATGTAGCCCTTGTCTTCCTCGTATTTGTCAACAAGGAATTTTTTCGATTTGAAGAGGGTACGGATGTTGAATTTCTTTTCAAAGGTCTTTTTGGCGGCGAGTTTGATGGCATTGGCCTGTTTCTCGTCCACACCGGTAATGTATATGCGGTGAACTTTGATTTTTTCTTTCTTATCGATATTGATGTCTACGATAACCTGGTTTTCGCCGGCCACATCATCTGTTTGCAGGATTTCGATTTCGGCATTCTTGAATCCTTTTCCTTCGTAGTATCGTTTAATGATGATTTTGGCGCGGTCGAGCATGTCGGGAGTAATCTGGCTGCCCTTTTTGATGCCGAGCTGGGCTTCAATGTCTTCGCGTTCCGATTTCTTGACGCCGTTGTAACGGATTTGTGAAATGCGAGGACGTGAGGTCAGTTTGATTTTCAGGTAGACTTTGTTGCCTACAATACTGTCGGCCTCAATCTTTACGTCAGAATAAAGTCCTTGCTTCCAATAGCGGCGTATGGCGTCACTGATTTCCGGACCGGGCACCTCAATGGTCTGTCCTACGTTGAGTTCAGAACTGTTCAGGAGCATTTCGCGGTCAAACTCGTCGGCACCTTCAACTTGGATACCCCCAATGATGTAGCTGGGGTGATCAGCTGTATAGGTGATGTCGGGGGCGACTTGTACGGAATCTTTCTGGGCTTGTGCAGACAGCGTTGCACACATCAGCAGCGCGCCTGTAATCAGCTTGGTGTTCGGAATATATTTCATTATTCGGTTATTGTTCAGGAGATGTATGGGTTGGCTTATGCCTTGTTTTCGTTTTCTATTTGTTCGCCGGTTTTTCCAAAACGTCGCTGGCGGTGCTGATATTGTGCAATGGCTTGCTGAAAGTCAGCTTCGTTGAAGTCCGGCCAGTAGGTGTCGCAGAAGTACAGTTCGGCGTAAGCGCATTGCCAGAGCAGATAGTTGCTCAGGCGCAGTTCGCCGCCGGTTCGGATGAGCAGTTCGGGGTCGGGCATGAAGCTGGTTTCGAGATATTTTTCCACGGTTTCTTCACTGATGTCCTCCTGCTTCAGTTTTCCGGCTGCGGCGTCGGCTGAAATACGGCGCACGGCCCGGGTGATTTCCCAGCGGGAGGAGTAGCTCAGCGCTACAACCATGGTCATCTTTGTGTTGTTCTTGGTGTTTGTCTCACACAGTTCCAGCCGCTCTTTTACGGCTTGCGGCAGACGCTCCCGGTCGCCTATAACCCTGAAGCGTACGTTATTCTTCATGAAGATTTCCTCTTCAAGCGAATCGAGGATAAGCGCCATGAGGGTAGCCACCTCGTCGGAAGGGCGGTTCCAGTTTTCCGTAGAAAAGGTGTAGAGTGTCAGATATTTTACGCCCAGTCGGGTGGCCTCTTCCGTAATGCGTTTTACGGTTTCAACGCCTTGTTGGTGTCCGGCACTGCGGGGCAGGCCCTTGGCCTTGGCCCACCGTCCGTTGCCGTCCATGATGATGGCAATGTGGGTGGGGATGCGTTGCATGTCTAACTGCGCTGTTGCGTTCATGGTGCTATTCTGTTTTTTTAGTCACGATTACATTCCGGGCATTTGGGCGAGAAGCTGTAGGTCAGTGTCAGCATAAGCGTGCTGTAATGGTCCTTGTTCTTGAATCCGGAAGTCTTGACTCCGGTAGGGGCCTGCAGGCCGTCGAGTTTGTCGCTCAGTGTAAAATGTGTTTGCCAGTCGAGACCGACGTTGAGTCGTTCTTTCAGTTTGTATTTCAAGCCTGCTCCCACCGGCAGGTTCAGGCTGAAGGCCTTGGCTGTGCCGTAGCTCAGGCCGAAACCCAGCTGAATGTAGGGCGTAATACGGCTGTAGCCCTGGTATCCGCGATGGTAACCGTAGGGCCAGAAGTTCAGCTCGTAGGTGCCGCCCAGGTCCACCACTCCGCCGCTAAAGCGATAGTCAAGTGGCTTGTTGTGGTCTGTGGGGTCAGGATAAAACTCCTGCGGGTTTTTCGTATTGCCGCTCAGTCCGGTATAGGTGAGCGACGTCTTGATGGCCATGCGCGGGTTGAGCACAAACCGCAAGATGGCGCCGCCGGCGCCGCGTGCATTGCCAAAGATTTTGCTGTTGAGATCAGTCAGCCCGAATCCCAGTCCGCCGGCCGCACCTATTTCCATGCGGTATTCCACTTCCTCCTGTGCTTTTCCGGCAAGAGGGAGGAGGCTTGTCAGTATCACGAGCAGCATACTGATTACTGGGCGGCGTTCCATGTCGGGCGATTTAGGTTTTTCAACACCGTGTGGTTAGTGGGCGGTGCGTGTAAAGCTGGTCTGGTTTTCCGTCCATCCCATGCGGTTGAGGCGGCCGCGCCATATTTGTCCGCTTCCGCCGCAGAACAGCCATACGAAATGGTCGGGCGTACACAGCATGGCTACCTGATTGCTGGCCTGTGCGTTTGCCGGGCCTACGTATTCCTCTCCGCTGAACCATGTGCGGCCGTTGTCGGCGCTGGTATAGATGTCCGACAATGTGCCTTGAGGTGTGAGACCTATGGTCATGATGCGGTTGTCGTAGGCCACCGACTGCTGGCTCTTCAGGTAGGGAAGCGGAAATACGTTTTCGTTGGTACGCGGCATGTAGGTCCAGGGATACGAATGGTTGTATTGCGTATCAATCTGCTTGTACCATACTACGGTTGAGTCGCCGCTGTGTCCCGTCACGGTCAGGTCAATAAAGTGGTTATACAGGCGCGATTCCATCTGTACAGCCACCACTTCCTCTCTCGGCCGGCCTCCGGCGGGNNNNCGGCAGGCTGCCGTCGGTGTCGCGCTCCTGCCGGGTCCAGCTGATACCGTCGGTCGAGCATACAAACTCTCCGTCGGCAATGGCATAAAAACGGTTATCAACGCAGGCCAGCAGGTGGCTCAGGGGTTGTGTGTTGCCCACGGGTGCCCAGTCGGTACCGTTGCTTGAGCTCATCAGGCGTGTGCCGTCAAGGGCATAAAAGCGGTTGTCCGTCGTTACCTGCAGTGAGCGCGGGTTAAAGTGGCTTGTACCCGTCAGGGGAGTAGTTGTCCAGTTTTCGCCGTCGGCCGAGTGCATGGCGCATGCCTTGCCGTCGGTGGTGCGGATGCCGAACACCCAGTATTGGTCGGCTGCATATACGGCCCGCGTGGAATCCATGGCAGCCAGGTCAAACTCGCTGCCTTTGGCGCGCCAGGGGAAGAGGTCTCCGTCTTCCTGGTGTACGTTGACCGACATGGTGTATTCCTTTTTGTTGAGTCCGTCGTAGGCGTACACAACAATGGTGCGCGGCTTGGTAAAGTCAATGCTGTCGGGGCTGGATGTTGACGATGATACCGAAAAGGCCGAGTCCTGTCCCGACGCCGTACGCATGGCCAGCACGCCCTCGCAGTCCAGGTTGCTTAGTACGATGTGCTGTTGGTCGGTACCGTAGGGCAGCGAGTCGCCGTTGTATATCAGGCCGTTCACCTGGTCAATATACATGGGGTAATACGAGCCGCTGATGCTGACGGTGTAGGTGCTGTCGCTGCCGTCCTGGGCTGTAGTGTGCTTCACGCATTTTTGCGAACCCAGCGTCACGTTGGTGACGGCGCAGTAGCTGGTGGCTTCAGTAGTAGTGTTGTCTGTCGAGCAGGAAGTGATGGCCAGTAGTACAATAAACGGGGCCAGCACTTTGCCGACTTGGTGCTTGCAATCCATAAACTAAATTAATGTGTGTGTATATATACGGTGGCAAAATTACTGACAATTTCTCAAATATGATAGCAAGGTGTGCGTTATTTAGGTTTTTTTGTGGAAACGGGAGCTGTTTTGCGCTGTTTTTTGCTGCTTAGGGTTGTGTAATCACCTGGCATACACGGTCTTGAAAGTTGCGTCCGGTGGAGTGGTAGCGCAGTCCCTGGTTCATGATGGCAAAACAGAGTATGTGTCCGTTGGGGGCCGTGGCGTAGCCGGCCAGGGTGCTTACGCCCTCAACGGTGCCCGTCTTGGCGTGTACGTTGTTGCGGGCGGAGCTGTTGCGCATGCGTGAGCGCAGGGTGCCGTCGCGGCCGGCAATGGGCAGGGCGGGGTAGAGATGCAGGTAGATGTTGTTGCGCTGCCAGGCGTAGCGCAGGGCCTGTACCAGCAGTTGTGGCGTCACGTAGTTGTAGAGCGAGAGGCCGCTGCCGTCGGCAATCTGGTAATGACGCGGGTTGAGGTTCAGTTCGTTGATAAAGCGGTTGACACAGTCGGCCGAGTATTTCCACGAGGCGTAGCTCACGCGCGACTGTGCGCCCAGCTGGTAGAATACGGCTTCGGCATACAGGTTGTCGCTTTGCTTGAGCATGCGCATGAGTATCTGGTCAATGGTATGAAAGCGGTTGGCCACGAAGCGCACGTCGCCGGGCAGCTTGCGCAGCAGCCCGATCTGGCCTTTTACCTTCAGGCCGCTTTCGTTCAGCGCCTGAATCAGGTGGGGCAGGAATGTGTCCTTGCCGTTAAAGAGCAGCGGCGTCAGGCGTATGGTTTCGTCGTCCCAGCACCAGCCGGAGCCTTTCGAGGCTGTGTCTTTCATGGATACGTCCAGATAGACGTTGCCGCTGATGCTGTCAATGTTCAGTTCGCGCAACGCCTCACACAGGGCGTGCAGGTCGTCGTGTCCGAAGCGGGGGTCAAAGCCGCCTACGATGTAGATGTCGCCTTCCAGTGAGCGGCGGTCGGTGATGTCACCCTGATAGTAAAGTCGGGTTTCAAACCGGTGGGAGCCGCCCAGTTGCGAGAGGGCGGCAATGGCCGTCAGCACTTTTTCGCACGAGGCCGGGCGCAGCAGTTGCCGCTCGCCGTGGCTGAAGAGGACGGAATCGGCCGTCAGGTCGTAGACGCAGAGGCCCAGCTGGGTCCGTTCAAATATGGGGTTGCTGATGAGTTGGGCCAGGCGGTCCTGCACCAGATGCGACCATGCGGCCGATGTGGTGTCGGCCGTACTGATGCTGTCGGTATTGGTGCGGGCCAGCAGCAGGCTGTCTGCTATTTCGTCGGGTTGTGGGGTGTCGGGGGTTTGTGCCGTCAGGCTAAGGGGTATCAGCAGCGTGATGCAGAGCAGATACAGATGTTTCATCAACTTTTGTGTCATGTCTTGTCTATGCTTCGGTCTCATTAATGAGGTAGAGGGGTATGTGCTTACAGCTGTCCGCTTTCAACCATGCGCACCACGCGTTCGGTGTAGCGGTCGTCGCCTTCGGGGTCGTAGCGCTTTTTCAGGCTGTTGCCGAAAATGCCGGCCACCACCTGCCACATGTTGGCCCGCAGCGAGCCGATAAAGGCCTTGACAATGCTGAACGAGGTTTGGTTGCATTCGCGGTCAATGAGTTTGACCAGCAGTTTTCCCTGCGAAAAGGTGAGCTTGCGTACCATGGGCTCATACTGCCGGCGCAGGCCGGCTTCCATGGCCCGGGCATGTCGGTCGCGCGACTCCTTGTCGGGCAGCGTTTCCATGTAGGTGTAGGTCTCGATGATGGTATATTTGGCCAGTTTGGCTATGGGAAGCACTTTCTTTACGTTGGCCACCAGGCGGTTGAATCGGGCGCGTTCCTTTTCGTTCTTGAATTCGAGCGGGGGATATTTGTAGAGCGGCGGATAGACCACGTTGGGGATGCTGTCGCCGTGATAGGGGACTTTGCCTACTTGCACAAACATCGGAATGGCCGGGTCGCGGTCAGTGTTGGCGTCGGTGTCGTCGGTCTGGGCCTGTGCATACGCCGGGAAACTCAGGATGAGAAGAATAAATGCAAGTAACTGTTTCATCTTGGGGGCAAAGTTAGCCAGAATTTGCCCATAAGGCATCGTTTTCAGGATTAAAAGGCGTTAAAACCATGTGCTGATGTGACTTGCGGCTTGCACGGTGCGGCTTTAAGCGACACAAGGCGGCACCTGATTTGTTTTAAGTGCCGCCTTGTGCGTTTTTCGGGCCACCCTGTTGTTCCGCCGTGCCGGGGGGAAGGCTGCCGGTGTGTCTGTGCGGGGTCAGTCGGTCAGTGTGATGTGACGGGCTTCAACGCGCTGGCCCAGAAACATTGAGGCACATTCGCCGAAGCGCTCGCCGCTTTCGGTGGTCAGGTAGCGGCATTGTCCGCCTCGGGTGCACTGCTGCTCCATTTCGGGGTGACGCACCAGGTAGTCGGCCAGGCTTTCAGCCACATACTGCCCCTGCGGCACCAGATGGATGCCCTTGGGAGTGAACTGCTTGATTTTCTGAAGCAGAAGAGGGTAGTGGGTGCAGCCCAGAATGAGGGTGTCAATCAGGGGGTCGAGCTGAAGGATGCCGTCGATGCGCTTCTTCACGAAATAGTCGGCTCCCGGACTGTTGTATTCGTTGTTTTCTACCAGCGGCACCCACATGGGGCAGGCCATTCCGCTTACGGTAATGTCGGGGTTGAGCTTACGGATTTCCATGTTGTAGCTCTCTGAGCGTATGGTGCCTTCCGTGCCCAGTATGCCCACGTGGCGTGAGCGGGTAAGCTGGCCCACGGCTTCTACGGTGGGGCGGATGACGCCCAGCACGCGGCGTGTGGGGTCGAGACCCTCGAGGTCGTTTTGCTGAATGGTGCGCAAGGCCTTGGCCGAGGCTGTGTTGCAGGCCAGAATGACCAGATGGCAGCCCTGGCTGAACAGGGCCTTGACGGCCTGCAGCGTATAGCGGTAGACTACCTCAAAGGAGTGGAACCCATAGGGGGCACGGGCGTTGTCGCCCAGATACAGGTAGTCGTATTGCGGCAGGCGCCGGCGTATGCCGTCAAGAAGGGTCAGGCCGCCGTAGCCGCTGTCAAATACGCCGATGGGACCCGGTGTGTGAGGCAATGGAGTTGAAGACATGGGTGTATGTGTCGGTTTTTTTGTTTATTGCAGTTTCTGCCACACGTAGGGTGAGGCGTCTTCTACCATCGAGGGGCGCAGGAACGGCATGGCCTGTGCGTCGGTGTTGAGTATCATTTCGTAGTCGCGCTCCAGTCCTACGGCCCGTATGGCGGCCTGCAGTTTCTGATGCAGGGGGGCCATCATTTCGGCCTGGGCCTGACGCAACAGGCTGTCGCAGCGGTTGCGGAACGAAAGGCTTTTTTCCAGTTCTACCTGAAGGTCCTGCTGGCGTTTGAGCAGAATGGGCTGCGGAAAGTCCTTCTGTCCTTGCAGAAAGTCGGTGAACATTCGCTTGAAGTTCTCTTCGTTGTAGGATGTCTCGGCGGCATACTGGGCCCGGAGTTTCTGCATGTTCTGTTCCATAACGCGGTATTCCGGCATCTGGTGCAGCAGTGAGTCGTAGCTCAGGTATCCGATGCGTATGTTGTTGATGGTATTGATGCTCAGGGCCTGTTGGGATGTGCCTGCAGCGGCCGGCGTTTCGGGAGTTTTTACCACCCGGGTAAGCGAGTCGGCCTGCTGGGCGCTGAGGGCGACTGAGCAGCAGACCAGTAAGAGAAAGAAAATCGTTTTTTTCATTTGTCGGTGATTTTTGATAAGGCCGGTGTCGTACCGTTTGTTGCAAAAATACGGTTTCTTTCCGACACGGCCATGCAGCTTTGGCGGTTTTTTGTTCAGTGGCGGCAGTATGTCTTCAGCAGGCTCTGCAGCCGTCGCATGCCTTTGGCCCACAGTGAGTTGGTACGGGCATAGTAGCGTTCAAATATTTTTCGGGCTTCGAGATTTTCGGTGACGGGACTGATTTTTTCAACCCTCAGCCGTTCCTTGTACAGTCGGGCTTCATACAGATGGTCGGCGCCGCAGTGTGTACCGCTGCCGTCAAATCCTTCGTTCTGCACCAGTGAGCGGCCCACGTTGAGCGAGAGGATGTCCTGCAGGAAGAGCGAGGCATTCCAGCGTATGGCCCACGAGTTGTTCTTGCCCTCCACCTGGTGGCGCAGCATGCGCGTAAAGCCGTATTTGCCGTTGAAGTCGAAACGGCGGGTCAGGTGGCGGCGGTGCAGCTCGTTGAGCAGATACTGGCCGTCGGGGTTGAAGTGCTGCCAGGCGCGTTGCCACGTGGCCCAGCCCCACGAGCCGGTGAACTTGATGAGGAACGTTTCGGGCAGACGGGGGTTCTGCGTAAAGTCGTAGGCCTGGATGTGACCCACGCGCGGCTCGTCGGCATAGGTGTCGAGGGCGTCGTTCATGAATTGCAGGAAGCCCGGTGCCGTCACGAGGTCGTCTTCCAGCACAATGACGCGGCCGTAGCGGTTGACGATGTCGGTTACGCCGTCAATGATGTTGGCGGCCAGACCGTAGTTGCGGTCGCGCTCTATGCGGTGTACCGTTTTGAATCCTTCAATGGTATGGATGTAGCTGCGCACCAGTTCGACGTCCTCGCGGTCGTCCTCGGTGCGGGCCCCGTCGGAAAACACAAAAAGTTCGCTTTCCTGAGCCAGTGGGTTGTGGGCCAGCGCCTCCACCGTGTGTTGCAGATGCCGGGGACGGTTGTAGGCAAAGAGTAGGATAGGAGCAAGCATGGCGGGATGAAAAGAGTGAGTGAGCGTGGAATAAACTATTTGTGACCGAATACGTTGTGCAGGGCCTGTTGCAGGGCTTCGAGGTTGCCGCGCCCGAATTTCAGGTCGGGCTCCATGTAGTTGCCTTCGGCCCACTCGTTCCAGGATTTCAGGAATACGATGCGGCGCTCGTAGGGCTTGTGCATGACGTTGCGGAACACGGCTTCGGCGTGCTGCTCAAACTTTTGCGGCGTGGCGCCCACCAGAATGTGTCCCTGACGGCCGGAACGCGGCGAATGGTCCCAGTTGGGGATGAGCGTGGGGTAGCAGTCAATGGCCTGGTCCTCGGGCGAGGTGAAGTAGCGTGCTGCCCGTTCGTAGGGAATGTGGCGGCCGCGCTTGAGGGCTACGCGCTGCAGCTTGGCATTGATGCGCTCAAGCAGCGAGAAGTCGCGCTTGAACACGTCAAACAGGCGCACGTTGACCTTGGCATCAAAACCCTGCTGGCGGTAGGGGTCGTCGGGGCGCGGCTGCGGCGTGTGGGCCACAAAGTGAATACCGGGCAGGCCGTTCTGGCGCGCCAGCTGTTGCCACAATTCAATGAAGTGCGGCGCGTCGGGCAGGTTGTTGGGCGCATACACCACGAAGAGCGGCTTGCCCTCCACGCGGATGTAGCGAGGGTCCTTGAAAGCCGGCAGCAGCGTGTTGAAGTGCAGGATATAGTCGTCGTCGCCAGGATAGAGCTGCTCCATGAGCATGCGGTGGGTACCTTCTTTGTTAAACTGCTTGTCTTCCCAGCTGTGGTTGGCCCAGGCCAGGCAGAAGGGAAAGTCGGGCTCGCCGCTCTCAAGCACCTCCGTAAAGGGGCGCTGCAGCAGCCGCCGTCCGTTGCCGAACCAGTAGTGCCAGTAGCAAAAACCCTCGATGCCGTACTCGCGGGCCAGGTCGGCCTGCGCTTTACGGCTTTCGGGCAGGCGGAGGTCGTAGTAGCCCAGGTCGGCCGGAACCTTTGGCTGGTAGTGTCCGCGGAAAAGGGGCTTGGCCTTGCCCACGTTGGTCCATTCCGTAAAGCCTTTTCCCCACCAGCGGTCATTTTCGGGAGTGGGGTGGAATTGGGGAAGATAAAAAGCGATGACGCGTGCGTCGTGTGGTTGTTCCATGATTACGTGAGGTGTTTGAGTAGGTTTTCGGCGTCGGCTGCCGTGTGCAGCGGACGGTATATTTTGTCAAGGTTTGTCCGGAGCTGTTCCTCCGGCACATCGGCCAGACGGAAGTCGGCCAGTTTTTCTACTACAGGCTGCGGCAGGCGGGTTCGTATTACGCGGGCCGGATTGCCGGCCACGATGGTGTAGGGCGGCACGTCGTGCGTCACCACGGCACCGGCTGCTATGATGGCTTCGCGTCCGATGTGTACACCGTCCAGGATGATGGCTCCGGCGCCCAGCCAGGCCCCGTCGTCCACGCGGGTCTGTCCGCGGCTTACGGCATCGGCCGGATGATGGCCGCCCTCCAGGTGGGAGCGCAGCGGAAAGGTGGTCAGCGTACCCGTCTGATGGTTGCAGCTGAGCAGGAATCGCACGCCACGGGCTATGGACACGTAGTGCCCGATAATCAGCTGGTCGGGAGCGTCGGTAAAGCAGTCCACGTGGAGCTCGCCATAGGTGTGACACCCCACCCTGACGGCCTGTAGCGGGAAGCGTGTGGCCGCCATGGTCTGGTTGTGCGCGTTCCGGCGGCGCCAGGTGCGCTGGTAGCGGGCTGTCTCCAGCTGACGCAGCAGTGAGCGGAGGCCCGGAATCTTATGACATATCTTATTGAGCATGGCCCGTATGTTTTTGGATGAAGCGCCGCAGGTTGTAGCGCTTGAGGCGCTGCAGGAGGAACTGAGGCTGACATTGCAGATAGTAGCCCATCAGACCGGCGCGGCGGCATGCCCTAATCCAGAGGTCGAAGCGCGGCGTGAGCGGGTGGTTCCAGGGCTTGTCGGCACCGGGATAGTGCAGCTGCACTACCTCGCGCAGCATCTTTCGGTAGCATGCGGCAGCTGCGTGACGGTCGGCCAGGAGCGGATTGTTGGGGTTGTAACGCAGCTGGTCGGGGTCGTTGAAATATTGTGCCGCACATACCACATACTTGTAGTCGAGGAAACGGATATCGGGAGCCAGACACAGGGCAATGCAGTCCTGCTCGGGCAGAATAAGACGATCTACGTTGCGGCGGAAAAACTCGGTCAGCTGAGGCTGCCGGTAGTCGGCACGCAAGAGCTTGAGGTTAATCAGCATGAAGCCAGCCGAAATTTCATACTGGCTGATGGTTTGTATCTCTTCCGGTGTGAAGTGGGCGCGGTAGCGCGGCAGGTTGTTGTTTTCCTGAATGGGGCGCGTGCCGGCATAATAGAACTTTTCATCGGGGAAAAGGAAGTAGGCCGGGGCAATGTCGTCGGTAAAAATCACGTCGACATCACTGAAGAGGATGCGGTCGTATTGCGGAAAGAGGTCGGCCGCCGTGAGCTTGTAGAAGATTTCCTTTGAAAAGTGTGACTTGTGGCGCAGTCCTGCCCAGCCCGTGTCGTATTCGGAAGCATCAATAAAGGCAACCTCGGCATTCGGAAACCGGCCCACCACGTGCTGCAAGCGTTTCATGTGGTGCGGCTTCAGGTCGGTATGCACCACGTAGAGGTTGTAGTGATAGCGGGCATCGGCCTTTTCGAGCAGCGTGTGGAAGGCTACGCCGGCTGCCAGTACGAAGTGGTGGTCAAAGGTGAAGAATATGGGTATGGTTGTCATGGGCTTAGGCAGATTGTTTTTTGAAAAAATATTGCAGACATTCTCTGAAGGTGACGGCGCCGCTTATCCACATGACGCCTGCGTAGAGCGCGGCGGCCAGCAGGACCTTGGCCACAAAGAGCGCATAAAGGTTGGTGATGGGGCGTGTCAGGAAGTAAGTGACTGCCATAACGCCGGCTGCAATCAGGGCAAAGGGCAGCACGTCTTTCAGTGCCGCCCATAGACTGAGCCGTATTTCGTGCCACGCCAGAGCCTGCCATACCATCCACCACACTATATTGATGGCTGCGTAACAGCGCACCATGCCCACTATGCCCAGGGGCGTGCAGAGCAGCAT
>FR903582.1:7282-14274 GCA_000438115.1 Prevotella sp. CAG:617 | reverse complement strand
GGGCGTGCAGAGCAGCATGGCGCCGATTTCGACGGCACACAGGGCAATGGTGTTCCACATGAATACCTGCGAGCGGCCGCGGCTTACGAAGAGCTGGGCGTAGAGTCCGTTGATGGCGCTGAAGGCACTGCCCACGCAGAGTATCTGCATCAGCTGGGCACTGAAGGCCCACTTGCTGGTAATGGCTATGGTGATGAGTTCGTGCGCCACGAACGAAAGCCCGAACAAGGCCGGGAACGACACGAAAGCCGTGAAGCGCAGCATCTTGCGGAACACGCGTACCTGCCGCTCGCGCTCGTCGCTGACGGTGCCCAGAATGGGCTGGGCTACGCCCGTAATCATGCCGTTGATGACCGAGAAACCCAGAAAGTTCCACTTGTTGGCCTGGTTGTAGTGCCCCACTTCCTTGTCGGAGTAAAAGCGGCCCAGAATCAGGGTCAGAATGTTGTGGTTCACGTTGAGCGTTACGTTGGTCAGCAGGATGCGGCTGCTGAAGGCAAACATCTCCCGCAGCGGCCCGAACGTAAAGCGCAGCATGGGCCGGAAGCGGCTGAAGTGCCACAAGAGCAGCATGTTGGTGCCGATGTACACCAGGCTCTGCGTTACGATACCCCAGTAGGCAAAGCCCAGAAAGGCCAGCGTAACGCCCGCAATGCCCGAGAGCAGCAGCGCTGTCATCTGGCAAAGTGCCCGCTGCTTGACCATCAGATTCTTAAATAGCCAGGCGTTGTGGGCCGTGCCGAGTGATGACATCAGGAAGCCCAGAAACAATACCCGTGCCAGCGGTACCAGTACCGGCTGGTGGTAGAAGCGGGCAATGGCCGGCGCTGAGAAAAACAGCACTACGTAGAGCGTCACTCCCGTCAGGGCACTGAACCAGAACACGGCGTTGTAATCCTCGCGCCGCACTTCCTTCCGGTTGGCCAGAGCGGCCGTGAATCCGCTTTCCTGCAGGGTGGAAGCCACCAGCGAGAAAATGGACAACATACCTACCAGACCATAGTCGGCCGGGCTGAGCAAACGGGCCAGAAAAATGCCGAACACCAGGTTGAGCAGTTGCTGTACACCATTGTTGAGCCCGCCCCAAAGGAGCCCTTTGGCGGTTTTCTTTTTCAAGTTCTCTTCTGCCATGCTTCGATGTGTTGTAGGTGCAAAATTAGTGCAAACCGCGGGCTAATCCAAACGAAAGGGAGAAATTTCGATAAATTCGGTATTCTTTGTATTGTGGGCTTCCGACTGTGCAATAGGGTAGTTATCGTCCTGTCATTCTCTGCATGATGTAATTGTTATTGAATTAATATATACCCATTTGTCCGGGATTTTATTTTATGATTTCTGCAGCATTCGGATAGGGAGCTATTTCCACAGCCTTTATGGCAGCGCCGTTAGACGTCTGTCGCAGGCCCAGAACCAGAACATTTTTCTTGTCCTTGCCGAATTTCAGCCAACACTCGGGCAAGTAGAATTCACGTTGAGGTCCGGCCTCCCAGTGGCGTCCTATATTATGGCCGTTCAGCCACATGAAACCGTTGCCGGATGCGTTGATTCTCATCAGCCAGGGAATCCAGACTGACGGTTGCTGACTGGGCAGACTAAATTCAATTCTATACCAAGTGAACAGCCCGTCCTGTGCAGCCTTAGGCTGTATTCCATTTCCTTTTCTGGGTATATCCGATTGAGTGTCGAGCGGAACTACCAACCAGTCATTGTCTTCAAACTGAGGTTGAATCCAGTTCTCGGTCACGCCGGCTGCGTCAGCAGCATATTCCCATTCAAGCGGGTGCGACAGGGCCGTTTCTGAAACAGACAGCCCGGCTTCTCTGATTCCGGAAAGTTCTTCCATGGGTACATACCCGTGTGCATGTCCCAAGTTTTCATAAACCACCAGAATCTCATTTTCCCCTTCCTGCAGAGTTCCGGAAACATCAAACCGGTTGTCATATTCATCCGGACGTATGCGTTCAAAACAGTTACGGGTTGTCCATGTTTGTGCATCGGCTTTGTCTGGGAACAGACGGGTTACATTTTTCCCATTTACCTGTACGGATACAATATCGCGGGTAAACATATTGAACAACAAGAACTTTTCATTTTCGGCCTGCTCTCTGCTCAGGTTAACTTTGGCACGGTACAGGCTGTACCGAAAATCGTTTACATTCATATCCGACAGAGAGATCAGGCGCGACAGGGGAATCCATCGTGCCTGTCTTGTGGCATCTTCTTTCCTCTTGGCAAAAGTTATACGAACCGGTTCCGGCAGGCGGGAAGGTCTTTTGATGGCCGCCGGCTCTTTAGGCCACCATGTACCGGCCTTGGCTTTCTTTCCTGCCGGAATAACCAGCACCTTTGTATCCAGAGGCTCCAATTCATAGGCTATGGTGATGGGGTCCATCGTCAGCGAATCTCCATGCAGGTTTGCATTTGCCTGCATCAGTACTTTATGGCCGTTCTGGTCAATATTATACATGGCTTTTTGCGGCAGTTTGATTTTTCCCGGTAAAAGGGTGGCATTGCCTTTAAAGGTCTTGCCGGAGTTTGTGTTGTGCAGGAAAATAAATTGTGTTCCGTCGGGCGCAACCCGTACTCCTCCGAAAAGGCCTTCGGGTGTACCTTCCATTTCGCAGGGTCCTCCTACAGACCGTATCAACTGGCTTTCATATTTCCGGATAAAATCGCCGATTCCTTTGGCTGCCATGTATTTTTCACCTACGGCTCCGTTTTCATGGATAGCGGCATTATAATCATAGGAAGTTGTCATTCCTCGGGCGCCCCAGCCGGAAAAATGAGTTCCTCCGGCCAGCATGTAATAATTTATTCCGGTACATCCTCCCAAAATACTCATCAGACCGATAGCCTTGAAATGACGGGCATCCGAATAATGGTCTTCACTCAACGTTCCGGTTACCAGGGAAAACCAGCCACCCTGCAGTTCTGTTACAAAACCGGGAGCGTCCGGCTGTCTGCTTTTTAAAGCTACCATACGGTGGGCGCAGCTCGGTGCATCCGACTGCCCGACATAATAATTGTCACAGTCAAATACTTGGGAAAGTTCTTTGTCGCTGCTGCCACGGCATTCTTCTGTCAGACAAGTGAAAACCGGGATGTCAAGTCCGTTACGGCGTACGGAACGATAAAGTTCCTTTAAAAAGTAAGATTTGTTTTCGCATCCATGAGCGTTGTATTCATTTTCTATCTGAATCAGGATAATGCCTTTCTTTCCTTTCGGCTTTCTGGTCAGCTGCTCGTTGGCTAATGCCCGGCAAACGGCATCAAACCAATGGACACACCAACGTACATGGGTAGGGTCTGCACTGCGCAGCCAGAGTCCCTGATAGTCCTGAGGACGGAATTTGGCCAACCAGCGGGGATATGCTCCTCCTGAAAATTCGGCACAGATAAAAGGTCCCGGACGGACTATCGTGTAGAGCCCAAATTCTTCCTGAGCCATTTTCAACCAACGCTTCAAATCTGAGAAATCGAATTTTGTAGTGTCCGATAAATCTGCCGGCATCTCACGTTCATGCCAATTCCATGGGACATAAGTTTCGACCGTGTTGAAGCCGGCTGCCTTTATTTTCTGGAAGCGATTACGCCACAGTTCTTCAGGACAGCGGAAATAGTGGAAAGCGGCACTGTAAATGAATACATCCTTACCATCAATGGTCATGCAGGAACCGTCGTAACGGATACGGTCGGGGTGCTGAAACTCTTTATTTGTAATTCCGCTTGCAGCCGATATATGTAGGCAGCAGAACAGATAGAATAAACACAATATATACCTTTTCATCATTTTAAAGTTTGTCGTACATGAAATATATCTCTAATGAATGTCACATTGTCCTGTCTGATTACTCAATTACATACCAGGTGTATCCTTTAGCCGGGATGGTTACGTCCAGTTGTACGGAATAGTCGCGTCCGAGCCGGTATTTGACCGCCCGGCCCTCCTTTTCTCTGATTCGGGCAGTTTCAGTCAATCCGGTGTAATAGAGCGGGAGGTCTATTCTGCGTGTGATGGCCTTATCTGTCGGGTTAAAGAATAGGGCGAATCCTTTTTCCTTACCTTTGGGATTGACATGCATGATACCGTCCCAATCCTGCGCATCCGGTTTCCGAAGGTGAATGATGTCGCTGTTCAGAATGTTCCGGTATTTTTTGTACCAACGGATAACATCCACGACCACCGCTTTCGTTTCCGGTGTATCATACAGCCGCGGACCACGGTAGCAGGCCTGTATTCCTGCTCCGTAATTCTGTACCATCAGGGTCTTGTATTCATATAGGTGTTCACTCAGAGGCTCCAGGGTGGCAGCCGCTCCTCCTCCATGATATTCGACCAGGGGGACGAAGCTCCAAAGTGATGAGGGGATGCGCTCCCATGTACAGTCGTAGTTTAATTGTCGGGTATGGATTAACTGCCGGTCACGCGGCAATGACCAGTTGGTTTCGCGATAACCGATACTGGTTTTTGTAGAACCGTTCAGGAAATAAAAGTCCGGCACATTCAGATAAATGCCTTTCTTGCGCATCCAGTGATACAGTTCCGTAATTTTATGAAACTGGTTCCATTGTGAATCCTGCAGCCCTTTATGGTGCGGATGTGAGGTTGAGGCACAAACGTCGCCCGGGTACGACCCGTCGTGTTCAAAGCAGGTCATACCGGTTTTTTCGATAAAGGTCTTGATTTTGTCGAAGTATTCATATCCCCAGTCGCTGCACAGACAAGGCGAACTGCCGAACCTCATGCCTCCTCGCTGGCCGGTTTTCGGATTGATTACGTCCACCTCGTCGCTGATCCAGCGGCTGGCCAGGAGCGAGTAGCAGCCCATTTCGATGCCTTTGTTGCGGGCATAGTCCACCAGTTCCTTGAATTTGGCAATGTTTCCCTCTGAAATGTCTTCGGCATTGGCACCGGAACCGAAACTGAGGATAATCATTTCGTAACCTGTTTCGGCACATTGGTCAACTGCTTTTTTTACCGTTTCCGGATTGCTCGATGTAAGATGCAGAAAGATGGGGTTCTCCGTCAGCCAGGGCGCTATTGTGCGGTAAAAGTGACGGGTGAACAGTCCTTTGCGCTCGCGGTCATCGCTGTCGAAGGGCATTTCGTAAACATTGAAAGTACGGAAGGTATCTCCCGGCTGGAGGGTCTGGTCCGGACCGATTTCGGGAGAGACGTCCAGTATGCAGCGGGTTTCCATCGGGTAGTTCCGCTGCGAGGTGTATTCCGGGTCGGTGACCCATTTTTCGGTAATGTCGGTTTCACGTTCCGTAAAAGTTCCCTTACAGGCATAGTCACTCTCTATGTGAATGTTGGGCAGCCGGAAAAGGTCAGGATTGCCGTCACCCGGCGATTCCGGTTCGGCAAAAGCCAGGTATTCCAGTTGGAAGGCATCAATATTCAAGGAAGCCGTCGAATGATTTTCCACTTCCATCCGTTTGCGGATGACCGGAACCTCGTCATAGATGGCAAAGCATACCTTTACCGCCACATCCTTGAATTCCTCGCTTCCCCGGAGTGTAAAGACCAGTTCCTTTCCCGTTGCAGCCTTTTTGTTCAGCGCCCAGCGGTTACGTGCCCAAGGCAGTGTTTCGCCGACCGGCCTGATTTCGAAATCCTCCACCAGAAACGATTGAGGGACAGTTGTCATGTTTTCTATCCACTCATCTTTCAGATAGGCCCTTTCCGGCTGTCCCGATAAACCTCCGATGCTCCATTTCTTTCCGTTGATTTGCAGGAAACCCTCGCCGCTTACGGCGCGTATCATGCTCTCGCCTATCATGCGGTTAGTCAGATGCGTGGTGGCCAGATTCGGGAAAATACGGAACGTACGGGCAACCATGTCATTGGCAATGACAATGCTTTTCCCGTCGGGTGAGCGGTAAATTCCTGCTTTTGATTTTTCCGGAGTCAGCAGCCAGTCAAACGGGGTTTTGTCCGAAAGTGAGGCTTTCCATAGGGGCAGTTTGCCGATTTTCTTTCTCAACTGTGTGACGACCGCATCGCTTTGCTGCGGCGTTTCTCCGGCTGACCGGATATCAACCGTTTCCGGCGTATTTCTCTGGCCGTCAATGACAGAAGAAACGGCCTGTCGGCCCCAGCTACTTATGCTGCAGACCATAAGTCCACAAAAGATAAATACAGCTTTCATAGTATTTATATGGTTGCTTTTACATTTTTATTTCTGAATGGTATGGAAAATTGATTGACCGGCTTTGACCATGACCTTTTCCTTCCAGTGCAGATGGGCATTCTCGCCCAGCGGGCGGGCTGCCTTACGGGCATCTTCGGCCAGAATCGTCACCGTTGCATCGAAGCGGGTGGGATTGGTTATTTTCAGGACCATCTTCCGCCTGTCCTGTCTGACGATGGATGCCTCCACATGGTCGAAGACAAACATGCCGGACCGGTCAGTGCGGATATATATTCCGGGAATTTCCAAAGCCATCAGTGCTCCGTTGGTTTCGTTCCATCCCGTTTTACCGCCGTCTCCACGCGAACCGCGACTGTCAGCATCGCAGTAGGTCAGCCTTTCTGTGATTTTTCCGTTGGGTTGTATGCCTTCCGCATGGGCGTGGATGACATCCCGAAGCAGTTCGGCATATTCAGCGCGGCCGGTTGTACGGAACAGCTTGAACAATGCATCGCCGGATTGCGTACAGAATCCGGGAGCACCATGCTTGTTTTGCGTGCTGGCCCACACTGCGCCGGTCAGGTTGGCGCCCAGTCGGGCCAATGGGGTTTCTGGAGGCAACAGATAGGGAAATGAAACAACCCAGGTGGCACATAAGTTAGCCAAGTCGGCGGCTTGTTTCAGATACATTTCCCTGCCGGTTACTTCATACAGAGTCATCAGGGACGTAAGCAGGGCTACTGCCGTTTCAGAATCGGCGTTCTGCAAAATATCGCCGCAACCGCCTGACGTAAAACCGACCAGTGCGAAATGGTTATAATAATCTGCCGCTGCCTGACAGGCGGTTTCCAGATAAGC
>FR903582.1:0-7254 GCA_000438115.1 Prevotella sp. CAG:617 | reverse complement strand
AATCAAAATAGCCGGCCGCCAAGGCCAGCCCGGCTACAGCCATGGCACCGCTGGTTGTATTGTAAATGGCAACGTCGCCCGATTCTACGTCCAGATAATTGCCCCACGTACCCTCTTTCTGCCAGGTACGGACAAATGCATCGGCCAGCAAACGGACTTGCTGCTCCCATTCCGGAGCAATCAGTGCGGACTTGCCCTGTTCTTTCAAGAGCATAAACTGTTTGACCATCCAATACAGGATGTCTCCGTTCTTGCGGGTCAGCCCGATACCGGGATTCAGCCGTGCGCCGTCCCGGTAGAGCACGTTTCCGTCTGATCCCAATACGTCGTAGTAATAGCCGCTGTGTCCTTTGGCTCGCGGCAAGCCGAAGTCAAAGGTGTTTTTTACGCGCTGAAAATGTTTCTCGTCGTTCAAGGCCAGCATCGGATAGGTGTTGATTAACCCTCCAATCCAACCATAAGAAAGCCAGTCGGCATTTTCCGGACAGTAATAAGCCCAATGTTCGCCCTCGTAATAGCGCTCATCAATGTTTTTCACCATGCGTTTCCACACTTCGCTCATGGGCATCAGGTTTCGGGGGGCTTCCTTGCGTGTATGGAATTTCCGGAACTTCATGAACTGTTCCAGCAATTCCGGAACACGGTTGCACGGAAACGTAATTTCCGTGACCCGAATGACAATCTGGTCGCCCGCCTGTACCGATATGCCGCGGTCCGGGCTTTTGCTGAAACCGATGAATTCCGGCTTGCGCTCACGAACCCCGGGGGCACTGATTACAAATGACGCCACACTCCGGTCCGAAGTTTCCTCCACAATCAGGGCATGGTCCAGTATGCGGTCTTTTTGGCGGATACCCTGGTCGGTCAGTAAAATAGTAGCTGATTTTTTGGAGCGTTCCAGAAACAACATGGCAGGGGTGGATACATTGCTGACGTTGACTTCCAGGCGCGATGGCGCGCCGAATTCCGGTGAAAGTTGGGGTATGGGGTTTGACGTCAGCGCCAGATCCTTTCGGCCGTGGTCGGTTTTGTCGAGGCCGGTGGCATAGTCACGATAAACGATGCGTTGCCGGTTGCCGTTGTAGACAGAAGCCGGCAGCAATACATAATTGTCGCTTGTCCAGTCATAACGGTCAAACGCCACGGCCACTCCGGCGTCCTTCATGGCCTGTCGGGCTGTAAACCGGAACGTATATGACGTTGTGCTGTCCGTCATTGTCTTCTCGGTCTGAACGGTCCATGCCGAAGAGTCGTTTATTTCCTGACACCGTATTAATTCAGCTTCATGATAAGTGCATTCAAGCAAACGGACAGGATGGTTGCGCTCCGGCATATTCGGCAGCCAGGAACTTTGTGCCGCTCCGTTCATGCCGAATATCCAGAAGAGTCCACCAAGAAATGCCTTATAATTGATCTTCATCTTATTCTATTGCTTGTGAAGTTCATACGATTTTATTTTCCGTCCCTGGTCCATCTGATATAATATCCATCCGTCAGCATTCTTTTTCCGTTCCAGCCGCCAACTTAAATCCGGGTTCTGCAAGAGTTTCCGGATGTGCGTGGGGAAGGCATTTGCCCTGCGGGCTTCTTCCCAGGTACGTATGACCTGGAAGATGGCATATTTCTCAGGACAGCTTTCAACATCGCGTTGTCCGATTCTTAACGCATACGTGCAGCCGTAGCCAACGGGCCGTAGCTTCAATATGTTCAAAATCCGCTGCCGTCGATTGGGCCGTAATAGGGAAATTGGCCCCGAAGGACGACGGGAAGAAGTTGGCATACGTGACATCACGAAGATCCTTACCCTGACTCGTCGTGCTGCCCCATACTCTTTTTTTCACATCGTATATGTTCAGGCCACCGCCTACGTTCCATGTACTTTGGTAATGCCACGAACCTTCTGACAGCGTGGCTCCCGTAAAGCGGATATCGGGCAATCCGTATTTCCGGGCCTGGTCAAACATGTTACGGAAAAAGCGTTTGACCGAGTAACTTCCAAAACCGGTATGGAAAAAGAATTCCTGCCCGTCGTAGTCAAACATGCCGAGGCCGCAACGATAGCAGATATCCGCATAATGCCGGGCCAGTTCATCCTGTAGTTCCAAATTCGGCACCAGTCCGGCATAAGCCCCTCCTACGGTCGGTTGCAGTTTGTCTACGGCATCTCCTTTGTCGTGCGTGGCCGGCTTGGTATTCCAGTAGCCCCGTGTTACCTTCAGCAAGCGGTAGGGCTTTTCCTTGGTGATTCCTAAATAATGAATCAGTTCCTTACCGATTTTCACCATGTTCAGTTCCCGGCTGTGGCCTTCCCAGCAGGCAATTTCTTCCAGGTATGAAGGATCGTCAACGTAAATCAGAGTGTCAGTTGCACTGATGTCTTTGGCCAGGAAATGACGGTGCAGAATGCAGATGCTGTCTGAAGGAACCGGGCTGCAATCTTTCGTTCCGGGAGCCATTGAATTGGAAATGCAGGTACGGCCCAGAATCAGACCGTCGCGGGCCAGAATATCGGCATATTCACGGGTCGAACGGTCGCGGTCGGTAAAATGATAGCGCTTGAATTCGTGGTCCGGTCCGTCAATATATCCTCCGTTTCCACGGTCCGGATGCAAAAACGGCTGGTCGTAGGTATGAATCACTTTCAGACCCATCTGTTTGGCATAGGAGGCCATGCTGTCCATCAAGCCGCCATACGTCCAGAGGTCAGGCATAAAACTGGTGGGGTCTTTAACCCATTTGCCCTGGAACATTGGATGAGGCAGATTTTCATTGACCACAATGTTCTGAATCACATCCAGCAGGGCCACACTGTCGGGGCTTCCCCACAAGGCAATGGAAGAACCGATGAAATCCACTCCGGGCACATCCTGCCGCATCATGTGGTTGGGTTCATTATTCTGAAATATCGGATTCCCTTCCGGCGAATAAATCAGCTTGCCTTTCTGACGGTTGCGGGCATGGTAGCGGATTTGGATACGTCCGTTGCAGTCAACAAAAGCCGTATTTCCGTAAAGTATGCGGAAATAGGGTTCCTTACGGTTGTAGAATGCCACATCGTTGATGCCGTCGCCTCCCATCGTAAACTGCTGCCCTTCGTGCAGGGTGACCGGGAGCGGATGATTGACCGGGTCGGGCGAATGGGCAATATATCCTGACGGACCGGTTTCGGACGTGAAGCGTGATTCTCCACCAATGGTGTTGTCGTCCAATGCCAGCGCACCGATGGCATAGCATACGGCTTCCGAAGTGTCGCGGGCTACACCGATGATTTCACCCAGCAGGTTGGTGATGTTCGTATAATAGCTTCCCCATTGAATGCCGTCGATGCCGTTGCGGGGCTCCAGACTTTCCAGAGTCAGTTTGAAGTATTTGGGCTTTTCTTCCAGCTTGACTGTAGCCACCGATCCGTTTTCATATTCCAGCTGATACTCTCCTTTGCTGTAACGTGCCTTTTGCGGGTAATAGTAGCGTTTCAGTTCCTCATCATAGAGTGAAAGCAACGGCGATGGCTGGTCGGCCGGACTGAAATTCCGGCTTTCGCGAGTGCGGTTCCACATACCGACAATATAGCCGCGTGAATCAACGTCAATACCGAAATAATCTGTTTTAAATGATTCTTGAAGATTCGGACTGCAACTGCACATGGAAAGTCCGAAAAGGAAAAAAGAAAGAATTCTGTTCATATCCTGTATGTTTTGACCCGACAATGCTTTTTCGGATTTCTGGTTTGTTTTATCGTTTCGACGAGCCGTGCCTAATAGAGGAAGGATTTGGATTCGCCTTGTATTTGTAAAGATGCGCTCAGTATTCCTTGGGTAAACCGCTGTGGGGCTGATGGACATACACCGCCAACAAAAACCTTGAGTGTTCCGGCATCCTGGCGAATTTCGCCGGCCAGGTCGACAAAAGCCAATTCACGTGGCGAAAGGACAAACGAAACCGTGCGCCGTTCGTTTGGCTTCAGCTTGATTTTCATGAATTTTTTCAGGGCACACAGCGGAGCCTCTTCGGCCATTTCACGATGAGACAAATACAGCTGTACCACTTCTTCACCGGCCATCTTTCCGGTGTTGACCACTTCGACACTGACTCTTAGGGAATCGCCCGTCTGTGCTTCGGAAGGCACCTTCAGGTTCCGGTACTTGAACGTTGTGTAGCTTAGGCCATAGCCAAAGGGGTACAGGACATCACCTTCAAAATAACGATAGGTACGGCCCTGCATCGAATAATCTTCAAACGGCGGCAAATCCGCATCCGACCGATAGAAAGTCAAAGGCAGGCGCCCTGAAGGATTATATCTGCCAAAAAGAATGTCAGTCAGGGCTGTTCCGGCAGCCTGACCGCCATACCAGGCCTGAATCACGGCAGAAAGATGCTCGGCTTCCCAGTTGTAGGATACGGCACTGCCCGACATGCAGACAAACACGATGGGCTTGTGCATTTTCTGCAGCTGCTGCATGGCTTGGGTCTGTACTTTCGGCAGGGCTATTGTCGTGCGGTCGCCGTCGCGGAAGCCCTCAACGCCGTTTCCGCCGGCATCTCCCTGCTCGCCTTCGAGCAGGGGTGAAATACCGCCGGCAAAGAGTATCATATCCGCATCCTGACACTGCTGCATGAGCGAATCGATATCCGTTCCGTCTTTCCATGTAGTAAAGTCGGTCAACGGGTCATAGACAACCTCAACGTTCGGCTCATTGCGCAGAGCCTCAAGCAACGTTACATTATGTGTCGGAAATCCGTTGTAATTGCCTAATTGTGTTGTCTGATTGTCCGCATTCGGTCCAACGAGCAATATTTTATATTTCTTTTTAGACGACAGCGGGAGGAGTTTTTTCTTATTACTGAGAAGCACCATTGACTGACGTGCCAAATCCAATGCGTGGGCACCATGTTCGGGAGCTTCAAGCAATGACTTCGGCCGGTTGGCATAAGGATTCTTATGCTGCGTATCAAACAGTCCCAGCCGATAGCGTACGGTAAGGAGTCGCTTGAGCGAAATATCCAGTTGCGCTTCGGTTATCAAACCTTTCTGAACGGCTTCGAGCAGATTCGTGTAGGACTCTCCACATTCCAGGTCCGTTCCATGCAAGACCGCATCGGCCACGGCTTCTGCCGGAGTCGCATGAGTCTTATGACCGCCCCAGAAATCATTGATTGCCCAGCAATCCGATGTTACGTATCCTTTAAAGTCCCAGTCTGTCAGCAGAATCTTGCGCAGAAACAGATTGCTTCCACAACAGGGTTGACCATTGAAACGATTGTAGGCACACATGACGCCGGCCACATTGGCCTCGGTAACCAGCCGGTAAAAGGCCGGCAAATAAGTATCAAACAAATCATGGTCGGAAGCCTTGGCATCAAATTCATGGCGCAACGCCTCCGGACCGCTGTGTACGGCAAAATGTTTGGCACAGGCTGCCACATTCAGATAGACGGAATCTTCACCCTGAAGCCCGCGTACCATTGCAATGCCCATTTCAGCCGTCAGTACGGGGTCTTCGCCGTACGTTTCGTGTCCTCTGCCCCAACGCGGATCGCGGAAAATATTAATGTTGGGAGTCCAAAAGGTTAATCCGGTATATCGGTTCAATGTTGTCCCTTTTTCAACGGCTATCTGATGAACCACTCTGCCTTCAGCTGCAATCATCTCTGCCATGCGCTTTATAGCCTGCGGGTTAAACGTAGCTCCCAACCCGATGGGTTGCGGAAAAACCGTTGTTTTCTCACTGGAGCGTGCCACGCCGTGCAGACATTCGTTCCACCAATTGCAGGGCGGTACTTTCAGGCGTTCAATGCCTTTGGAAGTATGCATCATCTGCGAAACCTTTTCTTCCAGCGTCATGCGCGAAACCAAATCGTTTACCCGAGTCTCAATAGGCAATGAACCGTCCAGGTAAGGAAGTTGCGCCCAAACGGCAAAAGGAGTCAGGCAGAAAAGAGCCAGTAATGTTTTTCTATAGTTTTTCATTGGTTAAAATAAGAATGAGCACACATAGCATGGTTTCCATGCTACTATGCAGTAATCACAGTATCAGAAAGAATGTTATTCAACGACGCACCTTGTGGTAGATTTTTCTGTCGAATTTGTAGTAGCGGGCGGCGCGATGAGCCACACCTTGCTGCTTTTCGTCCAAAGGAACCACGTATTCCATCATGACGATTTTCTTATGGAAATTACGTACGTCAACGGTTTTGCCGTAAATCAGCTCAAACAATATCCTTAATTGCGAGGCCGTAAATTTGCGGGGTAACAAGTCGAACAGTAAAGACGGATTGAATTCCACATAATGCCGGATGTAGGTCAGGGCATCGCGGATAATCCGATTGTGGTCGAATGCCAGCTTCTTCACATCTTTAAGAGCAACCCAGCAGGCTCCATGACCGTCCAGATTTTTATCCAGCGTACGGTCTATCTTGATTAACGACAGGTAGGCAATGGTTACAATGCGTTCCACCTTCAGCTGCATCGTCTGCTCTAACCAAAGGACGTCTCTGGGATTACTTGTCCTGTCTTTGGAGCCGAACGCTTTGAATTGGACCAATTTTACGCTCTTCAGACCGGTCAGTTCAAACAAGACACGTTTTGCCGCTTCGTCCAAGTCTTCATCCATATAGATCAGACTTCCGGGCAGCTTCATGTCGTGATAAACTTCGCCATTGTCTTCGCCCGCACGGTTTATCAGCAGAACTTTCAGCTGTTTGCCGTCAAAGCCAATTACAACGCAGTCAACGGACAAATGATGATTGGCCAAAGGCCTTTTTTCCATGTTCAGCATACCGATTCATTTTACCAAATACAAACTTAGGAACAAAATCACACCGGAACAAATCAAAGAATATGATATAAAACATTAATTCTCATGCATATACATATCATACATTGTACATTATGTACGTAGGGATTTTTCTTATAAAATACAATATGTAATCCATGATTGGCCTGTCAGCCCGATTGCGTTAAGCCAATAAACCTGGTTCAGGCTTTATAATCAATATGTTCCCGCCTGAACTACACCAATAAACACAAAGGGACTTATTGTATTTCACCGGGCAACACAGGTCAATGCATATTGTCATTTTACCGGCCAAAGGCGGTATGCGTTAAAAAAACAAAAAGATTACTTCGGACATAGAGTTTCAGGGAATAAAACAAACAGAATTCTATACATGGGGGTATAGTATGGACGTATAAGTTCCGGAGCGTGATGGCTTATGACTTATTATAAACCCCCTGCCGGTTCCCGTAAGGCTGCA
>FR903581.1 GCA_000438115.1 Prevotella sp. CAG:617 | reverse complement strand
GGGGCTGGCGCAGCGGCCGTGGGGTGGGGTCGCCGGCCCGTAATCAGGTAGCCCATCACGTGGCGCACGTCGTCGAATTGCGGTTGCTGCCCTTCGGGCGAGGCCAGAAAGCGGCACAGTTCGCGCTCTTCCTCAGGCGTGGTTTCGGCGTCAAAGTAGCGCTCGGTCAGCCATTTCCAGTAGGCGAGGTCGGAATAACGGTGTTTGTGGCTCATTGCGGTGTGGTTTTAAAGTAGTTTCTGATGGTTTGCCGGGCGCGCGAGAGCTGCATCCTTACGGCTGCCGGCTGCATGCCGAGGCTTTGGGCTATGCTGCTGAAATCCTCGCCCCGGTATTCATGGCGGTGAAGAATGTCGCGCTGCAGGGGCGTGAGGCATTGCTCTACGGCCGTTTCCAGTTGTCGGAAGCGTTCTTCACGCCCGAGGGCTTCGTCTTCAGTTGTGGCGGGAGCGGCGTCGCGTCCCTCGTCGAGGCAGACTTGCGGCCGGCGTTCGCGCTGGCGCAGGTGGTCGATGGAGAGGTGGCGCACGGTGGTGGTCAGCAGGGCTTCGGCCTCGTGCGGCTGTTTGTCCGTGGCCGACGGGGTCACCCAAAGCTTGCAGAAGGCGTCCTGCAACACGTCCTCAGCCTCGTCGGAGCTGCCCAGCAGCTGCGTAGCCAGCCTGCGCAGACGCAGGTGAATACGTTGGTAGGCTGAAAGTAGATTGGGTTCGCTCATGGGCTTTTTCTTGTGGGTGATGGTTTTGAGGTTTTCTTTTCTCTCCGCTCGGGCCTCAGGCTGTTGCCGTGGCCGCCTGGAAGCGCCTTCATCAAGTAAACGACGGCAGGGGCGGTTTGTAACGGAAAAAAGTAAGAAATTTTTTCCGCTCACGTTTTTCTCCCGTCTCCCGCAGGGCGTGGAAGGGCCGGCAAGGTGCCGGGAAAAAATTTTTGGGCGGTGGCTGTTTTTTTTCAGATGCCACCTTTTTTTCTTTCCGCCCCGTGCTTTGCGGCACGTTCCGAAGTGGCGTGCGGAGACGGGAGCGGCGCGGCCCCTGTACTTACGTCGTCTTTTGCGGTTCGTTTCATGGGCTATTTGCCGGAGTTCGGGCAAAACAAACGCGGCAAACTTTTGTCCGGTTGGAAAAAAGTCTGCCGCGTCGGTATGTGGCATGTTGTGGCGCCGCCTTCGGGCGGTGCCCGACGGATTAGGCTTGTGCTACAACGGTCTTGCTCTTGCTTTCCTTACGGTCGCGCTTGTTGAGCGTGAAGTAAGCAATAGGAGCAGCCAGGAAGATAGAAGACAGCGTACCGAAGATGACACCCAGAATCATGGCGAATGAGAAGGCGCGGATGCTGTCGCCACCTAGAACGAGAATCACGATGAGCACCAGCGTGGTGGTGGCTGACGTCATGACGGTTCGGGTAAGGGTGTGGTTCAGAGCCTCGTTAAAGAGGATCATGCGGTCGCGGTTGGGATACAGGCGGATGTACTCGCGGATACGGTCGAACACCACTACCTTGTCGTTGATGGAGTAACCGATGATGGTGAGCACGGCGCCGATAAACGTCTGGTCAACCTCGAGCGAGATGGGCAGCCAGCCCCAGCACAGCGAGAACACGCCCAGAATAAAGAGGGCATCGATGGCCAGAGAGATGACGCAGCCCACGGAGAACGCCAGGTTGCGGAACCGGATAAGAATATAGATAAAGATGGCGGCCAGCGCAAAAATCACACTGAGGATGGCGCCGCGGGTCATGTCGGCCGCCACGGAGGGGCCTACCTTCTGCGAGGAGATGATGGAGCCGCCGGCGTGGTTTTCACGGTCGATGAACGTGTCGTAATCGGCCGTAATGAAGCCGCCCTCATGCAGGGCGTCGTAAATAAAGCGCTCCACGTCGCGGTCGATGGTAGGCGACTCGTCATTGATGCGGTAGTTGGTGGTGAGGCGTATGGTGCGGCCGTCCGTACCGATGGCCAGGGCTGACACGTTGGCATTGGGGTCGGCAGCCTTTACCTTTTGAGCCAGGGCGGCGCCGATTGCCTCCGATGTGACGGGCTTTTCAAACTGCACCACAAAGTTGCGGCCGCCGGTAAAGTCAATGCCCTGCGAGAGGCCGCGCAGCATGAGACCGCCAACGCTGATGAGCACCACCAGGCCGAACACCACGAATGACACACGTGACTTCTGCATGAACTGGACATTCTTGCCCTCGAGGAAGCCGCGTGACAGTTTGGTGTTGAAGGTAAGGTTCTGCCATTTGTCCTTGTTCAGGAAGTGCTCGTAAACGATACGTGTCATCCATATGGCTGTAAAGAACGAAGCACAGATACCGATGCCGAGCGTTGTGGCGAAACCGCGGATGGGGCCTGTACCGAACTCAAACAGGATAACGGCCGTAATGATTGATGTCAGGTTGGAGTCGAAGATAGCCGAGAAGGCGTTGCCGTAACCGTCGGCAATGGCCTGACGGATGTTCTTACCGGCGCGCAGCTCTTCTTTGGTACGTTCGTAAATCAGCACGTTGGCGTCAACGGCCATACCCAGCGACAGCACCATACCGGCAATACCCGACATGGTCAGCGCGGCCTGGAAAGACGTCAGCACACCAAAGGTGAAGAAGAAGTTCAGAATCATGGCGCCGTTGGCTACCATACCCGGAATGAACCCGTAGACTACGCACATGAATATCATCAACAGCACGAAGGCTACGATACAAGCCGTAAAGCCGGCCTGGATAGAAGCGGCACCCAGTGACGGGCCCACCATTTCGCTCTGCACGATTTTGGCCGGAGCCGGCATCTTACCGCTCTTGAGCACGTTGGCCAGGTCCTTGGTGTCCTCGGCCGTGAAGTTGCCGGTAATCTGTGAGATACCGCCGGTAATTTCGTTCTGGATGGCGGGAGCGCTGTATACGTTGTTGTCCAATACGATGGCTACGGGGCGCTTGAGGTTGTTGCGTGTAATGCGAGCCCATTCGCGTGAACCCTGAGAGTTCATGGTCATGGATACGCAGGGGCGGTGGAACTGGTCGTACTCGTCCTTGGCGTCTGATACGACGTCGCCGCCCAGAGCAGGCTTGCCGTTGGTTGATTTCAAGGCATAGAGTTCAAAGTAACCTTTGGGCATGCCTTTTTCAGTAAGAGGTTTAACGCTCCATGCCAGCACGAGGTCGGAGGGCAGGATACTCTTGGCAGCTTCAGAGTGAAGCATGGCGTTTACGGCAGCCGTGTCGCGTGCCTGTACGATACCCAGAATGCAGTTGTCCGGGCGTGAGAGTTGCTGGTTGAGCAGGGCGAGCAGTGGGTGCTCAGCCTTGATTTTTTCCATCTGGGCGTTGTTGGCCTGGCTTTGTGCCTGCTGTGCGCCTTTCTTGAAGGCTGAGAGGTCAGCCTTTCCTTCGGCTTTGGGAGCAGCAGCCTTGGTGGAGTCGGCCTGAGTAGAGTCGGCCGTAGTTTTCTGCTGGCCTTTGTTGATTTCGGCCAGACGGCTGTCGAGCGAGTTAATGGCGGCGCCTACTTCGCTGAGCAGGTAGGTTTCCCAGAATTCCAGGTTAGCGCTTCCCTGCAGCAGTTTTTCTACACGGGCAGGGTCCTTGATACCCGGCATTTCTACCATAATCTGACCCAGCTGGCCTTTGCCTTCGAGGGTCTGGATGTTGGGCTGAACCACACCGAACTGGTCGATACGTGTACGCAGAACCTCAAACGAGTTGCCTACGGCAGCTTTTACCTGTTCGTTGAGCACGGCTTTTACCTGCTCGTCGGTGCTTGAGGGGGTGATGTTGCTCTCGCCCAGACGTGCGGCGAAAATACCACCCAGCTGGTTCATTCCGGCCAGTTGCTGGTAGTTTTTTACAAACAGGTCAACAAAGTCACCATTTCCTTGTGCAGCCTCTTTCTTGGCGTCGGCAATAGCCTTGGCTACGTTGGGGTTGGTGGCATTGTCGCCGGCCAGCGATTTCACTACGTCGGGCACGGAAACTTCCAGAATGACGTTCATACCGCCTTTCAGGTCAAGGCCTAAACTAATTTGCAGCTCCTGGCAACGCTTCAGCGTATAGCCGAGCCACACTTTCTCGTTCTGCATAGAGTCGAGATAGTTTTTGCCTTGTTCACCCATGGCTGCTGCCTTGTTCTCATAGTGGGTTGTCACCGCTGAGAACGAAAGGTAGAAAAGGCAAATCAGGGTAAGTAATACCGCAATGATCTTTACGAATCCTTTGTTTTGCATTTTGATGGTTATTTATTTTGTTCTTGATTTTCTCTTTTTAAGGGATATAAAAACGTGCAAATATAGTTATTTTTTCTTAGTTATCAGATTTTTGGAACGATTTATTTTGCACCGCCGGAACGTGGCCCCGACGGTGCTTGTGGATGTGGGTTGGTGCGTTCTTGAGGTGCGGTTGCCGGAGGTTTCGGTCGCGTCAGTCGCCATAGACTACATGGTAAATCTTCCGGGTAGCACCGGCACTGTTGTGAATATATTCGGCACTGGCCTTGCTGGCCCTTTGCAGGGCGTCGGGATGGCTGAGCAGGTGGTCGACGGTTGTGTTGAAGTCGGCCGCGTTTTTCACTTCAAAGCAGCCTCCGTTGGCCAGCAGGTCGTTGGCTTCCATAAACTTGTGGTGGTTTGGCCCGATGATGACGGGTATGCCGTATACCGCGGCTTCGGGCACGTTGTGGATGCCCACGCCGAATCCGCCGCCCACGTAGGCAATCTGTGCGTAGCGGTAGATGGCTGAAAGCAGTCCGTAGCAGTCAATCAGCAGGCAGTCGGCCTCCCGGGGCTGCTCTTTCAGTTGCGAATAGCGCACGGTGGGGCGCTGCAGCTTGCTTTCGATTTGCTGCAGGTGCTCGGGGCTGACCACGTGGGGCGCCATGATGAGTTTAAGCTCCGGATGCTGGTTGAAGTAGTTGATTATCAGGTCTTCGTCGGGCGGCCATGTGCTGCCGGCCACCATGACGTAGGGCGCGTCCTTCACCATCTTTTCCACCTCGGGCAGGTGTTTGGCCTGCTGCATGATGGACACCACGCGGTCCATGCGCGTGTCGCCCACTACGGTGGTGTGGGTGATGCCCAGGCGGTTGGCCAGCAGTTGGCGCGAATATTCATTCTGTACAAACAGGTGGGTCATGCGCTTCAGCACGCGGGCGTAGCGCCGGCCGTAGCTGCGGAAGAATATCTGTTCGGGGCGGAAGATGCTCGACACGCTGTAACACGGAATGCCTTTGTGATAGAGCACGTCGATGTAGTTGCGCCAGAATTCGTATTTGATGAAAAAGGCCGTTTCGATGTGTGCCAGGCGCACAAACTTGCGTGCGTTGAGCGGCGTGTCGAAAGGCAGGTAGCACACCACGTCGGCCCCGTCGTAGTTCTTGCGCACCTCGTAGCCCGAAGGCGAGAAGAAGGTGAGCAGAATCTTTTTTTCGGGATGTTCGCGGCGCATGCGCTCCATGAGCGGGCGGCCCTGCTCGAATTCGCCCAGCGAAGCGGCATGAAACCACACGTAGCGGGCTTCAGGCCGGATTTCGCGGCGGAGTATTTTCCAGGTGTTGCGGTGGCCGCGCATCATCAGCCGGGCTTTCCGGTTGAAGAGCGAAGCCAGACGCACCATGAACATGTACAGGTAAATGGCTAATGAATACATACAGCAGTTCTTCGGGGGCGTATATACGGTTCAGCCGTTTGTTATCCTAACACTTCGATGGCGCGGCGCGTACGGCGCAGGGTTTCTTCCTTGCCCAGGAAGGCCGAGATGTCGAACATGTGCGGACCTTTGCCTTCGCCCACCAGAGCCAGGCGCCAGGCGTTCATGATGTCGCCCGTGCGGTATTCCTTTTCCTCAATCCACTTCATGACCTGAGCTTCCTGATTTTCAAGCGAAAAGTCGTCGAGCTGTTCCAGGAAGTCACACAGCTCGCTGAGTTGCGTGTGGCTGTTTTCCTTCCAGCGCTTGCGGGTGGTTTTTTCGTCATAGCTCTCGGGAGCCACGAAGAAGAACTTGCACAGCGGCCACAGCTCCTTGATGAAGTTGACGCGGCTCTTCATCATGCCCACTACGGCCGTTACGCGCTCCATGGGGGCCTCGATGCCGTTCTGGCGCAGAATGCGGTCGAAGTCGGGGGCCAGCTCGGCGTCGGTTTTCTTGAGGATGTATTCGTGGTTGAACCACGTGCCTTTTACGTAGTCAAATCGGGCACCGGCCTTGCTGCACTTTTCCAGGTCGAACTGGTCAATGAGTTCCTGCATCGACAGGATTTCCTGGTCGGTTCCGGGGTTCCAGCCCAGCAGGGCCAGGAAGTTGACCACGGCTTCGGGCAGGTAGCCGCTCTCGCGGTAGCCGCTTGAGCGCTCGCCCGTTTTGGGGTCGGTCCATTCCAGCGGGAATACCGGGAAGCCCAGACGGTCGCCGTCGCGCTTGGAGAGCTTGCCCTTGCCGTCGGGCTTGAGCAGCAGCGGCAGGTGGGCAAAGCGGGGCATGCTGTCCTCCCAGCCAAAGGCGCGGTAGAGCAGCACGTGCAGCGGAGCCGACGGCAGCCACTCTTCGCCGCGGATGACGTGGGTGATTTCCATGAGGTGGTCGTCAACGATGTTGGCCAGGTGATAGGTGGGCAGCTCGTCAGCGCTCTTGTAGAGCACCTTGTCGTCAAGAATCGACGAGTTGATGACCACGTCGCCACGGATGATGTCGTTGACGTGAACGTCCTCGTTCGGCTCAATCTTGAAGCGCACCACGTATTGCTCGCCGCTTTCAATGAGGCGCTTTGTCTCTTCCTCACCCAGGGTGAGCGAGTTGCGCATCATGCCGCGGGTGTGGGCGTCATATTGGAAATTCTTGATTTCGTTGCGCTTGGCGTCGAGTTCCTCGGGCGTGTCAAACGCAATGTAAGCCTTGCCGGCGTCGAGCAGCTGCTTGACGTAGGTCTTGTAGATTTCGCGGCGCTCCGACTGACGGTACGGACCCTTGTCGCCGCCAAAGCTCACGCCTTCGTCAAACGTGATGCCCAGCCATTTGAAAGCTTCTATGATGTAGTCTTCAGCCCCCGGAACGAAGCGGTGGCTGTCGGTATCTTCAATGCGGAATATCAGTTTACCGCCGTGCTGGCGGGCAAACAAATAATTATAAAGGGCGGTACGCACGCCGCCAATGTGCAACGGGCCTGTGGGGCTCGGTGCAAAACGAACTCTTACCTGACTCATATCCGGATATTTGTGTATGTTTTTTATTTTCGAGTGCAAAGTTACTTTAAGGTAAGGGAGTGGCAAAGCAAAAGCGCAAGTTTTTGGCCGTCGGGGCCTTTGGGAGCGGTTTCCGGCCGCTTTTCGCGAATGTTGCGGGCCTGTCGGCACGAAGGCGCGCGACTTTTTTGCAGCCGTTGTCTCAGTAGGCCGTCGGTGCGGGGCGGACTTTGGGCAACCGGGGTCGGGTGTAGGCCAAACAAGGTCCGACCTTGTCTCTCCGGGGCCGGACTTTGTTTTTGTGGCGAGTGGCTGCTGCCGGCCCGGCCGCGGGTATGAAAAAAGAGAAAGAGCCGGGAAAATGGTTTCCTGACTCTTTCTCTTTTTGTTTTGTCTTTTTGCCGAAGCGCGGGGCTTACTTACGCAGACCCAACTTCTTGACAATGGCACGATAGCGCTCAATGTCTTTGTTCTTCAGGTAGTTGAGCAGCGCGCGGCGCTTACCTACCATACATACCAAGGCCCTTTCAGTTGTATTATCTTTACGGTTGGCCTTCATGTGCTCCGTCAAATGGGAAATACGGTATGAAAACAAGGCAATCTGGCTCTCAGCGGAACCAGTATCCACGTTAGACTTTCCGTACTGTCCAAAGATCTCTTTCTTCTTTGCAGAATCTAAATACATAATGTGATAATTAAAAAACGTTTGTGCTTAATAGCGGCTGCAAAGTTAGGCAAATTATTTTAAAATCAAGCGCTTAATCCCGAAAAATTTTCTTGCCTTTAGGGAATTTCCGTCCGGATGGGCTGTTTCTCCTCGTTTCTGACGGGCTCGTCGGGGCCGTAGACGGCTTTCTTGAAGTCTTCAGGCGAGTAGCGCACGGCGTCTCTGGTCAGTTCCGGCACGTTGTAGCTCTTCATGAGCAGCAGGTTGGTTTCGGGGTCTTCCTGCGGCAGCATGAAGGCGCGGTGGGCGCGGCCCTGGCGGTCAAAGTAGGCAATGTAGGGGCGGGTGTATGAGCCGTCGTCGCGGCGTGAGCTGAACACAATCCAGCGCCCGTTGCTGCTCCAGGTGTGGTAGCTGTCGACGTCGGGGCTGTTGGCCTCGGTCAGCGGATAAACGCGGCCCGTCTGCAGGTCCTTTACGTAGAGGTCGGACGACTTGTGCCAGATGTGGAACTGCCCGAAGTCGCCCAGCGTAAAGAGCAGGTAGCGTCCGTCGGGGCTGACGCGCGGCACGCTGACACTCTTGTTCATGGCCACGCAGTCGACCACCAGCTGCGGGTTGCTGAAGGTTTGCGTGCGCTCGTCAAAGTCGATGCTCATGAGGTTGTAGCGCAGGCTGTCGTACTGGTTCACGATTATTCTGCTGTGAAGCGAGTTGGGCTGCGTCTTCAAGTCGGGCAGGGTGGCGGCGCAGTAGTACACCTTGCGGCCGTCGGGGCTCCAGCACGGGAAGTTTTCCAGTGTGCCCGGCGTCCGGATGATGTTGCGCACCGTGTTGTGGTCCACGTCGTAGAAAATCAGGTCCGAAGCCTCGTCCATTACCTCAATTTTCTGCTTGTCGAGGGTGTGGAAGGCCTGTCCCGTCTTGTTGGTTGAGAAGACGAGCAGGTTTTTCGTGGGATGCCATGAGGGATAAACGGCAGCGCTGAGTATGGAGTCGCCTTTCAGGGCCAGACGGCGTATCTTGCCGTTTTCGGCCAGTATGGTGCCGCCGTGGTTGCCGCGCACGTGGAAGAGCATGCGTGCGGTGCTGTAGTTCTGATAGTTGTGGCAGTTGACGCAGTGGTCGTCCTCGCGCTCGGGCGCCCGGTTGTTTTCATAAATGGTCTGCACCTCAAAGTTGGTCAGGTTGCGCTGGTAGAGACCCACCTGACGGTAGAGCTCATAGCCCGGCTCGATGAGTCGGTAGGACAGGTAGGGGTCGATGTCCTCCTGAGCCACGTGGAGCGTGTATTCCGGATAGCGCTGCCAGGTGCCGTCAGTTTCGGCATATACCGTCACCTTGATGTCGCCGCCGCGGGCCGCGCGGGTCAGGGCCCGCCACTCGGTGGTGTCAATTTCTATTTTTCCGTCCTCCCGTCCGGCCACCGCCTGGCGGCCTTTGGCTTCAAAGGTGGCCACGTAGTTGTCGGCCGCGTTGCGCACCATGAAGTTGAGCGGGGCTATGTTGGGCGGCAGCGTCACGTCGCGGTAGTCGGGATACATTTGCAGCGCGGCTGTGGCCGGCCGGCTGTCGGTGGGCACAACGGCCTCCTGCTTGCAGGCTGTCAGCAGGCCGCCCAGCAGCAGGGTGAATATGAGATGTCGGGGTGAGATGTTCATGTCAGTTTACGCCTCCTTTCTGGTCGGATGATGCCTTGGGGGCATTTTCCGGAAGATTTTCAAAGAAATAGTAGAATGGGTAATAGTTCTCGTAGTCGTCGCGGAGCATGTCGCCCGTTTTCTTGCGGTCTTCCACGCCCAGCTGTGCTACACGCGAGAGGAATTCCTGCAGCCGCATCTGCGTGAACTGGCTGATGGGGTGCAGCTTCAGCACTTCGGGGTGTTGCAGAGACATGATGGCCAGGGCGTCCTCAACCGGCTGCGGCAGCTGCTGTCCGCGCATAAAGGCTACGCGCTGGGCCAGTTGGGGCAGGGCTTTGGCGTAGAGGCAGGCGGCGTATGACAGGCGCAGGGCCTGCAGCACGCGGGCCGAGTTGATTTCGGTATAGTAGCCCAGGAAGAGCGGTTGCTTGTAGAACTGCTCAAAACTGTCTCTCATGGGGCGCAGGTCGTAGGCCAGCTTCAGCTCGGGATAGTCCGCCAGCTTTTCGGGATGCTGGATGAGCGGCTCGTATTTCTCGATAAAGGCTCCTTCAAACGGTTGCTGGCGCAACATGTGGAAGTAGCGTCGGGCCAGGGCTTTCTCGCCGTTGAGCACGGCGCACAGCGCCATCATCTTGACGGTGATGACCGACGGGCCGTCGCTCACGAAGCTTGTCATGGCTTCCTGATAGGCGGGGTTGATGAGGCCGGAGTATAAGTTGAGGTCGCCCGTGTACAGTTCGGCCCCTTCCAGATGCTCGCCCGCCCGGTTGTCGATGGATACCTTGGGGTATTGGTAGTGGATGGCAAAGAGCTCGTCGGGCAGCAGGTCCAGCTGCATCAGGCCCAGGGCGTAGTAGGCTGCCACGCAGCGGTCGGGGTGACGGGCTTCCAGGCCGCATTGGCGCATGCCCTCCCAGTTGCGCTGCTCAAGCATGCGCTGCATGGTGCATACGAGGCGCGTGTTTTGCTGCGGCACGGCCTGGGCATAGCCGAATATACCGATGGTCAGCACCAGTGCAGCCACCAGGCTCAGGGCACGGCTGGCGGGTGTGTCATCGTCGCTGCCGCGCAGGGAGCACTGCAGGTGATGGCCCGTAACGAGGCGCACCACGAGGGCCACTACGGCCAGCACTACGAGCATGACCAGCGGGAGCGTAAATACGATGGACGGCTCCGACTGGTAGTAGAGGTTATAGTTCAGGTACATGAAGTAGGCTACCGGCGCAAACGCCACCAGATTGCCCGTCCAGCGGGCGCGCGGCGGCAGGCGCAGGATGTAAATCAGCAGACGGGCCGAGAGGGTAAGCATCAGCGCCAGCAGGGCGCCGCCCAGTGCCGGATAGCGGAACGTGGTGAGCAACATGCGGCCCGCGGCCATGAGCCAGCCCATGGGTTGCTGAAGCAGAAAGTGCATCAGTGTGGAATCAAAGGCAAAATAGCTGTACTGGTTGGCCATGTAGAACACGTCGCCGTAGTAGCAGCTGCAGAAGAACCACAGCACGGCAAACGTGACAATGTAGCTCGAAAAGCGGGGCAGCCTGATGTGCCGGTGCGGCTTGGCGGCTGCTGACTTTTGTGGGGCACGCGCGGCGGTTGCTGTTGCCGCCTGGCGTGGTTTCCTTTTTTGTGACATGTATGCGGTTTGTTTTAAGGTTATTGTCGTTTTTTCGGACAGGGCAGCCAAAACGGGCCAATCTGTTCTTTTCCGAAAACAAAGGTACGGAAAGTTTTTGAAAAAACATGTGTTTTGTCCGGCCGGACGGGAAAAAGAAAACGTCCGGCACTTTTCCTGGACAAGGTCGGACATTTATTCTGTTAGCCGGCACCTGGAAAAAACTGTCCGGCACCTTGTCTGTCCGAAACGGGCGTGCCGGCTCAGTGCCAGTCCTTGAGACTGGCCGTCTTTTCGAGGCGCGTTTCGAGGCTGCGGTTCAGGTTGACGTAGAAGTTGATGCCCGTCATCTCCTCAATCTCGTCCACGGTGCGGGCGGCCTCCTCCATGCTCTGGCGGGCCGAGGAGTTGCGGAAGTAGAAGCCGATGGCCTTTTCGTGGCCCTTGCGCAGCGAGAGCACTACCTTGTAGAACCCGTCGGGCACACTGATGGTGTGGTCGCGCCCGATGGTGCGGCGCTTCCGGCCCGACTGGAACACGGGGCCGCACACGATGTAGACGCTGCCCTCGGCCTTGGCCCAGCGGCGGCAGGCTTTTTCGAGCGTGGCCCAGCTGCCGCGGTTGAGCTGCGGGTCCTGCGGGCAGATGTTGCTCATGTAGAAGCACTCGCGCATGGCCTGTTCGCTCCATTTCATGTCGGCCGAGGGGCACTGGTGGCCGCGGTCGTAGCCGCTGCGCGTGTAGTCGGCGGTGGTCACCTGCTGCGGCTGCGGCAGCAGGGGGTCGGGCTGGAAGTCGTCGGAGCGTGAGGTGGAACCTTCGGTTTCATCCGCCGTCAGTTCCCAGGCCACCCAGTTGGGCTGCATGTGGGTGCGGTTGAACGAGAGCGTAAAGCCCGTGTGGCTGACGATGCGCTCGTTTACGCCGTGACCGATGCGGGCGGGTTGCTCAATGAGGCGCCCGTGGCCGGCCGCTTGTGACGCATTTGTCGGGCTGGTAGCCGCGGGATTCGTGGCCGGCTCGTCTGCATTGTCTAACGCATGGCCTGTGGCGAAGTCATTCAGCGCGGCGGCAGAATCAGGAGATATCAGGTCGGTTTTTTTCAGGCTGATGCCGGAAGCCGCAGCAGCCAGAATCAGCAGGCTGGCGACCCATTTCAGGGAATTTCGTTTCATGAGGTCAAGTTTTTTTTAAGGTGCTTTGTGTGCAGGGCGGGCGTGTCTTTATGTTTCGCCCCGGCCGGTGGAGCGGTCGGGGCGAAACGTAGGGCTTTGGGGAGGTTGTCCTTAGTGAATGTAGATTTTCTCGGCGTGGACTTTCCCGCTGCGTACCGTACGGACTACGCAGACGCCCGGTGTGCTCACTTCGATGCGGGTCTCGCCTGCTGGCAGGTGTTCCCGTCGGGTGAGGCGACGTCCAGAGGCATCGAACACCTCAATAACGTCCAGTCCGTGTGGGCTCTGCACGACAAGGATGCCGTCACGGCTGCTGAGTCGGACATCGCTGTCGTCGGCCGGCGTAGCGGAGATGCCGGTCGGCCGGGTGATGGCGAGACTTCCGTTGTGCAAATTGAACGTGTAGCGTGAATCATATCCGCCGCTGAGGTAGATGGTGTATTCGCCATACCACGAGCTCTCCGTAGCGGAGCACGTGGCCGTGGGGCGGCGCTCCAAGTCGTCCGCCGTCTCGCCGTTCTTGAACCCGACGTAGGTGAGCACGAATTCGGGGTTAGGTGTTCCGTAGACTTTGGCCGTGTCTGGTGCATAGACGTCGAGCGGCGCTTTCTCTATGGTCAGGTAGCGCGATGCCGTCGACAGGCTGAACGCATAGTTGTCGTCGAGCCCGCCTTCGAGCGTCAGGGGATAGCGCCCGGGGTAGGAGGCGATCGTAGCCTGTGTCACCACGCGGGGTGGGAAGTCGAGGTCGTCCTCGTCGTCGTTCAGTTTCCATCCGCTGTATTGGGGAAGCAGTTCGGGCTGGTCGCCGTATTCCACGGTTTCGTTGTCGATCCACACGTTCAGCGTCGCTTTGTCCACAGTGAGCGTGCCAGGCGCATAAGTGATGGCGTAGTTGGCGGCTTCTGCGCCCGAGGCCTGAATGGGATAGGTGCCGGCGGGACTCGATGTGCGGGCTGTTGTGGTCACCGCAGGCTTGACGCTGAGTGCCGTGGAGGCCGTCTGCCCCAGTTTGAGCCCTTCGCAGGTGTAGTCCAGCGTCGGATTGGCCTCGCCGTAGGTGCGGCGGGCGTCGTCGGCGCGGACGGTGAGCGGGGCTTTCTCCACGGTGAGCGTGCCGCGTAGGGAGGTGATGGTGTAGCGGTGGTCGGTGACTGCCGTGGCGCTGATGTCATACGCGCCGACGGGCGAGTCGCGTCGGGCGTCGGTTGAGGTTCTCGGACGTTGGTCGAGGTCAAACTCCGTGTCGCCGTTCTTGAAGCCTTCGTAGCTGAGCGTCAGTTCGGGATTGTCGTCGCCGTAGAGGCGGGTGGTGTTGTCGGGCTTCACCGTCAGTGGCGCTTTGTTCACGTGCAGCGTGGCGGTGGCTGAGGTACTGAGGTAGTTCTTGTCGCCTGCTTGCGTGGCCGTGATGGTGACGTCGCCCGCACCGACGATGCGGGCGGTTTGTCCTTCGATGAGGATGACGCTCGAAGCAGACGAGCGGAACGTCACGTCGAGCCCCGACGTAGCGGTGGCCGCGAGGCGGACGGGGTTGTCGCCATAGGTACAGTCTTCGAGCGGACCGAAGCTGATGGTCTGCGTCGCCTTGTTCACTGTGAGTTCCTGCGCTACGGGTGTGGCGTCGAACCAGTTATCGCTGCTTTCTGCATAGGCCGTGAGGGTGCAGCGGCCCGCTCCGACGATGAGGGCGCGGTGGCCGGCGATGCGCGCTACGGTCGTGTCGGACGAGACGAAGCGGATCGGGACGCCGGAGTTGCTTTGGGCGTTCAGCTCGATGCTGCCGTCGCCGTAGGTGCACGCTGGGAGCGGTGTGAAGGTGATTTCCTGATAGGCGCGCGACACGGTGAAGGGCAGTGTGATGCTTGCGGCGGGTTCATAGAGGTTGTTGCCTGCTTGCGTGGCCGTGATTTGCGTGGTCCCGACGCCTGTGATATGCACCCGGTGGCCGTTCAGTCGAGCCACGGTGGTGTCGCTGCTCGAATAGCTGACCGGCAGGCCTTTGTCGGTCGTCGCGGGGAGCTCGAAGTCAGGGTCGCCGAACGTTTTGTTGTCTATGTGGCCAAGGGCGATGGTCTGTGTCCCGCGTGTCACGGTGAGGGTCTGCGTAGTGGCCTCGGCGGGGAGGAAATTGGCTGTGCCGGCCTGTGTGGCGGTGATGGCCGTTTGTCCTACGCCTTGGAGTGTGACGATGTTTCCGTCTATGCGGGCGACGGTCGTGTCGGCTACGGTGTAGGTGATGGGTAGCCCCTTGTCGGTCACTTCGTTCAGGGTGACGGGCGGGTCGCCGTAGCGGCGGGGCTCAATGGGGAGGAAGGTGATGCGCTGTGTGGCCCGGTCCACGGTGAGGGTCTGCGTGACGGGAGCGGCGGCATAATGGTAGGCGTCGCCCTCCTGCGAAGCGATGATTTCCGTGCTCCCTGCGCCCACAATGGTCACCGTGTGCCCCTCGACGGTGGCCACCTCGGTGTTGATGACGCGGTAGGTGAGTGTGAGCCCCTCGCTACTCTTCTCGGGGAGGTCGAAAGGCAGGTCGCCGTAGGTCTTGCGCGGCGGGGCGTCGAAACTAATGGTTTGCGCAATCTTGTTGACACGAAGAGTGCGCGTGACTGATGCGGCTGCGAGGTAGTCCGTTGTGCCGGCCTGCGAGGCCACGATGTTGGTCTCGCCCGGCCCGACGACGGTGAGGGTGTTTCCTTCGACGGTGGCCACGGCGGTGTTCGTCGACTGGTAGGTCACCGTGAGCTCCTTGTTGGTCGTGGCGGGCAGCTCAATGGGCGGACAGCCGTAGGTCACTGTCTGCAACTCCGGGAAGTTGATTACCTGCGGGCAACGGTTCACCGTGAGTGTGGCTGGCACCGACACGCTCTCCGAGCACGCGTTGCTCACGCGGCAGGTGTAGCTCCCGGCGTCGCTCGTTTTGATGGCGTCGATGGTGTAAGTGTTCTGCGTGGCGCCGCTAATCTCTGTCCCGTCTTTGAGCCACTGGTAGGTGTATCCATGGTCGGGCACGTCG
>FR903580.1:789-18876 GCA_000438115.1 Prevotella sp. CAG:617 | reverse complement strand
CGCTCTGCCTGCAACCGCACAAAGGCATCTTCGGGCTGGTTGAAGGCCGCAATGTCAGCCGGCCGGCAGGAGAGGCGTTGCAGCATCTCCGAGGTGAGCTGCAACTGCAGACGGTCGTCGTCAAGCAGCAGGATGCGCCAGCCGTCAAAGCGGGCCTGTCCGCCTTGTGGCGCTGTGGCGGCGTCCGGCGCGTCGTCTGTCCGTTGCAGGGGCAGGCTGACCTTGAAGGTGCTGCCCTTGCCCTTTTGGCTTTCCACCTCCAGGCGGCCGCCGAGCAGGTCAATGAGTTTTTGCGTAATGGCCAGCCCCAGTCCTACGCCGTCCTGCCCCTGTGCACTCTTGAGCCGCGTAAAGGCATCAAAAATGTGTTGTCGCTCCTCCTCGCTCATGCCGCAGCCGGTGTCGCTTACCCGGCAGTGGAGCCAGTGGTCGGGCGTGATGCAGGCCGACAGGGTGATGCCGCCCTTTTCCGTAAACTTCAGGGCGTTGGTCAGCAGGTTGTTCAGGATTTGGCGGAGCCTGAAGGCGTCGCCGCAGTAAGTATGGTTGGTGTCGGGGCCTTCAATGCGGCAGGTCAGTTGCAGGTTTTTCTTGTCGGCCAGCGGGCGTAGGGCATCAGCCGTTTCGCTTACCAGACGGGCCGGGTTGAAGCTGACCGGCTGGGCGTCCATCTTTCCGGCCTCCAGACGGTGGTAGTCCAGCAGCGATGTGACCAGTTGCAGCAGGTGGTCGGCCGCGCCCTGCATGCTGTTCATATAGAATTCCGTCTGCCGCCTGTCGGCCGGATGTCCGGCCAGTTCCAGATAGCCCAGAATGGTGCTTACCGGCGCTTTGATGTCGTGTGTAATGGTCAGCATGAGCTGTTCGCGCTGTTGGAGCAGGTCTTCGGCCCGCTGCTTGGCTTGCTCCAGCTGGTTGCGGTAGCGTGCAGCCCGCCGGATGTCGCTCCATACGCGTCCCAGCAGCAGCAAGGCCAGGGTGGAGGCTGCAGCCGCCACGCCGCCTACGGTCCATGCGCCGTGTCGGCGTATGGTGGTCTCGCGGGCCAGGGCTTCCTGAGTCCAGCGTTGTTCTTCAGCTTCAATGCTCTTGAGCAGACGGCTGATGCTCTGCGTCATTTCCTGCCCCATCAGCCGCAGGCGGTTGGCCTGTGCGTCAGCTTTGTTCGACTGTGCCTTTTGCTGGCGTCCGGCTTCGCGCTTGATGTCGTCGAGCACGTCGGCCACCCGTCCCGACACGTTGACGTCGGCTTCCAGCGTGTCGCCTTCGCTTACGTTGGCTTCCTGACGCACGCGGGTGGTGTCGGTATGCGAGGGGCGGAAAGCGTCGGCCAGCCGACGGAAAAATCCCTTTTTGCTTTTTTCAATTTCGTAGGACCGTTGCACGTTGACCACCTTGCCCGTTATGGTAGGATTGTTTACCGTCACCTGGTCCTTGCCCGAGCGCAGGTCGGCAATGCGCTGCTCCAGCGCACGGCCCGCGTGGTTCTTGTTCATGATGGCCAGGAGCACCTCCATGCTTTCGCGCTTTTCGTTGACCAGGGCTTGCAGCGTGTCGAGACGGGCATGCTGTATGGAGTCCGTTTGCAGCGTATCGAGGCTGTAAATGGCAGCCTGTACGCTGTCAATGGCGGCTGCATAGGGGCGGTAGGCTTCCTCTCGGCCCATGCTTACGGCCTGTGCGCGGTTTTCGGCTTCCAGCAGCCAGCTCATCAGCCGGTTGGTAGCCTGCCGGTGGCGGGCCACTTGTGTTTCCACTTCCGACATGCGGGCCACCGACTGCGTTTGCCGGTAGAGATAGTAGAACATGCCCGCCAGTACACCGACCAGCAGCACATAACCACAAGTGACTTTAAAAGAGGTGCTGATTTTCATCGAAAATAACGATAGGACGCCTATTATCGTAACTTTTGTACAAAAATACGCTTTTGCAACCTAACCTGCAGGGCTTTGCCTGTAAATTATATTAAAAAAGACTTATGGTGCGGCGTTGTGAATAAGAAGGGGATGTTTTCTCACAGTTTGGAAAAATAATCGTTTCAGTGAATGAAGATTTCAGTAAAAATGGTAGGAATTGCCGATTTTCGGGTACAAAGATTATGCGGCATCTGACGTAATTTTGTACCCATAAAAAGTCGGATTCATGCTATATTAGAATAGCATTATGTTTTACTGAAAAGTTTTTGTGGTAGTAAAAAATTGAATTATAACGACAGACAGCCTACTGGTTAGGCAAGAGTTTATAATTTGAGGTATATGAAAAAAGTAATAAGAATTATGGCTTTCGTGTTGGCAAGTATTTTGCCCACGATGGCGCAGACAGTGGACAACAGAATGAACAGAATAGAACTATGCAAGCAGAACTATCGCACAATGTTTGGTGGCGAAGCACTGACAGGTCAGGGTACAGATCCGGAAATGATGGACATTTTGCAAAAGTTTATTTTCGGCGAAGTCTTCCAAACGGGCGATTTGACTTTGAGACAGCGTGAAATGATTACGTGCATAACTCTTGCTACAATGCAGACCTTGCCTCAACTGAAAGCTCATGCCGGAGCTGCATTGAATGTCGGTGTTACTCCGGAAGAGCTTCGGGAAGTGATGTATCTCACGGCTCCTTTCATAGGTTTTCCGAAGATGCTGAATGCAGTGGGGGTTGTAAACGAGGTATTTCAGGAACGGGGTATTTCCCTGCCTTTGAAAAAACAGGGAGTAGTAACGGAAAGCAACCGACACGAAACGGGAAAGAAGATTCAGAACAAGCTTTATCCTGGCGGCATTGCTTCGGCAATGGAGGGTTTACCCGGCGATATGGGTAAAGATGTGGAACAGTTCCTTACGGACTATTTCTTTGGCGAAATATATAGTCGTGGTGCACTCGATTTGCAGACGCGTGAACTGTTGGGGTATTGCGTATTGGCTACCCTGGAGGCCGATAGTCAGCTCCACTCACATTATCATGGTAACATCAACGTGGGCAATACGCCTGAGATGCTGACCGCCGCTGTTATTCAATGTCTGCCTTATATAGGCTTTCCTTCTGCTATCAAGGCTTTGGGTATCATCCGAAAAGAATATGCCAGTCCAGTTCCTGCTGAAAAAAATGTGGTGCGTTTGTCAAAAATCATCGTTGAACCTTCACAATTGGATGCCTACAATGCTTTTCTTAAAGAAGAAATAGAGGCTTCGATGCGTCTGGAACCTGGTGTGTTGACACTCTATGCTGCTGCAGAAAAGGATGCTCCTCATCGAGTGACGATCTTGGAAATTTACGCTGATCGATCTGCCTATGAAAGTCACTTGAAAACCCCGCATTTTCAGAAATACAAGCAAGGCACGCTCTCTATGGTGAGGAATCTGGAATTGGTGGATGTAAACCCCCTGATACCGGGATTGAAAATCAAGTAATAGACGGTTATTTTGAAAAAGTGAATTTATGAACAAGATTATTTTAACGTTAGCAACGGTAATGACTCTTTGTTTTGCCGCTTGCGCTCAAGAAAAAGGAGAAAAAAACATGAAAACCAACCCCCAGCCGTTAATTGCGTATTTTTCTGCAACAGGCACTACAGCCGGTGTGGCCCAGATGATTGCAGAGGTCACCGATGGCACTTTGTACGAAATTGTTCCTCAACAGATTTATACTTCCGAGGATCTGGATTGGAACGACCGGCAGTCACGCAGCTCTGTGGAAATGAATAACCCTAAGGCACGTCCGGCGTTGAAAAAGACACCAGTGGACGTTCGCAGTTATGATGTCATCTTTATCGGTTATCCCATCTGGTGGGATCAGGCCCCTCGAATTATCAATACTTTTATTGAAAGTTACGACTTGAAGGGGAAAATGCTTATACCGTTTGCCACTTCCGGAGGAAGTGGGATAACCAATAGTGTAAGGGAATTAAGGAATACCTATTCTGATTTGAATTGGCAAGACGGCAAATTACTGAATGGGGCCAGTCGGAAGGTTATTCAGAATTGGGCGGACAATATAATGAAGATGCAGTAAACTTATGTCATTGCCGTAAACATTCGACCGTTGTCATTTTTATTATTTCTACCGTTATTATTCTGACATCCTGAGGGCCTCTCTCCCCAAAAAAGGTGGCTCGGAAAATAAACTCGGCGGCTCGGAAAAATTTTTTCCCGCCGGGTTTATTTTTTTACGCGCTGACTTTTTCTGAAAAGCATGGGCCGGTCGTCGGAATGTGCGCCGGTCGGCCGGAACAAGGTACAGACAGAAGGGGGAAACATCGGCTTACTGCTGCATTCCTGTCTTACGCGTGTGGACACAGGTCCTGTTTGTTTATCTCTTTGGCTTGTTGAGGGATGGACAGGAATGCAGTTTTGAACGAGCAGGTGAGGAAAAAAATAAAGAAATACCGTATTTTTTTGAAACCTCTGCCGTAATATGGCATAGCTTGCAACGTATTTTTGTCGTGTCAATAGTGACAAACAATATTAAAATTTCATTGCTATGCCAATTATGATTAACCGTGGGAAAGAAATTCTTCGTATTTCCCCAAAAGACAGTAAAAAAATCGAGTATTCAACCAATCAGGGCCGTACCTGGATGATTCGTTATAATGGCTCATCCAATGTCGGGTCTTTTATTGATTTGATGGATTCGGGTAGGGAAATTTTTGGAACAACAGACAAGGGGTTGTTCTATTCAATCAACGATGGAAGAACTTGGATGCTCCGCAAACGCTGATTGTCAGCAGGGCATGATGGCTGGTAGTTCATCCTGGTAGAGGTTGTTACGGAATGAGGTCTGCCTGTGTCTTTAATTCCTTCCGTATGGTGCATAAAAGAACATGCATAATTAGAGTGAAAATGATCAATGAAATGATGGAGAAAAAATTCAGTTATTCCGCAGGAGGGGCAGTATGAACAGGACAGATGCAAGAAAACACAAAAACGAAATAATAATATAGTATGTAATTGTTTGAGAGGGGATAACCGGTTTATCCCCTCAAACAATTGGTTATATGCATACAGAAAACATGAAAAGTCATGAATCATGTGGTTAGAATGTGTGAATTGAGTTTCAATCCGAAACTATTTGAAGCCTTTCATTGTGGTACGGCTTTAGACGAGCTTTTGAGTTCACATCAGGGGCTTCCACGTGGTGTAAACTATATGATTATCGGCGATCCGGGAGTAGGTAAGACTACTATTATTCTTGATATGTTGGCCAATGTGCAGAAACGCTATCCAAAGGCCCGGATACTTTTTGTAAGTGCGGAAATGAATGAAATAGACCTTACCGTATATGTGGAAAGATATCCGAAATTTCAGACTTTGCCCATCCTCTTTGTAGAATCTGATTTTGAAAGCGACGTTCACAATTGGGAAGTGGTTAAAGAGGTCGTCGAACAGGGGTGGGACATTGTGGCCATTGATTCATTCTATGAATTGCAAGGTATAATCAAAGATGAGGAGAATATCCGTATGAAAGATGCAGAAAGTTGGCTTTTGCAGCTAATCAAGAAGCAAAACAAAGGTCAGAATAACCGCCACCTCAATTGTACATTTCTGACTATCCAGCAGGTTACAAAATCGGGGAAATTTGTCGGGTCAAACAGATTGAAACATTCCATTACCGCCATGATGGAGCTTCGTCTGGAAAATCCGAAGAATATTTATTCCGACCGTTTCATTACTTTTTCAAAACACCGACGCGGCGATGTGGGCGTAAAACTATTCTATAATCTGAGCAGTACGGGAGACGTGTCGTTTGACGAGCAGCGTTTCCGTCAGGATAGGCGCATAAAACATATTCAAAGCGAAGTGTCTGGGCAGATACGTGACTTTGCAGATCAATTTGACAAACTTTTTACTCCCGACTGATATGACAAATTCTGATTTTCATTTCCAAAAACAACAGTTCATGCAAGGATTATGGCCGCAAAAGGTCATCGACTTGAGCTGTATTATGCATATAGGAGAAGATGTATATTCTATTGAAGGTACAGAAATTCAAGCCGACAATGTCTTTACAAATGCACTTGACCGCATTATCGGTATTGGTAGTCAACAAAGAAAAATGGTAAAAGGTGCATCCGGCGAAACCGGGCTGACGAATTATCGGAATTATATCAATGTGGCTTTGAACATGCAAAAGCCTAAATTCGTAGTGGTGATTGCTTCACCCCATAGCCGGCAGCTCACAGAAATAATTCCTGTTGTGGATGAGTATATTTCTCCGATTTTGTTTTTTGACTTTGCAGAAATGATGGCAGAAGAAACCGGATATGCCATATCAGACATAAAATACAATAGCTCAGGAGTCCCCTGCATAACCCTTACTTATACCAATTTGCAGGGGCGTACGCATTTGTTTGGACCGGGAGAAGATTTCATGATGGATGGTTTCTATCTTGCCTGGAATCCGTCGAATGTCGAACTGGGACATTATTACGAACGCCTGGTGTGCACAAACGGACAAACAGTCAGCGAGGAGCATAAAGATGCTTCTGTATATAAACTGTCATCGAACGAAATTCGTAACCTGATAGGACAGGTCAAAAGTAATCAGTTTTTTACCAATGGCATAGAACAATTCGGCAAAATGTTTGCCACGGCATCAGCATCAAGGATATCCCTGTCGGAGATGGGCCAGATGCAAAAGATGTTGATTGCCCAAGGAGTGGAATATGAGCAAGCTGAAAAACTGATACCGTATAATCAGGTGCGCAGTTCCTATGAGACGGCAGGATATTATGATCGTCATAAGGAACACCTGATGAAAGGCGAAGGAACCATCTGGGATACATATAATGAACTTACACGGTTTGCAACCCATACTCCGATATGGGAACGCCGGGACTACCGACGCATCAACATTATGAATGGTGCAGTCGGTTTGCTAAAGAAAAAGCCGGATATAATCAACTATATAGACATTTATTGATATGGAATTTCCATTCATCAGATACATAGCTGACACACTGCATTATGACGAGGTGTTGGCACGTGCAGCTTCAGTAAAGCATACGTTGTGGATAGGAACAGCCGACATAAAGGATGTGTATGTAAAATCAGGCATGTCTGCAGTTCCTCTGTTAGCGGTATTTGATAAGCTCGTCAAGAAAAATGTAGCAATCCGCCTTATTCATGCCAAAGAGCCGGGACCTATATTCAGAGAAGAACATGAGAAATTTCCTGCTCTGTGGTCATCAATGGAAATGACACTATGTCCGCGTGTTCATTTCAAGTTGATGATATTCGATATGGAAACGGCATATATCGGTTCTGCCAATCTTACAGGTGCAGGTATAGGCATGAAAAGTGGACAAAAAAGGAACTTTGAGGCAGGTATTCTGACGAATGAGCCATCACTTGTCAATGCCGCTATAAATCAGTTTGATGAAGTGTGGTGTAGAAAGTTTTGTGAAAAATGTGGCAGAAAGAGCTATTGTGTTGGCCCAATTCATTGAAGTACAGGCTTGAAAATAAAAGCACAACCTATGCCATATTTTTTCGTGGGTTTTTGTGTAACTTTGTAATCATAACAATTTTAATGGTTTATGGCAGCAAATATATTTGGTCGCTATGTTTGGCTGATAGAACAGTTCAGACGCTATGGCCGCTTGACATATGAGGAAATCAATGACCATTGGCACAAGAGCGGTTTGAGTTATGGAGACGGGGATAATCTTGCTCTCCGTACTTTTCACAATCATCGCAAAGCCATCTTTGATATTTTCGAGGTTGAAATAGTTTGTGACATAAAGGGAGGGTATAAATACTATATAAGTAATCCTGAAGAGCTGGAAAGTGACAATCTCCGTATTTGGCTGATAGATTCCTATACCGCTATGAATCAGATACAGGCTGACAGAAAATTGAAAGGACGTATCATTTTCGAGAAGGTTCCGTCAGGGCACAAATGGCTCAATGTCATTACCGATGCCATGCGTAATAACCAAGTCCTGCATATCTCTCACCACGGTTATGGAAAATCCGAAGCCTGGGATTTTGACATTGAGCCATATTATCTCAAAGTAGTAAAACGCCGTTGGTACGTATTGGCCCGTAGCCCGTATTATTCAGAATTGAATTGCAAAAAAAATAAAGAAAAAGGGGGTAATCGTCCCGAAAATGTATATATGGTATATGCGCTTGACCGTATTTTGGATTGCTATCCTACGGAAACTACATTTCGTATGAAAGAGAATTTTGATATCAATGAATATTTCCGTGGATGTTGTGGAATTATCCATACTGATGAAGCGCCCATAAAAGTAGTAATTAAGGCTTTTAATGAAGGGGCAGACTATCTTCGTTCACTTCCTTTGCATGAATCGCAGCGTGAATTGACAGACCGCAAAGACGATGACGTATCTTATTTTGAGATTGAAGTATGCCCGACATACGATTTGTATCAGACATTATTGGCACAGGTCGATCAGATAGAGGTTGTCGAGCCTGAATCTGTGCGCAAACAGATGCGAACTTTTGTCGGGAATTTAATGTCGTACTATCAAGAATAACAGGTATGAATGAATCGAATTTCAATCAGCCGGATATAATGAGAATAGATTATCATAGCGAAGAATGGAAAAAAGCTTTCAAATCGCGGCTCCAGGTTGAGTGCTCAGGTTTGGTTTGCCATATTTCGGATAAAAAATTTATACAGTTTCCCACGGCTTACAATACGGATACCTTTGATACCGAAAACGGAAATGGAGGCTTACATTACGAATATATAAATAGGCAATTGTATCTTCACGTAGAAGACGGTCTTCATCACATGGTTGTAAAGGATATTGTAGATTTTTTGTGCAAGGAAATCCGTAACTCGGAGTACGAGTGGGAGCCGGAGGGACGAAGTTTAGGTGCGTTCCGGAAAAAGAATCCAGTTGAAATAGTAGACGATGAGGAACAACTTTTTTCAGAACTCAAAAAAATGATGGATTTTTTTAATCCGTTATTGGAGCAGGCCAAAGCATCATGCTCAATTGTGGACAGTAATGTTCCATATCCGCACTCACATACGCAAGAATGCAGCTTTAAGGCTTGGGATACAGACTGTAAAGAAGATGTATGCTGTTGTTCGATGAATTTGGAAAATTTGATGTCCTACAACCTGACCATTCCGGACTATCAGCGAGATTATTGCTGGGAGGATGACCAAATCAAGAGCCTGTTTGAATCCGTCAAGGAATTTGCCCATATAAAGTATCATCTGGGCACGCTTATTCTTCATAAGAATGACGGTTGTCTGAACATTGTTGACGGACAGCAGCGGCTGGTGACGCTTACCCTTTTGTTGAAACAACTGGGATATGATGGGCCACTTCCGCTTTTGTTCCAGAAATTTCAGTCACAAGATGCCATTAATCATGTCGCAAATACAAAACATGTTTTGAATGGTCTGCTAAACAGTCTTCATGCCAATAAAAGGGAGTGGGCCAGCAGTTTGGCAAAAAATATTATTTTTTCTGTATTGGTGCTTCAAAACAATAATTTGGATTTGGCGTATACCTTCTTTTCCAACCAGAACTCCCGTGGAGTGCCTCTGACGGATTATGATATTCTGAAAGCTCACCATCTGCGCTATATTACGGACAGTGACGAAGCCGCGCATTGGGCCAAACGATGGGATGAGCTTACTTCGGAAGGGGAGGGATGTGTCAAAGGTAATAACCTGTCGGTTACGCTGGGCACCCATTTGTGTCGCTTGAGGCAATGGATGCGTAGTCATAATTTTGACGAAAATGCCCCATGGAAAGTAAAGCATGAATTTTCGGCCGCGCCCGTCATGCTTGATGTCTCGCCTCTCGGCGGAAATCTTTCGTTCAATGCAAAAATAATGGGAGGCGTCCATTTTTTTGCTTATGCCGATAAGTTTGTGGGTGAATATGTCCGTTTTAAGCAAACACCTCAATACCAGGCACTGAATACGCTTCCGGATCCGCATTTTTATTGCAATTCCTATGCTGAGGTAATGGAAACATTGCTGTTTGCTTACTATCTGAAGTTCGGGACGCAGTATCTGTCCGAGGCACTGTACGTCATCAGTGCCGTCATGGCTGATTATCGCTATACTTCCGCTCGGACCCCTAAAATATTGGAATGGGCCAACGAGAGTCAGATGGTGTTGATGATTGACCAGGCTTCGTCACCCACATTTTTCCTGGCTGAAGCCCTTTCACGGATTCGTGAAAGCGGGCGGGATTTGTCGGAAGATGATGTTGATGTCCGCGTAAAATTTTGGCTGTGGCTGCGTCGGATTTTTTCGTCGCTCGTTGATTCTGTTGAAGAAAAAGAAATACGTCGCAAAATTCTTGAAGAATATGAATTATAAAAATTATAAAAGATATACTCCTGAGGAAATCGTCAGTGACGAGATGAAGTTTTCTATTCCATTATATCAGCGGCTTTTTGTGTGGGATGAAACTCAGGTGAGTAAGTTACTGACGGACTTATATAAGCATTTCTGGAAGACAGAAGTGCAAGATGATCCTTATTATTTGGGGCAAATGACTATTGTCAAAGAGCCAGGGCAGTGTATCCTGATAGATGGTCAGCAGCGCTTTACCGTGATGATTTTATTGGCCCTTGTGCTGAGAAAATACGATGCTGATTGGGACAAATTCTTGATGCAAAATGATGACTTGCGCCTGTCCTTTACCGGCAGAAGTGAATGCCGGCAATACATTCTTGATCGGTACAGAAACGGGACGAAAGCTCATTATGCCCCGATGGAAAAGGTGATGAATTGCATAGAAAACTTTATCCAAGAAAAGGAGTCCAAAGGTTTTTCTGTGGCGGATTTTTCGAAACGGATTTTTAAGCAGATGAGTTTTTTCTTAACAGAATTACCCGACACTTATATGCAGCATCCCGTTTTGTTGAACAGGCACTTTGAAGCGATGAACTCAACGGGCAAGATGCTGGAAAGTCATGAAATTCTGAAAGTCGAGTTAATGAGAGGTTGTCACGAACAGGTATATCTTACCCGAATTTGGAATCTGGTCAGTAGAATGGAGCAGCCACTCATAAGCCCAAAAGCAGAGGACGGAGGTGTGGAAAAGTGCCGTGAACGATACACCGCTGCTATTCAGAAGTGTATGGAAGGTGAATTCTCGTGTGCCCTTGAGTTATGCGTGGCCGACGAGCAGAACCAATTGAAGACTTGTCCGGTCATTGCTGATATTAAAGCGATCCCCCTGCCGTCATCGACATTCCATAGTCAGCCGGAACGTTCAGTGCTGTCGTTCCCCGACTTTCTGCTGTTGGTGCTCGACCTGACCAATGGGTCTGCGCGTGAAATATCCGATTCCGATTTTTATCAAAGCGACAAGCTGCTGAGCCGTTTTCAGGAATATAAGCCCAGTAATATAAAAGACAGTAGTATAAAATTTTACAATAATCTGCTGATGTATCGCCTGCTGCTTGACTTTTATGTGGATAGAGTGAGGTATGATGTTCAGGGAGCAGGCCATCACTATCTTTTGTTTAATGATGGGAACGAGGAAAATCATCATCATCATCGCCTGAGGCAGTATGAAGCCATGCTCCATGTCTCTACTCATAATTCCTATAAGTGGCTCAAGCCTTTCTTGACATATATTATAAAAGGCAGGGCTCAAGTTACCTCGGCAGGACTGTTGCAGGCACTGAAGGAAATAGACAATAAAAATCATCCTTTTGTCAACAGTATCGAAGATTTGAGTTATGGCAAGGTGGACCGCTATTGGTTCTGGCGACTGGATTATTACTTGTGGGAAAATCGCTCTGCTGTCTTCAAAGAAAACGTGAATGAAAAGGCTGTATCTGACTACGAGTTTAGGGCCAATCGCTCCATTGAGCATCTGCATCCGCAAAATGAAAGTCAGAATAAGGCGTGGGATGAAAGCAAGTATGACTTGAATGGCTTTGGAAATCTGGCCATGATTTCCCAAAGTTTTAATTCTGCGCAAAGCAATGACCCCGTGGAAGTAAAATTCGCCCGTATCAAAGACCAGGCAGCCATGGGTAATTTGCAAAGTCTGAAGTTATATTACATGTATCTTTCTGCCGGCAAAACCGGAGAAGGCTGGACGGAGGAGAAAGCAAAAGCAAGTGGAGAGTGCATGTTCGGCATCTTGGCAAATTCCTACAAATCGAGTAATAGTGAGGTAAAGTAAAGCCGATTATTCCCTGACACAGTAAAGGCTGTGGGCACGCCTGAATCTTTTTGCAGAGGCGGGCTACTTTCTGATGAGGGGAAGGCTTCTCTCCAAAAAGGTGGCTCGGAGAAAAAACTCCGCGGCTCGGAAAAAATTTTCGGCGGCTCGGAGTTTTTTCTAGGTCGGACCTATTTTTTACGAGGTCTGNNNCGGACCTATTTTTTACGAGGTCGGACCTCGTTTTGAAAAAGTGCCTCCCCGGTCGTTACCGGGCGCAGGAGCAACGGGAAGAAAAAACCTACTGCAAGTTTGGCCAATCGGGCGGATTTCGTTATCTTTATCGCACATATCTTTAATAAATGTGCACAGCAAAAGGACAAAATGCCTTTCGCTCCGACTTAACGATATACTCAAACGCTTGACTAAAACCGACTCGCCTATGAAACGCACTATTCTCTCCTTCATGCTGCCCTGCCTCCTTTTCGGATGGAGCAGCCCGTCCGTGGCACAAAAGCTGTTCCACTCGCTGGACGAAGTCTACCGTGACTCCAACTACGTCAAGGCCCGGCAACGGGTGGAGGAGCAACTCCGCCAACGGGCCGAGCAACCCCACACTTCCCGATTAATTGGGAAACATTGTGGTGAAAAAGTAACGACGCACCCATAAGCGAAGAATGACACTCACTCAGCCCTTGTGATATATTTGCCGTATTATTACCTACTAAAAAACAAAAGCCATGAAACACACCATATTATGCTTATTTTCCGTTTGCACCATGCTCATGCCGACTCCTCCGGTCGTGGCGCAAAACGAAATTTTCCGACAGAATGAATTCCCTACGCTCGACTCCTTACTCAGACATGAAAATTATCTCGACGGAGCCCGACTGGCCGAGGGACACCGCAACCGCGTGGCCAAGGCACTGGCCCAATCACCGCTCAAGCCCGACACGCTGCCGGAAGCGCAGGTGATAGAGGCCTTCAACCGATGGACGCAGAAGGGGCGCGCTCCGCTGCTCAACCGCATGCGTGTGGAGCGCCTCACGTATCAGGGCCAGAAACCCCTCCACCTTGAATTGCACGACGCGTGGGTGAGCCAAACGTTCCTGCAAGCGGCTGACATGCCCCTGCTACGCTCGGCCGCCACGCCCTCGCTGCCGCTAAGCTGCTGGCTGCTGGAGGAAACCGATAAGAAAAAGGGCACGGCCAAGCTGTACTGGACCGGACCGCAGCCCGAATTCTGCCTGGGACTGGACACCGCCGCGCTGCGCCGGAAGCTGGCCCAACGCTATGGGGCCGCACAGCCGGCACGCATTCCGGCCACATGGTACACGGGACGCCTTTTCCTGCATCTGGACTACTGGGACTATTGCGGCATTACGGTGTGTGAGAACATACACGCCGCACGCGTAGAAAACGGACGGGTCACGCAAGCCAGCGCCTGGAAAGCGACAAAAGGCATTCTGGCCTACGCGCAATATTTTAAAGACTTCCGGTTCATCTGGATAGGCGACCAGCCGCTTGAGGCCTTTTACGGCGGAGCCGAGCTCAAGCTGCTGGCCGAAATGATTAGGCTGCAACTGGGAGAGGACTGGAACGAAGTGCACACGACGCTGGGCTATGGATTCTGTCTGCTCTTTACCACCAAGGCCAACGGCCACCTTGGCGTAAAAATCATCCGGCGGGGCAACTCCACCCAAGCCTCGGACGAAGCCATGAAACAGGCTGAAAGCAAGCTGAACCGGGCCTTGGCGGCCCTGCCACCCCATCTGTTGGGCAGCCTGCTCACCACGGACGGGCAGGTGTTTCCCTACCGCATCATTGCCGGCCGTCCCATCGGTAACGGCGACAATCCGTACAACCACAAATGGGTGCTCATGGATTGCCTGTACGCCGACTCCTGGGAAAAAGTGGTGGAGGAGCTCCGCCAGGTGGACGAAAATTACTGCCGCTGGTACACCGAAACGCGCCGCCCCAGCATGGAGGCGGGCGACCCGGATAGCCCGCTCAGCTACCGCTGCCCCCTGAAGCTCAAACAGCGCTGACCCAGGCGACTGGTCCCTACGGCACGAAAACAGAACCTCAAAAAAAAGTACGACCACTCTCCGGCACAAACCCCAAGCGGAAGGACTTGCAAAATCGGACGGATTGCATTACCTTTGCACCAACCAAAAAACAGAAAGATTTATGTCATACCCATACATTCCGCTGGAAGACTTTTTCAGAAACTCACAGCAGGCAGCCTTCCAAATTTCGCCCGACGGCCAATACATCTCGTACATGGCGCCCTATTGCGACCGCATGAACCTATTTATCCAACCGCTGAACCGCGAGCAGCCCACGCAGCTTACCTTTGAAACGGAGCGCAACATCGGCGGCTACATGTGGGCCGACAACGACCGCATCCTCTACGTGAAGGACAAGGGTGGCGACGAGAATTTCCAGCTGTACGGCATACGCACCGACGGCACCGACGGCAGGGCCTACACGGACTTTCCGGGCGTGAAGGTGGGCATTATTGACGACCTGGAGGACGTGCCCGACCAGATTATCATTGCCATGAACCGCCGCAACCCGGAGGTGTTTGACCCCTACCGGCTGAACCTGAAAACGGGCGAGCTGACGCAACTGGCCGAAAACCCGGGCAACTACCAGGGCTGGATGACCGACCACGAGGGCAAGTTGAGGGCGGTGACGGCTATCGTGGACGGCGTAAACACACAACTGCTCTACCGCGACACAGAGGACGAGCCGTTCCGCCCCGTGCTGACCACGAACTTCAAGGAGACGGTGAGCTTCATGGAGTTTACGCCCGACAACCGCTACGTGTATGCCGCCACCAACCTGGGGCGCGACAAGCTGGTGCTGGTGCTCATGGACCCGGCCACGTGTAAGGAGCTGGAGGTGCTCTACGAAAACGAGCGGTACGACATCTCCAACATCAGCTACTCCCGCAAGAGGAAAAAACTGATTGGCGTGTTCTGCACGGGCCACAAGGAGCCCATCCGCCACTATTTTGACGACTACGAGAAGGCGCTGCGCGAACGCCTGCAAAAGCGCTTTGCGGGCAAACGCTTCGGACTGGCCGACGAGAGCCGCGACGAGACCAAACGCCTGCTCTACGTGGGTGGCGACCGCACGCGTGGCAGCTATTACTACTACAACACCGAAACGGACGAGCTCCGAAAGATGGCCGACGTGGCGCCGTGGCTGCACGAGGAGGATCTGGTGGAGATGCACGCCGTGAGCTACACCACGCGTGACGGGCTGCACATCGAGGCTTACCTCTCGCTGCCGCAGGGCCACACGCTGGAGACGGCCCGACAGTTGCCGGTAGTCATCAATCCGCACGGCGGACCGTGGGCGCGCGACTCGTGGGGCTACTCCTCCGAGGTGCAATTCCTATGCAACCGCGGCTATGCGGTGTTCCAAATGAACTTCAGGGGCTCCACGGGTTACGGGCGCCGTTTCCTGGAAGCCTCCTACAAGCAGTGGGGACAGGCCATGCAGAACGACATTACCGACGGCGTAAACTGGCTGATTGAGCAAGGCATTGCTGACCCCAAGCGCGTAGCCATCTACGGCGGCAGCTACGGGGGCTATGCCACCCTGGCCGGCGTGACCTACACGCCCGACCTCTACGCCTGCGCCATTGACTACGTGGGTGTGTCGAACCTGCTGACCTTTATGAACACTATACCGCCCTACTGGCGCCCCATGCTCGAGATGATGTACGAGCAGGTGGGCAATCCGCAAACCGACCGCGACATGCTGGAGGCGTACTCACCCGCCCTGCATGCCGACCGCATCAAGGCACCGCTGCTCATTGCGCAGGGCGCCAACGACCCGCGCGTGAACAAAGCCGAGAGCGACCAGATGGTGGAGGCCCTGCGCCAAAGGGGCGTGGAGGTGGAATATTTGGTGAAGGACAACGAGGGCCACGGCTTCAGCAACCAGGAAAACCGCTTCGACTTTTACCGGGCCATGGAGCGCTTCCTCAAAAAACATCTGGGCTGACACACCGCACATTTCCGTTCAGACCAATCCGGCAAGAAAGCCTTGAGGCTGCCGCATGTATCATGTAATATACACACGGCAGCCTCAAGGCTTTCCTTTTACATCTGCAACTTACAGCAACAAACGGAAAAGTCCCAATTCGTTGAGAAAAATCAACGCAATCAACACCGGAACAACAAACTTGAGCAAAAAGATGAAAGTGCGGATTACAGGAAACTTCTGAGTGCCATAATTCGTCATTTCAGCAACAATCACTTTTTTATTCAGATGCCATCCCACGAATACGGAAATCAGAATACCCCCTACCGGAAGCATCCACTTGGCCGTCACAAAGTCGAACAAATCAAAAATATTCATTCCGCCGAGCTTATAGTCTGAAAGTACGCCCATCGACAATGAACATACGGCGCCCAGTACCACACAACCGGTAGTAACCCACACGGCAGCCTTTTTGCGCGACATGTGGTGTGCTTCCGACATATAAGCCGTTACTACCTCATGTAAAGAAATGGTGGAGGTCAGCGTAGCCAACACCAGCAACAGGTAGAACAACAGCGAAAACACATAGGCCACAGCCGGATAACTGCCAAATGCCGTCTGAAAGATGGAAGGCAGCGTAATGAACAACAGCGAAGGTCCGGCATCCGGATTCACCCCTTCGACCGAAAATACGGCCGGAAAGATGATCAGACCGGCCATTACGGCCACGCACGTATCAATGACCGACACACTCAGCGCCGTCTTTCCCAACTTGGTATCCTTACTGAAATAAGAGGCATACGTACACAGACAGCCCATCCCCAGACTCAATGAATAAAAGGCCTGTCCCATAGCCGACAGCACAACGCCGGAATCAATTTTGCTGAAATCTGGCAGAAAAAGGAAGCGAAGCCCCTGAACGGCTCCCGGCATGGTAAGCGAACTGACCATCAGCAAAACCAACAGCACGAACAAGACGGGCATAAAGATCTTGGAAAATTTCTCTATGCCTTTCTGTACGCCGCGTACAATAACCACGTGCGTCAGCAACAGAAAAATAACGGTATAGGCTACGGAACTGACAGGGTCACTCACAAAACGCTCGAAGTAACGACTGAACACGTCTGCCTGCCCCGTACGTGCCATGGCATTGAAACGATTGAACAGCGAGGCAACGGTATATTCCAGTGTCCATCCTGCCACAACCGCATAATAGCTCAAAATCAGAAATCCGGCCAACACGCCCAGGCGCCCCACCCATTTCCAGGGCGTGCCGGGGGCCAGTTTCTTATAAGCTGTAGCCGTATTGGCGTGCGAGTGCCGGCCAATGATAAACTCAGAAATCATAACCGGCATACCCAGCAACAAGACACACAATATATAAATCAAAATAAAAGCACCACCTCCGTTTTCGCCCGTCTCGGTCGGGAAACGCCAGATATTGCCCAATCCTACTGCCGACCCGGCAGCAGCCAGTATGGCGCCTAACTTACTGCCGAATCCGCCTCTCTCATTCTTTACCATAATTCTTATTTTTCGGGTTACATTTTTCGCAAAAATACATAAATAAATCCACATTTTGCACAAATCATTATCATTTACTCAAATTTTGCAACAAAATGCACACATCAGCATCAAATGTTACCCACAGTTACCACCCAGGTAAAAAACATCCAAATAATTTGGTCTATCCAAAAAAACGCCGTATCTTTGCATCGCTTAACAGCAAAAAGGTTCGATTCGCTAGCTCAGCTGGTAGAGCACAACACTTTTAATGTTGGGGTCTTGGGTTCGAACCCCAAGCGAATCACAGATGAAGAGAGATTTTCAGAAAAGGGAATCTCTCTTCATGCTTTTTATCCACTAACTGAACTAAAATAACATGAAAACACGAACTAAAACCATATCTGATTTATTTAAGCGGTCTCTTCACGGGTATAGTGCTCTCTGTTGCCTTCGTTTTTATAACT
>FR903580.1:0-721 GCA_000438115.1 Prevotella sp. CAG:617 | reverse complement strand
AAATCATCATATTTGATAAGCCACAGCAAGATTTAAAGGAAAAAGTCTTTGACATCTTCCAAGTGCTTCCGAACGGCAACGCACTGGCCAACTCCGAGCCCAGAATAGACTCCCCGTCAATCGTGGCTCTGTTCCTTGCAAACGAAAAAATGCCCTTCTACGACGCACAAAGAATCACTGTCCCTAGCGGCAAGCGTATCGTGCAAATTGGCATCTACAAATACTACACAGATAAAGGAATTGAAAAAACCGTTCCTGTTCTGGAAATCAGAAATTAGTAAGACCAGAAAATTGTTTTAAGACCACTCACTAAACAAATACGAGTATTCATTTTGCAGCTACCATATTTTCATGAAGCTATGCACACAAGTAATTTGAAAAAGAAATAAAACCTGCACGGGCTAATGGGGGAGAAAACTTTAATAGTCAAAAATCATCAAATTCTGCTATTTCGAAGCCTAGAGAGAAAGCAAGTTAGCTGAATTATTTCACTAATTATCAATCAGATAAAGCAAGAAAAAGCTTCATTTTATGCACTGAGAATCGCACAGAATCCTTTCTCCTGGCACATACTCAAAAATATTACAATAATGGGACATCTTGTACGCCAATATAAAGCTACAAAAGCAAATTCCTCATGTCTTCGCATATATATTGAGCATAGCCATAGCAGAACAAAAGAGAAAAAGTAGTCACACTATCACGAACAAAAGCAGAGCGG
>FR903579.1:28090-99528 GCA_000438115.1 Prevotella sp. CAG:617 | reverse complement strand
ATCTTTGGAGGCTCAAAGAACTTGTCCAGCTCTGCCCGCAGGATCTTGGTATATTTACCGACCTTGATGCGGGGAATATGATGGTATTTCACATAATGGTAGAGTTGATCTCGTGTCAGATTGAATCGCTCCATCGCTTCGGCAATGGTGTAGTATTTAGGTTCTTCGGGAGCTATAAGGCCTTTGGCAATGTCCACATGTTTCTTGGAGTAGTACACCATGATGCCAACCTTCTTCTTGGGAATGGCATTCTTTGATACAAAAGAATAAATGGCCGTTAGCGTCATGCCGAACTTCTCTTGCATGTCTTGTGTGCTGTACCATTCCTTGATTTCAGGATCGGGAGCTTTCTTTGCAAAGTAATCATCAATATGTTTTTTGCTCCAATAGGTTTTCCCATGGTGAAAGGTTCGTGGAATATTATGTTCCTTAGCGATGTGAAATATCCAGGAATCCTTTACGCCATACTTCTCCTTGACTTCAGCTGTGGTGTAGAAGTCAGTGATACTCTGCTTGGATTTTGGTAGATGTTTTTTGTAAGGAGAAGCATTATCAAAGAGAGCCTCGATGTCTCGTTTTCTGATAATAGTCTTTCTCTTTAACTGAACCGACTTTATCAGGTTAGTTTCCAGATACCTGTAAAAGGTAGCCCTGCTGATGCCGATATACTTTGCAGCTTCGCTTGGGGTAAAGAAATCCTTGTCAATGCAATCTTCTTTTTCAATCTGATGATTGACCATTATTTGAAATTCGCTAACACGCTTTTGCCTTGTTTTTTCTTTGTAGGCAAGGTTAGCACAACGATGCGAACAGCATCGTGTCGAGGTTTTGTGGGCAATAAATAATTTGCCACACCACTCGCATTTTTTCTGAATGTTGATGTTATTAGCCATTTCATTTATCTTTTAATTTCGCCAAAACTGTATCTCTGCGTATTACTGTGTCTCACAGCGTCTCATTTCTCCACGACCTTGCCAACGAAAATCCTCAGATTTCGTGGTGGGGTACATAGGAGGTACAAAAAATGGCGTAAAAAGGCTTAGCAACGATTATCAACGATACTTGAGCAACAAAAAAGGCGCCCGTAAAGAGCGCCATATTAATTGATTATAATCAATTCAACTATTTGATAATCAGGTATTTATTTGCCTATGCAAAATTTAGAAAATATGTTATGCAATATTTCATCTGAAGTTACTTCCCCTAGAATTTCTCCCAAATATGATATGCACTCACGAATATCCTGAGCTAATAAGTCACTGGGAATCTGATGAGCAAATCCGTCGTTTATTCGATTTATTGTAAATAATATTTTTTTCAATACTTCATAATGTCGCATGTTCGTAATTATAATATTACTTTCAGTGCTTTGAAGATTTCTTACTATTTGAATTAGTTTATTTTCTAAATCTGTAATATGCGTTTTATTCTTTGCCGAAATAAATAGGCAATTTGCATGAGGGATTAATTGATTTGCCCATTCCATCAATGTTTTTTGGATACTGTTATTGGCTAAAAGATCCTCTTTATTAAATAGGAAAATAAAGTTTTTGTTTTTCAAAAGAGGAACGACCTCCTTTGCCTGCTCATTTAACGACGTTATAGATTCTATGGCATCTATAACCCATAATATAATCGAAGATTGGTTTATTTTATCAATACTTCTTTGTATTCCTATGCGTTCTATTTTATCTGAAGTTTTACGTATGCCAGCTGTATCAATAAAGCGAAACAGTATATCATGCAGTTTAACAATGTCTTCAATAGTATCTCTTGTTGTTCCTTTTATTTCACTTGTAATTGCACGGTCTTCATGGAGTAGGGTATTCAATAATGTTGATTTTCCTGTATTGGTATTGCCAATTATTGCTACTGGAACACCGTTCTTTATTACATTACCTAATTTAAAGGAATGTACAAGATTAGTGACCTGATTTTCTATGTCTCTTAATAAAATCTTTAATTTAGAACGGTCGGCAAATTCCAAATCTTCGTGGTCACTGAAATCCAATTCAAGTTCAATAAGAGATGCGAACGTCAAGAAATGCTCTCTCAGTCTTTTTAATTCAATACTATAGTCTCCTTTAATTTGCTTAATTGCAATGTCGTGACCTGCCTTTGAGTCGGCTGCAATTAAATCTGCAACTGCTTCAGATTGGGCAAGATCCATCTTACCATTTAAAAAAGCTCTTTTTGTAAATTCTCCAGCTGTGGCTAAGCGTATGTGAGGGGAGGAGTCCAATAATTCATTGATAATGCTTTGTAAAATATAGGTAGATCCATGGCACGATATTTCAACTAAGTCTTCACCTGTATATGAATGTGGGGCCCTAAAGATTGTAACAATCACCTGATCCAAAACACGATCTTTATTGTAAATTTCACCATAATGGGCCGTAAAGCCTTTACAGAATTCCAATTTTTTTCCTGTTGCGCTTTTAAATATTTGGTCAACAAGTGAAATCGAATCAGAACCTGACACACGGATAATGCCGATAGCTCCTCCTGGAGCTGTCGAAATTGCACATATTGTTTCGCTTCTCATAAGAGGTGTTTTTATAAAAAAATAAAGGTCGCACCTCTATAAAAAGTACGACCTTTGTATACTTATGTAAGAATTTATGCTTCAGTATTCTCTTCCGTAGCATTTTCTTCTGCAGTATTTTCTGCAGCAGCTTGTTCAGTTTCCGCAGCGGCTTTTGCTGCTTTTTTCTCTGCTACCTTTTTGGCAATCTGCTCGTTAACTTTTTTCTCGTTTTCAAGTCTTTCTTTCAATGCAGCTTGTTTTGAAGCTTCATTTGAATTTTTCAAAGCTGAGAGTTTTGAATCTCTATTCTTTTTCCATTCTTCAAATTTAGCTTGAGCCGTAGCTTCATCAAAAGCACCCTTCTTAACTCCACCTTTCAGGTGCTTCATTAACATCACACCTTCATTTGAAAGGATATTGCGTACGGTGTCTGTAGGCTGCGCTCCAGTTTCTACCCAATACAAGGCACGATCAAATTTCAAATCTACTGTTGCAGGATTTGTATTTGGATTGTACGTACCAATTTTTTCTGTAAAGCGACCATCACGTGGTGCTCTTACGTCAGCAACAACGATGCTATAAAAAGCATAACCTTTACGACCATTGCGCTGTAATCTGATTTTAGTTGCCATTAAAATTTATTTTTTGTTTATAACTACGCTATTAACCCGTAATAGCGGTGCAAAATTACACATTTATCTTTGATATTCCAAATATTCAAAGTTTTTTATTACTTTTTTATTGTTTTACAAGCTTGCACAAAGAATACGATAAGAACAGCATAAGCCAACAAAGATACATATTGAGCTCCATTGCTTGTTATCCATTCTTGAGAAACAAAATCAATATCAGCAAAGCGTAAGCCCGCACTAACCACTCCCATAAGCGCACCGCCAGCTATAAATCCAGATGCTAAGAGTGTTCCTTTTTCATTTCTTTGTTTATTTACTTCAGGATCTTTTGTTCTAGAAGTTATATACCAGTTGATTAGTCCACCTACTATAAGTGGTAAGTTAAGCTCCAAAGGAATAAACATACCTAAAGCAAAGGCTAATGCTGAAATATTGCAACATGTGAGTATTATAGAAATGACAGCGCCAATACCATAAAGAAGCCATGGAGCACTTTGTCCACTCATCAGCGGCTCAATTACCGCAGCCATTGCATTGGCCTGTGGGGCAGCAAGTTGTCCTGATGAAAATCCGTATGACTTGTTTAGAATTGCTATTACAACACAGACTGTTATGGCTGATACCAAAACACCAACAAATTTAAGACTTTCCTGTTTAACAGGTGAACTTCCTAACCAATATCCAATTTTCAAGTCCGTAATAAAACTTCCAGCCGTAGATAATGCCGTACAAACAACACCTCCCATAATCAAAGAGGCAACCATACCCCCCGTACCATTCATACCAACAGCAACTAAAATAACAGATGACAGAATTAAAGTCATTAATGTCATTCCTGAAACAGGATTACTTCCTACAATTGCAATGGCATTTGCTGCTACCGTTGTAAACAAAAAAGAAATGACAGCTACCAGCAAAATTCCTACTACGCTATAAAGTAAGTTGCCATCCATTAATCCGAAGAAAAAGAACAAAAATGTACACACTAAAGTAATGACGGTGCCAATGGCTATGATTTTCATTGAAATGTCACGTTGCGTGCGTATAGTTTCTTCTTGCTCTGGAGTATTTTTATTACTTTTTCGCAACTCTTTTGATGCCAAAGAGAAGGCACTCATAATGACCTTGCGACTATTAATTATACCAATTATACCAGCCATTGCTATACCTCCAATGCCGATACTCTTTGCATAATTATATAATTGCTCGGGCGTAGCCGCACTGGCAGCAGTGTCGGGTAGAATCATTAAATTTGGAAAAATCAATGCAATGGCAGGTATGATGATCCACCAGATAACGGCAGATCCAAAACATATAATAGAAGCGTATTTAAGTCCTACAATATATCCCATGCCAAGAACAGCTGCGCTAGTATTAATACTAAATACCAGTTTCGTTTTTTCGGCCAACCAAGAACCAAATGGAAGACAATAACTAGTAAATTTTTCACTCCAAGCTCCAAATGTGGATACAGCAAAATCAAACAGTCCTCCTATTGCTCCTGACAACAAGAGAGGTTTAATCTGGCTTTTTCCTCTTTCTCCAGAAATTAGTACTTGAGTAGAAGCTGTAGCTTCCGGAAACGGATATTTACCATGCATATCTTTAACAAAATACTTTCTAAAAGGTATAAGCATTAAAATACCCAAAACTCCTCCCAATAAAGAAGACAAAAATATCTCCCCGAAATTGAAGATCATCTCAGGATGTTTGGCTTGTAAAATGTAAAGCGCAGGCAGCGTGAAAATTGCGCCTGCTACAATCATGCCAGAACAAGCGCCTATACTCTGAATAATTACGTTTTCTCCTAATGGATTTTTTCGACGCGTGGCGCTGCTTATTCCAATAGAAATAATAGTAATGGGAATTGCAGCTTCAAAGACCTGTCCAACTTTTAATCCTAAATAAGCGGTCGCAGCGGAGAATATAATTGCCATGATGATACCCCAAGTTACAGACCATGGCGTAACTTCTCTGATTTTTTCTTTTGGTGACATGACAGGGGTGTATTCTTCACCACTCTTTAATTCTCGAAAAGCATTTTCCGGTAATTCGTTTTGTTTCATAATCAAACAATTAAATTAGCACATTCTGTTTTTGTAATCTTCATAAGTATACTTGCGTAAACATTGTAATGTTCCGTCCGCACGTTGCAAAAATATTGCGGGATGTTCTATGCCGTTAAACATATTTGTCTTTACTGTAGTATAATGGATCATATCTTCAAAAATAATCTTTTCACCAACTGAAAGAGGGTGGTCAAATTGCCATAACCCCATAAAATCGCCACTCAAACAGCTATTTCCTCCTATTCTATAAAGATATGGATAACTTATATTTTTTGATTCATCAACATGCATAGCACCTTGTATATAAGGATTATATGGCATTTCCAAACAATCCGGCATATGACAGGTAAAGCTAACATTTACTATTGCAGTTGCTATATCATGGTTTTTTACTACATCCACAACTTCTGCCACCAAAGCTCCTGTTTGCCAAGCAAATGCTGAACCAGGTTCCATAATGGTTTTAACATTAGGATGACGCTTATGGAAATCACATAATGTACGAATGAGCAATTCTGTATTATATCCTTCGCGCGTTACTAAATGTCCTCCGCCAAAATTGATCCATTTAATTTGAGGTAGCCATTTTCCGAATTTTTCTTCAATCGCAGCAATGGTTTGTACAAAGTCCTCAGCCGAGCTTTCACAATGATTGTGACAATGCAACCCGGTAATTTGTTGGGGGAGGGTAGACGGCATGTCTTTTGCCAAGACTCCAAATCTTGAACCTGGCGCACATGGATTATATAGTGTTGTTTTGATATTGCTATATTCAGGATTTATTCGAATTCCGCAATAGATTTGATCATTATGACTTTCGTTATATTTTCGAACATCAGATTCGAATGTTTCAAATTGCGACCAACTATTGAATGTGATATGGCTACTGCATTCCAAAATCGTATTAAAACTTTTCTTTTCATAGGCAGGTGAGTATGTATGTGCCTTAGTTCCAAATTCTAAAAAGGAAAGCTGCGCTTCATTAACAGAAGAAGCCGTTGTATGTGTTATATAATCCCTAAATATTTCAAATGTCTTCCATAGGGCAAAAGCCTTAAAAGCTAAAATAAATTCGGTTTGGCTTCTATCCGAAATTCTCCGGATTAGCTCCAAATTTTCCCTCAGATGTTTTTCATCTACCAGATAATAGGGTGTTTCACAACTGTCGATGTGTGGGATTGTGGTTTTACGCATATATTTTTGCATAAAAGGGCGGATAATTCTGTTACGACTTATCCGCCCGAATAAAATTAATATTTATATTGTGTCAGGTTTATTTACATAATGCCTCTTTTACGGAGCTCCTGTTGCCACTTCCAAGCAGAAGAAAGTGAGTCTTCCAAAGTATGTTCAGCTTTCCAACCTAACACCTTATTGGCTTTTTCAACATTTCCCCAAACTTTTTCGATATCACCAGCTCTTCTGCCTACTATTTCATAGTTCAATTTTACGCCAGTGCATTTTTCGAAAGTATTAATTAATTCAAGAACAGAAACACCTTTACCCGTTCCTACATTATAAATTTCAACAGGATCTTCATTTTCCCCTTCAACAATACGTTTCATTGCACATACGTGTGCTTTTGCAAGGTCTACTACATAGATGAAGTCGCGGATGCAAGAGCCGTCAGGCGTATTATAGTCATCTCCAAACACCATCAATTTTTCTCTAATACCAATAGCGGTTTGAGTCAAATAGGGAATCAAATTTGCAGGAACACCATTCGGCATTTCTCCAATAATTGCTGTCGGATGTGCTCCAATTGGATTAAAATACCGCAAAATAATAGCACTTATTGGAGCACCACTTTTTGCAAAATCCTGAATAATTTCTTCGTTAATTTGTTTGGTGTTACCATAAGGACTTTCGGCAGTCTTGATGGGAGCCAATTCTGTTACCGGAAGATTTTCGGGATCGGGTTCTCCATATACGGTACATGATGAAGAGAAAATAATACCTTTGACATTATATTGGGGCAACAATTCCAATAAATTTACCAACGAAAGAATATTATTTTTATAATACATCAAAGGTTTTTCAACGCTTTCTCCAACAGCTTTACTTGCGGCAAAGTGAATTACGCCACTAATGTTTGAGTATTTCTTAAAGACGCCTTCCAAAGCATCCTTGTCGCAGCAATCTACTTTTTCAAAATCCGGACGAACACCTGTAATTTTTTCAATACCATCAATTACATCTTCTTTTGAATTTGAAAGGTTGTCAACGATTACAACATCATATCCAGCCTGTTGCAACTCTACCGTTGTATGAGAACCGATGAAACCAGTTCCACCTGTTACTAAAATTCTTTTTTTCATAATTACAGATATATAAAATTGTTATTTTACTTATTTTTCTAAATCAAGAAAGGAATACACCTTTTTACTGTGTATTCCTCTGTCAATATTTTATTTATTGTAGAGCAACCAAGCGTCAGGATATAGGCTCTTTAACTGTTCGCGAGACTGTATAGCAGAACTTTTATCATCGTATGTTGAAGCTATAACTCTATACCATCCCGTAATACCGTTAATAGTCTCATTAGTTTTTACAACTTGTGCGCTATAACCTTTTTCCTTCAGTGTAGACTGCAGCCCTTCAGCATTTGTTTGTACAGAGAAACTTCCGACAACTACGCTATATGCTTTTATTCCGCTTCCATTCACCACAGTTATACCTCCTGCAATTGTACGAACATCTACATTACTATCAGATGTTGTCGTTTGCTATTGAACCGGAGTCGTATTTGTATTGTTAGCAACAACAACTTGTGATTCATCATTGTTGCTCGAATTTGCTTGATTTCTTTCTTGAGCTTGTGCTTTTTCATATGCTTTGCGATAAGCACTTTCACTTGACTTACACGAGGTAAATGAAACAATTGCTCCAAAAGCAATAGCTAAAACAAGGTATTTTTTCATGTTATACTGTGTGTTTTGAGTTTACTTTTAGCAAAAGTACAAATACATATTTATATAAGCAATAGTACGTGGTTAAAGAAAATTAATATTTCATTGCATAATGCCATATACTGCATGGGAAATTGCAAACATATCAAATAAAATAATATTTTTATAGTAGCGAGTCACATAATTTTTATCTGACATAAAATAAACAAGATGCCTTTTATTTCAGTTTTCAAGGCATCTTGTTTTTATTAAAAAAGAATTCCTATTGCCGTTATTTTACAGCTTCTAAAATTGTTTCACTCAAGGTCGGATGTGAATGTATGATAGATCGTAAATCATTTATTGTTCCCGAGAAATACATTAATGAAACTATTTCCTGAATGATATCAGAGGCATGTGCTCCATACATATGACATCCTAAAATCTTACCTGTGGCTGAATCCGAGATAATCTTTACAATTCCGTCTGTTGCATTCATTGCCAGGGCTTTACCATTGGCCCGATAAAAGGATTTATGAATATTATATGAAAGATTGTTCTTCTTACACAAATCTTCACTCATACCAATGGATGCTACTTCGGGAATAGTAAAAACGACTGATGGCATGAGATCTAAATGAACTGTTGTTTTTTGATTTAGGAGATAATCTAATACAACTGTACCTTGTGCAACTGCAGCATGTGCCAACTGGCATTTTCCATTAATATCGCCGATTGCAAAAACGCCTTTGACGTTTGTTTGTAAATGCTCATCAACAGTGATGCCTTTCTCATTATATTCAATTCCTATATCAGACAGGTTCAATGCTTTTACATTAGCTTGTCTACCTATTGCACACAAAACATTTTGAGCCAAACATTGTAAAGTCTTTCCTTTGCATTCATAAGAAACAGATAGGCCGCCTTCTTCTTGGGATAAAGACGTGACTCCAGCTTGTGTAATTACGTTGATGCCTCTCTGTTTTAATGTCATTCTTAAGCGTTTAGCAATTTCTGAGTCCAGATTTGGTAAAATCTCCTTGCAAAATTCAATCACAGTGACATGACTTCCTAAAGCACTAAAAATTGATGCAAATTCAAGACCTATAACACCTCCACCAATCACACAAAGTGATTGTGGAATGTAATCGATATTTAATATTGACGTTGAGGTGAGTACTCCGGGAAGATCTATACCTTTTATCTGAAGAATTCTAGTAATAGAACCTATTGCAATAATAATGTTTTCTGCAGTATATTGTTCAGTCGTATTCTCTATTCCAACAACGTGCTTGTCAACAAAATAAGCTTTTCCCCTAACTAAGTTTAAACCTGGAATATTAATCAACGTCTTTACACCTTGGGAGAGTGTAGAAACAATCTCGTTTTTACGATTCATGACCTGATGAATATCAGGATGTGATGCAGACACCGTTACACCCAATTTGTCAGCATACCCCAACTCCAACAAAAATTCTGCATTCTTGTGAAGGCATTTTGTTGGTATGCATCCTTCATTCAAACAAGTTCCACCGGTTTTTTGAGCTTCAATCAGAATGACTTGCAATCCCTTTTTGGCAGCGGAAATTGCTGTTTCATAACCGCCAGGACCAGCTCCTATAATTATTAAATTTGCATGGATCATATCATTCTTGTTCTTTTAAATATGATTTATAAGTAAAATGAGGCTCTTTAACGGCTTTGACATCATCAAGACGTTTAACTGGAGTATGCAACGGCGCAGACTTCAGTACATTGCGCTGTTCTTTTGCTTCATTGGCAATTTTTTTCATGATATCAATGAATGCATCAAGAGTTTCTTTGCTTTCAGTTTCCGTCGGCTCAATCATCATTGCTTCATGGAAAAGGAGAGGAAAGTAGATCGTAGGAGCATGAACCCCATAGTCCAACAAACGTTTAGCAACATCCAACGTTTTTACACAATCAGAATCAGTATGTTCGCCTCCATATTCTGAACGTAATCCATCAAAAACGAACTCATGCTTGCATAGTCCTTTTATGGGAAGATTATAATAATCTTTCAAGGACTCCTTTATATAATTAGCATTTAAAGTCGCCAATTTTCCAACTTCTGAAATTCCTTCCTTGCCTAGTGATAATAAATACGCGTATGCACGCTCAATTATTCCAAAATTCCCAAGAAAAGAGGAGATTTGGCCTAATGCATTATTTGTACATTGAATTGCATATGTATTGCTTGCGGTTTTTATGACCCGTGGATTAGGCAGGAATTCTTCCAGGCCAGTTCTTACTCCAACAGGCCCGGATCCAGGACCACCTCCTCCATGTGGAGTAGAAAAGGTCTTATGCAAATTTATATGCATGATATCGAATCCCATATCACCTGGTCTGCATACCCCTAACATCGGATTTAAATTGGCTCCATCATAATACATCAAACCGCCACAGTCATGTATTAATTTTGCTATTTGAGGAATATCTTTTTCAAAAATTCCCAAAGTATTTGGATTCGTCATCATCATTCCCGCGATTTCATCATTTAAAAGCGGTTTGAGGTCTTCCAAATCTACAGTTCCGTCAGATGAAGTCTTAACTTCAACAACCTGTAATCCACATACGGCAGCTGAAGCAGGATTGGTTCCATGCGCAGAATTAGGAATAATCACTTTATTCCGTTTATTGTCATTTCGCTTTGCATGATAGGAACGCATAATCATCAAGCCCGTTAATTCACCATGTGCTCCAGCATACGGATTTAAGGTAAATTGACTCAGTCCGGAAATTTCAGAAAGCATACGTTGCACCTCATAATATAATTCCAAAGCTCCTTGTACAGTATGCATAGGCTGAGAAGGATGCAATTCTGAGAAGTTTGTATTTGATACAACTTCTTCGTTAATCTTTGGATTATATTTCATGGTGCAACTTCCCAAAGGATAAAATCCTGAGTCCACGCCAAAATTATTGTTGCTCATATTTGTATAATGCCTTACAACAGTGGGCTCATCTACTTCAGGAAGACTTATACTGTTGTTACGGAAAAAATTTTGTGGCAATAATTTTTCCATCGCATATTGATTGTCATATTCTCTCTTGGGTAGAGAATAACCACGGCGCCCTTTTTTTGACAGTTCAAAGATTAGACTTCCATAATATTTATTGTTCATAACCTACCTCCTATGCATTAAAAGATTTTATTACCTTTACCAAGTCGTCAATATTTTCTTTACTGTTTTTCTCTGTTACACAAAAGAGTATACAGTTGGTGTGATCTTTTACTGTGCATCCAGCCAGAAATCCAAACTCTGCGCAGTAGTCAATTAAATCCTGTGCTGTTCCTGAGGTCAACTGTAAACAGAATTCATTAAAAAATGGCTTGTTAAAAACAGGTTCGAATTTATGGGTTTTCAGCAACTCATCATATAAATAATGTGCGCCTTGAAAAGACATTTGATTTACTTCCCTTAATCCGTCTGTCCCCATCAAAGACAAATACATTGCTACATATAAACACATTAGACCTTGTGAGGTACATATGTTTGAAGTCGCTTTTTCACGACGGATATGCTGTTCGCGAGCTTGCATAGTTAAGACAAAGGCTCGATTTCCATCAGAATCAACTGTACCTCCAACAAGACGTCCAGGCATTTTTCGAACCAAAGAATCATTCGTACATAAGTATCCTATATAGGGACCACCATAAGACAAAGGTATACCTAATGATTGAGCCTCACCACATGCAATATCTGCTCCTAGTTCTCCCGGCGACTTAAGTACGCCTAGGGGAGATGCAGGAGAATTGATTATCAATAAAGCTTTATGCTTATGACAGACATCAGACAAACTGCTCAGATCTTCTATTATCCCATAATAGTTCACTAATGGTACTATAACTCCTGCAATATCATCATTTTGTAAATATAAATTTATCTCGTCCACAGATGTTGTTCCTTCTACAGACTTGACGAGAATCAGATCTATATGATGAAATTTTGCATATGTATGAAGAACTTCTATTGTCTGAGGGAGTAAAGTTGAAGAAACTAAAACCTTTTTTCTTTTCTTACTAGAAGCAACAGACATCATCATAGCTTCAGCCGTTGCTGTCGCACCATCATACATACTGGCATTAGAAATATCCATGCCCGTTAGATCGGCCATCATAGTTTGGTACTCAAATATATACTGTAAAGTACCTTGCGATATTTCTGCCTGATACGGAGTGTAGGAAGTCTGAAATTCAGATCGATTTGCAATGTACGTAATTATACTTGGAGTATAATGATCATATGCACCGACGCCAGCAAAACATTTTAATGTTTTATTTTTCTTCTCTAAGTTCTTGAATATTCCACGAACTTCTAATTCTGATTTTGAAGAAGGCAGATCAAGTGCTTTGTGCAATCTTAATTCTTTGGGAACATCTTTATATAGTTCTTCAATAGATGATATTCCTAAAAGTCGTAGCATTGCTTGTATGTCATCCTCTGTATGCGGAAAGAATTTGTATGACATCATAGTAGTAAGGTTAATATAACAAAAGAATAAGTCAATGAGGGTAGAATTTATCTCAATAGACTTATTCTTTTGCCTGTTATTTTTCACAATATTTTATATATGTCTCATCATCCATCAGTCCTTCTAATTCTGACTTATCAGATAATTGAACCTTAATAATCCAATTTTCAAAAGCGTCTTGATTAATTAATTCTGGTTGCTCCTCAAGATTTTCATTAATTTCGACAACAGTTCCGCTTATTGGAGATATTAAATCGCTTGCTGCTTTTACGCTTTCGACTGCTCCAAATTCTTCACCAGCCGAAACATCATCACCGACTTCTGGCATATCCACATATACGACATTTCCCAATTGTTCTTGTGCATAGTCAGTTATTCCAACATAGCCAAAATCTCCTTCAATCTTTACAAATTCATGTGACTCTGTATATAACAGGTCTTTTTCTACTTTTACCATAGTTTATTAGATTTTTATCAGGATAGTACCTGGATTAATTACTTTTTATATTGTTTTGCATAGAATTTTTTTGAAGCTACGATACCTTCGTGTAATTTACGGTGAATAGAAATCTGCAGGACTTCATTTGTTTTTGCAAATTGTCGATCGACCAATGCCATACAAACACTTTTTCCTGTGGAAATAGAAGAATATCCTGTAGTTACATAACCTACAATTTTGTTATTCTGATATACCTCATAACCATGGCGAGGAATAGCTTTATCCTTCAATTCTATTCCAACAAGTTTACGTGAAGCACCTTCTTCCTTTTGTATTTTTACAGCTTCTTTACCTATAAAATTACCTTTTTCGAGTTTGACAAAAATACTTAATCCCGCCTCTATAGGAGAAATCTGTTCTGACAATTCATTTCCATATAAAGGTAATCCGACTTCGAATCGAAGTGTGTCACGTGCCCCCAATCCACACGGTTGGACTGTTTTTGATGCTATTAATGTATCCCAGATTTGTTGAATTACAGTAGGTTCTGCATAAATTTCAAAACCATCTTCACCTGTATATCCTGTACGGCTTATCAGCACATCTGAGTCATTAATTGCAATGAATTTAAAAGTATAAAAAGACAATTCCGAACATGAAATTTTAAGCTCTTGTTCTATTATTTTCTCTGATAAAGGACCTTGAATTGCGATTTGTCCGTAACTATCGCTTTTATTTATTATTTCAACTTGAAATGCCTTGGATTGGTTACAAATCCACGTAAAATCCTTATCTATATTAGCAGCATTAACTACTAATAAGAATTTGTCGGCAGCAAGTTTATAAACCAACAGATCATCAACGACTCCACCATTAGGATACAACATGAAGCCATAAAAGATCTTACCTACAACCGCTGCAGATATATCGTTTGAAAATATATATTGAACAAAATTTTCTGCATCTTTTCCTGCAACTATGATTTCACCCATATGTGAAACATCAAATATACCACATGCATTTCTAACTGCTTCATGTTCTTTTATGATAGAAGAATACACAAGCGGCATTTCAAATCCACCAAAGGATGTCATCTTTGCATTTTGTTTTAAGTGTCTTTCGTAAAGGCATGTTCGTTTGTTTTCCATGTTTTTATTAATTAGGTTCTATTTTATAATCAAATTAGCAACTTTATGAATTCTTCATTCGTTAGATTTAGTATATGTTTTTCGACATCTATATGCTTAAATCTTTCATAGATTGATTCTTTTGAATAGGGAATATTGATTAGCGGCTGAATTACGTATTTTTCTATATCGCCGATTTCTAAAAAATCTCCTGATAATTCAATTCCATTGATATAATGATGTTTTATAAGAACTCTTATATTAATATTTCCGCACCCCTTTTTATAAAAGTTTTTTGAAAGGTTGCAAATAGGATCATTTCCATATAGGAAATCTAATGAAAGATATTCTAGCTCAATTTTTCGAATTTCTTTTAAATCAGAGCCTGTCAATACAATTTGCCCAGCAGTTACCCCCGTTTCAATATATGATTTAAGTAAATTCAAATCTCCATGGTAATAATCTTTGAGCAACCCTATTCGTTGACTTACACTCTTTATTCCTTTCGTTTCTAATTTGCGAGAGTCTGGAGTAATACTTCCTATCATGTGTTCCATATTCGTGTCATACAATAATGTTCCATGTATTACATTCCTATTATTAACATGATAGAAAGCATTCCCACTTATTTTTTTCCCATCAAGCAAAATGTCATTCCGGCCGGATTGTTCAACTGACGGAAGGTTTAATGCTGAAAGAACAGACACTATTTTTCCCACATAATGCTTAAAGGACGTTTGTATATTTTTTCCTGTACCAATATAGCTTAGCATAACATTTCCCTTATCTGCATATACACAGCCCCCACCACTTTTCCGACGATAGACGTGTATATTATTTTTTTTGCAAAATTCAATATTAACCTCATTCGCCATAAGTTGGTTCCTACCAATTATTACCGATGGTGAAACCTGCCACATGAAGAAACATTCTAAATTGGTATATTTGGCCAAATATTCTTCTGTGGCCAAATAAAAAGGAACTTCTTCATTATTTACCGATGGAGGAAAATGTACGCTAAGCATAAGTACTTATTTTATCATATCACATCCCATATATGGTTGTAGTGATTTAGGAATTCGTATGCCTTCAGGAGTTTGAAAATCTTCTAACAAAGCAGCAACTATTCGTGGTAAAGCCAAAGCTGATCCGTTAAGAGTATGACAGAGGTGAATAGACTTGTCGTCAGACTTACGGTATCTACAATGTAATCGGTTGGCCTGATATGTATCAAAATTAGAAACGGAACTTACTTCCAACCATCGTTTTTGAGCTTCACTATATACTTCAAAATCGTAACATATGGCAGCAGTGAAACTAATATCACCTCCACAAAGGCGTAAAATTCGATAGGGAAGTTCCAGTTTCTGCAATAGGCCTTCTACATGATCAAGCATCTCCTGATGAGATTTACGTGAATGTTCCGGTTTATCAATTCGAACCAACTCTATTTTTGAAAATTCATGTAAACGATTCAAGCCGCGTACGTCTTTTCCATACGAGCCGGCTTCACGACGAAAACATTGGGTATATGCACAATTTTTAATTGGCAATTGAGATTCATCTAAAATTACATCACGATAAATGTTTGTTACAGGAACCTCTGCGGTTGGAATTAAATATAAGTCGTCAAGATTACAATGATACATCTGCCCTTCTTTATCTGGCAACTGACCGGTTCCATATCCCGAAGCCTCATTCACTACCGTGGGAGGCATAATCTCCACATATCCGGCAGCGCGAGCCTCATCCAAAAAAAAGTTTATCAAAGCGCGTTGCAGACGAGCTCCTTGACCTATATAAACAGGGAAACCTGCGCCCGTAATTTTTACTCCTAAATCGAAATCTATTAAATTATATTTTTTTGCTAATTCCCAATGTGGCAATGGATTTGTAGGCAACACTGTTTCTGTCCCCCCCATCTTTACAACCAGATTATCAGCAGCAGAGCTTCCTTCCGGAACTTCATCATAAGGTATGTTAGGAATCGTATAAAGCAAGTTCCGCAGGTCTTCATCAACTTTTTTCATTTCACATTCAAGACCTTTTGCCCTTTCTTTAGCTGAGGCAACATCTGTTTTAAGTTTTTCAGCATCAGCAATCTGTCCTTCCTTCATTAGCGCTCCTATTTGTTTTGATGATTGCTTAATAAAAGAAAGCGTATTGTCCAAATCCACTTGTGTCTTTTTTCTACAATTGTTTGTTTCCAAGACGGCATTAATGACTTCTTTTGCATTTGAAAAGTGCTTTTTTTCCAGTCCTCTAATAACGCCTTCTTTGTCGTCTGTAATCTGCTTTATTGTTAACATAATACTATAACATATTTGCTCCTCTAATCAGGATATTATATTAAATCATACGCTACAAATTTACGTAACTTTTTTGATATAGGACTTTCAAGCTGTTTTTTTTTGCATATTACAATTCAATCCCTATAAAACAATTGCTTTTTCATTTTTCATGATTACAAAAGTAAAATATTTTGTACCTTTGTTGCATGGATGAATATTATCTCATAATAGAGCTGACAATTCGTTTATTGGTTGCAGGTATTCTTGGCGCCCTCGTAGGTTTTGATCGAGAGCGCCAAGCTAAAGAAGCAGGTTACAGGACCCATTTCCTTGTAGCTGTCGGTAGTGCACTTATGATGATAATTTCGCAATATGGTTTCTTGTTCCTTGATTATGCGGGAGGAATAGAAAAATATGACCCAAGCAGAATTGCTGCACAAGTTGTATCTGGAATCGGATTTATTGGTGCAGGTACAATCATATTACAACGAAATCAAATTGTTCGAGGTTTAACTACAGCAGCAGGATTATGGGCTACTGCAGGAATCGGTCTTGCCATTGGTGGGGGAATGTATTGGATGGGAATTATAACAACTATTCTTGTAATTTGTGGAATTACCCTATTAAATCACATTTTTAAAAAGGTTGGATACCGAACCAGTGTCGTAAGTTTTACAACAGGAAAGAGAGAGACGGTTGAACTATTGTTGGATTATATCAATAAAAAGAAGGAGTTTATCATTATTTCATATCAGATGGAGCTTATTTCAAAAATAAATGGTGAGATATATTCTGTGGATATGATAATCAAAGCAAACAGAGAAAATGCAGAAAGTCCGTTAGCTTTTTTTAGAAGAGAATTTCCAGAAATCCTCATAACCAAGGTTGAATAAGTGAAAATTTATACCATTGAAATTTCTTAAACATATAACAACCACAGTTTTTATAACTATTTTATCTCTGTATATATTAGTATACAGCTTTTTTAGTTTACCCTTATGCCAAGATTTTTTGCGTTCATCCGTGGAACAAGCCTTGATGAACAAACTACATACGCAAGTTCATATTGGCAGCATCGATGTTGGTTTATTCAATCGGGTAACTTTGAATAATGTTGTTATTTTAGATCAGAAAAAAAATAAATTATTCGAAAGTGATCTCGTTAGTTGTAGGATAGAATTAGCGCCACTTCTTCATCAAGAAATTTCGCTTAGAACGATCACAATAGTTGATGGTCAAATTAATGCTTATAAAAACACAGAAAAAGAGGATTATAACTATCAATTTGTTCTCAATGCATTCAAGTCATCCAATCGACAGAAGAAATCAGACATAAACTTAAGAATCAATTCCATCATACTAAGAAGATTAGCTATACGTTTTGACCAAAACTATAAATCACGAACTCCCGGGCGATTTAATCCACACCATATTAATCTAGCTGAGATAAATGCGAATATATCTTTAAAGAAATTACTTGCCGATTCTCTAAGAGTAAGGATTCGTGATTTGTCATTAAGAGAAGCCTCAGGAATTAGATTGCAACACTTTGCAATGGATTTACAGGCAAACAAAAAAATGTGTCAAATTGAAAATCTACGAATTGAAATGCCCAAATCCTTGTTCATCCAGGATAAGGTTCTAATAGCTTACCAATGGACTGATAATGGTCCCAAAAATTTTAAAGCAAAACTATCTGTTTCACATTGTAAGATATCCTCCCTTGATTTTGCTGCTTTGGCACCGCAATTAAAATCTTGGAATGATACATTTTTATTGACTGGAGACATTCATTTTTTACATCAACAAATTACGCTTAAATCTTTGATTTTAAAGAATATATCAAAGACATTAAATTTACACTCTGACATCACATATAAGTGGAATGATTCTATCAAGAGAGTAAGAGTCGATAAACTACATATTCAAAGTAGTAACACGTATTTGCCTCTTTTATGGAGTCAGATTCATCCTCGCAAATTGGTACCGAAGGCAATTGAAAATCTTGGAGGTTTTTATGTTGATGCAAAAGGCGATTTGATTTCAAAGAGAAAAAACACATACGCAAATTTAAGTTTTCAATTGAATTCTGTTCATGGAAAAATGATCTGTCCGCAAGTAATTTGGGAAAATCATATGCTGATATTTCCAAAAGAACTTTCGGGCACATTAAATTTAAAGAATATCATTCCCGCTGCACATGTTTCCACAGTTAATTTTGGATTAAAAGGTAAATGTGTTATTCCTAATGGGAAAATACAGGACGGTATTTTTTCACTTGCATTGCATCAATTGACATGGCATGACTATCCGTATAAGAATATAAATGTTGAGGGTAACTATAAACATGACAACCTGTCTATTAACATGCAAGTCCTTGACAAAAATGCAAATATTGAACTAAATGGCATTCTTACAAAAATAAATCAGGCAAAAAAAGGATTTTCATTTCAACTGAACATTGCAAAATTAGAGCCGAGGAAATTAAATTTACCTCGGAACTTAACAAAAATAGGTCGGATGTCGGGGAGAATTACAGCTAGTTCTCATTCTCTTGATCTGAATGCTCCAGAATTATCACTACAAATTAATGATCTTTCTTATCAAAAAGAAGGGTTGGAAGAGTATAAAACGGACTCTATTGTGCTTAAGATGTGGAATAGGGCAGGAAATAATCATTTATATTTCAAAAGTGATTTTTTAGACATAAATGCTTCCGGAAATTATTCATACGCCAATATAAAGCAATTAATACCCTCATTTTTTAAGAAGAGTTTTAAGTCATTACTTCCTTCGCTTGACAAAATCCTGAACAACTCTTCGCCAAACAAATGGGGCGCCTTTAATGCAAGGCTAAAAAATACCGACTTTTTTAAGAACGTGTTGAATTTAAATCTGCATTCTCAAAATGGAGGTTATTTATATGGAAAAATAGACAACAAGACTAACAATATTTTAATAGAAGGAGACATTAGCGATGTGTCGTTTGCTTCCGAAAAATTTAAAAACTTAAGACTTTACTGTAATGGTAAAGATGAAAAGGTAAGACTATTGGTGCAAGGTACAAAAATAAATAAGAAAAATGAAGTACAGGTCGCTGCAGAATTTAATGCCAACCAATCTGTTGTAGACATTGATTTAAGACTTAAAAACGGCTCTATGCTCAACGGCTTCATTTCTGCCACATCCGACTTAAAAACATTTGCTCAGGATAAAATATTACGCACAAATATTCATCAAAGTAAATTGTACGTAGAAGATACCGCATGGATCGTGCATCCTTCTGTAATAGAACTAAAGAATGGGAAATTAAGATTCGAGAATTTCGAAATCAACAACGCTCAGCAGTATATAAACATTAATGGAGCGTTATCATCCTCACCTACAGACAGCATGAAAATTGACCTACATAATATAGATCTGAATTATGTCCTCGATTTGGTTAATTTTCATAGTGTAGAATTTGGTGGACATGTAAGTGGACAAGCGTACTTATCACAATCCTTAAGCTCCCCACAACTCACATATAAAATCAATGCAAATGATTTTCAATTTAATAAAGCTTCGCTTGGAAGGTTACATGCATTAGGTTCATGGGATAAAAAGGATGGTAAGATCAAAATACATGCACATACGACAGCATCGCACAATCAGAAATTAAATATCAATGGAATCGTTTCTATAAAGGATAAAAGCCTCGACTTAAATTTTGATGCGTATAATACAACCATTCAATTTTTAAAACCTTACGTCGAAAATATTTTCACAAACATCGAAGGCAACACATCTGGTCATTTGCGTCTGTTTGGGCCATTCAAAAAATTGGATTTTGAGGGGAATCATCGTGTGGAAATGGATGCAACAATTGCAACTACAGGCTGTCGATATCATTTTCAATCTGATTCTGTAAAGTTCAGGCCCGGTGCCTTTGAATTTGGAGAAGTAGAATTGACTGACCACAACGGGAAAAAGGCTACTGCCAATGGATATATCAAACATAATCACCTGAAAAATTTAACTTACGATTTTCAGATTGACTTCCGAAATTTTCTTGTATATGACCAGCCACGAACGGCAGATATGCCATTTTATGCTACAGTACCAGCTACAGGACATGTTTTCCTGAACGGGAGTCCAGGTCGTTTTTCTGCAGATATAGACATCAATCCAGAGAAAGGTACAGAATTTGTTTATATTATGGACGTTCCTACCGCTTCGTCTGGTGATCGACAATTACTAACATTTGTAAGCCATTCATCAAAAGATTCCGTAGAAAAAGTCTTGACTTCAGCGGATTCTCAAACAGATATTATGCTAAACATTAATGTAAATGCGAACGCTAATGCTGCAATTAAACTTATTATGGATGAGAAAACCGGAGACTATATATTGATGCATGGAAATGGAAATTTACGGACATATTATTATAACAAGGGCAAGTTCTCAATGTTTGGTACATATACAGTAGAGGACGGAATCTACAAAATGATTTTACAAAACATCATTCGTAAGGATTTTGTTTTTTCACCCGGTGGAACAATTAATTTTACTGGCGATCCAAGAAATGCCGCACTCAGTTTAAAAGCCATTTATACTGTAAATTCAGTGTCTTTATCAGATCTCAACCCCAAAGGGAATTTCTCGAACAATAACGTAAAGGTTAATTGTATACTGAATCTCAATGGACAAGCTACTGCACCACGAATCAGTTTCGACCTAGATTTACCAACAGTAGGTGAAGATGAGAAGAGAATGGTAAAATATCTCATTAATACAGAAGAAGGCATGAATATGCAAATTATATATTTGTTGGGTATAGGTAGATTTTATACTTACGACGTATCATCCAATAGTTCTACGACCCAGAATCAATCATCATTAGCCATACAATCGTTTTTATCTAATACGCTAAGCAGCCATTTAAATAATGTTCTGTCCAATGCAATAGGAGTGAAGAACTGGACGTTCGGCACGAATTTTTCAACAGGAACTTCCGGATGGGAGGATATGGAAATAGAGGGACTATTAAACGGACGTTTGCTCAACAATCAATTACTCATAAATGGCAATTTTGGATATCGCGACAAATCAACATACTCCACAAATAATTTTATTGGTGATTTTGATGTACAATGGCTCCTTAATCCTGCCGGAACAATAAGGCTGAAAGCTTACAGCGAAACAAACGACCGATATTTCACCAAATCAACGCTTACAACTCAAGGAATCGGTATTTTACTAAAACGAGATTTTGACACTCTGCGTGATTTGTTCCTTCGCAGGAAGAACTTAAATAAGTAATTATTGATTAAAAAGCTCTTAGGCTTAAAAGGGTATGACTTTATAGCCTATTTTATAGAAACAACCGAAGGTTTTAGCTTGATTTCTGACTTTTTCCGTATCTTTGTAATCAAAAATATGTAGTTATGGGGCTGTTTAATTTATTCTCTAAAAAAGAAAAAAAGGAAGTTCTTGACGCTGGACTTGAAAAAACAAAAGCGAGTCTGTTTCAAAAATTAAAAAAAGTAGTTGCCGGCAAATCCAAAGTTGATGACGATGTTTTAGATGAATTGGAAGAAGTTTTAATAACATCAGATGTCGGTGTTGAAACGACACGGAAAATTATATCATGCATAGAGAAACGGGTCGCTCGTGACAAATACGTCAATACAGAAAATCTAAATAAAATATTGCGTGAAGAAATTACCCAGATGCTAACCACATCAGAAAGTGGAAATCTGGAAGATAAAGATTTTGAACCACGAAATAAGCCTTACGTAATTTTAGTTGTCGGAGTAAATGGCGTAGGTAAAACTACCACAATAGGAAAATTGGCTTATCTATATAAATCAGCAGGAAAAAAAGTATATCTGGGAGCAGCTGACACGTTTCGGGCAGCGGCAGTAGAACAATTGTGTATCTGGGGTGAAAGAGTTGGTGTGCCTGTAATCAAGCAACAAATGGGAAGTGACCCTGCCAGTGTTGCTTATGATACATTGAACTCCGCCAAGGCAAATGATGCCGATGTCGTAATAATAGATACGGCAGGTCGTTTACATAACAAGATAAGTTTAATGAATGAACTTTCTAAAATAAAGAATGTAATGAAAAAAGTCGTATCAACAGCGCCTGATGAAGTTATGCTTATACTAGATGGGTCAACAGGACAAAATGCATACGAACAAGCCAGACAATTTATAAAAGCTACAGAAGTACATTCATTAACTATCACGAAATTAGATGGTACAGCAAAGGGGGGAGTTGTTATTGGTATTTCTGATCAGCTGAAAATTCCAGTTAAGTATATTGGGCTAGGCGAAAAGATTTCAGACCTACAACCGTTTGATGCTGCCGCTTTTGTTGATTCATTTTTCAGTAAATCCACATTTAAGTAAGTAATAACAGCATATGTATAAGTCAGAAAGAATCATAGACATTATTACTATGGGCTGTTCAAAAAATTTGGTTGACAGCGAAATGTTGATGCGGCAATTTTCAGAAAATGGATTCAAGATTTATCATAATCCAGGACGCCTTCACGGAGATATTGCCGTAGTTAATACATGTGGCTTCATAGGAGATGCTAAGGAGGAAAGCATTAATCTGATTATGGATTTATGTGAGAAGAAGAAAAATGGTTTTATTAAAAAAGTATACGTAATGGGTTGTCTTTCTGAGCGTTATCTGTGTGAATTAACAAAGGAAATACCTCAGGTAGATAAGTTTTATGGAAAATTCAATTGGGTAGAGCTATTAAATGATTTGAATTTACACTATCACAACGAATTACGTTTGGAACGACAACAAACAACTCCTGCACATTATGCTTATATTAAAATTTCTGAAGGATGTAATCGACATTGTGCTTATTGTGCAATTCCAATAATAACAGGGAAACACCAAAGTCGGCCGATAGAAGATATTTTGGATGAAGTTGGTTTGTTAGTAGAAAAAGGCGTTAAAGAATTTCAGATTATAGCTCAAGAACTTACATATTACGGAATTGACATATATCAAAGACAAGCACTACCGGAATTAATAGATCGCATGGCCTCCATTAAAGGAGTTGAATGGATACGTTTACACTATGCTTATCCAACGAATTTTCCCTATGCATTAATGGATGTCATGGCTAAACATGCCAACGTGTGCAAATATATAGACATTGCGCTGCAACATATAAGTGACAACGTTCTGTCTAAAATGCACCGTCACATAACTAAAGCTGAAACTTATCAATTATTACATGACCTGCGGGAACGCGTTCCGGGAATATGTATTAGATCTACACTTATGGTAGGTTTTCCTGGAGAAAAAGATGCCGATTTCCAGGAATTGCTCAAGTTCGTAAATGACATAAAGTTTGATAGGTTAGGGGCTTTCATGTATTGTGAGGAAGAAGGAACGTATGCTGCAGAACACTATACAGATGACGTTCCGCAAGAAATAAAACAACACCGATATGACCTTTTAATGGAAACTCAGCAAAGCATATCAGAAACGTTGGGAAAAGCCAAAATTGGAAAAACATTTAGAACAATTATTGATCGAGTAGAAGGTGAATATTATATCGGACGAACAGAATATGATTCACCTGATGTTGATGGTGAAGTTCTTATAAAAAAGACAGATTCTGAAACAATCTCAGTAGGTGAATTTTATAATGTTATTATTACCGATGCAGACGAGTATGATTTGTATGGAAAAATCGAAAATGTATAAAGAAGAGCGGTGTGAATAATAAAGAATTTATCAACAACTTAGCGAACCGACTAAAAATAAAACCGGAGGAAGCACAAATTCTTTCCAACACTTTAATTGAAATCATGACTCACGGATTGGAAGATGGAAACATTATTTCTGTTCAGGGGTTTGGAACATTTGAAGTAAAGAAAAAAATGGAAAGAATAGTAGTAAATCCTTCAAGCAAACAACGCATGTTGGTTCCTCCAAAATTAGTTCTCAACTTCAAACCTAGTAATACTCTAAAAGAAAAATATAAATAACTTGGTAAAGTTGACATATACTACATATAAGCAATGACTGATAAACTGATTTTGCAAGATTTGATCAATTCTCTTTCAGCTCGCACAGAACGAGCTAAAAAAGATAATGACCTATTTGTTCGAGCTTTTTTTGAAACCATTGAAGAAAGTCTCGAAAAAGAACGTTTTGTAAAAATCAAAGGGTGGGGCACATTCAAATTAATTGCCATAGGTGATCGAGAAAGCATTAATATTAATACAGGTGAGCGCTTCCAGATAAACGGTCATTACAAAATAAGTTTTGTCCCCGAAAATAGTTTAAAAGAGAATATAAACAAACCGTTTTCGCATTTTCAAACCATAATCCTCAGCGAAAACGTACGCTCTGAGGATTTGGAAAAAGCAAATGAAGAAGAGTTATCAGAAACAGAAGAAGAAAATGGCACTGAAGTAAGTTCTGTCAAAGGAACAAATGCCCTCGATTCTTCATTAAAAACAGAAGATTTTTCAGATATTTCAAAAAGCGAAAATGAAATCGCAGATATTGCTCTGCCGGAAGAACAACAGGTCAATATTACTAGTAATGAAACATTGGTGAATCCAGAGGTTTTGGATCATGTAAAAAAAGAAAAAACTGAAACTCCAATAACTAAAGAGACAAAAACAGATTCTACACAAACAGGTTCAGATTCACCAAATTCTTACAGTGACGAAGGAGATTTAAAAAATACACATTCAGAAAACGAAGATATTCAAAATACGGCCACATTATATCCATATAATAGCTTAAAAGAAAAAGAAGACAAAGGGCCTATAGAAATTAAAATTACAGAGCTTCCAGCCATTTCTTTTGCCCGGTCGTGGCACAAATTATTAATTGGAATTTGTTTAGTAATTGCATTATGCCTAGGGTACTTTATAGGATATTATCGATTGGTTGGTCCAGATCGTAAAATAACAGAAAAACAAGAAAAAATTATCAGTTCTACTAGTACATCATATAAGTTTTCTAGTAAAAAAAACATGGGATCGGATACAGTGAGCATAAACACAGCTATGAAAAAAGACTCAACCAAAAACATAGAAACAGGTCAAAAAGAAAAAGTTGAAATTCAAATTTATAGGGTAAAAAAGGGGGAGTCCCTTTATGACATTTCCAGGAAATTTTATCATTCTGATAAGTACGTAAAACTTCTAATACAATATAATCATATCACAGATCCAGACCACATTTCGTATGATACGATTCTTCGTATACCACCTATTGAATAATTAGAAACAAGTATATTAGACAGATCTCTGATAAAATACGTCATGTAGCAATTTGCTTACCAAAGTTTAAGCATTGCCAAATAGCAAGAACTGTTATACAACAAATCTGAAGAATCTGCAAAGCTTTAATTTTCTGCAACCTTTTATTTTTATGACGTACTGATAAATACATATAGTGCACATCGGTACTACCATAAATATTATAGTGTAAAATAAAATTCGATATTCAAATATGAGTATCGAATTTTTATTTTATACATTTAGATCACGAACAAAAAGATCAAGTTGTCTAGATGATGCACTAAGCAAGAAGTTTTTTAACAAGCAAAAGCAAGATCTGAGTAGTACATTAATCTCAAGCTCTTGTAAATACTTTCTGCATAAAAACATGAAAAAGTATGCCTATAAAAATTGCTACCACAGAACTATACAATAGTTATCACAAAAAAAGACGCAGATCCCAAATTATTCAGGAACTGCGTCTTTTTTAATGAAGAAAATATAATATTATTTTTCTTGCTCCATTTTAGCCTTTAATTCAGCTAAAGCATCAATATCACCTAAGCTGGTAGAAGCAGCTTGGTTTTGTATTGCAGGAGCCTCTTCTTTTTTAGTAGCTTTTTTCGAAGTTCTCTTCTCATTATGAGTTTCACCTCTTTGAGCGTCTTCAAATGTACGACTATGAGACAATATGATTCGTTTGCTGTCCTTGTTGAATTCAATGACTTTAAACGATAATTTCTCATTCAATTGGGCATGACTACCATCTTCTTTTACCAAATGCTTTGGAGTTGCAAAACCTTCAACACCATACTCTAATTGAACTACTGCACCTTTATCAAGCATTTCTACAATAGTACCTTCGTGTACGGAACCTTCAGTGAACACAGTTTCAAATACATCCCAAGGGTTCTCTTCAAGTTGCTTATGACCTAAGCTAAGACGACGATTCTCCTTGTCAATTTCAAGAACGATTACATCTATGTCTGCACCAATCTGTGTGAATTCTGAAGGATGCTTAATTTTCTTAGTCCAAGAGAGATCCGAAATATGAATTAAGCCATCAACCCCTTCTTCCAATTCAACAAATACTCCAAAGTTGGTAAAATTACGAACCTTTGCAGAATGCTTTGAACCAACAGGATACTTCTCTTCGATATCTTTCCAAGGATCTTCTTTCAATTGTTTGATACCCAAAGACATCTTTCTTTCTGTACGATCAAGTGTTAAAACAACAGCTTCAACCTCATCACCAACTTTCAAGAAATCTTGCGCGGAGCGAAGATGCTGACTCCAACTCATTTCACTTACATGAATCAAACCTTCAACACCTGGAGCAATTTCTACAAATGCTCCATAATCAGCCATTACAACTACTTTACCTTTTACTTTATCACCAACTTTTAAATCCGGATCTAAAGCATCCCAAGGATGAGGTGTCAATTGCTTTAAGCCAAGAGCTATGCGTTTTTTCTCTTCATCAAAGTCCAAAATAGCGACATTGAGTTTTTGATCAAGCTGCACAATTTCTCTTGGGTCGTTTACACGTCCCCATGAAAGATCTGTGATATGAATCAAACCATCTACACCGCCAAGATCAATGAATACGCCGTAAGACGTAATATTCTTAACCGTTCCCTCAAGAACTTGACCCTTTTCAAGTTTAGAGATAATTTCTTGTTTTTGAGCTTCAAGTTCTGCTTCAATCAGTGCTTTATGAGAAACCACTACATTCTTATATTCCTGATTAATTTTTACAACCTGGAATTCCATTGTCTTACCGACAAAGACATCATAATCACGTATTGGTTTTACATCAATTTGGCTACCTGGCAAGAATGCTTCAATACCAAATACATCAACGATCATGCCACCCTTCGTACGATCTTTAATGTATCCTTTAATTACTTCTTTATTTTCAAGCGCTTGATTAACGCGTTCCCAAGATTTACTTGCACGAGCCTTGCGATGCGACAAGATTAACTGTCCCTTCTTATCTTCAAGACTTTCTGTATATACTTCTACTTTATCGCCTACTTTAAGTTCTGGATTATAACGAAACTCATTAATAGGGATAATGCCATCCGATTTATAACCAATATTAACAACAACTTCTCTTTTCCCTATCGCGATTACAGTGCCTTCAACAACTTCGTGTTCCGCAATGCTGTTTAATTTGTTCTCATAAGCTTTAGCCTGCGCCTCGCGACTTTCTTGATTCTCAGAAGTTCCATTTTCGTAAGCTTCCCAGTCAAAATTATCAACTGGCTGAATGTTTTTTAAATTTTCCATTAATTAATTTGACATTAATAAAGTTAGACTTTATGTGAGTTAAAAAATCGGGTGCAAATATACTCTATTTTTCCGAAAAACAAGAACTTACCTTCAATAAAAAGTGATAAATGCACTAATTTGAATAGTTTTTGGATAATTAATTCTCTATTTTTTGAAAAAAATCGTACTTTAGCAAATATAATTATACATCGAATTAATATGAGAAGATTTTTAATATACATGTATACACTCAGTTCTTTAATGATCTGTTGTATAACTTTGTCTTCTTGCAAAGATAAAAGCATAAAAAATACATTACCAAAGAATGATACAGATTCTGTGCAATGTACAAATGAAAGTACGCATTTACAAGATTCTACAATTTATGGCATATCAGATGAATTTGGAATGAGTACTTTTACATTAATTACGAATCACGGAGATACGCTCTTTTTAAATAGAGATCACAATGATGGTTCCCCGTCTATCATTCTTGGAGATCTAGATTATAATGTACATTATGCCTTAACAGTTTTTGATAGTGGACATTCTGTTGGTACACTGATAAATATAGATCAATTGGAAAGATTCATCAAACATTATAAATTATATAACGGAAAGCTCCTTTTAAATAATTTGAACGACACTGTTACTATCATTTCATTATCCGAGCAGTTACTAGAGTATAAAGACCAGAAGGGGACTTTGCATAAAATTAGTCGATAAAAGAAGAAAAAATATGTACAAGGAATAACTATGAAAGGAAAAGAGTTTTAGAGCTTTGGCACTATAAAATATTTTTGTAAATGGAAATGCGGGATTCAAGTTCGAATCTCGTATTTTTATTTTTAAACATTTACCGAATGAGAATATTATGAAAGAAAGGAATAATCTTGTAGAACCCGATTAGGTATTAAGCAAAGAGTTCCTTAACCAGTTCAAAATAGAAGCTGACATGTACAAGGTCCTGAAGCCAGGTATTAGAGAAGCTACTTGTAATGAACTACAGCTATGAAAAAATTCTGTGGCCGGTAATAACAGTAGCAATCTCATTATCTCCCAATTCGCCAAAAGAATGGGCTTTTCTAACATAGAAAAAGAGATGCGTGAAATTTATGAAATTAAGCTCTCTACATCAACCATTTTCATCATTACCAACAAGGTAAAACATGCTGCCTAGGAACGGCAGAACCGTCACCTTGATCTTTTTTCTTGATAATCTGGACAGACAGCAGAGTTTTCAAGGCATGGTATAACGGTAAGATCATATCTTTGCTGCGGGGGGGATTCTTATGTCGTATAGTCTTGGAGAAATAATTGAGATGACCAAATTACTTTCAATTCTCACTGGAATTCAGAAAAAATAATCTACATCAAAAATTTCATTGAGAACCTGAATAGGAAAATTAGAAAGTACACAAAAGCAAAGCTCTCATTTCCTTCGGATATGCCGTTAAAAAGACAGTTTATCTTTCACTTATGGAGATTGAGAAGAAATGGACACAGCCGATTCATAACTGGGACTTAATTATGAATCTTTTATGTTTATTTTTGAAAAACAGAATCCGAGGTAAAAAGTTTACCATTGGATTCTGTTTCAATTTAAGTGGAGCTAAAATAGCTTTATTTTCGCGAGGTTAGAATACATGATTCTTAATCCATCCTTTCATTTGCTGACATACCTCTTCTCTTACAGGAACAAGAGGCAACCGTAATTTATTTTCACACTTATTTAGCAGAGACATTAGACACTTAATCCCTGATGGATTCCCATCTATACTTAGTAATTTATAAAGCTCATTAAAATGCCGATGAATCATACGAGCCTCTCTTATCTTACCACTTTGAATATGCTTTACCATTAGACCAAATTCAGAAGGATAAGCATTACCTATTACTGAAATCACGCCGACAGCTCCTGCACTAAGTAATTCTAATGTAATGGCATCATCTCCACTGAGAACTTCAAACCCTTCTGGAGCACGTTGTAAAATCTCATCAATTTGTGCAATATTACCAGACGCTTCTTTTATTGCAACAATCTTTTCACATTCGGTTGCCAGACGTAATGTTGTTGATGCAGAGATATTTACACCCGTTCTTCCTGGTATGTTGTATAGAACAATAGGTAAAGGCGAAATTTCATTCAGTGACTTAAAATGCTGATATATTCCTTCTTGAGTGGGTTTATTGTAATATGGACACACTAAAAGCACACCATCAATACCTGTAAAATCAGTATTTTTCAGATATTCTGCAACAGATGCGGTATTATTTGATCCGCACCCCAATAAAATTGGAACACGTTTATTATTAACGTTTACTACAGTTCTGATAATCTCTTCTTTTTCAGGATTAGACAAACATGGGGTTTCGGCAGTAGTACCTAGAATACAAAGAAAGTCTGCGCCATTTTCAATCTGATTTTCCACGATTACTTTCAATGCCGAAAAATCTACTTTTCCATCGCTTTTGAAAGGAGTTATCAATGCAATGCCTAAACCCTGAAAAATGTTGTTTGCTTTCATTCGAGAAATGATATTAAATTATAAGGCAAAAATACAAATTATTTTCTCATGCTTATCATTTTGACTACTAATGATCTATAAAAAAGTATCATTTAGCTCTATTTTTTTTAGAAAAACATCTTCATAAATAATGGGAATATTCAGAATTCTAGCTTTTTCCAATTTTGATGGTCCCATATTATCTCCTGCCAATATAAAACTAGTCTTCTTTGATATACTACCTACATTCTTTCCTCCATATAATTCTATCATTTGTTTATATTCCTCACGTGTATGATGTTGAAATGTTCCGCTAATTACAATAGATTGTCCACTCAGAATTTTATTCTCTAGGCTAATAGCCTCTTGTTCTATCTGCATTTGTACGCCGGATTCTCTCAAACGCTCTATTAATGTTATATTACTTTCGTTACGCAAATAAGCTACAACACTTTGAGCTATTACCGGACCAATACCATCTACAAGCATCAAATCTTCTGCTGTCGCATTCCGCAAAGCATCCATGGAGCCAAAAGATCTGGCCAATAGTTTTGCTGCGACCTTTCCCACGAATCTTATACCAAGAGCATATAAAACTCTTTCAAAAGGAACTTTTTTACTATCTTCAATTCCACATATTATTTTTTTTGCCGACTTTGACTTTTTTCCATTTTCACCACACAAATCATTCAATGTAAGATTGTATAAATCTGCAACGTTATGAATTAATCCTTGTTGATAATAAGCATCCACAGTTTCCGGCCCCAAAGAATCTATATTCATAGCGTCACGACTAATGTAATGTTCTATTTTTCCTTTGATTTGAGGAGGACAAGATGTATCATTAGGACAATAATACGCAGATTCTCCGTCATATCTAATTAATGCGGTTCCACATTCCGGGCAATTTGTTATAAATTCAAAACCTTTTGTATTCTCATCTTCTGGAGAACGCGAAGTTTTATCAACTCCTACAATCTGAGGAATAATTTCACCTGCTTTTTCTATATACACATAATCACCTTTGTGCAAGCCTAATTCTGTCATAATATCTGCATTATGTAATGAAGCTCGACGTACGACTGTACCGGCTAATAAAACAGGTTCCATATTCGCTACAGGAGTAATCGCTCCCGTTCTGCCAACTTGAAATGTTATATCTAGCAATTTCGTCCTGGCACGTTCTGCCTGAAACTTATAAGCTATGGCCCATCTTGGCGTTTTAGCTGTATATCCTAATTCACGTTGCTGTTGCAAAGAATTTACTTTTAAGACAATACCATCAGTAGCCACAGGAAGCTTTTTTCGCTCAGTATCCCAATAAGATATGTATTCATATATTTCATCCAAGTTGGTTACCAATCTCATATCTTTTGAGATTTTAAAGCCCCATTGTGCTGCCGCTTGCAAATTATTATAATGATCAGAATAGGGAAGACCGTCTCCCAATAAATAGTATAAAAACGCATCCAAATTCCTTTTTGCAACTACAGATGAACTTTTACTCTTTAATGTCCCTGCTGCAGCATTTCTTGGATTTGCAAAAAGAGGTTCTTGTGCAAGTTGTCTTTGCTTATTTAATTTTTCAAAACTGCTCCAAGGCATTAAGACTTCTCCACGAATTTCGAAAAAATCCGGATATCCGCTATTAGGAATTAGTTCTAATGGTATAGATCGTATCGTACGTATATTATTAGTAACATCATCCCCCATAATTCCATCTCCCCTTGTTACCGCTCTCACTAATTTTCCATGCTCATAAATCAGCGAAATACTAAGACCATCATATTTTAATTCACAACAAATTTCAAAAGAATCATCTCCCAAACCTTGTTTTACTCTCTCGTAAAATGCTGCAATTTCTTCCTTATTATAAGTATTTCCCAACGACAACATGGGATATTGGTGCGCAACTTGTTGAAATTCATAACTTATATCACTACCAACTCTCTGAGACGGTGAAGCAGCATCATTCATCTCTGGATGTTTTTTTTCCAAATTAACAAGACGCTCCATAAGTGCATCAAACTCCTGATCAGAAATTTCAGGATCGTTTTCAACATAATATTTATAGTTGTGCCGAGTCAAGATTTGCCTCAAGGCTTTTATTTCTTGAATTTCTTCTACGTCTGCCATTATTTAAATACTGAATTAAAGATTTTCTCTTAGAAAATAACTTATTGAAACTGAAGTAGTGACAAAAATACAGAAAAAATGGAATGATCTAAAATAAAAAACGCCGATAAATTATTAAGTCTAACCAAAAACATTGCCATCTAAATCATAAATCCCGTTTTTTATCGTAATTTTGTACATCCATAAATATAAACCCATATGCTACGTATTGACATAATTACCGTTCTACCTGAGATGTTAGAAACTTTTCTAAAAACATCTATTTTAGGTCGCGCACAAAAAAAAGGACTTGTTGAAATTCATCTACATAATTTGAGAGATTACACTACAAACAAGCATAAAAGAGTTGACGACTATCCATATGGAGGATTTGCTGGGATGGTAATGCAATGCCAGCCTATAGACTCTTGTATTTCTTCTTTAAAAGCAGAACGTAGCTATGATGAAATCATTTATACATCTCCGGATGGCGAAAGATTCAATCAGCCAATGGCCAATACGCTTTCATTGAAAAAGAACATTATTATTTTGTGTGGTCATTATAAAGGTATTGATTACCGAATTCGTGAACATCTGATAACAAAAGAAATAAGCATAGGTGACTATGTTTTAACCGGAGGAGAACTAGCTGCTGCAGTCATAGCAGACTCAATGGTACGTTTGGTTCCTGGAGTAATAGGAGACGATCAAAGTGCACTGTCTGATTCTTTTCAAGACGATTTATTAGCAGCTCCTGTATACACCCGACCAGCAGATTATAATGGATGGAAAGTACCGGAAGTACTTCTTTCTGGAAATGATGCAAAAATAAAAGAGTGGGAATTAGAACAATCAATGACGCGTACAAAAAAATTACGACCAGATTTATTAAAGTCTAAATAAACATACTATCATATTTGTAATAATTCTAGTGGGCTTTCTATCATTTTTGTTGCTCCTATGGCTTCTAAAAAATCCTTGTCACGAAATCCCCAAGTTACGCTAATGCAATCTATCTGAGCATGTCGTGCAGTTTCTATATCCACTTCAGAATCACCAATATAGACCGTATCCTTTGGAGAAACCTGTATTTGATTCATAGCCTTTAATATGCCGTCAGGAAAAGGTTTTCTTCTAATATTTTCACTTTCACCTATTGCATAATCCACATATTCACTAAAGAAGTGTCTGTTTAACTCTTGCACAGCGTTGTCTGGCTTATTAGATATTATGCATAACTTTGCTCCTTTTTCTTTCAGTTCCCGTAAAACATTTAAAACTCCATCATAAGGGGCGGTATTATCCATGCAATGATTTATATAATACAATCTAAAGGTATTCAACACCTTATTATAACACCCCTCATCTGTTTTGGGAGGGACCGCATCTGCAATAAGTTTTTTGACTCCATTCCCAAGAAATTTCCTAATATCAGTGAGACTACGCGTAGGTAATTTATGAGTGCACAATGCATAATTTACAGCTTGCGCTAAATCATCCAAGGAATTAAGTAGAGTTCCATCTAGATCAAATAGATATGCTTTATATTTCATATAGTTTTCGATATTTTTATGATGCTATCACTTAATCAAGATCATTATTGAAACGAGAGATTCAAACCAAATGAAATCCATTCACTAAACTGAAAATAACCATGTCCCTCTTTACGAGTCACACCATCATCATACCGTGGATAACAGAAAAGCTTTGTAGAAAGAAATTTATTGATTGTTAAGGTAAAGGTATTTTCCCACTCTGCTTGTACTTTCTTATAATCCGTAAAATAATAAAAACGGCTAGTCCATTGAATATTTTTAGATATATTCCAACTATAATTAGCTGTAATATTAGAACCAAAAGTATGCTTAGAATGTTTGCCCTCTTTCAAGCCAAAACTAGTTGATAAAGTAGAACGACCTACATATCGCATGTTATATGCAAAAGGAGAAAGTGTTACATTCATATTAGCCTTTCTGAAAGACGTTTTGTAATCCATACCAATGGTAAATACGCAATCCAATGGAGACATAAAATCAGAATATACAAATGCATCATTAGACTTATATCCAGGATAAAATTGTGTCCAACTTTGCAACATGAAAGTATATGACCAATGAGAGGTCGCCCGTATGCCCAACTTATTTGTCAAGCGCAACAAATCATTATTGGTTTTAAATTTATGCAGTTTATCACTTTTGGATGTTTGAAACCCGAGTTTCATCTCAAGCTTGTTATCAAACGTGATTTTCTGTTTATTATTATAATTGGCTTCAATATTCCAAGTTCCAAGCAATGAGAAGTTACTTTCACCACCATTGTACCAATTTTCAGACACGTGTGTTTGCATAAATTGCATTGAAAAATCGGTCTTGAACATCCAAAAATCAGGTTTATACGTAACAATATCTACTGCTCCGGGAATTGCAAAATTCTCATCTAAATCACGTCCCGCATTACTTACTGACTCGTTGCTTATTATCTCTGATGTAACATCAGATGTCGATAAAGAATTTATTTTATCAGCTCGAATGTTTCTAAAGTCTTCATATTGAAACGACATAGGATAATCTGCATACGATTGCAAAATGATTTTTTCGATTTCCTGTTGCACCTGACCGTCTTTTGCATCATTTGGTCTTGACAACATCCCTTTAAACTGCTCGCTACTGACAATAGTCGGGCTAAACAAGTGAAAATAAAAAGGATTTGCCAATGTGTCGGACTTTGAATACTTCCATTTCGTCTTATAATACTGACTTAAATGGGAAATCGTATCCCCATATTTTTTTGCTATTTGATTTATTTTGCTGGAAATAATATTCTTTTCCCCCTTTTTACTTTTTTGAGCTCTACTCATATTCGGAAACATTACTCCCATTAAAATAATATAAAAGAAACAGGTCCAATAATTCATGCTTTACATAATAATGTTACTTTGCAAAGGTAAAATATTTTTTTGAGAGCGAAAAGTAAACGCTTTTTTTTGTACCTTTGCCTACTTAAAATAGGTTATCACGTACATAAAATAATTTTTCAATATGACAGATACTAAGTATATTTTTGTTACCGGCGGTGTTGCTTCATCCTTAGGAAAAGGTATAATATCTTCTTCTATCGGCAAGTTATTACAAGCAAGAGGATATAATATTACCATTCAGAAGTTTGATCCGTACATTAATGTGGATCCAGGTACGCTTAATCCTTATGAACATGGAGAATGCTATGTAACAGAGGACGGCCAGGAAACAGATCTCGATCTGGGACACTATGAACGTTTCACCGGAATTCATACTACTCGTAATAACAACATGACTACTGGTAAAATATACCAAAGTGTCATTGAAAAGGAAAGACGAGGAGATTATTTAGGTAAAACGATTCAAGTCATTCCGCATATTACGGATGAAATTAAACGAGACATGCTTTTCCTTGGCAAAAAGAATCGCTATGATTTCGTAATTACGGAAATTGGTGGAACTGTAGGAGATATTGAAGGTCTGCCATTTCTCGAAGCCATTAGACAATTGAAATGGGAATTAGGGAAAAATGCCATTTGTGTACACCTAACTTACGTACCATACTTAGCTGCGGCTAAGGAATTAAAGACAAAACCGACTCAACACTCTGTAAAAGAATTACAAAGTGTAGGCATACAGCCCGATATTTTAATACTGAGAACTGAGCATGAATTAGGTAGTGGATTAAAAAAGAAAGTCGCTAATTTTTGCAATGTAGCTCCAGAGGCTGTTGTTGAGAATCTTGATCAGCCTACTATTTACGAAGTTCCTTTACGCATGCAAGAGCAAGGTCTTGATGCAACTATTCTGCGTCTCCTTGGAATGGAAGTAGGACCGACTCCGGGGCTCGGTCCCTGGCGCTCATTTTTGGAACGTCGCCATAAAGCAACAGAAATTGTTAATATAGGCCTTGTTGGAAAATATGATTTACAAGACGCCTACAAGAGCATATTAGAAGCCCTAAGCCAGGCAGGAACCTATAATGACCATAAAGTCAAGACACACTTTATTAATTCTGAAAAAATCACCGATGACACTGTAGCAGAAATGCTATCGCCGATGGATGGAATCGTTATTTGTCCAGGATTTGGTCAGCGAGGCATAGAAGGAAAAATAACGGCAGCAAAATATTGCAGAACACATGATATACCAACATTTGGCATTTGTTTAGGAATGCAGATGATGGTCGTTGAATTTGCAAGAAACGTTTTGGGGTATGAAGACGCCAATAGTTCTGAGATGGATTCTAAAACTGCGCATAATGTCATTGATATTATGGAAGAGCAGAAAAACATCACCAATATGGGTGGTACGATGCGTTTAGGAGCCTATGAATGTAACCTACGTAAAGATAGCAGGGTTTATGAAATATATGGAAAAGAAACTATTCATGAACGTCATCGCCACCGGTATGAATTTAATAGTGATTTTATTCAAGAATACGAAAATCATGGCATGCAATGTGTAGGCCGTAATCCGGAGTGCGACTTAATTGAAATTGTAGAAATTCCGAACCTGAAATGGTATATTGGAACACAATTCCATCCAGAATACAGCAGTACCGTGCTTCATCCGCATCCCTTATTTCTCAACTTTGTGAAAGCGGCAATCGAAAACAAGAAAAAGTAAGACCTAACAATGGATAAAAATACAGTAGTTGGTTTCTTGTTGATGGCATTAGTGCTGATTGGATTCTCTTATTACTCCAGCCAGCAAACTTCGCAACAAAATGTAACCACCGCGCCGACGAATAAAAATCAGCCGGCTCATGATATTCAAGCAACTCCTACCATTCAGGATGTTGATACTACAGACTTGTTTGCAAATCATCTTAAAGGAAGACCAAATGTAATCACGTTACAAAACAATAAAGTCAAAGTCTTTGTTTCCACAAAAGGCGGCATAATTTCAAAAGTTGAGTTGAAGGAATATAAAAATCAACAAAAAACAAATGTCGTACTTTTTTCGGAAAAAACGGCGTCAATTGATTTTACATTACGAGGAAAGGACAAGCTTCTACATACACAGGATTACTACTTTACTCCGACGCAAATTTCGGATACGTCTGTAACCATGCAAATATCTGACAGCAAAGGGAAAACAGCCTTTAGAATGAAGTATTCCCTTAAGCCGGATAACTATATGGTTGATTTCTGTATATCATCAAACGGGATCTACCCCTATTTAAATCCTTCTGCCAAGACTTTAGGTATACAATGGAAAGATCGCGTAACTCAGCAGGAAAAAGGATTCATGTTTGAGAACCAATATTCCACGCTTACCTATATGGAAGACGGAAATGAAACCCGTAAGATGAGCGAGACGGAAACTTCTGAAGAAAATGCAGAAAAGCCTGTACGATGGGTGGCTTTTAAAAATCAGTATTTTAGTGCCATCTTAATTGGTTATGACATGTTTACTGATGCGCATTTTAAAAGTACTCAAGAGGCTGAAGGCAGTGGCTTCTTAAAGGATTATACGGCTACGATGGAAATTCCGTTTGATCCATCAGGCAAAAAAGATATAACATTGCAATTTTATTTTGGTCCTAATCAATACCGTCTTTTACAAAGTATGGATAAATATAGTTCAGATGGAAGCGAATTAGGATTAGAAAATTTAGTATATCTAGGATGGCCGATTTTTAAATGGATCAACCGTTACTTTACAATTTATGTATTTGACTGGCTGAGTCAACTTGGTCTGCCAATGGGAATTGTTCTGTTGCTTATCACCATTTTACTACATATTATTGTATATGTACCTCGCAAACGAAGCTATATAAGTAGTGCCAAGATGCGTGTTCTTAAACCAAAAGTTGACGAAATAGCTCGTAAATATCCAAATCAAGAGGATGCAATGAAGCGCCAACAGGAAACAATGGCTCTATACAGTATGTACGGAGTCAGTCCTATGGGAGGATGTTTACCAATGCTCGTACAGATGCCGATCTGGATTGCGATGTTCAACTTTGTCCCTAATGCAATTGAACTGCGCCAGCAAAGTTTTCTTTGGGCTGATGATCTTTCAACTTATGATGATATTATCAGCTGGTCAGTGAACTTACCTTTTATAGGAAATCATATAAGTCTTTTCTGTCTGTTGTTCTGCGCTACTAACTTGATTTATTCTCTCATGACAATGCGCATGCAGCGTGAAACAATGTCACAGGAACAAGCTGCACAAATGAAAGTAATGCAATGGATGATGATACTCATGCCAGTATTTTTCTTCTTTATGTTCAATAAATATTCTGCAGGACTCAACTATTACTACTTCGTATCATTGCTCATAGGAGCTTTATGCATGTGGTATTTGCGCAAAACAACTGACGATAAAAAACTTTTAGAAAAGTTAGAAGCCAATTATCGGGCAAACAAAAACAATCCGAATCGTAAAGTCAGCGGCATGGCTGCTCGTTTGGAAGCTTTGCAAAAGCGCCAGCAAGAAATTTTAGAAGAGCAGAAACGTCGCAACAACAAATAATGATTATAGGACTCTGATAAAAATAGAAATGAACGACTGTGCAACTCATTATTTAATGATAATGATTGTGCAGTCGTTTTTATACATAAAAAATCTTAGATTAATCAAAAAATTATGTTTCACAAACGGTTAATAGTGCAAATAATCTGTCTCCTAATTCTGGGACAAGGAGCTAACGCACAACAAAAAACTCCAGAAATGATTTTAAAAAATGAAGTTCCAGCAGGAACTAGTCAGCTGACTCCTGAGGCCCTATGGGCTATGGGAAGAGTGGGATCACTTGTCGTTTCTCCCGACGGTAAGACAGGTGTATATACGGTCGGTTACTATTCAATAAAAGAAAATAAAGGACACACCGTACTCTACCTTATAGATTTGAAAACCAAACAATCAAAATTACTTACACAGAGCGACAAAAACGAAACAAATCCAGAATTTTTACAGAATGGAGAAAAAATCGCTTTTTTGAGTAACGAAAGTGGTTCTTCCCAAGTGTGGATTATGAATACTGATGGTAGTGAACGTAAGCAGCTTTCACATGAATCAAAGGATATAAGTGGTTTCGCTTTTTCACCAGATGAGCGTAAGGTAATACTTATCATGGAAGTCCCCTCAACATCCTCAATACAAGCAAACGATGCAGATTTACCTAAGGCAACCGGAATGGTTATCAATGATCTAATGTATAAACATTGGGACCAATATGTTAAAAGCATTCCACACCCTTTTATAGCAGATTTTTCAGAAAATCAGATTACACAAGCTTACGACATACTGGCTGGTGAACCATATGAATGTCCAATGCTACCATTTGGCGGCATTGAACAATTAGCTTGGAGCCCCGATTCTAAATTCATAGCATATACATGTCGCAAAAAAGTGGGAAAGGATTATGCAATCAGTACAGATAGTGATATCTACCTATACGACATAGCGACTAAAAATACTCGTAACCTTTGCAAGCCAGAGAATTATCAGGCCCCATCTGTCAAGGCAGACATGTCTTTGTCTCAGCAAGCGGTAAATCACCAATCAGAAGATTATAATGTGGGATATGATCAGAATCCTCAATTCTCACCTGATGGACAATATATAGCGTGGTTAAGTATGGCTCGTGATGGCTATGAAAGCGATCGTACTCGCCTTTGCGTTTATCGTCTGTCCAACGGGAAAAAAACATATGTAACAGAAGATTTTGAAAGCGGAGTTGACGGTTTTGTTTGGGGTAAAAACTCCAAAGAACTTTACTTCACAGGATGTTGGCATGCCCGTGTGCAAATTTATAAGACCGATTTTAGCGGAAAAGTTAAACAACTGACAGATCACGTATGTGATTATGCATTATGCGACATAAGCCCAGATGGTAAAACACTTTTCGCCACACGTCACAGCATTAGTCAAGCTGATGAGATTTATAGTCTATCAACTTCAGGAAATAAGTTAATTCAATTAACTGATGAGAATAGAGATTTCTATAACAAAATCAAAATGGGTGAAGTCAAAGAACGCTGGGTTAAAACCGTTGATAACAAAAAGGAATTATGCTGGGTAATTTATCCGCCGATGTTTGACCCTAATAAAAAATACCCGACTTTGCTTTATTGCGAGGGTGGGCCACAATCACCTGTCAGTCAATTTTGGAGCTATCGTTGGAATTTCCAGGCTATGGCAGCTCAAGGATATATTATTATTGCCCCCAACCGTCGTGGTCTACCTGGCTTTGGAATGGAATGGCTCGAATCTATCAGTGGAGATTATAATGGGCTTTGCATGAAAGATTATCTAGCTGCCATTGACGATATTTGTCAAGAACCATATGTTGACCGTAATCGATTGGGATGCGTTGGTGCCAGTTTTGGTGGATACAGTGTATATTGGTTAGCCGGTCATCATAACAAGCGATTCAAATGTTTTATTGCTCATGATGGTATTTACAATACACAGCAGCAGTATGTTGAAACAGAAGAAATGTGGTTCCCTAATTGGGACATGGGATGCGCACCTTGGACAGAAGAAGGCAGAAAAGCACCTGTGTTTACAGATTCACCTCATCTCTCTGTTGACAAATGGGATACGCCCATACTTTGCATTCATGGACAGAAAGACTTTCGTATCGAATATACTCAAGCTGAATCAGCTTTCAATGCAGCACGTATGCGAGGAATTCCAGCGCAATTATTATTATTGCCGGACGAAAATCACTGGGTACTTCAACCACAGAATGCAATACTCTGGCAACGAACATTTTTCCGTTGGTTGGATAAATGGCTGAAAAAATAAGCGTGAAATTCAAACTAAAGTAATCATATAAAACTAATCATATGACAGTAACACAAAAAATTCAAAAAAAGCTTAGTGACAGCCCAGCTGCAAGGTGGACTGCTTTAGCCATCGTATCATTTACAATGATGTGTGGTTACTTCATTACGGACGTAATGTCTTCTCTTGAGGTAATGCTCACAACTCCCGCGGCTCAAGGTGGGCTGGGATGGTCCAGTTCAGAATATGGCTTTTTTTCCGGATCTTATGGGTACATTAACGTATTCTTGTTAATGCTTTTTTTCGGAGGTATTATTCTGGACAAATGCGGTATTCGCTTTACTGGTATAATGAGTTGCGCTTTAATGTTAGGTGGAGCTCTTATCAAATGGTATGCGCTTGCTTCTGACTTTGGCACAGCAACTTTTATGGGCTACCATATGCAAGTTATTGTGGCGAGTTTGGGATTTGCCATCTTCGGTATGGGAGCAGAAATTACAGGAATTACAGTTTCTAAAGTTATTATCAAATGGTTCACGGGACATGAAGTCGCTTTAGCCATGGGCTTACAAGTTGCTATGGCACGTCTCGGTACAGCAGCTGCATTAGGATGCAGTCTGCCTATGGCACGAGCTGTGGGGAGTGTTTCTTTTCCCGTCCTCTTTGGTGCCATTTGTCTTTGTGTTGGTCTGTTAGCATATTTAGTATACTGCGTAATGGATAAAAAACTGGACCAGTCAGTAGAAGCCGTCGAAGAAAATAAAGAAGAAGGCTTTCAACTTAAAGATTTAAAACTCATCTTTACCAATCGGGGGTTCTGGTTAATCACGCTGCTTTGTCTCATGTTCTACGCAGGTGTTTTTCCATTCCTTAAATTTGCCACAAAACTGATGATTGCAAAATACCATGTAGAACCTGGTTTAGCAGGTCTTATTCCTGCCATGCTACCATTCGGCACAATTTTGCTGACTCCAGTGTTCGGTTCACTTTACGACCGCATCGGTAGAGGAGCAACACTAATGCTGATCGGATCAATAATGCTTACCATTGTTCATCTGCTTTTTGCAATGCCTGTTCTTAATGTATGGTGGTTTGCCATTATTGTTATGATTGTATTAGGTATTGCATTTTCGTTGGTTCCTTCCGCAATGTGGCCATCAGTACCTAAAATAATTCCAATGAAACAATTGGGTTCAGCCTATGCCATCATCTTCTATATCCAAAATATTGGTCTTTCTATGGTTCCTTTACTTATTGGATGGGTTATTGAAACTTACTCAACAAGTACAACTCCCCAAGGAATCACGTATGACTATACCGTGCCAATGCTTATCTTTGCAGCATTCGGAGCAGTAGCTATTGGAATTGCCATCATGCTAAAAAAAGAAGATGCTCAAAAGGGTTATGGACTTGAAGAAAGCAACATAAAAAAATAAAACTAGTTTTACACGCTTTTGTGTATTAAAATAAAGAGCCCTTCTCATTTGAATAATGAGAAGGGCTCTTTATTTTTTATCATGCACTTGTATAGACAAATCTTCTTAAAATGAATTTTAATATGACCTTGTCAGCAGAAGTAATAAAAAGTCCCTTTTACAAAATAATGAATCCCACCTTGTGCTTTTTATGTCCCATCTAATTTATCGTTGGCTTCTGCCAATATACTCAGGAATGAGTAACTATAGCAATTACCTGCAATATAGATTCAGGATTCTCTATTGCTATTTTATCCCCAAACTTCACTTACAGACCTAAAAAAATTAGGTGCCTCTTATAAAAATGTAGCAGCACAACTTATAAGAGACACCAAACTTTTATATAACAAAGCCGTTATTGAACTTTCTATCTGCTTAGATATTCATCAACCTTTTTCGCAACTTGATGTGCATTAGCCATTGCTTTAACTACTAGTGAGGCACCACTAGCCGCATCACCAGCAACAAACACACCTTCAGGCAATTGGGGATGTTGCGGACGAATAAATCCCATGGCAAGCAATACCATATCGCAAGGGATGATTTCGGTTTTTCCACTACGTATCATGGTAGGTCGTTCTCCGTCTTTTGGTTCGGTCCAACTTATCTCTTCTACCTCAGCGCCAGTTACACAACCATCCTTACCTATGAAGCGATTCGTATTAAGCAACCAACGACGATTGCAACCTTCTTCATGTGAAGACGTGGTTTTAAGCACAACCGGCCATTGCGGCCACGGTGTTTGTGGATTATTTCCTACAGGAGGCTTGGGCATGATTTCAATCTGCGTTACATCCAAACAACCTTGGCGGCGTACTGTCCCGATGCAATCCGAACCGGTATCACCCCCTCCGATAACCAAAACCCGCTTATTCTTACCACTAATACGCTGATCCTCAGAAAAAGAATGTCCGGCTAGTACTTTATTCTGTTGTGACAAGAGATCAAGGGCTAAATAAATACCATTCAAGTCTCGCCCGGGAATATCAAGATCTCGAGCAACAGGAGTTCCCGTTGCAATAACATACGCATCAAAACCAGATGGGAGATGCTGTATATCAACCTGTTGATTGCAGCAAAAAATTACTCCCTCTTTTTTCATAATGTTAAGACGGCGATCAATTATTGCCTTATTAAGTTTGAAATTAGGGATTCCATAACGAAGAAGACCACCAGGAAGTTCTTCTTGCTCAAACACTGTTACTAAATAACCCATTTTATTAAGACGGTTAGCAGTAGCCAGTCCGGCAGGTCCCGAACCAATCACAGCAACTTGATGGCCGTTACGCTTGGGTTCGGAAATATGTATGTAGCTCTCAATAAAAGCTCTTTCAGCTATGGCACATTCATCTTCACGATTGGTTGTGGGTTCTCCACACGAAAGGTTAAGAACACAGCTCTTTTCACATAAGGCAGGACAAACGCGTCCTGTAAACTCCGGAAAATCATTGGTTTGCTCTAATATGCGATAAGCTAATTCCCAATCTCCCTTGTATAGGGCATCATTCCACTCAGGAATCTTGTTACCCAACGGACAAGCCCAGTGGCAAAATGGCACACCGCAATCCATACAACGACTAGCCTGCTCCTGACGATCACGTGAATTAAGAGTTTGCTCAACCTCACCATAATCGTGTATTCTGTCTTGTACATCTCGATAACCAGCCTCTTTGCGAGGTATCGTTAAAAATGCTTTAGGATTTCCCATTATTATATATGGTTTTTCTGTTATTCCTATTATTAAATATCTTTCCAAAGATTGTCAATTCGTTCTTTGAGTTGACGGTTCTTTTCATCCTGCAATACCTTTTTATACTCAATCGGAATGACTTGAATGAACTGACTAATATGATGGTTCCAATCATCCAATATTGTGCGAGCAATATGTGAGCCTGTATGAACCCAATGCTGATGGAGTAACTCATGAAGTTCTCTTTGACTACTACGATCTTCTACTAGGCTCAATTCAACCATTTCCATATTGCAAAAGTAATCAAACGTATGATCAGGATCCCAAACATAAGCGATACCGCCACTCATACCTGCAGCGAAATTACGCCCGGTTTTTCCTAATACGACAACCCGTCCACCAGTCATATATTCACAACAATGGTCACCGGTTCCTTCAATTACGGCAATTGCTCCAGAATTTCTAACAGCAAATCGTTCACCAACCTGGCCGTTAATATACATTTCACCAGAAGTGGCACCATAAAGACCAGTGTTGCCGGCAATGATATTTTCTTGCGGATTAAATGCCGAACGCATCGGAGGAAGAATGGAGATCTTACCTCCACTTAATCCCTTGCCAAAATAATCGTTTGCCTCACCTTCAAGCCTGAAATTTAATCCCGAAGTAAGAAATGCTCCAAAGCTCTGGCCTGCAGATCCTTTGAATTTAATGTTTATGGTAGAATCCGGCAATCCTTGTTCACCATAACGTGAAGCTATTTTTCCAGAAATCATAGTTCCCACTGCACGATCCGTATTTTTTATGGTATATTCGGCAGAAATTTCCTGACCACTTTCCAAACTCGAAGCAATGTCATGCAAAATTTCTTCATCTTTTACATGTTCCAAAATCTGGAATGGACGGTGATCAAAATGTAAGTCACCTTCTTCACGATATAACAGTCTATCAAAATTAATGGTATGCTGTTTATCCGTGGTAAAAGGACGAGTAATTATGAGATCAGTGCGACCGATAATGTCGTCAAAAGATTTAAAGCCCATTTCTGCCAAATACTCACGTACTTCCTGTGCAAGAAAGCGGAAATAATTAACCAAATACTCAGCGCGCCCTCTAAAACGTTTACGCAGTTCCGGATTTTGCGTAGCAACACCTACCGGACAAGTATTTGTATTACATTTCCGCATCATCACGCATCCTAACACAATGAGCGGAAGAGTTCCGAATGAAAATTCATCGGCACCAAGTATGGCCATGATTATAACATCATGGCCAGTTTTTATTTGACCATCAGTTTGTAAACGCACTCGAGCACGCAAACCATTTTTCACTAATGTCTGTTGCGTTTCAGACAACCCGATTTCAGGTGAAATACCGGCAAAGCGCATAGAAGATGCGGGAGAAGCTCCCGTTCCTCCTTCAGCTCCCGAGATAACAATTAAGTCCGCCTTGGCTTTAGCCACACCAGCAGCAATGGTACCAACACCACTTTCGGCAACCAACTTAACACTAATTGCAGCTGCAGGATTGATATTCTTTAAATCATAAATCAGTTGCGCCAAATCCTCTATTGAATATATATCATGATGAGGTGGGGGAGAAATGAGTGATATACCTGGAATACTATGACGTGTCTTTGCTATAACCTCATTCACCTTGAAACCTGGGAGTTGTCCCCCCTCGCCAGGCTTGGCCCCTTGTGCAACCTTAATTTGAATTTCTTCTGCATTAACCAAATATTCCGCAGTAACCCCAAAACGTCCAGATGCAATCTGCTTGGTTTTACTAGAAAGGGATACTCCGTTAACAGTTTCATGAAAACGCTCACTGTCCTCACCACCTTCACCTGTATTACTACGTGATCCCAACTGATTCATTGCTAAAGCTATGGCTTCATGAGCTTCTTTACTTAAAGCACCAAAACTCATAGCTCCTGTAACAAAACGTTTGACTATGCTTTCTACAGGTTCAACCTGATTAATATCAATAGGATGTGAAACACGTTTGAAATCAAAAAAATCACGAATAAATATCGGATTATCCTTATGATCCACCAAATTCGCGAACTCTTTATACTTTTTATAGCTACCCAAGCGTGTTGCTAACTGCAAGGTTGAAATGGTTTCTGGATTCCATGCATGCTTTATACCATCTTTCCGCCAAGCAAACAAGCCTTTATTATTTAAGAAATTCGTATCATCCTCATTCGAAGGAAAATATGCCTTATGATGAAAAGCGATGGCATCCTTTGCTATTTGTTCTAATCCGATACCACCAATGGTTGAAATTTCTGTACCGAAATATGTACGTAATAAAGTTTCACTCAAACCAATACTTTCAAAGATTTGTGCACCACGATAGGAACGGATCGTGGAAATACCCATCTTTGACATAATTTTATAAAACCCTTTACATACGGCCTTAATATAATTTTTCTCAGCGGTTTTGTAATCTTCTTGTATTTTACGATTCTTAACTAAGTCACTTATAACGGCAAAGACCATATAAGGATTAATTGCAGACGCGCCATATCCTAACAATAAAGCAGCGTGCATGACTTCTTTTATTTCGCCGCTCTCTACAATCAATGCAGTTTGAACACGCTTTCCGACATTTATAAGGTGATGGTGCACGGCACTCACAGCCAACAAAGAGGGAATAGCGACATGTTTGGCATCAATATCTCGATCCGAAAGAATAATATAATTATAGCCGCGATCAACACTTTCTGCAGCTTTTTGACAAAGATAATCAATAGCTTGTTTAAGTCCTTCTGCTCCCTTGTCGTATTCAAAAAGTATAGGAAGACGTATAGGATTAAAACCTTTGTAACGTATATTACAAAGAATATCGAGCTGTGTGTTATTAAGCACAGGATGCGGTAAACGGATCATCTTACAATTACTAGCATCCGGAGTCAAGATATTGCTTCCTACTGTTCCAATGTATTCAGTAAGTGACATAACCAATTGCTCACGGATCGGATCGATAGCAGGATTTGTAACCTGTGCAAACTGCTGACGGAAATAATTAAAAAAGATTTGTGGCTCCTCGCTAAATACCGCTAATGGTGTATCATTTCCCATAGCCGCCACAGGTTCTGAACCATTGACACACATGGGAGCAATGGTTTTATCTATATCTTCCTGACCAAATCCAAAAGCATGAAGTTTGATATTATAATCTTCTATATCATTATTTATCTTACGCCCGCTTTTCAATGTTTCCAACTGAATTCGATGCGTGCTAAGCCATTCTCCATAAGGATGCTCTGAAGATAACTTATTCTTTATTTCTCCATCATAATAAATTTTACCCTCTAAGGTATCAACCAACAAAATCTTTCCAGGTTCTAAACGTCCTTTCTTAACGACTTTTGCATCGTCAAATTTCATTACTCCGACTTCACTTGCGACAACCATAGTACCATCAGATGTAATCACATAGCGAGCCGGACGCAAACCATTTCGGTCAAGCATTCCTCCAGCATATCTACCGTCGCTGAAAAGCAACGCGGCAGGGCCATCCCATGGTTCCATTAAAATGGAATAATATTCATAAAAAGCTTTTAATTCATCACTAATAGGATTGAGGTCATTAAAACTTTCAGGAACTAAGATGGACATAGCTTTAGGTAAACTCAGCCCACTCATAACAAAGAACTCAAACACATTATCAAGGGAAGCTGAATCACTCATGTTAGGCTGGATGATGGGGGTAATATTTTTTATATCACCCAACAAGCCTGAAGAAAGTACAGATTCTCGAGCCTTCATCCAGGCACGATTACCGCGTACCGTGTTTATCTCACCATTATGGGCCAATAATCTAAAAGGCTGAGCTAATGACCAAGTAGGGAAAGTATTCGTAGAAAAACGAGAATGTACAAGGGCTAATCCACTTGTAAAAAACTGATCTTGCAAGTCTGGAAAATATTGACGAACTTGCAAGCTAGAAAGCATACCTTTGTAAATTATATGCGTTGCACTAAGCGATACTATATAAAAATCATTATAACTACGCCCTTTATTTTCAATCCTTTTACGCATCAAATAAAGTTTGCGCTCTAGTTCATCCTGCGATAGGGGAATATCAGAAACAACAAATATCTGTTTAATATCTGGTTCCGTCTCTTGCGCAGTTTCACCTAACACATTACTGTTCGTTGGAACTTTACGCCAAGACATTATATTAAGTCCCAACGCAGCTGCTTCTTCTTCAAAAATTTCTTCTAGATTTTGTTCTAATTCAAAATTCTTTGGAAAAAATACCAACCCTGTTCCATAAGTACCTTTTTCCGGCACAGGTATTCCTTGTAGCAAGATAAACTCATGTGGAATCTGTAACAAAATACCCGCACCATCACCTGTTTTTTTATCAGCACCTTCAGCTCCACGATGACGCATGTTTTCAAGAATAAGCAATGCATTGTCAACTAATTGATGTGACTTTATACCTTTTATATTGACAACCATGCCAACACCACAAGCATCATGTTCATATGAAGCATTGTATAATCCGTTCTCTCTCATATAGCTATTAGCTTGATCTATCATTTCATTTTCAGCTTATGCAAAAATACGGAAAATAAATTAAATAGATAACTTTTGTACAGAGAAAACATTTTTTTCTATACAAAAAGCATAATTAAGCACAAAAAGGATATCCTTTTTGCAATTCACTAATCTCTTACAGTTCTGCATGTTCAGTTTAAATTATGCTGAACATGCAGAACTAATCTTTATAGCGTGTTCCTCTTTTTATAGTTTTAATAATTGATTTATTAAAACTTTCACTCTTCTTGATGAATTCATTATGCAATCTGGATATATCCCGAAATCGTTCAACGAAAATTTGAAAAATATTTTCTTTAGGACTTGTTTCAAAAAAATCGGGGTTAATCAGCATATTAATCCCTTGTTTTTTCAACTCGATATTTATTTCTTTTCCCGTTAATATGGGCTCGCCATCACAATGTGCTTCACCACTATGCTCTCTATAAATCTTAATTTTTTTTGATCTGAACATTTTAATATGGCTGTTATGATCCAACGTCTTATTAAAAAGTTGTATTGCAATTTGTGGTGCTTCAATTGCATTAAACGGCTCCATAATAATAACATCAAACAAGCCATCTTCCATGGAAGCTTTCGGAGCAATATACGCGTTGTTTCCATATTGAGAAGCATTGGCACATGCTATTAAAAATGCATCGAAATGTTGAGTACCATCTTCATTTTCAATTATATAAGTTTCCGGCTTATATTTTAAGCCTTCTTTTAATGTGTTTTCTAAATAAGAAAGCAATCCTCGCCGCTCAGAAGATGCAAATTTAAAACTAACAAACGCATCAAATCCAACGCCGCATGTACAAAAAAACGGTTGACCATCTATCAACCCATAGTCCAGTTTACGAACGACATATTTATTTATTATGTCTATCGCTTGTTCAGGATTCATCGGAATATGTAAATGTCTTGCCAAACCATTTCCCGATCCAAAAGGAATTATTCCTAAGACTGCATCAGTGTGCACCAAAGTTCTTGCTACCTCATTGATTGTTCCGTCGCCCCCCACAGCAACAATAATATTTTTTTTTTGACTAACTGCATTTATAGAAAGTTCAGAAGCATGACCAGCATATTGCGTATATACTATATCATAATCAAAAGCACTCAAATTCAAACGATCATGAATAAGAGCCCCCAAATTAGCTTTCCCTTTGGTTCCTGAAATCGGATTTATAATAAATAAAATGCTTTGTTTATTCATACTCTATAAATTCATATACAAATATAGAATTTAAATAAACGATTCTAACGACAATAAAAGGTTTTTTTCGGTCATTGATAATTTTCAGCACTTATTCTTTTATTTTCATTCTAAAATCACTAACTTTGCAAAATAGTTAAAAAGCCTTATGGCATAAATTCGTGTGAAATTACCATACAAACAATTATGGGCATATTACAAGACAGATTAGCAAAATACACTCTTCCTCAACAATATATGAAACAAGGAGTGTATCCCTATTTTCGTGAAATTGACGGAAAACAAGGAACAGAAGTCGACATGGATGGGCAAAAAGTCCTTATGTTTGGATCAAATGCATATACAGGTCTGACTGGCGATGAGCGTATCATTGAAGCTGGCATCAAAGCCATGAAAAAATATGGAGCTGGATGTGCGGGCTCGCGTTTTCTTAACGGAACATTAGATTTGCATGTGCAATTAGAAAAAGAATTAGCCAAATTTGTAGGAAAAGATGAGGCACTATGCTTTTCTACAGGTTTTACAGTAAATTCGGGTGTAATTGCTTGCTTAACCGGTCGAGAGGACTACATAATTTGTGATGACCGTGATCATGCTTCTATAGTTGATGGAAGAAGATTATCTTTTTCAACAAGTCTCAAGTACAAACACAATGACATGGAAGACTTGGAACGTCAACTCCAAAAGTGCAAACCAGAATCGGTCAAATTAATTGTAGTAGATGGTGTATTTTCAATGGAGGGCGATTTGGCAAACCTGCCAGAAATAATCAAACTGAAACATAAATATAACGCAACTGTCATGGTTGATGAAGCCCATGGCATTGGCGTTTTTGGAAATCAGGGTAGGGGAGTTTGCGATTATTTTGGATTAACAGACGAAGTGGACTTAATCATGGGTACGTTCAGTAAGTCACTTGCGTCAATTGGTGGATTCATTGCTGCAGATTCTTCTATTATAAATTGGTTGCGCCATAATGCCCGCACCTATATTTTTAGTGCATCAAATACCCCCGCTGCAACTGCTGCAGCTTTAGAGGCACTGCACATAATTCAAAAAGAGCCATGGCGTATTCAAGCTTTATGGGATGTAACAAATTATGCATTACAAAGATTCCATGAAGAAGGATTTGAAATAGGCGATACAAAATCACCAATTATCCCCTTATATGTAAGAGATGTTGAAAAAACTTTCTTGGTAACAAAAATGGCTTTTGATGCTGGAGTATTTATCAATCCAGTTATACCTCCGGCTTGTGCACCACAAGATACCCTCGTAAGAGTTGCACTAATGGCAACTCATACTAAGGAACAAGTAGAACGTGCTGTAATAGCTCTAACCAAGATATTTAAGGAATTAGAAATTATAAAATAAAAACGGTATCCCCTTCAGGAAGAAACTTGGAGGGGATACATTTTTTATTTTATAATAAGAGCTTATACGTATCATAACATATGCCCCTGCCACCGAATCCCTGTTTTTGAAACAACAATCCATTATTCAAAAATAAACCATTTTGCTCAGTAGAAACACCAAAATCAAAATAGCGAAAACGGGATTTTGCAGAGTCAATCATCCAATTAAAAAGGAAATCTAAGGCATTAAATTTAAAGCCGACATCGCTCGACGCAATATATTGACAATGCATAACCAAATCTGTCTCATATGCAACCACTCCAGCAAGAATCTCCTGTTTATATTTATCAAATATGATATATAGTTTTATATCACGTGAATTCTTATGCTGCAAATAGCTAATTTCTTCATATGTATGAACAGGACTAGTGTTATGTCTCTCACTCAATATATTACACAATAGCTTCCAATAAGATTTCCATAATTGGGGATTTTCAGAAGCATCACAAACAGATAATTCCAATCCATTACTTTCCATTGCTTTTTTTATTTTACGCAAACGCAAAGCTGAAAAAGGTATTGAATTATTCAAATCAATCACTGATGATATCGATCTACTATACAAGTTAGAACCGTTTACATACAACCAATACAAATCTTCTTGGGAAGGATATTTATGATAAATATAAGGAATTGGTTTATAATAGAATTCAGTAATACCATTGCGTCTCAAGAAGCCAAGGCTTTTGTTCAACATTTCGCTTACTTGATCATATTCTGTATTTGGTAATATCACCAATCCACCGTAGGTCAACCCATTATGAGAACTTGCTATGCCGTTTTTAACATCAACTGTAATCGGAAAGACACCGCACATATGATGTTTGCTGTTATAAAAAACTAAAGACAAGTCTTTAAACCTGTCTTTATGATAATCCATATAAGAGCGTCTAATTAGAAAGGTTCCGTTCTTGCTCTTATCTACAAAAGAATCCCAAAAACTAACCAAATCCGTTGAATAAATCTCTAAGTAAACCATTCTAAATAAAAAGTCTCAACTCGCTATTAAATATAATATAAATTCTTACAATTCAAAATCACAATATCCTTTGATCAATGTTCTGCAATTATATGTTGATGCCATAACTTCACCATATGCTCCGGCGCTCTCAATTACTACATAATCCCCTCGTTTACTTTCCGGTAATTGTATTCCCTTTGCAAAGACATCACTACTTTCACAAATCGGTCCAACGACATCATACACTTCACTATTCTGATTTGTAGAAGTTATATTAAGAATTTTATGTTTGGATTGATACAAAGCCGGTCGGATTAAATCTGTAAATCCAGCATCCACTATTAGGAAATTTTTCTTGCTTCCTTTTTTTACGTATAAAACTTTTGTAACCAGAGTTCCCATTTGGCCAACAATTGAACGACCTAATTCGAAATGCAAACTTTGTTTAGGAGAAAGACGAATGTTACGCTCAAATATAGAAAAATAAGATCTAAAATCTGGTATTAAGGCTGATTCCGGCTCATCATAATTAATACCTAATCCTCCTCCTACATTTATATTTTGTATAGGGATCTTTTTCTGTACATCTTCTACAATATTAGAAATCTGCATGCACAAATTCTCAAAGACTTCCATATTTGTAATTTGCGATCCTATATGAAAATGCAATCCTACAAATGCAACAGATTGCAGACTTTGTGCCTTCTCTATAATTTTAGGAAGATCATTTACGGAAATGCCAAATTTATTCTCTTCTAACCCTGTTGTAATCTTCTCATGAGTATGAGCATCCACGTTGGGATTAACCCGAATAGCAACATTTGCGATTTTTCCTTTTCGCTGAGCTATATCATTGATTACCTCTAACTCAGGAAGGCTTTCAACATTAAAGCATGCTATATTATAGTCTAAAGCTAACTCTATCTCCCAATCACATTTCCCAACTCCTGCATATACAATTTTAGAAGGATCAAATCCAGCTTCTACGCACGCTCGAATTTCTCCTCCACTAACACAATCTGCTCCAAGACCTGCTTTAGCAATTATAGACAGAATTTCCTTTTTGGCATTGGCTTTAACTGCATAATGTACACAAAACTGAGGATTGTGTTGAGTTTCACTTATTATTGCATTTAATGTACTTTTTAATAGGGCCGTATCATAAAAATAAAAAGGAGTTTGTATTTTGTCTATTTTATTTGTTGAAATCATGACATTCTAATTAAAAAGTTTACAACTTAGTGCCTGTAATAAATTCTTTTTATCTGTTTTTCTAATGAGGAATGAGATATTATGATCACTTCCACCATAAGAAATCATTCTTACAGGAATTTTTTCTAAAGCAGAGGTCACAAGACTTTCAAAGCCGATATTACCCCACTGTAAATCTCCGACTACACAAACGATACACATATCGTGGTCAACGACTACCGTTCCATATTTTTTTAACTCATCAACGATCTGCACCAAATGACTTGTATTATCAATACTTAATGAAACACCGACCTCCGACGTCGTAACCATGTCGACTGGAGTTTTGTATGTTTCAAATATTTCAAATACCTTCCTCAAAAAACCTGTAGCTAGCAACATCCTGCTACTTACGATTTTTATAGCTGTGATATTATCTTTTGCTGCAACAGCTTTTATACAACCTTTTTCTATTTTATTATTTATAATAGTTCCAGGCGCACTAGGATCCATTGTATTTAAAAGTTTAACAGGCACACCAGCATAGCGAGCCGGTTGAATGCAAGTGGGATGCAAAATCTTTGCCCCAAAATAAGCCAATTCCGCTGCTTCTTCAAAATTCAATTGCCTAACTGGAGACGTGTGATCAACAATGCGAGGATCATTATTATGCATCCCGTCAATATCGGTCCATATCTGAATTTCATCAGACTTCAATACCGCTCCAATAATACAAGCCGTATAATCAGAACCACCTCGCTGCAAATTAGAAACTTCTCCAGTATAGTCCCTACAAATAAATCCTTGTGTTATATATAAATCATATCCGGCATTTGCATTTAAAAAGTTGCTTAACTTCTCCTTAATATATGACATATCCGGCTCTTCATTTTCATTTAATTTCATATAATCTAATGCCGGAATCAGTAATGCCTTCACGCCATTCTCGAGAAGATAATTAGTAATCAAATTTGTACTAATTATCTCACCTTGTGCAACGATATACTTATGTTCCCGTTCACCAACTTCTTTATTTGAAAAAGAACGCAATAAATCAAAAATTTCGGCCAACAACTTTTTTGATTTCTGAATAGTTTTATCTTCTGAATACAATTCTAAAACATGCGATTCATATTTTCGTTGCAATTGATTGATAATATTATTTGCCGCCTCAGAATTTTTCCTACTAAAATAATCTGCAATTTCTATTAAAGAATTAGTTGTTCCGCTCATAGCAGAAAAAACAACAATTTTAGGCTGGCCGTCAGCTATTAAATTTGAAACACTTTTTATCCTTTCAGGAGACCCAACAGATGTTCCACCAAATTTTAATACTTTCATATCTTAATTATTTATCTTGTTTTTCTTCCAATTTTCCATCATGACATTCGTACACAACCCCAGGGTAATCAATTAACAATGACAAATTATGAGTTGACATAATTATTGTTGTTCCCTGTTCGCTAATTTTGCGCAAAATATCCATTACTACGGCACTTGATTCACTATCTAAATTCCCTGTAGGTTCATCGGCCAATATAATTCGAGGATTATTAAGTAATGCTCGGGCTATTGAAACCCTCTGCTGTTCGCCTCCACTTAACTCATGTGGAAAACTACTTATTTTTTCTTCCATTCCGACCATACTTAGAACTTCATTAATCCTATTTTTTCGTTCTTGTTTTTTCCATTTTACAGACTTCAAAACAAAATTAAGATTTTCATATACGGTTCTATCAGATAACAACTGGAAATCCTGAAATACAATACCTATTTTTCGTCTTAACTCTTGTACCTTGCTCCTCTTTATTTTATTCAGATTATAATCTAGAATTTCAGCGTTTCCTGATTCAACAGGAACTTCTGCATACAATGTCTTTAAAAATGTACTTTTTCCTGTACCAACCTTACCGGTCAAATAGATAAATTCGCCCTCATCTGCATGAAAATTCACGTTAGACAAGACAGTTTTTCTATCGCGTGAAATACTTATATTCTCAATATTGATCAGCATGGCAAAAATATTTAATGTTTTCTCCAATTAGGATTATGTCGACTTTCTAACTCCTGAGCTAAATTTTCTATACGTAAATTTTTCTCCGCCAATAAAACGATCAAATGATACAACAAATCTGCTCCTTCGTAAACAAGCCGCTCATTTGTCCCATTTACTGCCTCAATAACAGTTTCTAGAGCCTCCTCTCCTACTTTTTGAGCTATTCTATTTATACCATCCTTAAACAAGGATGTCGTATATGAGTTCTCTGGCATTTTTTGTTTCCTGTCGTTAATAAAATCCTGCAATTCACTTAAGAAAGCCAACGCATTTCTTTCATTATTTTCTCCCCAGCAGGTATCTGTGCCTTTATGACAAACCGGTCCATCAGGTTTAACAAAAATCAACAAGGCATCATTATCACAATCGCACTTTATTTCTTTTAAATGCAAGTAATTCCCACTTGTTTCACCTTTTACCCATAAACAATTTCTACTCCGACTAAAAAAGGTTACTTTCTTCGTTTGAAGCGTCTGTTCATATGCACCCTTGTTCATGTATCCCAACATAAGGACCTTTCTAGTATCTATATCCTGTATTATTGCAGGAATTAAACCGTTTCCCTTTTCAAAATCTATTTTCATTTTACAATCGAACATTTATGTTTTTAGAAAGCAAATAATGCTTTAATTTGTCTATATTAATTTTATCATAATGAAAAGTACTTGCAGCTAATGCAGCATCGGCTTTCCCCACCACAAATGCGTCATAAAAATCTTGACTACACCCTGCGCCTCCAGATGCTATAATAGGAACAGAAAGGCTGTTTGACAAAACAGATAATGCAGCATTAGCATAGCCATGTTTTACTCCATCATGATCTATACTCGTAAACAGGATTTCCCCTGCACCTCGTTCAACAACTTCCCTCGCCCAATCATACAAACGTCTTCCCGTATTTTCTTTTCCACCTTTAGAATAGCAAAGCCATTCGCCCGATAACGGATCTTGCTTGGCATCTATAGCAACGACGCATGCTTGTGATCCAAAGCGTGTTGAAATCTGATTGATCAGTTGGGGGTTTTTCAATGCAGCAGAATTTATACTAATTTTATCCGCACCTGCTAAAAATAAATCTTCTGCATCTTCAACACTGCAAATTCCACCTCCAACCGTAAACGGGATAGAAATATTTTTAGCAATCTCAAAAACCAGTTCTTTTAAATTCTTTCGTTCTTCAATACTCGCAGTAATATCTAAAAATACAAGTTCATCGGCATGCATTTTATCATACTTAATCGCATAATCAACTGCATCACCTAACTCTTGTAAATTTTCAAAATTTGTTCCCTTTACCAATTTCTTATTCTTAACATCGAGGCAAGGAATTATTCTTTTTGCTAACATTTCAATTGAATCTATTTACTATTTCTGCAAGATTTATTCTTCCTTCATATATTGCCTTTCCTACAATAACATGCTGTATACCAATTTCCTGAAGTCTAAACAGATCTTCCAAAGAACTAACTCCCCCACTGGCAATCAAGATACATCCTGAACATTTATCCATAATTTTTTTGTACAAATCAATTGACGGTCCATTAAGCATTCCATCTCTTGAAATATCTGTACATAAAAACTTTTTTACTCCCACCTGAGCATAACTATTGATAAAAGAAAAAACATCTGTTTCTGCCGTTTCCTTCCAACCATTAATTTTAATTCTCTCATCTAAACAATCTGCCCCTAAAATAAAATATTCAGCTCCATATTGAGAAATCCATTCCCTCACTTTCAATGGATCTTTCACAGCAATACTTCCTAGTGTTACATATGTTGCACCGCAATTCTTTACCAAATTTAAATCTGCTTCGCTTTTTATACCGCCCCCGAAATCCACCAATAAACCAGTTTGAGCCGCAATCTGTTCAAGAACTTTATAATTAACAACATGAGCAGAACGAGCTCCATCGAGATCCACCAAATGCAAGCGTTGAAATCCCAAGTCTTCGAATTTCTTGGCTACATCTATCGGAGACTTGGAATATACCTTACACTGCTCATAATTGCCATTAGATAAGCGTACACATTCTCCATTAATAATGTCTATTGCTGGTATAATTTCCATAATTAAAGTTCAATGAAGTTCCTCAATAATTGTTCACCACATTTTCCACTTTTTTCTGGATGGAACTGCGTGGCATAAAAATTATCCTTTTTAATTGCGGCAGAAAAGCAATTTATATAATCCGTCTCGGCTATTGTATATCGATTTACCGGCATATAAAAACTATGAACGAAATAAAAATAAGAATTGTCCGGGATATTTTGAAATAATTCGGACTTAGAATGACTAACATTATTCCATCCCATATGAGGTATCTTAAGACGAGAGCCATCTTCCAGAAAAAATTTTTTTACGACCTCTCCCTCCAATATATCTAAACACGCAGTATTCTTTTCTTCGCTTCTAGCTCCTAAAATCTGTAACCCTATACAAATCCCTAAGAAAGGTTGGGTCAAAGTTTGAAGGACCTGATCCAATTTAAATTCTTTCAAAAAGTTCATTGTCATCAAAGCCTCACTTTGACCTGGAAATATTACCTTATCCGCTTTTTTTATAGTTTCTATATCATTAGATAACGTGGCTTCAACACCTATACGGTGCAAAGCATTAATTACGGACAAGACATTCCCACCTTTATAATTAATTACAACTACGTTCATATATTGATTTCTGGAAAATCGTTTGTCACATGTATTCTAGGAACAAAGATAAAACAAAAAAAATCGATGTACAAAAATAAATATCAAAAATCAAGAAAAAACACAAATACAGAAATAATTTGCAATAAAAAGTCGGCAAACGAGCCTTAAAATGCTTTGTTTGCCGACTTTTTAAATATTAAGCACTTATTAGCGACCTCTTTTAAATGACTGCGTAACAGCTTTTACCCTCCGTATAAAGCGAAGACCAAACGTCACGCCTTTATATATAGCAAAAACTTGCTCTAAATATCCCGTAATTTGCCGGAAATGCCCTCCGCTTCCATTCTTCAAAGAACTTTGTTTTACTCTCTGAAGCATTGAATCCATCTGTTTCTGGGCTTCTCTTTTGTACTCCTCTCGCAGTATCAAAAGATCATCAAATGTCTGTATTTTCTTTTTTTTCATAACTATCACCATCATTATGATCTATTAATACTTTATTGGCAATAAAAGCCGCTAAAGGATTTAATATCAGGGATCTCCTCTTTATGTATATAAAGAATCCCAATGCCAGATACAAGACAAAGACTATCAACAATGCCAGTATTTTACTATCAAGGACAGATGCCAAATAGAACGTTAACATATATGATAGCAGTAGAAGTAGCACAGAACCCAGCAAGAAAAATATGAGAATTAAAATCAATAAGGCATAAAGCACAGTTAATTTACTTACTATATCGACCTGTATATATTTTTTTTGACAAGTCAAATACTGTTTAAAATCCCTTATCAATTCGTTTAGCAAATTCATATATAAATCAAGACTATAGATCGCCAATTTTGTGCAAGACAACACTACTATTAATCGCTGACAACTTTTAATTCATCTGCGATATCATCTACCAAATTTGACATTTCCTTATCATTCAGTTTGATACCACGTTTACGAATTGCTTCTGCGATTTTTGTTCTCATATCTGTTCCTTTTTCAGGCGCAAATAATATACCACAAGCAGCGCCAACAGCAGCGCCACCCAAAAAAGCTGCTAAAATACTTAATCCTTTCATATTAAATTCAATTTTTGATTAGACATCTCAAATATACAATTTTCTATGGATACGAAGAAACTTTTTCGAAATATTTTCGGTTTATTGACCTTATATCCCTTTTCTAAACACCATAAAAAAGGGATAAGTCAACCAAATCGACCTACCCCATTTTTTGTTAATAATTTTCAGCTTTTATTCGGAAATAACTCTGCGGATGATCGCAGACTGGACACGTATTTGGTGCATCTTTTCCGACTACAATATGACCGCAATTGCTGCACTGCCATATGCAATCACCATCTCTGGAGAAAACCAATTTTTGGTTTACATTTCCAATTAATTTACGGTAGCGTTCTTCATGTTCTTTTTCAATAGCTGCAACCATTTCAAATTTTGCAGCAATCTCCGTAAATCCTTCTTCACGTGCCTGTTTCGCAAAATTTGCATACATATCAGTCCATTCATAATTTTCACCAGCTGCTGCATCTTGCAAATTTTCCAAAGTTGATTTAATGCCGTCATTCAAATACTTAAACCAAATTTTGGCATGTTCCTTCTCATTATTTGCTGTTTCCTCAAAAATTTCGGCAATCTGTACGTAACCATCTTTTCGTGCTTTAGATGCATAATAAGTATATTTATTACGAGCAACAGATTCTCCGGCCAAAGCTGTTTGCAAATTCTTTTCTGTCTTACTTCCTTTTAACGATTGCATATCTTTACTTATTTAAAAATTCATATTTGCAAATATACATAAATATTTTAGGATATGATTTTTCTTGCCAAAAAATCATATCCTAAATCACATATGAAAATTCAACGGCAACAACATAGACGCTTGTGGAACAATAAGTGTTTCACGCTCACCATACAAAATTATATTAAAGTCAATATTGTCACGCAAAATAGTCTCTAAAATAACTTGTCGACAGGCCCCACATGGCGAAACAGGAAAGTCAGTAAATCCATGTTTGTCCCGTGCCGCAATAGCCATGGAAGTTATTGGTATATCAGGATACTTTGATTTTGCATAAAACAAGACGTTACGTTCTGCGCAGATTCCTTCTGGGTAAGATACATTTTCTTGATTTGAAGCCGAAAAGACTAATCCGTTTTTCAAACAGACTGCAGCTCCCACGCTAAATTTCGAATAGGGAGAATAGCTACTCATAGAGGCATTCTTTGCTTCCTCCACTAAATTCTGATAAGTTCTTGATAGTTCAGAAAAAGTGGTCGAAACATACGATGCCGAAAATGTTTTAATTTCCATGTAACGAAGCCATCTAAAAAAGCAAAAGAATCCCGTAACATTCAGAATTCTTTTGCCGTAAATTAAATCAGATATTGAGAACTAATGCTTTCATTATTCATCAACCGGCGTATTGTCTCTGCGAACATATCCGCTACGGTTAATTGCTTAACTTTCGAACAAAGATTGTCATAAGGAATACTGTCTGTAAACACAATTTCTTCCAATTTGGAATCTTGAACCCTCTGACTGGCTGGTCCAGACATTACACAATGGGATGCTATAGCTCTTACACTATGTGCACCATTTTCCATCATCAAATCAGCTGCTTTGGTAATAGTTCCTGCAGTATCAACAATATCATCAACAAGTATAACATCCATGCCTTTCACATCTCCAATTATCTGTATAGTATCAACTACATTCGCCTTTTTACGCGATTTGTTACAAAGGACTAATGGACAATCCAAATACTTTGCATATGTACTTGCACGTTTTGATCCCCCCACATCTGGTGTTGCAATACACAGATTTGGCAAATTCAAATTCTTTACATAAGGCAACATTATTGTAGAGGCATACAAATGGTCTACTGGAACATCAAAAAAGCCTTGCTCTTGATCTGCATGTAAATCCATGGTAATTAATCGATCAATACCAGCTACACTCAGCAGGTCTGCGACTAATTTAGCACCGATTGAAACTCTTGGCTTGTCCTTTCTATCCTGTCTAGCCCATCCAAAATAAGGAACGACTGCTATAATACTGTGCGCAGACGCACGCTTAGCCGCATCAATCATCAACAATAATTCCATCAAATTATCCGAATTTGGGAAAGTTGATTGCACTAAGAATACATCACGACCTCTAATTGATTCTTCATAGCTGACCGCAAATTCTCCGTCTGCGAAGTGAGTAATTAACAAATTACCTAATTTGCAACCTAAACTTGCACAAATCTTTTCTGCTAAATAGCGTGACTTTGTGCCTGAAAAGACCATAAAATTATTATTCATTGTGTGATTTATTTGGTTATTGAAAATAATAAATTCAAATCGTTGACACTCATATTTTTATTGTTGCAACTGTGCTCTTTTTTCTTCTTGGCGCAGCAATATCGTATTCCAAAACAAGACGGACGCAAATCGACAAAAAGTTAGGATAAAATTAACTATGACAAACACACATGCCATTAAAACAAAATTAAACGCATGCACCCATAGTGGAATCAAACTGGATGTATCTCCAATTTGTTGAGCAAAATTCTGTGCCCCCAAGCCACATGACAACACAAATGTTGGCGCATAAAGCACCACAACAGAAACTCCGACAAAAAAGGCTACACTCACATATATAATAAATGAGATGCTGATGTTTTTTAAGCATTTCCTAAAAGTCGATAAAAAACTACTCAAAAATTTTCTCTTACTTAAAAACGTATCGCTCAAAAAATAAAGATCGAAATAAGTTATAATAAGAAGAATCACAGCACAAACAATTAATGCATATACAGTCGTGACATGACAAATCATCAAAATAAAAACAACCACTCCAACAACAAGCAGTTGAACTACTCGCAATATAAAATAATTAAAAGCCTGACAAGCTACTTCTCTTAATGGAATTTTAGAACACTTAGTCAGTTCGTTTTTTCCCTCCTGCAATTCGTGAATACAGCAAGATAACCTTGATAAGGCTATTGCCTGTAACCACAACACAAAGAGGAGAAGTACTATTCCGCCCCCAACGCCCCAATTTGACTTTGCAAATATCGATAAAAAAAGTAATCCGAAAATTCCTATAGATGAAAGTCCCCACAACAAGCAAAGACTTCTTATTAAATTAAATGGCAGATGAGTGATGACTTTAATAGCATCAGCGAAACATCGTTTGTAATTGCGTATCTGATTAAACCTTATTGAATCATTTGTTTCCATAACATATGACTACAAGAAAATTTGTTTGCAAATTTAACTATTTAATTTGTAAGTTACCTTGTAAAACTATTTATATTTTCATAGTCTTGTATAAATCCCGTTTCTATCACTATCAGAATAAATCGGAATATGTGTACAAAGGAAATAGAGCTTACCATCTACTAAACATTTAACAAAAATGCAATTTACGGAAATAAGCATCTCATCAACCTTTATTTCTAACAGAAAAAAGCAAAAAAAGGAGGACTTTTCAATGATTTTTTCTAACTTTACGTTTCGGAATGTCTAACAAGAAAAAACTTTATTATGCCTGACAAAAAAAGTTTCGTAACAATTGCCAACCATTCAAGAGAGAAATTAATGTATCTACTCACAATGGCAGCAGAGTTTGAAAAATTTCCGAACCGAAAAATTCTTGAAGGAAAAGTAGTAGCAACTCTATTTTTTGAACCTTCAACCCGTACACGTCTCTCATTTGAAACAGCCGCCAACAGACTAAGTGCAAGAGTTATTGGATTCACGGACCCCAAAGTCACCAGTTCGTCAAAGGGAGAAACCTTGAAAGATACGATAAAGATGGTTAGCAATTATGCTGATATTATTGTAATGCGTCACTATTTAGAAGGAGCAGCCCGATATGCCAGCGAAGTCACAGACATTCCAATTATCAATGCCGGAGATGGAGCTAATCAGCACCCGTCACAAACAATGCTTGATTTATATTCCATTTACAAGACCCAAGGCACATTAGATAATTTGAACATTTTTCTTATTGGTGATTTAAAATATGGCCGAACAGTACACTCTTTATTAATGGCCATGAGACATTTTTCACCTACTTTCCATTTTATTGCTCCTAAAGAATTGGCTATGCCTGAAGAATACAAGTTATATTGTAAGCAAAACCATATTAAATACATTGAGCACGAAGACCTTAACGAAAATATCATAAGCGAGGCAGACATCCTGTATATGACAAGAGTACAACGCGAGCGCTTTACTGATTTAATGGAATACGAAAAAGTAAAAGATTTATTCGTCTTGCGAAATGACATGTTAGCCCAAGCAAAGAAAAACATGAAGATTTTGCATCCTCTTCCTCGTGTAAATGAAATCGCTTATGATGTTGACAATAATCCGCATGCCTACTATTTTCAACAAGCTAAAAACGGCCTTTACGCTCGACAGGCAATTATCTGTGATGCATTAGGTTATACTTTGGATGATATAATACACGACAAGACAATCATCCCTATCCAAAAATAAACTAAAGTCGACAAAAATGAAAAAAGAAGAATTATTGGTAGCTGCTATTGAAAACGGAACCGTAATCGACCATATACCGTCAAACAAACTTTTTGAGGTAATAAACCTTCTGCAACTACAAAAACTGCATACTGCCATCATGATTGGCTACAATATAAAGAGCAAGAAGATGGGCGAAAAAAGTATCATCAAAATAGCTGATAAATTTTTTACTCATGCAGAATTAAACCAATTATCTGTAGTTGCCCCCAATGTTTCACTATGCACAATAAAAAATTATGAAGTTGTAGAAAAGAAACAAGTTAATTTGCCAGATGATCTAATAGGCATTGTAAAATGCAATAATCCAAAATGTGTTACAAACAATGAACCCGTTCCTACACACTTTCATGTTATTGATAAAAACATAGGCAAGCTACAATGCCATTATTGTGAAAAAGAGCAAAATATCGACCAAGTAAAACTGGTATAAGAATTCATGAAATTGTTCTATTTTTATTTTTTTTGATATGAAAAAAGACACTGAAATCTTCGAATTGATAGAAGCGGAACATCAACGCCAATTAAAAGGTATTGAGCTTATAGCTTCAGAAAACTTTGTAAGCGACCAAGTACTTCAAGCCATGGGCTCATGCCTTACCAACAAATATGCAGAAGGATATCCATCAAAACGATACTACGGAGGATGTGAAATTGTAGACAAAACAGAATCCATTGCAATTGAACGCGTTAAAAAACTTTTTGGTGCAGAATACGCTAATGTACAGCCTCATTCCGGCGCACAAGCTAACGCCGCAGTTTTCTTAGCCTGCCTAAAACCCGGCGATACTTTTATGGGACTAAATCTGGAACAAGGCGGACATCTTTCACACGGCTCAAAAGTCAATACTTCTGGCATTTTATATAACCCAATAGGTTACAATTTAAAAAAAGAGACCGGCACCGTTGATTATGATGAAATGGAAAGTTTAGCTCTAGAATTCAAACCCAAACTTATCATTGGAGGAGGATCGGCTTACAGCCGAGAATGGGATTATGAGCGAATGAGAAACATTGCAGACAAAATTGACGCCATTTTTATGGTTGACATGGCTCACCCTGCAGGACTTATCGCCGCAGGCCTGTTAAAAAACCCTGTTAAATACGCGCATATCGTCACCTCAACGACACATAAAACCTTAAGAGGACCAAGAGGTGGAATAATCTTAATGGGCAAAGATTTCGAAAATCCATGGGGGTATACGACTAACAAAGGTTCCATAAAAATGATGAGCCAATTGCTTAATAGTGCTGTTTTTCCTGGGATTCAAGGTGGCCCTCTTGAACATGTAATTGCAGCAAAGGCTGTAGCTTTTGGCGAAGCTTTGCAACCAGAATTCAAACTTTATGCCCAACAAGTAAAAAATAATGCCGATTGTTTAGCAAAAGAACTAATCAAAAGAGGCTTTAACATAGTTAGTGGAGGAACAGACAATCATAGCATGCTTGTTGATTTAAGAACGAAATATCCTGATTTGACGGGCAAGAAAGCAGAAAGTGTGTTGGTAGCAGCAGACATTACTGTAAACAAAAATATGGTGCCATTTGATGACCGCAGCGCTTTTCAAACTTCAGGTATAAGAATTGGTACCCCTGCAATAACCACAAGAGGATTAAAAGAGGATATGATGCCAATAATAGCTGATTTCATTGAAGAAGTTTTAAATTCTCCAGATGACGAGAATGTAATCAAATCTGTTCGTGAAAAGGTAAACGAATGCATGATGAATTATCCTCTATTTGCCTATTAACCCCATTTATTCAAGTTTAATCAACAAAAGTGGCATATTCCATCTTTCTCAAATATTGGAATATGTCACTTTTTAACTATTTCTTAGTCTGCTTCATGAAAAAAGCCTTAGAAAAATTTTACAGCAATTTTATTCGTGACACTCAATTTTCAGAGTTGATGAACAAACGCATATACAATGTCTTGCTCATTGCAACAAAATATGATATTTTTTCATTAGAAGAAGACGGTAGAATTGATGAGCAGATATTCAATGAATACATGAATTTGTCTCTAAGATATCCTCCAAGATTCACACGTGTACAAAATAAAAAAGAGGCGATAAAAATACTTTCAGAAAGGGTATTTGAACTAATTATTATCATGCCCAATTTAGACAAACATGATATTTTTTCCGAAGCAAAAGAGATTAAAGAAAGGTATCAAGACCTACCTATAATCGTATTAACTCCTTTTTCCAAGGAAATATCTAAAAGAGTTGCCTGCGAAGATCTTTCTTTTATTGATTATATTTTTTCATGGCTTGGAGACTCAGAATTGCTAATCGCAATCATCAAACTTATTGAAGATAAGTGGAATGCTCTTCCTGATTCTAATGCTGTAGGAGTACAAGTCATATTACTTATTGAAGATTCTGTAAGAACTTATTCCTCCATTTTATGTCAGCTATATAAATTTGTTCTAGCCCAAAGTAAAGAATTTGCAAAAGAAGCACTAAATGAACATCTAAAAACATTGCGAATGCGAGGACGCCCCAAAATTCTTCTTGCCCGTAACTACGAAGAAGCTTTGGATTACTTCTACACGTATCAAGAACACATTCTAGGAATTATTTCCGATTTAAGTTTCAAGAAAGAAGGAAAAAACAATCCTCTGGCAGGAGCTTACTTTTGCAAAAAAGTCAAAGACATAATGCCCAAAATTCCAATCATTCTTCAATCAACTAATACTGAAAGAGGCATCATATTAGCAAAAAGTCTAAATGTAAAATTCCTTAGTAAGAATGAAAATAATTACCTACTCAATCTACAACATGCAGTTTCACAACTTTTCGGATTTGGGTGCTTTAATATAATAGATCCTGACAATAACACCACAATAATGCAAATCCATGATCTGAGGGAGATGCAACATAAAATATTTCTAATACCGGACAAATCGTTATATTATCACCTAAAAAGGAATCACTTTTCCAGGTTTTTTTATTCAAGAGCCTTATTTCCTTTGGCCAAGGTTATAAAAGAGATGGATATTACAAATGGTCAAAAACTGGATGAAATAAGGAACCAAATATATAACTTGATCATTGCATACCGAAAAATGAAAAATACCGGAGTAATCGCGGATTTTGAAGAAAGTAGATTTGATGAATGTAGTAATTTTACAAAAATTGGAAAAGGATCACTCGGAGGAAAAGGCCGCGGTATTGCTTTTATGACAACATGGAACATTCCAGACTATGGTCCAAATTTACAAATACAAATACCTCAAACGGTTGTATTATGTACTGATGTTTTTGATGAATTTATGGAAAAAAACGGCCTTTACTCATTTGCACTATCCACAAATTCAAATCAGAAAATCTTAGAAACATTCATGCACGCTGAATTACCGAAACATGTGCAAAAATGTTTACTTTCATTATGTAACGCCTCCAAATCGCCTTTGGCAATCAGGTCTTCAAGCATGCTTGAAGACTCTCATTATCAACCTTTTGCCGGAATTTATTCAACTTATATGATTCCCTATACGGAAGATGCACAGCTACGGTCATTGCAATTGGAAGCTGCGATTAAGGGAGTATTTGCCTCGGTTTTTTACAAAGAAAGCAAACTATACCTTTTATCTACCAAGAATCTAATTGACCAAGAAAAAATGGCTGTTGTTTTACAAGAAGTGGTAGGAAACCAATATGGTGATTTTTATTTCCCAATGATGTCTGGTGTGGCACATTCAACAAATTATTATCCCATTGATGGAGAACAGGCCACGGATGGTGTCATGCATATTGCTCTAGGATTGGGAAAATACGTAGTTGATGGTGGGGCAACTCTACGAATTATTCCAAAATACACACAAAAAATAATGCAACTTTCTACGATAAAATCGGCTTTAAAAAGTACTCAATCATATTTTTATGCTTTACGTACAAAAAACAAAACTCCATTCCAAATTCAAACTGATGATACATTCAATCTGTGTCAATTGCCAATTGACGCAGCCCATATACCGTCCTCATTACTCCCCCACGTTGTGTCAACCTACGATCCCGAAAATCAATCGCTATACGACGGATATTATCCGGAATATCATCGACTAGTCATATCTTTCAAAAATTTGCTAAACAACTCCAATATACCATTTGCTAAAGCAATTGAAGATTTTCTTTCAATTGGGAAACAAGAATTCGGAAGGCCTATTGAGATAGAATTTGCTCTGACTCCAAATCAAAAATCTCAAAACATGATATTAACAATTTTGCAAGCACGCCCTATTGTTGAAAATGAAATGTCATTACGAGCAGACCTTGACAAAATCGATCTTTCCAATACAATTTTAAAAAGCAATAAAGCTTTAGGAAATGGTTGCTATGAAAATATCAAGCAAATTATCCTTATAAAGAAGGACAACTACTCGCCATGTCATAACAAACTAATTGCTAAAGAATTAGAGAACATAACTTCAAGTAAGCATATTGATCAAAACGGATATATTCTAATCGGCCCCGGCAGATGGGGAAGCACGGATTCTTGGCTGGGGATTCCGATCCAATGGAGCACGATTAAAGATGCGCGTATTATCGTTGAGTGTTGTCTGAAAAATGTCGAACCCTCACAAGGATCTCATTTTTTTCATAATATTACCTCCCTTGGAATTGGCTATATTTCAATTATCCCAACAAATTCTAATGATTACTTAGATTTGGCATTCCTAAAAGAACAGGACATAATACAAGAAACGGAACATGTTGCATTAATAGGATTAAAAAAAGCATGTATTGCCTATATTGATGGAAAAAAAAGTCAAGCTGTAATATTAAAACCTTCAAAACCAATGTAGCAAACTTTCAAGAACAAAAAAACTATTTTCTATCTTCTAAATCGCAAAAATAAACATGCTTCATTTGCGTTATTATTTCTGTTTTCCGTCTGTTTACATATTTAGAAGGATGTAAAGAGCTGTAATGCAATGGATTAGGAAGTGTTGCTGCAATCAAAGCGCACTGCCTTTTGGTCAATTCTGATGCACGGCAATTAAAATGACACGATGCAACAGCCTGCGCGCCATAAATGCCATCTCCCATTTCTATACTATTTAAATAAACTTCCATAATACGCTGTTTACTCCAAAATATCTCTATTAATACCGTAAAATACGCTTCAAAGCCTTTTCTTATCCAAGATGATTGAGGCCAAAGAAACACATTTTTAGCAGTTTGCTGACTAATTGTACTTCCGCCGCGAAATCGCCTTCCGGTAATACGATCAATTGCAGCATTCCTTATCTCAGTGACATCAAATCCATGATGTTTCATAAAACGTTGGTCCTCCGAGGCCATCACAGCAATCGGCAAATAATGTGACATCTCATTTAGTGGTACCCATTTATGCTCTAACTTAACAGGTTTACCTGCAATTTTCTGCTGAATACAACGAATAACCATTAAAGGTGTAACATAAACCGGAACATAGCGAAAAGCAATAACAGCTAGAATTGAACTTATAAAAAAGAAAGATATAAGCCGCCTTAATATTCGAAACATACAAAAAGAATGAAGCCAAAAACAAAAAGCCGGTTCTTAAAAAATAGAACCGGCTTTATTTAATTAAAACGGGAGATCATCAACTTTATCAACCGCATTTGACATGGATTCGTTTTCTGCCGGCATTGCTGTTGACTGGGGGATGTCAAGAGGAGGTACACTACCTGGCGTGACAGCATTTCGCTCTACTTTCCACGCACTAATATCATTAAACCATCTGCCATTATATTCATGCGCATCTATGTCAAAAGAAACAGTAAGAGTTTCTCCCATCTGAATATTCATCGCATTTAATCTATCTTCTCCAAATACACGAAAGATACAACGACGGGGGTACTGCTCTTGCGTTTCTATAACAAACTCTTGCGATTTCCACGGATTGCCGGTTCTCGCAGAAATTCCACTTCTAGCATCAAGTACAGCTATAATTTTACCTGTTATTTCCATTTCTTTCTTCTTTATTAACGTTATAGCACGCGAATTTACAACTTTATTTTCATACCCCAAACGCACTTAACGCTTTTTTAAGCATGCGCCATTCATTTGCTATGGCACAGAAGTTAAGGATAGAAAATTTGGATTCGAAGAATTAATTGATTACCTTTGTAAGTTACAAGAAATATAAACTTTAAATTCAAATAACCATGCGTTTTGTAATCCCAAGTACATTATTATCCTCAAGACTTCAATCTATCGGAAAAGTAATTGTAAGTAAAAATACAATACCCATTCTTGATAATTTCTTATTTGAAATTAATAATGGACTTTTAACCCTTACTGCTTCAGACAGCGAAACTACAATCCGAACTTCAGTAGAACTGATCGAATGCAATAATGACTGTAAATTTACACTTGATGCACGCATGATTCAAGATGCGCTAAAAGAAATTCCAGAACAGCCTCTTGAATTTGTTGTTGATGAGACCACTCATGAAATTACCATTCGTTATCAAAATGGCCAATACAATATCATTAGTGAATTTGCAGATGATTACCCTGAATTCCAATCGCTTCCAGAAGAATGCGACAAGATAACTATACCATCTAATTTATTATGGTCAGGAATTAATCGCGCTTTGTTTGCAACTGCCTCTGACGATTTACGTCCTGTAATGAATGGCGTATTTTTTGACATTCAAGAAAAATTAACAATTGTAGCAAGCGATGGTCATAAATTAGTATGCAGTACATTCTCAAAAGTTCAGAATTCACATCATAGCTCATTCATTCTTCCTAAAAAACCGGCATTGATACTAAGGAATGTCCTTACAAAAGATACGGATGAAACAATTATCACCTATACTGATAGAAATGCCGAAATTCGAACTACAGACTACATAATAACTTGTCGCCTTACTGAAGGACGCTATCCCAATTATAGCAGCGTAATTCCACAAGACAACCCCAATTGTGCAGTAATTAATCGTAGTGCATTAATTAGCGCTTTACGCCGCGTTTTAGTTTTTGCCACGAAAACATCTCTAACAAAACTAAGTTTTTCTGCACACGAATTACAAATATCCAGCCAAGATATAGAATTTTCAAAATCTGCTGAAGAACATATTTTCTGTGACTATTCAGGAATCCCCATGAGTATAGGTTTCAAGGGAGCATTTCTTTTAGAACTGATAAATATCATCGAAGGAGATGATTTAGTTATCAAGCTGGCAGATGCCAGTCGTGCTGGCATCATAACACCTGCAGTTGACACAGAAGAAGAAAGTGTGTTAATGCTTTTAATGCCAATGATGTTAAATGAATAAAAAACTTTCAGCAGGATTTT
>FR903579.1:7364-28083 GCA_000438115.1 Prevotella sp. CAG:617 | reverse complement strand
TCAGCAGGATTTTCTTATGGAATTAAATTTAGGTAAGCCGATTGTTTTTTTTGATATAGAGGCCACTGGATTAAGTATTACAAAAAGCAGGATAGTTGAACTAAGCTACCTAAAAATTTTTCCTGACGGGAAAAAGACACAGGAGACATTTCGTTTCAACCCTACTATACCAATAGAGCCACAAGCATCAAAAGTTAATAATATCTTTGACGCAGACGTTGCAGACTGCCCTCTCTTTGTTGAAAAAGCAGCATATTTGGCAACTATATTCGAGAACTGCGACTGGGCAGGATATAATTCAAACCACTTTGACGTACCGTTGCTCATTGAAGAATTCCAACGAGCAGGAATTAATATAGACATCTGTAACATTCGATTCATAGATGTTCAGAATATCTATTATAAAATGGAGCCACGTACACTATCAGCTGCATACAAATTTTATTGTAAAAAAGATTTACAAAATGCCCACACTGCACAGGCAGATACAGAAGCCACATATGAAATACTCAAAGCGCAATTAGAGAAATATTCCGATCAGATTGAAAATAACATGGAATTCCTGTCTAATTTTACACGGATGAACAACAATGTTGATTTGGCTGGGCGTTTTGTTTATAATGAAGAAGGGATAGAAGTCTTCAACTTTGGAAAATATAAAGGACAACCAGTCCTTTCTGTTCTTCAAAAAGAACCTGGTTATTATGCGTGGATGATGCAAGGCGATTTTCCACAAAACACGAAACAAGTTCTCACTAGAATAAAGTTAAAGCAAATAACTCATAATAATGACATTAAAAGGTAAACATATTGTCTTGGGAATTACAGGAAGCATTGCTGCCTACAAAGCATGTATCTTAATACGCGGATTGATTAAAGCTGGTGCTGAAGTTCAAGTTGTTATAACTCCTGCAGGAAAAGAATTTATCACACCATTAACATTATCGACACTTACATCACGTCCGGTTATCAGTGAATTCTTTGACAGACGAGATGGCTCATGGAACAGTCATGTTGATCTAGGACTTTGGGCTGACGCCATGATTATTGCTCCAGCAACAGCATCTACTATTGGTAAAATGGCAAATGGGATCGCAGATAATATGCTAATTACCACATATCTATCGATGAAAGCGCCAATTTTTTTGGCACCGGCTATGGATCTGGATATGTACAAGCATCCATCGACACAAAACAACATCAGTACGTTGAAATCATATGGTGTAAACGTTATCGAGGCATGCGAAGGTGAACTTGCCAGTCACTTAGTAGGAAAAGGTCGCATGGAAGAACCTGAAAATATTATCACATATGTTTCTCAATGGTTCAAAAAAAACTCGGAACCGTTAAGTTACCCACTCCAAGGAAAAACCGTATTAATTACCGCTGGACCAACATATGAAAAAATTGATCCGGTTCGTTTTATTGGAAACTACTCAAGCGGAAAAATGGGATATGCACTGGCAGAAGAATGTGCTACAAGAGGTGCTAAAGTCATTTTAGTATCAGGACCAGTAAACTTAAGCATATCAAGTACCAATATAAGCCGAATCTCGGTAGAAAGCGCAGCTGAAATGTTAGCAGCATGCAAAAAGCATTTTGCCCAAAGTGATGTTGCCATATTTTGCGCTGCGGTAGCAGACTTTACGCCAGAATCAAAAGATCAGAACAAAATAAAAAGAGAAAAGGGAAAACAAACTATCCAACTAATTCCGACAACAGACATTGCTGCAGAACTTGGAAAAATAAAAAAAGATCGACAAATAACCATCGGATTCGCTCTAGAAACGGATAATGAAATTACTAATGCAACAGAGAAACTACGTAAAAAAAATCTCGATTTCATCGTATTAAACTCCTTGCAAAATCCGGGAGCAGGTTTTCAATACGACACAAATCAGATTAGCATTATTACACAGGAAAACCGAATTGATTTTCCATTAAAGAATAAAAAAGAAGTTGCTAAAGATGTAATTCAAACATTATGCGAAAAGTTTTTATATTAATTGCATTCACTTTGTTTCTTGGATTAGGAGAAACTTATTCTCAAGAACTAAATGCACAAGTTTCTATCAATCATCAGCAAATTCAAGGGACTAATACTGCCGTATTTGAGAATTTACAAAAAGCATTGACTAGTTTTTTAAACGATCGCCAATGGACAAATTTACAATTTACGCCAACAGAAAGAATTGAATGCACATTTAATATAATACTTTCAAAGTATTCAGAATCAGAAAATAGATTTGAAGGAAGTTTACAAATCCAAGCAAACCGCCCCGTTTATAACACATCCTATAAAACTACAGAATTTGCTTTTCAAGATCCCGACTTCGCCTTTGTTTTTCAAGAATTTGATCAACTTGAATTTCGAATGGAACAAATAGACAATAACTTAACTGCAATATTCGCTTATTATGTGTACCTAATTCTAGGTATAGATATGGACTGCATGTCTTTAAAAGGCGGACAATCACAACTTGAAAACGCTCTTTTCATTGTTAATAATGCCCAAGGAATCAATGAAAAAGGATGGAAAGCTTTTGAAAGCAATAAAAACAGATATGCCCTTATCAGTGATTATTTAGATGCTTCATTTGAAGCATTTCGCCAATTGCAATACAAATACCACCGCAATGGATTGGATGAAATGGCTCAAAATGCAGAACGCGGACGGTCGGTAATCAGTGAAGCTTTAACTTTATTAAAAGCGACCAAACAAAAAAAGTCCACAAATCCATGGCCACAACTTTTTTCTGAATATAAAAAAGAAGAACTAGTAAACCTTTTCAAATCAAAAGGTACTGCACAAGAGCGCGAATCAGTATGTAACCTACTTATATCCATCAATCCCTCACAAAATATGACATGGAATAAAATCAAACAATAAAATTACAGCGGTATATACAAAGATATCCTTTAAATATTTACCTTATGCTGAAACATTTATCTATTAAAAATTATACATTAATCAGTTCTGCAGAAATAAATTTCCATTCAGGTTTTTCTGTCATAACGGGGGAAACAGGTGCTGGCAAAAGCATTCTCATCGGTGCTCTTGGAATGCTCCTTGGCAAAAGAGCGGATACGCAACTGATAAAACAAGAAGAACACAAATGTATCGTTGAAGGGATATTTACTACAGAACACCACCCGACTTCTTTTAAACAAATCTTGGAAGACAATAATATTGACGATATTGATGATAATTCGTGCATACTTAGGCGTGAATTAAATATCAATGGTAAAAGCCGATGTTTTATTAATGATACTCCAGTAAATCTGAATCTATTAAAAGAGATAGGAACTCTATTGATAGATATTCATTCTCAACATCAGAACCTTCTACTAGGAAATCCTAATTTTTTAAAAGACACCTTGGATTCGTATGCCCAAAATATGTTTCTCCGCAAGCAATACGAAATGGCTTACAATTCATATATAAAACTATTGAATTCATACAACCAAAGTATAGATGAAGCAAAGATACAATCACAAGAATATGATTTTTTAAAATTCCAATTCCAACAACTATCAGATGCGAACTTAGAAGACGGAGAACAAGAAAACGCAGAAAATGAATTAAACACACTTACTCATGCAGAAGAATTAAAAACGCAATTTTATGGCGCGAGCCAAATTTTAGAAGGAATGGATGAACAGGTAGGTGTCATTTCTTCTTTACGACAAGTTGAACAAAAACTACAATCGGTCTCGGCATACAATGCTATAACAGAAGACCTTTTATTACGCATAAACAACTGCCGTATTGAATTAAAAGATATTTCAGAAGAAATACAATCACTCAACGACGCTATAGTTTATGATGCTAATCGAACGAAAAAGATTGAAGAAAGACTAAATACCATATACTCCTTGCAACAGAAATTTAGAGTACAGACGATAGCAGATCTTATTTCTGAACAAGAAAAATTGAGAGTCAAAATTGATAAAATTAATAATTCAAGCACGAATATTTCCGAATTAAAAATTCAAACAGATAACGCCTATAACAAGATATACGAAATAGGAAAACAACTTAGAAAAGGTCGTGAAAATGCAATTCTTGAAATAGAAACAAAACTACATGATAAACTTAAAGAATTAGGACTTCCTAATGCTAAAGTAAAATTAGAACTCACAGAAACAGAACATCCAGGACCAACAGGAATAGATGAAATTAATTTTCTATTTAGCAGCAATTTAAATCTTCCCATGCAATCTGCTATAAAAATTGCCTCTGGAGGTGAAATTTCACGACTAATGTTGGCTTTTAAAAGCATTCTCTCAGAAAAGTTGAATTTACCCACTGTCATTTTTGACGAAATAGATACAGGTGTCTCTGGTAAAATGGCTGATAAAATGGCACAAGTTATGCAAGAAATCGCAAAAAATGGACAAGTCATCAGTATTACCCATTTGCCACAAATTGCGGCTATTGGAGTTCACCATTATAAAGTAGAAAAAATTGACAACCAAACTGCCGTATATAGCAACATTCGTGAATTATCTCATAAAGAACGTATTGAAGAAATAGCCCACATGTTAAGTGGTACTACTATAACCCAGGCAGCAACCAATAATGCAATAGATTTATTAAACAAATAACCATCTTATGAAACTAAAATTATTTACACTAATTTTATGCGCGATAATATGCGCAAACACATATATTGGAGCAAAAGACATATCAAAATCCGCACAATCTTCCATATGTAAAATTACGGTATTTCAAGCCGACGGGAAACAGCTGTCCGGTTATGGTTTTTTCTATGAAGAGGGTGGAAAAGTCGTATCTTCCTACGACTTGTTTAAACACGCTAAACAAGCTGTAATTACGAACAATAAGGGAAAAGAATATGCAATCACACGCATTACCGGAGCCAGCGACACATATAATCTGGTTACCGCACTTACCACTTGGGAAAAAGCGCCTTATATACCCATTTCAAGCGGCTCAACAACAGGAAAAATTATTTATTTTGCAAAAGACAAAGAACCACAAGATGCCATCATAAAAGACAAATCCTCTTTATATTCCTATAATTATTACACTTACAATCTGCCCAATGATTCCACCTCTATAGGACTCCCCGTTATTAATGATGAAGAACAAGTCGTAGCTATTACACAAGCAAACTTTACTAAAGAAAATTTATTATGCGGTATAGATGCCCGCGTAATTGAAACTATCGGAATTAACTCTTTAAGTTTTGCAAATAATGCATTTACAAGTATTTACATACCTAAAGCTATACCCACGAATGAACAAGATGCTCTTTCCTATCTGTTTTTAGCAACAAAACAGAAAAAGATTGATAGTACTGCGGTTGAAACAATTGTTGCTGATTTTATTCAACAATACCCATCATATACAGCTGATGCACTAATGGAACGTGCAAATTTCTATGCCTCACACGGAAACTATCAACGAGCAGACGACGATTACAACGAAGCATTAAAAAAATGTCCTAAAGACAAAAAAGACCAGGTACATTATGCCTATAGCAAAATTATGTATACCTATACCCACTACCCTATTAATCAAGCAACAGAACAAGCGTTAACAGCATATGAACTTAACCCACAACCCCTCTACCTGCAACAAATTGCGGACTGTTATTTCGCAGAAAAAAAATACAATGATGCAGCCGAAACATACAAAAAATTATGTAATGCGACACTAGCATCAAGTTATAGCTATTTTCAGACAGCACGCTGTCTGTTAGAGCTTCAAGAAAAAGACACAATACAAATCATACAACTCCTAGACAGCGCCATTGCCAAGGCACCTGTTCCCCATCAAGAACAATGCATCAATTACTATTTCTATCGGGCACAACTATTTTTTGGAAAAGGTGAATACAGAAAAGCTGTTTTTGATTATAATGAAATAGAAAATATCAAAAAACAGCAAGGACTTACACCATTTTTTTACCAAATGCGTGCAAAAGCAGAACTTGAAGCCCATATGTATCAACAAGCACTAGATGACGCAGACAGACTTATATCACTTGATGAGAATAACGATGAATACTACTTTATCAAAATTGAAATACTTCTGCGAGCTGGTGAAATCGAAAAAGCACAAGGAATTGCCAGTCAATGCATAAAAAGAAACGAAAAAAATGCTACCGCTTATCGTATAATGGGAATCATCCAGGCTCAATTAGGAAATAAGGCTGAGGCTGAAAAAAATTTTAAAAAAGCTGCCGAATGTGGTGATCAATCCGCATTAGAACTGATTCCGACCCTATCAAAATAAAAGACAAATATCAATGGATCATTATGATCATAAGCCGGCACTCCATTTAGGAAAATAGAGTGCCGGCTCTATTTTTCCCAACCTAATGAATAATTCCGGTATCAGAATCTTTCAGATTTATGCTCCGATCTACAGTCTGATATTTACGTCCACGACTTAATCTCCATGTAATATTCAGACTCACTTGATTACCGGCATCTATCATGCGATAGGCTATCAACTTGTGCAAATTCTGATTCAACACCTCTGTTTCATATATTTTATAGTTCTTCATGAAAGGTAAACGCCAAGTAAGTGAAAACTGCCAATCCGTATAAGCATATGTTGCCTTTAAAGCGACATCAAATCCATTATAACCTCTAGACTCCCCTTCCAAAAAACGCCATCCATTATCGGCATACGCCCGAAAAGAGAAACTTTTCCAATAAGCCTGCAAATCAGCTGTTGTATAATATGCCGTATAACAATGGGTATAATTGTTTCCGAAATTAAAACATCTAAATAATCCGCCTTGTACTGTAGTCGCTAATTTATCAGGCACGAACCAATAACTAACATATGCCATCGTATTTAAAATATTAATTTGCCGCTGGTTCTGCTGAGTATAAACAAATTGGTCATCTGCCGTACGCTCATACAAAGCCATATTGGGGCGAATACAAGACTTATAATATCCCAAAAGATATGCTTGCAGACGTACATCTGTATAAGCAAGACGCAACGTATTTTCAAACTCACGATTCGGCTTCAAGTCTGGATTCCCCCGGGTCCATTCCATACTATTCGTACGGATCATCGCATCACTGATCATGGCTATTTGTGACACTCTCTCATTAGACTGGAACTGATAGCTTAGTTGCCAAAGATCATTAATATGATAAGTCAAAGCCAATTTCGGACAAAATGTGCTATAACGATACTGATGCTCGTCTTGTCTATAATATAACCAACTAATGCCAGCCCCAATTTGATAACGTAAGCGACTCCAGCTACCCTTAATCTCCGAAAAAGCATATAAACGGTGATGGTGCATTACATTGCGTGAGATTACATCGCCATTATATGTATTATGCACAAATTTCTGACCATAATGTAAACCGGTTTGAAGTACAAAGGGCTTCAACTTATTTTCATATATAGCTTCAGTTTGCGATGAAACGGTCTTCCCATCTACATCATACTGATAAGGAAAACCTTCATCATAGCTATTTGAAGAACGCGTGCCTATGTATGTACCCACTGTATTAAACGTAAAAGACTGACGTGGCGTAAATTGCTGAAAATAATAGATGTCCAGTACCGGAGAATGCATTTTATTACTGGTTTTCTGTTCTGCCACATACGAAGATGCAGCCTCGGTAATAATTTTTCGATTATAATTATCTGGTTCGCAATTAAAATCACCACTGAGCGAAGTTTGAAATATAAGCCGCGTAGAATCGGCATAACTATACGTAAGTTTTGTATTGTGATCTACCGAACATATGCGAGACGCCACGTCATTACGCGTAATGGTATGTACAGATCCGTCACTTAAATGATAATCAGCCAGCTCTTCCTGTCGCCCGCCATAGAGATCTCGATAATCCACGATATAACTAAGTGCCAACTCATTTTTCCCGATATTCCACCGACCATACACATAGCCAGTCCCATTCATCAACGTAAGCAATGGCGTCAGTTCAGTTCCACAAGAATATCCACTTGCAACACGTCGTGTCAGAATATTAATGACATATGCCACACCATCCCCGTAGCGTACACCCGGATTATCTATAAAATCAATCTTCACAATGCTCTTAGGATCAAGTGACAACATATCGGCTTTGTCTGCCAAAATTCCATTAATACGAAGCTGTACACTTCCCCGCTGGTCAATAACAGAAACACTTTTTCCTACATCATCTACACGAATATTGGATAGTCCCAATTTTTGAAGCAAACTATAACTTGAATTTGATGACGACTTTTGCACTTCTGATGGATAAATTAATTTCCCATCCGGTTTATTGACGACTTGAGCAGACTTGACTTTAACTTCGCCCAACGATATTAATTGGTCATCACTTTGTGCGTATACACAAAAAGTAGACATGCACAAAATACATACCACCCATATCCGAAAACTCAGTGCTTTATTCATACACAAGGACATACGCATTTTCATAAATCTGTAACACATTAATTTCCGCTGCAAATTTATAATCCTGCAAAGGTATTGTCGTCAAAAAGGATCTGACATTATCCTGACATTATCCTGACAATTCTATATAACCATTGATTTTCTGCATATTATGGCATGTAATATAAATAAGCATGCAAACCTGTACCGGACAACATCTTCAGTAAGGAATATAACGATCTTCAGGAAAGTATTTTGAGAAAGGGCTCTATCACAACCATTTGTAACTCTTATTCCTCATTAAGAAAGGACGCACAAATATCTTATTGCATGTTTAGGGCTATAAGATACTCGAAAAAATCGTAGAAAAACAAAAGAAAAAATAGATCGGACCTCGTAAAAAACAGGCGGCACTTAAAAAAAATTATGGTCTGATCTTGTAGTCAGAACTTCCTACCACTTACCATTCGTACAAAAGTAAGCCACATAATCTTCACATCCATGCGCCACGAGCGATGCTCCAAATAATACAAATCACATCGTAAGCGCACCAACATCTTATCCAAAGTATCGGTATAGCCGTTATATAATGTAGAATACGATGTCAAGCCCGGACGTATCTGAAATAGATATTGATATCGCGGATCAATCTTCATGATTTTATCAATGTAATATTGTCGCTCCGGACGAGGGCCAATAAGAGACATATCACCTTTCAACACATTCCACAATTGCGGAAACTCATCCCAATGATGTGCACGTAGAAATATACCCACCTTTGTCAATCGCTCATCATGCGGTGTTACACACAACTGAGGAATCTGATTCTGTTCGGCATCAACCCGCATACTTCGGAATTTATATATACAAAACGGCCGCCCTTTTCTACCAATGCGTTCCTGCCTAAAAATAGCAGGCCCTCCATCTTCCCATTTAATAACCAGGAAGCAAAACAGGAATAAAGGAGAAAAAACAACCAGGCCACAGCATGCAATCAAAACATCTGCCGCCCGCTTGAAAATCCTCTCAGACAGAGTCATCCCATCGTGTATGCACTGGTATTCCATTACAATAAGCAAAAAATCAAGCAAATGTACAAAATTATCCTCAAACAAAGTTGTTTATTGCTAAAATGATTACTTACACATTTATTATATGCTCAATACCCAACAGACAAAAACAAGCGAGTCCTCCCATTGTAACCACCTGACAGTTAATGGGAGGACTCGCTTGTTCAGCGGGAAACAATCCGTTACCTATCTTTCAAAGGCACATAAACACCTGAATCAACCACACATCGGTATGCCGGACGTATAATTCGCTTACCCTCAAAATTTAATTCTTCATTACGATGCGCACACCAACCGACAATTCTGGCCATCGCAAACAATGGCGTATAAATATCCACTGGCAACCCTACCATTTCATATACGAAACCAGAATAAAAATCAACATTGGCACAAAGCGTTTTTCCTTTACCTTTCAGCTCATAGATAGTTTCAATAGAAAGACGCTCCAGACGCTTCATAAAATTAAACTCACGAATACATCCTTTCTCTTCTGCCAGTTTTTCTGCCATTTCTCCCAACAGCAAAGCTCGTGGATCAGAGTGAGTATAAACGGCATGCCCTATACCATAAATCAATCCACTCTTATCATAAGCCTCGCGCTGCAACATTTTCCTCAAATAGCACTTGATTTCTGCTTCATCTTCCCAATCAGTAATGGTATCTTTCAAATGATGTATCATATTGCTAACCTTGATATTGGCGCCTCCATGACGTGGACCTTTTAAAGAACCAATTCCTGCTGCTATGGAAGAATAAGTATCTGTTCCAGTTGACGATGTTACTCTCACGGTAAAGGTTGAATTGTTTCCGCCGCCATGCTCGGCCTGCAAGATCAGCAATAAATCCAAAGTGCGAGCCTCAAGTTCTGTATACTCACCTTTCAACATATACAAAAAATTTTCCGCCAAAGAAAGATCCTTCTGCGGATGCCGAATATGCAATGAACGATCTTGTCGCTTATGGCGCAACATATTATAAGCATACGCAATAATTGTTGGAAATTTTGATATCAGTTCCACACTTTGTCTCATTAAATTATCGCGTGAGGTATCATCCGGTGTCTTGTCGAAAGTATAGAGTTCCAATACACTTCGTGCCAAAATATTCATAATATTCGAACCTTCCAATTCAATAATATGCAGAATAGTTTTCTGTTCTAACGGCATGTTGTCCGTTAATAACGCACGAAACGTATGTAGCTCTTCCATATCAGGTAAGCGACCTGAAAGCAGCAGATAAGCAACCTCTTCAAATCCAAACCGCTTTTCCTCAAACAAAGGATGTACCAAATCCTGAATTTCAAAACCACGATAATACAATTTTCCATCAATAGGACTCAAAGAACCGTCGTCATGACGCTCATACCCCACCACATTACCAATATTGGTTAACCCCACTAAGACTCCAGTTCCATCATCGTTGCGTAAGCCACGCTTAACATCGTACTTGCGAAACAAATTAGCGTCAATTTTAATGCTGCTCCGCATCTCGTCCGATAACTTATATACTATATATTCCTTTTTCACGATGCTCTGATTTTAGATTTATTTTCTTACGATCCCGCGCCCCTACTGCTGTATAAAAGAGCAGACCTTCAAACCAAATTCCGTAGTGGACAAAGCCTTTCCATTATCCATACTGCGTGCTAAATCAGCTGTAGCCCAACCATTTTTAAAACATTGCTTAATGGCCTGTTGGATCAATATTGCAGCTTCACCCCACCCTATATACTCCAACATCATTACAGCCGAAAGTATAATACTACAAGGGTTAACTTCATTCTTTCCTGCCAAGGTTGGAGCTGTTCCATGAGTTGCCTCAAATATGGCGCATCCACTGTCATAATTAATATTGGCTCCGGGGGCAATTCCAATACCTCCAACCATTGCAGCCAACATATCTGAAATATAATCGCCGTTTAAATTCAATGTGGCTATTACTGAATATTTTTCCGGCATCAATAAAGCATTTTGCAGGAAAGCATCAGCAATACAGTCATTAATGACCAAACGCCCATCAGCCAATTCTTTCGAAAATTCACGTTGTGCCAATTCATACCCCCATTTTCGAAATCCACCCTCGGTATATTTCATGATATTACCTTTATGTACCAACGTAACCACTGGCTTATGATGACTTAAAGCGTAATTACAAGCAGCCCGAACCAACCGCTCTGTTCCTTCACGCGAAACGGGTTTGACACCAAAAGACGATGTTGCGGGAAAACGAACTTTGTTAATCTTCATTTCCTGATTGATAAAATTATAAAAGCGCTGTGCCTCAGGTGTGCCTGCCTCCCACTCTATTCCAGCATAAATATCTTCGGTATTTTCCCGAAAAATTGTCATATCAACGTGCTGTGGAAAACGAACTGGAGAAATAATCCCTTCGTACCAACGCACGGGACGCTGACATACATAAAGATCCAAAGTCTGCCGCAAAGCTACATTAAGTGACCTTATTCCCCTACCAACAGGAGTGGTCAGCGGCCCTTTTATGCCAACTAGATGAGTCTTAAAAGCCTGCAAGGTTTCTTCTGGTAACCATTGCCCCGTCTGATCAAAAGCTTCCTGACCGGCCAATAGCTTCAACCATTCAATTTTGCGTGTTCCATCATAAGCCTTTAATACGGCTGCATCTACTACTTGAATCATAACCGGGGAAATTTCTTTCCCAACGCCATCACCAGCGATATAAGGTATCGTAACAATATCAGGAACGCTCAGCTTCCCATTAAGATTCATTCTTATACTTGACATTTTCGTAAATAATTTAATGCAGACCCAGCCTTAAACCAATTGATCTGCTGTTTATTATAGGTATGTTGTACTGGAATTCTCTCTGAAGTTCCATCTTGATGATGCAATATCACCACGACTTGACTTTCCGGAGCAAACGCATCCAAACCCTCAATAGAAAATTCATCTGTTTCAAGAACTTTCTCATAATCTGCTTTATTGGCAAAAGTCAAAGCTAAAACACCTTGTTTTTTCAGATTCGTTTCATGAATCCTGGCAAAACTTTTTGCCAATATAACCTTAACATTCAAATAACGAGGCTCCATAGCGGCATGTTCTCTGCTTGAACCTTCTCCATAGTTTTCTTCGGCTACAACTACACTTCCCCAACCTTTTTCTTTATAACATCGGGCGACAGATGAAACCTTGTCGTACTGATTACTAAGCACATTTTTTACACTATTGGCCTTTCCATTGAACGCATTAACAGCCCCCATTAATAAGTTGTCAGAAATATGGTCAAGATGCCCTCTGTATCTAAGCCATGGACCGGCCATTGAAATGTGATCTGTTGTACACTTCCCTGTAACCTTTATCAGCAACTTCAATTGCTGATAGTCTTCTGTGTGATTCTCATCAAACGGTTGCAACAACTGAAGCCGCTGACTATTTTCCGCAATTTTTATCGTTTTATTCGGTTGAATATGCGAAAATCTGTTCTTATCATACTTAAACCCATTTACCGGCAAATCACAATTCTGAGGAATATGTAACTTAACCATGCTACCATCCATATTGGGTAACATATCCGTATTGGGATTGAACAACAAGGACCCTGCTAAAGCATATGCAACAGCCATTTCCGGAGACACTATAAAAGCATAAGTATTGGGATTGCCATCAGCACGTTTTGCGAAATTCCGATTAAACGTAGTAACAATTGAATTTTTGCGTTCTGCATCATCGATATGCCGATGCCATTGTCCAATACAAGGTCCACAAGCATTGGCCATAATAACGGCACCAATCCTTCTAAAATCATCCAACAATCCGTCGCGCTCTGCCGTTTGACGAATCTGTTCCGATCCCGGATTAATAATTAATTGAGCTACTGGCTTAACTCCCAATTCTAAAGCCTGACGAGCGACAGAAGCAGCCCTATACAAATCCTGATAGGAAGAATTGGTACATGAGCCGATCAAAGCCACCTCTACCTTTTCTGGATATTGCTTTTCCTTTACTATCTTTGAAAATTCAGACAACGAGTTTGCTGCATCAGGAGTAAATGGCCCATTTACATGAGGCTCTAACGCTGACAAATCAATCTGATAAAACATATCATAGTATTTGTCAGGATGTTCATATACATCATCATCTGCTCGAAGATCCCCTGCCACAGAAGAGGCAGCTATGGCAACGTCAGCTCTACCTGTCGCCTGTAAATAGAGTTCCATATTTTTGTCGTATGGAAACAAAGAACAAGTTGCTCCCACTTCTGCCCCCATATTACATATGGTAGCTTTACCTGTCGCAGATAAACTTGAAACTCCAGGACCAAAATATTCAATCACACAATTGGTTGCCCCTTTAGTAGTTAACATGCCTGCCAGCTTCAGGATGACATCTTTAGGCGAAGTCCATCCATTCAAATTACCAGTCAACTTAACTCCTATAAGACGAGGATATTTCAGCTCCCATCCCAATCCTGCCATCACATCCACGGCATCAGCTCCACCAACTCCTACGCCAATCATTCCTAATCCGCCTGAATTGGGAGTATGAGAATCCGTACCAATCATCAAACCTCCAGGAAAAGCATAATTCTCAAGTATTACCTGATGAATAATTCCTGCACCCGGTTCCCAAAATGAAATACCATAATGCTCTGATACAGAACGTAAGAAATCATATACCTCTTGATTAATACTGCAAGCGGCTGACAAATCAGGAATAGCGCCCTGATCTGCACATATTAAATGGTCACAGTGCACCGTAGTTGGTACAGCAACATGCTCTCGACCAGCATTCATAAATTGCAATAAAGCCATCTGCGCCGTAGCGTCTTGCATTGCGACACGATCAGGTTGAAATATTCCATAATCTCTCCCACGATTGAAAATTACATCCATACTATCTGCATGTACATGCGCATACAGAACTTTTTCTGCATAGGTTAAAGATCGACCTAATCTCTGTCTAATCCTTGAAATTTTCAGTCCGTAATCCGAATAAAATTTTGAATAAAAATTCGAATCAATTACGTTTTTCGTCATACTTGTAGCTCTAAGTTTTTTGATGATAAAACAATCATCAATATTCAAAAAAACACATAAAAACAAAGAAATCTTCCTTTTTTACACCAAGAAAGCTTTTTTCGTTTCATTTGTCTATCACTAAGCAGCACAAATATACGAAGTACAATTATATTATCCAAAAGAATCTCGTATATATTTTCATATTTAGCAAAAAACAATTGCATATTTATTGTTTATGCATTATTTTTCACCTTATATACATATTCATAAAGAAGTTTCTTTATTTTTTCTATTTCTGGGATTGACCTTCCTTTTGAATAATACATAATGGCCATAGGAAGCCACGAATCCCCACTACGATAAGGAGGTTGCTGATACGGTTCGGGCAATCTTACAAAGTGATATTTCTCATAAAAACAGATTCTCTTCTGCGCTATTAACGTTGTAGGCAGCTCGACCTCCAACACCACAGGCTGTTCCTGTAACTCCAGGAAAAGTTTCAATGCAACTCCCCCTAGTCCTCCTCCACGGTATGACGGTTTTATTGCAAAATGCTCAACATACGTAAAATCAGGAAAAGTCCAATAGGTCATAAATCCCACAAAGTTTCCATTTTTCATTACAGTCAAGATCCGAAACATTGGCTCCTCATCAATCAATTTTAACCATTTTTCCAGAGGGCGACGCACTTCTTCTGGAAAAGCCTCCAAATATAACTGACAAAGTTCTTCTAACACGTCAGAATCTATCTTCTCTAAACATAAACACATTGCGATATTGACAACCATTGCAATTACACTTTCTCTAATTCTATTTCCTTGCGCAAATCTAAAACATAACTAATAATAGAACTACACATTGAAGGTTTAATCCCCAAGATGAACGTGCATTTCGTATCTTGATAACTACGGTCACGTACTTCTATATTGAATTTCTTTACCATCTGCATCACTGAATTCATTTGCTCATAATAAAAAGAGCAACGCATAGTAGTATAAATATTTCTTTCAACAATAGGAACTTCATCTAACACCAATTCCGTAGCCATACGATAAGCTTTGATTAATCCACTAGTCCCTAACTTCACTCCACCAAAATAACGAATGACAACAGCTACGACATCCAACAATCCGGCAGATTCAATACGTCCTAATATTGGACGGCCTGCAGTTCCGGAAGGTTCTCCATCATCATTACTACGTACACTTCCATCACGTAACTTAAATGCGTAACACACATGGCGGGCATCATGAAATTCATTCCGCTTATTCTTAATATACTCTAAAGCATCACATTCATTCTCAACATGAGCTATATACCCTATAAACCGGCTGCGCTGTTCTACAAACTGCACAGTTGTTTCTACATCAACAGTCAAATATTTATCAAGCTCCATGCATCCAAAATTCTAAATACTGTTTCGCAACATTTCTGTAATCATGATGTTTCTGCACATACAATTGGCTTTCTACTGACAATTTTCCCAATTGTGACTTGTGATCAAGCAACCAGTTTAATTGTGCAATAACATTCTGCAAATTAGGTTCTACGTTTACAATTGGTTTCAGATTCTTTTCATGTAAAATCTGGTAATTTTCCGGTTCGCCGCCACCAACCACGACTATGCCCTTTTCCATTGCCAACAATGCATTCATTCCCGGGGTATATCCATAAAGTTGGTCCAACAAGACATCACTTGAATCCAACATTTTCCGATACTGCTCAAAAGGAACAGACTCAACTTTTACAATTTCACACTCCTCAGGTCGTTTTGCATGCACAATCTGCAATGCTTTCAACATTATATCAGTTCCTTTATATTCATTTCGCGTTTTCTGAATTCCAATAAAAAAACGGATTTTCGAAAGGCTCGATTCTCTGTGTTGAGATGAACATTCTATAGGAAGTGGTATAAAAGTAGTCTTTTTAGGAAAATAAAATTTATAACTTTCATAATACTCATATAACCCTGCAATAATGCCATCACAATCGGAAGCTATAAACCGATTCAATATACCTTTTTTACCGTGAAGCCAATCCTGTTGTTGAGCTTCTAGACCAGGATATTTACGCGGTTGCTCTCCTATACAGAAATCACTGTAACGAAATGTATGACCATTTGATCCGACTTTCATCCAGAAATAATCTATCCCCAAAGCACAAAGAAAGACTTTACGATTGTGCTTTCTCAAAAAACGATAAAAAGGATAAATCCGAGCTGCCTTTATTTCTAAAAAAATTGGATTTATCAACTGAACGACATCGAATTTTCTAAAATGGTAGAAATTTATTAATAACCGAAACAAGAATTTTATTTTTTCTAAAAATCCTCTGCCTCGTGAAAAATCAACATCACGGACATAATTCTTCCATCCATCTCCGTCAGAAGCCAAGACCACTTCATGCCCCAAAGCTTTTAACCCTTTGGCTAAAGTTGCATGAACATTACTATATTCACCTAACAATAATATTCTCATGAACGATGTCGTTCCAAAAAATCTGCAAAAAGTCGAGCTGCAGTTTCTACCATTGCAACGCAAGGACGTTTTTTATAATATTCTGACGTTCGCGCTTCCGCATAAGGAGAAATATTCTTTTCTTTATTTAAGCCCAACAATTCTGCGCAAATCAAAGAACCATTAATTTCCTTGAACTTTGCAGCGAGATCTTGTACAATTTCATAATTATACGATTTTCCTTTTCGATCAGATCCTTCCACTGTTCCTGTTTCTAAACCAGCTAACATAAACAAGCCACAAGCTGCACCACACGTCATTCTCATACGCCCTATTCCACCTCCAAAAGATGCTGCCATTTTAAAGGCTTGTTCAGGTGTAAAACCATAAATGTCGGCAAATGCGGCAACAACTGACTGCGCACAATTATATCCTTGCTTAAAATTAGCAACTGCTTTTGCTACACGTTCTTCATACATATATCAAAATGTTTATATAGGCAAAAATACGAATAAAAAGTGATAAACAGAAAAACACTGTAAAGTTATTGATTGACAAATTAATAGAAAAAAAAGGGAAACGACTGAAAATGCGACAAGAACAATTTTAAATAGCCCCATTGCCCCATCTACTAATCAACCAGTTTCTTAAATAAATGCCTCCATAACTATACGAATTCTGTCTATAAAACTTATACAGGCAGTTTTATCAAGATTAACGAATAAGTACCCAACATAAAAAGAAGATACTATCTTGATGTTTTCACGATTTATGAACCCTATTTTCTACAAAACTTTAATTTCTCTATCATAAAATCATACTATCTTTGCAAATATAAATCCCTGAAATACGACATAAAGATGAGAATTCTTTTTTTCTTTGTTATATTAGCGGCCATAACATCCTGTCAAGAAAATTTTGACAATCGCTGTCAACGTGAAGCTAAAGAATATACACAACGTTTCTGCCCACAAAAAATGGATAAATACATAACCTTGGACAGCACGACTTATGATAAAAAAAGCAAAACATATTGCTATTGGTACTCTATAACAAAAAATACATATACAGAAAGTATCAGGACTCAATTGGAATCACAAGAGGCAGATTTTAGAAGCAAATTGCTTTTAATGTTGATAAATTCTGTACAATTAAAATCTTATAAAGACAACGGAATAAATTTTGAATACGTTTATAAATACTCTGATGAGCAATCACCTTTCATAAGAATACTTTTTACTCGAAATGATTACTCTAAGAGCGGAAAATCCACTCATAAATAAGTTTATATTAAAGAATCAAACTTATCATGATTTCCAAAGAAACAATAACCCGCATAATGGATGCGGCCGATATAGTAGATGTAGTTAAAGATTTTGTAACATTAAAAAAGGCTGGTATTAATTATAAGGGCTTATGCCCTTTTCATAATGAAAAAACGCCAAGTTTTGTTGTTTCGCCAGCCAAACAGCTATGCAAATGTTTCAGTTGCGGAAAGGGAGGAAATGTTGTACACTTCATTATGGAACATGAACAAATGACATATCCTGAAGCGCTTCGTTTCCTTGCCAAAAGATACAATATTGAAATTGAAGAAAAAGAATTATCCCCAGAAGAAAAAGCTGCAGAAACAGAGCGTGAAAGTATGCTCATTCTAAATGAATGGGCACGTGATTATTTTATAGACATTTTATGGAATCACGCAGATGGAAGGGCTATTGGAATGGCATATTTCAGAGAAAGAGGATTCAGAGACGATATTATAAAAAAATTTCAACTTGGTTTTTGTCTTCCTGGCAAAACCAATATGGCACATACGGCTCTATCGAAAGGATATAAAAAAGAATTTCTTTTAAAAACAGGTCTTTGTTATGAAACACAAGACCAGCACCTAGTTGACCGCTATCATGGCCGCACAATCTTTCCCGTACATTCCGTTTCAGGAAGAATTGTTGCATTTGGAGGACGTATTTTGCAAACGAACTCCAAAGTTGCCAAATATGTCAATTCACCAGAATCTGAAATATACCATAAAAGTCACGAACTATATGGGCTATTTTTTGCAAAACATGCAATTATAAAAGAAAATCGATGCTTTCTAGTTGAAGGATATACAGATGTTATTTCTATGCATCAAAGTGGCATAGAAAATGTTGTAGCCTCTTCTGGAACATCACTTACCGAGGGACAAATTCGACTTTTACACCGCTTTACAGAAAACATCACAATCCTATATGATGGCGACAGCGCAGGAATAAAAGCTTCATTAAGAGGTATTGATATGCTTTTGGCAGAAGGACTTAACATCAAGGTTCTTTTACTTCCGGATGGAGATGATCCAGACAGTTTCGCACGCAAACACACAGCGAAAGAATACAAAGATTTCATTGAAAGCCACCAAGTTGACTTCATTAAATTCAAGACAAATTTATTACTTCAAGAAAGTGATGATGATCCCATCAAGAAAGCAGCACTCATCTCTGACATTGTAAAAAGTATTGCTGTAATCCCCAACCCTATTGTACGCCAAATGTATGCTCACGAATGTGCAACACAAATGCATATTGAAGAAGCTATTATTATAGATGAAATTGCAAAACAAAAAAGAGATGGTTATATCAATATACTAAATCAAAAAGAAAAAGAAAATCCGACTCAAATCACAGTTCAAAATCAAAATAGCACTGTACAATCAACGACAAACCAATCAAAAATATTAGAAGAAGAAAAATTATTAGCTCAACTTCTAATAAAATATGGCACTAAAATTGCGGGTACAGTAGAAGACGAAAATGGACAACAAACCGAAATTAGTGTTGCCGAATACATCCAAACAGATTTAAATAATGATCAACTGCAATTTCACACTCCCTTATATAGAAAAATTCTCGATGAAGTTTTAAAACATATTCATGAAGAAGATTTTGACATACAACAATATTTCCTTCGTCACACTGACCCTGACATAAGTTTATTTGCGGCACAGACATTAGAAACTCAATACATATTAAGCAAAACCCAACAAGAAAATGAATGCAAATCTGAAGAAAGTCGATTATATGAAACAGTACCCCATATATTGACAGATCTTAAGTACGCAATTATCACCCAACAAATGAAAGATATTTTACAAAAGCTTCAACAGCCAGAAATTACGAAGAATGAAGAACTTTCCACCGATTTAATGAAGCAATACATGCAACTTAAAAACATAGAACGACAAATGGCACAAATTCTTGGAGAGCGTGTATTAAGTATTTGATGACTGATTGGCAACTTTTTCTACTAGATATCGAGGTCTCCTTTTAACTTCTTTATAAATTTTGCCTATATACTCTCCCATCATGCCCAAAGACATCAATATTGCTCCTCCTATAAACCAAACAGAAATCAATAACGAGGTCCACCCCGGCAATGCATGATTTGTTATAAAAGAATATAGTCCATATACGATAGCACATACAGCAATAAACATAAAAACCATTCCTAATACTGCAATCATTCTCAAGGGACGTACAGAAAACGAAGTTACCCCATCTATTGCAAAACTCAACATTCTATGCAATGGATATTTTGTTTGTCCAGCTTTACGCTCTGTTCTGCTATAATAAACACATGCTGATGAAAAACCTAAAGTCTTTACCATACCACGCAAAAACAAATTACACTCTGGATATGTCATCAAAGCCTTAACGCTACGACTACTCATTAATCTATAATCTGCATGATTATAGATCACATCAGCTCCTAAAAAACTCATCATCTTGTAAAATAATTGAGCTGAATTTCTCTTAAAGAAAGAATCAGAAGAGC
>FR903579.1:0-7337 GCA_000438115.1 Prevotella sp. CAG:617 | reverse complement strand
GCGGTTATTGCGAACTCCATATACAATGTCTTTTCCCACACGATAATTGTCAATCATAGATTCCATGGTATTAACATCATCCTGTAAATCCGCATCAATTGTAATTACTGCATCGGTTTTTAACTTTTCAACAGCATATTCCATTCCTGCCCATAACGCATTCTGATGTCCCACATTATGCGCTAATTTAAGCCCCCAAATATTTTCATTTTGTTTAGTTGCATTCTCTATAATATCCCATGTATCATCATTACAACCATCGTCGACCAATAAAAGAAGCCCTTCATCAATTTTCTGTGCACATTGTAACTTTTGTAGAACAAGAACCAAGCTCTTAATTGTATTAGGAAGCACCGCTTCTTCATTATAGCAGGGAACGACAATCGCTAAATTCATATGGCAAAATTATACGTTTATCTGACAATTATTTGTTATTTATGATATAGGAAACAGCCCCATTTCTGCTGCTTTTTTCATAATGTAAGCTAATGCAGCATCATGCTCATTCGGAACATTTCCAGACAACACCGCATCTTTTAAGGAACTTTTTAAACTACCAATTTCCTTACAAGGCGGTAAACCAAAAATCTTCATAATTTCTACTCCATCCACCGGTGGTTGGAAATTACGAATATGATCCTTTAATTCTATCTCGACAAGTTTCTTTCTTACCAGTTTGAAATTGTTCAAAAAATTTTGTTTGCGTATTTCATTCTTACTTGTAATATCAGCCTCACATAGTGTCATTAAATCATCAATATCGTCACCCGCTTCGAACAGCAATCGCCTTACCGCACTATCTGTAACAACATCATCAGCAATGACGATTGGTCGCATATGTAAACTTACCAATTTTCGCACATATTTCATATGCTCATTCAATGGTAATTTCAAGCGACGGAACAATGGCTGAATCATTTTCTCTCCAATATAATTATGATTATGAAAAGTCCATCCTAATTGTGGATCCCATCGTTTGCTACGCGTTTTTCCAATATCATGTAGTAATGCGGCCCAACGTAACCAAAGATTATTTGAGACTTTACATACATTGTCAAGGACCTCAAGAGTATGATAAAAATTATTTTTATGAGAACGCCCGTTCTTCGTCTCGACGCAATCTAATTCCGATAATTCAGGAAGAATAATCGGCAACAAATTGCTCATCTGTAAATCTACGAAACCTCTTGAAGGCGTTGGAGTCATCATTATCTTATTCAACTCATCTATTATACGCTCTTTACTAACGATATTCATTCTTGAGGCGTTACGCTTTAAAGCCTCAAATGTAGCCTCTTCTATATTAAAGCGCAACTGCGTTGCAAACCGCACACATCGCATCATACGTAACGGATCGTCGCTAAAAGTAATGTCCGGATCTAATGGTGTTCTTAAAATGCCATCTGCCAAATCTTGTTTCCCGCCAAAAGGATCTATTAATTCACCGAAACGGGATTTATTCAAACAGATTGCCATTGCGTTAATAGTAAAATCACGACGATTTTGGTCATCCTCTAAAGTACCATCTTCAACAATCGGTTTCCGCGAATCATGCGAATAACTTTCCTTACGAGCTCCGACAAACTCAATCTCCTGACCATTCCATTTTACCTGAGCTGTACCAAAATTACGGAATACTGATAATCGAGCTCCTTTTCCGCATTTTTTCGAAAAAGCTTCTGCAAATTCAACTCCACTACCAACAACAACAACATCTATGTCATTTGTCCGACGTTCCAAAAACAAATCACGAACATACCCGCCAACTAGATAGCATTCATAATTCAATTCATCTGCTGTCTGAGAAAGCATTTCAAAAATTGGATGATTTATTCTATCTATAATTTGACTGCGCGATAACTCCACCATTTCTAAAAAATTTGATTACAAAAATACTGATTCTATTTGAATTTTTCGTACTTTCGCTCTCTAATAATTAATTCTTATACTTACATGAAACAAATTACCTTTCTGTTAACCATTGCTTTGTGTACTATCATTACAGCTTGCGGCATTTCAGATAAAGATCATGAAGCTCAGGGCCAAATTTATTTACAAAAAGCCCGAATTGCGCTCCAACACAAAAAATTTAATATTGCCAAACAAATAATAAAAGACTTGCGCGATTCTGTTCCATTTGCTATAGAAGCAAGAAAGGCTGGTATACTATTAATGGATTCTATTGAATTGCGTTTGGCTCAAGAAGAATTAAATGTCATTAATCAACGTCTCATGCAATCTAATAATTTATCTACGGACACATTAAAAAATAGTTTTGAAGAAGCCTGCCAAAAAATAAAATTTTACAATAGAAAATTAATCCACGATAAACATGCAATAAAAGCAATGAAGTAACCAATAATGAATATCTAAAATCATGTCATTACTTCCTTCTGAACTCGAAAAAAAATTATACCATTATTTTCATATAACTCATATAACTTCACTTCAAGAAAAATCCTACCAAATTCTTTCTTCTGGACAAAATTGCATAATACACAGTCCTACTGGCAGTGGAAAGACACTGGCATTTCTTCTACCTCTGTATAAAATGCTGACATGTGGGAAACGCGCATTAATTATAGCCCCATCACGAGAATTAGTCCTGCAAATTTCTAAAATCGGAAAGGATCTGTTTCAACCATTAGAAATGTTTGTTTGCTACGGAGGAACGTCTGTAAATAGTGAGAGTATAAAATTACAAAACATCGAACCAAGCATTATTTTTGCTACTCCGGGAAGATTTTATGATCACCTACATAATCATCCTGAAAAGTTCAAACAAATAGACATCCTTATTATCGACGAATTTGATAAATGTTTCAGCATAGGTTTTGAAGAACAAATTCATCAAATTTATACGTCCATTCATCCCAAACAAATTATACTGACTTCGGCTACGACGAATACGAACTTGCCTACATGGTTATCTCCAAAATTTACGTACATATCAGAATCCCCATTTTCAGATATGACAGAAAAAATAGAGAGTAATTATGTATACTATAATACAAATGCAAAACTTGACCTCCTATATAAGATTCTTGCATACTATACTTTCGCGAAAAGTATAATTTTCGTGAACCATCATAATACAATTGAAAACATATCGCGTTTTTTGAAAAAAAGAGGAATAAAAGCTGTTTCTTATTTTGGTGACATGCCACAAGAACAACGCGAACGCGCTATCTTTGAAATTCAAAACGATTGTTGCCACACTATTATTGCAACAGATCTTGCTGCTAGAGGATTAGATATACAAGGATTAAAATTAATTATTGAGTACGATCCATCATTAACTGAAACAATATACAAACATAGAATAGGAAGAACAGGAAGATGGACACAAAATGGATACGCTATTTCTATGTTTCCTATAGGACAGAAGCCCCTTTATCCTTCTGGTAATGACCTGAGTTCAAGCATAACGAACTTCGCTGCAGAAAAAATCCCAGACACAACAAATACGACTCTCTACATTGGAAAGGGGAAAAAACATAATATTAGAAAAGTAGACATTTTGGGAGTATTGTGCAAACAACTTCAAATAAGAAGTGATCAGATTGGACCAATTGCCGTCTTTAATAATTTCTCTATTGTAGCAATTAAATCTAATTGCGAATACGCCTTTAATACATCATCTAAGATTCCTATCAAAATAAAAAAAACAAAAACTTATATTCAAAGAGCCAGTTCCTAAACATTGAGTGCAATAAAACGCTATAAAAATTTTTATTCACCACTATTTTTCTCTATATTTGCAAAAGATACACCATTAATATTATTGAATTATGAAAAAATACAATTTCGGCGCAGGCCCCTCCATTTTACCACAAGAAGTAATAAAAGCAACAGCGGACGCTTGCTTAAATTTTAATGGACTCTCTCTGATGGAAATCAGTCACCGAACCAATGATTTTCAAAAAGTAATGGATGAAGCTCAAGACCTATTCAAAGAGCTATTAAATATTCCTGAAGGCTATTCTGTATTGTTCCTCGGCGGAGGTGCAAGCACACAATTTTGCATGGTTCCATACAATTTGTTAGAGAAAAAAGCAGCATACCTAAATACTGGCGTCTGGGCCAAAAAGGCATTAAAAGAAGCTAAACTTTTCGGAGAAGTCGTTGAAGTTGCATCCTCAGCAGAAGCCAATTATACATTTATCCCCAAAGACTATTCAATTCCTGCTGATGCTGATTACTTTCATATCACGACTAACAATACGATATATGGAACTGAAATCAGAACTGACCTTGACAGTCCTGTACCTTTAGTCGCAGATATGTCCTCAGACATCCTATCACGCCCGATTGACGTTAGTAAATATGCAATTATTTATGGTGGTGCCCAAAAGAACTTGTCCATGGCCGGAGTTACATTCGTAATTATTCGCAACGACATTTTAGGTAAAGTTACCCGTCCTATTCCGACCATGCTTAATTATCAGACGCACATTGATAAGGGATCCATGTTCAACACGCCACCAGTAGTACCTATCTATTGCGCTTTGCAAACCCTTAAATGGATAAAAAAATGCGGAGGTGTTGACGCGATGAATAAACTTGCGCACGAAAGAGCTGATCTACTCTATTCTGAGATTGACCGCAATAAACTATTTAAAGGTACAGCTGCTACAGAAGACCGTTCTTTAATGAACATCTGTTTTGTTATGGCTGACGAGTATAAAGATCTAGAAAAAGAATTTTTGAAATTTGCCCAATCTAAAGGTATGGTTGGAGTAAAAGGCCATCGCTCAGTTGGAGGATTTAGAGCTTCATGCTATAACGCAATGCCCATTGAAGGTGTACAAGCATTAGTGGCATGCATGAAAGAATTTGAATCTTTACATTAAATTACCATTTTAGGCAAGCAATTAGGCATTTCACTATTTTTCTATCTTATCCCCCCTATTATCAGTGTAAATAAGACCTATTTGCTTGCCACTTTTTATTAATACCCAATAACCTATAACGACATGAAAAAAATTTTAATAGCCACAGAAAAGCCTTTTACACAAATAGCAGTAAATGGAATAAAAGAAATCATTGAATCCAACGGTTTTAAATTTTCTCTTCTAGAAAAATATACAGATAAGCAACAACTATTAGAAGCATCCAAAGATGCAGCCGCACTTATTATTAGAAGTGACAAAATCGATGCTGAAGTATTTGAAGCCTCTCCCAATTTGGAAATTGTAGTTCGAGCAGGAGCGGGCTATGACAATGTTGACTTACAAGCAGCCACAGCACACAATGTAACAGTGATGAACACTCCTGGTCAAAACTCTAATGCGGTTGCTGAGCTTGCAATTGCCATGTTATTATACCAATATCGTAATCATTTTAATGGAAAAGCAGGTTCTGAACTCAGAGGAAAGACTATCGGTCTTTATGCATATGGAAATGTAGCGCGCTATTTAGGACAAATAGCTAAAGGCTTTGGAATGAAGGTTATGGCATATCGCAGAAGTGGCGTAAATGAAGAAGGCATCATCGCAGCAACCTCTCCAGTTGAACTGTTTGAAAAATGTGATATCGTAAGTCTGCATATGCCACTAACACCAGAAACAGAAAAAGTGGTAGGTTACGACTTTATCACAAAAATGAAGCCTAATGCTGTAATAATCAACACCGCGCGTAAAGAAGTAATTAATGAAGAAGAATTATTAAAAGCATTTGAAGAACGCACAGACCTGTGCTATTTGACAGACATTGCGCCAAAAGATCTTGAAAAATTTAACCAACAATTAGGCGAGCGCTTTTTCGCTACACCCAAAAAGATGGGAGCACAAACTGCAGAAGCAAACATCAATGCCGGACTGGCTGCAGCACGCCAAATAGTAAACTTCTTTAAGAACAACGATATCACTTTCAAAGTTAATTAAGCAAAGACATCATTAATATGGCAACGATCAAGCCTTTTAAAGGATTACGTCCTCCAAAAGAATTGGTAGAACAAGTCCAGTCACGCCCTTATGACGTGCTGGACTCCCAAGAAGCAAAGGAAGAAGCTGCAGGTAATGAAAAATCACTATACCGCATCATTAAACCTGAAATAAACTTTTCTCCTATTCTAAATGAATACGACGAAAAAGTTTATGAAAAAGCGCATGAAATGTTCAGCGTCTTTAAAAATAAAGGATGGTTGGTAAAGGACACAAAGGAATGCTACTATCTTTATGCACAAACAATGAACGATAAGACACAATATGGTTTTGTTGTTTGTGCAAATGTACACGATTACGTAAATGGTGTCATCAAAAAGCACGAATTGACCAGAAGAGAAAAAGAAGATGATAGAATGCGTCATGTCAGATCCACAAATGCCAATATGGAACCCGTTTTTTTGGCATATCCTGACAACCAGACTCTAGCAGCAATAGAAAAAAAATATACACAATTATCGCCCGAATATGATTTTATTGCTCCTATTGATGGGTTCAGGCATCGTTTTTGGATAATTAATGATGACAAAGACATCAACACCATAACCCAAACATTCTCCGAAATACCTCATTTATATATAGCCGATGGACATCATCGTTCTGCAGCAGCGGCTCGGGTGGGATTGGAAAAAGCTGCATCACATCCGAATTGTAATGGTACTGAAGAGTATAATTATTTTATGGCTGTATGTTTCCCTTCAAGTCAACTTACTATATTAGACTACAACCGAGTAGTAAAAGATCTCAACGGATTAAGCCCAGAGGAATTTCTAAAGGCTTTGTCTGAAGACTTTGATATAGAACCTTTACAAGAAAAAGAAGACAAACACCCTCAAAAAGCACATCAATTTTCTCTCTATCTACAATCAGGACAATGGTATTTACTTACAGCCAAGCCATCGACTTTTGACCCAACAAATCCGATAGGCAATCTTGATGTAGATATATCCTCACGACTAATCCTTGACAAAATCCTTGGAATAAAAGACTTACGATCTGACAAACGAATTGATTTCGTAGGTGGCTTGAGAGGATTAGAAGAGTTGGAAAGAAGGGTTAACTCCGGAGAAATGGCTATGGCACTTGCGCTGTATCCTGTTTCTATGGAACAAATCATGGATATAGCTAATCATGACATGATAATGCCTCCTAAAGCAACTTGGTTTGAACCCAAACTGCGAAGCGGCTTAGTTGTACACGAGTTAGAAGACTAATGTAATTGAAAATTTCAAAAGGAGCAATCATATAAAAATTGCTCCTTTTTTTATTGAAACGCAGAAAAAAAACAGGAAAAATATTTTGTTATTATAAAATAAAGTCATATCTTTGCATCGCTTTTGAGAAACAAAGGGCGCTTAGCTCAGCCGGTTCAGAGCATCTGCCTTACAAGCA
>FR903578.1:6797-26648 GCA_000438115.1 Prevotella sp. CAG:617 | reverse complement strand
CCTGGCCCGAAGCCGTGGCCGGGGCCAAACGGTACATCACTCAGGCCCTGCAGGCCGGCGCCGACGTCGCCATCGGGCAGGGCACGGGACCGCTCAATCACTTCTTCAGTCCGCAACCCTTAATCAAGCAAAACGTATGACACCGATTCAGTTTATTACGCATTATACCGAGCGCTACTCCTATCTCGACTCGGCCCGCATGGCCCTGGAGGGCGGATGCCGGTGGATTCAGCTGCGCATGAAAAACGTGGACGACGCCGTGGTGGAACACACTGCGCGCGAGCTGCTGCCCATGTGCCGGCGCGCCGGAGCCGTGCTCATTCTGGACGACCGCGTGGAGCTGGCCCTGCGTCTGGGAGCCGACGGCGTACATCTGGGGCATAATGACATGCCCCTCGACCGCGCCCGTGCCATGAGCCGCGCCGGCTTCATCATTGGCGGTACGGCCAACACGTTTGACGACATCCGCCGCCTGGCGGAGCAGGGGGCCGACTACATCGGTTGCGGCCCTTACCGCTTTACTACCACCAAGCAGAAGCTTTCGCCCGTACTGGGGCTGGAGGGCTACGGCCGCCTGCTGCAGCAGATGCGGGAGACGCAAATCCACGTGCCTCTGGTGGCCATTGGCGGCATCACGGAGGCCGACATTCCGGCCCTGCTGCAAACCGGTGTGCAGGGCATTGCCCTGAGCGGAAGCATCCTGCGGGATGACAATCCGGCCGAAGCCATGCGCCGCGTGTGCCGGCTGTGTGAGGGCGGCGCTGACTCGTAACTTCATGAAATACTATTCATATCTCAGACTATGGACAATCATATTAAAGTAACCTATCCGGATTCAGAGAAAGTTTATCTGAACGGAACCTTATATCCCGACCTGCGTGTGGGCATGCGGCGGGTAAACCTTACGCCCACGGTGAGCATTGACGCCGAGGGCCGACGCGTGGAGCGCCCCAATGCGCCGGTTTATGTGTACGACACCAGCGGCCCGTACAGCGACAAAAACGTCGACATCGACCTGAAAAAAGGTCTGCCCCGCCTGCGTGAGCCGTGGATTCTGAAGCGCGGTGGCGTGGAGCGCCTGCCCGAAATTTCGTCGGAGTACGGCCGCCAGCGCCACGACGACCACTCGCTCGACGCCTTGCGCTTTGAGCACATCGCCCTGCCGCTGCGTGCCAAGAAGGGCAGCCAGATTACGCAACTCTACTACGCCCGTCAGGGCGTGATTACGCCGGAAATGGAGTACGTGGCCATCCGCGAAAACATGAACTGCGCCGAACTGGGCATCGAGACCCACATCACGCCCGAGTTTGTGCGCGACGAAATTGCCGCCGGCCGCGCCGTGCTGCCGGCCAACATCAACCACCCCGAAGCCGAGCCGATGATTATCGGCCGCAACTTCCTGGTGAAAATCAACACCAACATCGGTAACTCCGCCACGACCTCCGGCATTGAGGAGGAGGTGGAAAAGGCCGTGTGGAGCTGTAAGTGGGGCGGCGATACGCTGATGGACCTTTCCACGGGTGCCAACATTCACGAGACGCGCGAATGGATTGTGCGCAACTGTCCGGTACCCGTCGGCACAGTGCCCATGTATCAGGCCATGGAGAAGGTGCACGGCAAGGCCGAGGACCTGACGTGGGAACTGTTCCGCGATACGCTCATTGAGCAGTGCGAGCAGGGCGTAGACTACTTCACCATCCACTGCGGCATCCGCCTGAAAAACGTGCACCTGGCCGCCGACCGCCTGACCGGCATGGTAAGCCGTGGCGGCAGCATCATTTCCAAGTGGTGCCAGGTTCACCAGAAGGAGAGCTTCCTCTACGAGCATTTCGACGACATCTGCGACATCCTGGCGCAGTATGACGTGGCCGTATCGCTGGGCGATGGCCTGCGTCCTGGCTGCATCCACGACGCCAACGACCGCGCCCAGTTTGCCGAGCTCGACACGATGGGCGAGCTGGTGGAGCGCGCCTGGGCCAAGAATGTGCAGGCCTTTATTGAAGGCCCCGGTCACGTGCCCATGAACAAAATCCCCGAAAACATGGAGCGTCAGCTCAAGAACTGCCACGAGGCCCCGTTCTACACGCTGGGCCCGCTGGTGACGGACATTGCGCCGGGCTACGACCACATTACCAGTGCCATTGGTGCCGCACAAATCGGGTGGTACGGCACGGCCATGCTGTGCTATGTAACGCCCAAGGAGCATCTGGCTCTGCCCGACCGCGACGATGTGCGCGTGGGGGTGGTTACTTACAAGATTGCCGCCCATGCCGCCGACCTGGCCAAGGGACATCCCGGAGCCGCCGTGCGCGACAATGCCCTGAGCAAGGCGCGCTACGAGTTCCGCTGGAAGGACCAGTTCAATCTGAGCCTCGACCCCGAACGGGCCTTGGAATATTACAAGACAGCCAACCACGTGGGAGGAAAATACTGCACCATGTGTGGTCCTAACTTCTGTGCCATGCGCATCAGCCAGACGCTGGAGGATACTAACTGCACGGAAGTTAAGGAATAAAGCCTGAAAAATTGTACAACATAAACTTTATATCGAAGAGAAATGATTGAAAAGAAAGTATCGCAGGGTATTATCCGTACCTACTTTGAGAAATTGGAGAATAATCTCGACCTTGATGTGGCCATCGTTGGTGGTGGCCCGTCGGGAATCGTGGCTGCCTACTATCTGGCCAAGGCCGGCCTGAAGGTAGCGCAGTTTGACCGCAAGCTCTCGCCCGGCGGCGGCATGTGGGGCGGTGCCATGATGTTTAACCAGATTGTGGTGCAGAAAGAGGCCATCGACATCGTCAAGGACTTTGACATCAACTTCCAGCCGTACGAGGACGACCTCTTTGTCATGGATTCCGTAGAGAGTACGTCGGCCCTGCTGTATCATGCCGTGCATGCCGGTGCTACCATCTTCAACTGCTACTCGGTGGAGGACGTAGTGTTCAAGAACAACGAGGTGAGCGGCGTGGTGGTCAACTGGACTCCCGTGCTCCGCGAGGGCATGCACGTAGATCCCATCAACATCATGGCGCGCTGCGTCATTGACGGTACCGGACACGACAGCGAAATGTGTAAGACGGTAGCCCGCAAGAACGGTATCCGCCTGGCTACGGAAACCGGTGACGTCATTGGTGAGCGCTCGCTCGACGTAGTAGCCGGTGAGAACGAGGTAGTCAATGGCACCAAGGAGATTTATCCCGGACTTTACGTTTGCGGTATGGCCGCTTCGGCCGTGAGCGGTACGCCCCGCATGGGACCTATTTTCGGCGGTATGCTGATGTCGGGTAAAAAAGTGGCTGAGCTGATTATCGAGAAGCTCAAGAAATAAGTTTATCCAAGTATTCCTACATTCCGGATGAAATGGATTGTGATTACCTCTCCTGTATGTTTTGCAGGAGAGGCTTTGTTTTTACGCGATTTGGCGGAGGCCGGAGTGGATGCCATTCATCTGCGCAAACCCGAGTCCGGCCGCGTGGCTTTTGAAAGCCTGCTGGAGCAGTTGGAGCCGGCTGTGCGCCGGTTGATGGTGACGCATGATTATTTTGAGTTGGCTGCATCCTACGGTCTGCGCGGCGTACACCTGAACCGCCGCCACCCCGAGCCGCCGGCTGGCTGGACAGGGCAACTGAGCTGCTCGTGCCATTCGCTTGAGGAGGTGGCGCAGCGCAAGGGCAGTATGGACTACGTGTTTCTGAGTCCCGTCTTCAACAGCATCTCCAAGCAGGGCTACGAGGCTGCCTTTACGGACGAGCAACTGGACGCAGCCGCACGGAGCGGGCTGCTTGACCACCGGGTAATGGCCCTGGGCGGCATTACGCCAGAGTGTGCGCCGCAACTGCGCCGATGGCATTTTGGCGGCGGCGCCATGCTGGGGTGCATTCAGCGCCTGGCTCCACTGCCGCCCCAGGAGCGTCTGGCGGCGTTGAGGCGGATACGCGAAATGTGGTGACAGAAGCCTGCGGAAATGGTAGTCCGGACTGCCTTCCGCAGGCTTTTTTCATCATATATTAGGATTGCGCAAAATGGAATAACTCCGTAATTTTGCATCACAAAACGATTCAACACATTCGTATTCATGCAATATAACAAGTTTCTTATCCTGATGCTGGCCGCAGCGGCCGCTTCTGTCCGGGCTAACGACGTGACGCCGCTGCCTGCCGACACTTCGCGTGTAATTGATATTGAGGAAACCGTAGTAGTGGCTTCGCCCAAGGAAACGCAGACCCTGCGGCGTCAGGCCGTGTCGGTCAGTATTTTGGGCGAGCAGCGCCTGGCCGATTTTGATGTCCGTTCCGTGCGCGGGCTGTCGGGGGTGGTGCCCAATTTCTATTCACCCGACTACGGTTCGCGCCTTTCGTCGGCCATTTATGTGCGCGGCATCGGTTCGCGTATCAACTCGCCCGCTGTGGGACTGTATGTAGACAATATTCCGTATGTCGACAAAACGGCCTATGACTTCCGTTTTCAGAATGTCGACCGTATTGACGTGTTGCGCGGGCCGCAGGGCACGATTTACGGCCGCAACTCCATGGCCGGCCTGATGCGTGTGTTCACCAAGGACCCGCTCACCTACAAGGGTACTGAAGTCAACCTGGGGGGCAGCGGCCGCAACAACGGGCTGAAAGCCGACTTTACCACCTTTTTGCACCCGGCGCAGAATCTGGGCCTTTCGGTGGGTGGATTTTATGATTACAGTGAGGGATATTTCAAGTCTTCCGACAAGCAGGATGTGGATTATCTGCATACGGCCGGAGGCAACGTAAGGGCGGTGTGGAAACCTACTGACGCCTTGCGCCTGGGGCTTTCGGTTAACTATGAATACGTGGACCAGGGGGCCAATCCTTATTTCTATGAAGGCCCGGCCGAGGCGGGAGCCGTTGATGAATATCCCGACGAGCGCGGTAGCATCAGCTACACCTACCGCCCGTATTACCGCCGCAATCTGTGGAACAACGGCCTCTCGGTAGAGTGGACGGCACCGTCGTTTGTCTTGTCGTCCAACACGTCGTTCCAGTATCTTGACGACCGTCTTTCCATTGACCAGGACTTCCTGAAGGCCGACATTTTCCGCCTGATTCAGCAGCAGGCGCAGCGTAACCTGACGGAAGAGTTCACCCTGCGCTCCCACCGCGGACGCCGCTGGCTCTGGACATCGGGCGCTTTCGTATCCTATCAGCATCTGAACACTTCGTGCCCCGTGCGTTTCGGAGCCGACGGCATGGACTATCTCAACGGCCAGATTTCAGGCGGCATGAGTCAGTCGGGCATGCCCATGAGTCTGGAGTTGAGCGACGGGCAGCTGATGTTTACCTCACAGTTCCGCACCCCTTCGGTCAACGCGGCCCTGTTCCATCAGTCCACCTTCCGCAATCTGGGCGTGGAGGGCCTGTCGGCTACGGTGGGTCTGCGGCTGGACTACGACCACCAGCAGCTGACGCTCGACGCTGCCACGTCGGACGCGGTGCCCTACAATTTCCGGATGCCGGCCTTTCAGGTTGATGCTTCCGAGAGCGTGTCGCCGCAGGTCAAGGGCAGCCTGAGCGACCACTACTGGCAGCTGCTGCCCAAGTTTGCCCTGCAGTATGACCTGCCCGAGGCTTTGGGCAACGTGTACGCCAGCGTGAGCAAGGGCTACCGCTCGGGTGGCTACAACATTCAGCAATATTCCGACCTGGCACAGGCGGCTCTGACGCGCGACTTGATGAGCAGCGTGGCCGACCTGAGCGAGGCAACCATATCGGCCATTCCCGGTATGCCGCAGGCCGTCAAGGACAAGGCCATTGCAGCCATGCGCGAGGCCATCAGTCAGTATATGCCGGCCGAACCGCAGGCCGCCGACTTGCGCTTCAAGCCCGAAAAGTCGTGGAACTATGAGGTGGGAGCCCATCTGAACCTGGCCGACCATGCCTTGCGGCTGGATGCCGCGGCTTTCTGCACGCTGACCAAGGACCAGCAGATTGCGCGTTTCTCGCCCTCCGGTCTGGGACGCATGACCGTAAATGCCGGAGAGTCACGCAGCTGTGGAGCCGAGCTGGGACTGACCTGGGCGGCTCTCGACAACCGCCTGATGATGATGGCCAACTACGGTTTTACGCACGCCACCTTTACCTCCTATGATGCCGGCGAGCAGGTGGTGACTGACGAAAACGGAGAGTCGCAGCGCGTTCATGTAGACTATACCGGCAACCGTGTGCCTTTTGCACCGGCCCATACACTGGGAGCGTCGGCCGACTTTACGCAGCCCCTGAACCGTGGCCTCTGGCGCAGCGTGACGGTAGGGCTCAACGTGAGCGGATGCGGCGATATTTACTGGAACGAGCAGAACTCCATGCGCCAGAAGTTCTATGCCCTGATGGGAGCCCATGTGGGCGGACAGCTGGGCAGTTGGCTCCATTTCGACTTTTGGGCCAAAAACATCACCAATACACACTACGACCTGTTCCGCTTTGATTCCATGGACCACCGCTTCTCGCAGCGCGGCCTGCCGGCTCAGGCCGGATTCGACCTGAAATTCCAGTTCTGATGTGTCTGGAGTCCGGTCGGAGCGTACCGGCGTGAGGCAGCCGCAGGGCCGGATGTCGTAACCCCATACGTTTTTAGTTTTTTATAATCAGGTAAAAAGAGCGAAGCACGTGCAGCCTTTTCTTTCCGTAATCAGGACAGAAGGTTGTGCGTGCTTTTGGTTGGTGGGCAGGGCAGGTGGCGCAACAAGGCCGGAGGAAAAAATTTTCAGGTCGGAGGAAAAATAAAACAGGCGGGACGTCAATTCTCTTTCGTGCCGGCTTGTGGCTCCGGTCCGGCATGGGGAGTTGTCTGACTTCGGTATGTATGGTAAAAATGTCGCTGTTTTCTTCTTTTAATAAGATAAATGTCGCTTATTTATCTGTAAAATAATCTTTTTGTCTGAAATTTTGTGATTTTACTGAATTTTTCTCTTTAATTGTTTGGGTAAAAATGGAAGAATGCTTATTTTTGCAGCAATTTAGATGTAAAAATGTAAGTAAAACATAAATAAAACTGACAATATGTGTGGAATAGTTGGCGTTTTTAATGTTCCTGAATCGCAAATATCCGAAGTGCGTGAACAGGTGTTGGTCATGAGCAAACGTATTCGTCACCGGGGGCCCGACTGGAGCGGCATATATACCGGCAAACGGGCCGTAATGGCGCATGAACGTTTGGCCATAGTCGATCCGGAGAGCGGCGGCCAGCCCCTTTACAGTGCCGACGGCACGGTGGTGCTGACCGTGAACGGCGAAATCTACAACCACCGCGAACTGCGCCAGAAGCTGGCCGGCAAGTACCGGTTTTCCACCGGTTCCGACTGCGAAGTGATTCTGGCCCTGTATCAGGAAAAGGGCATGGACTTTCTGGAGGATTTGAGCGGCATTTTTGCCTTTGCCCTCTACGACAGCCGGAGCGACCGTTTCCTCATTGCCCGCGACCCCATCGGTGTGATTCCCCTTTACATCGGCTATGGCGACGAGGGGCAGGTGTACGTGGCCAGTGAGCTCAAGGCCCTCGAGGGGTTCTGCCCGCGTTATGAGCCCTTCCTGCCCGGTCATTGTTACGACAGTGCCGAGGGGCGTGTGCGCCGCTGGTACCGACGCAGCTGGACCGACTATGAGGCCGTCAGCCGGAGTACGGAGCCGGAGTCGGCCCTGCGGCCGGCGCTGTGTCAGGCCGTGGAGCGGCAGCTCATGAGCGATGTGCCCTACGGTGTGTTGCTTTCGGGCGGACTCGACAGTTCCGTTATCTCGGCCATCGCCGCCCGCTATGCCGAACATCGCATTGAGAGCGGCGGCAGTCAGCGCGCCTGGTGGCCGCGCCTGCACTCGTTTGCCGTAGGACTGGAGGGAGCCCCCGACCTGGCCAAGGCCCGTGAGGTAGCGGAGCATATCGGTACCGTACACCACGAAATTCACTACACCCTGCAGGAGGGGCTCGACGCCCTGCGCGACGTGATTTACTATATTGAGACCTACGACGTGACCACCGTGCGCGCCTCCGTTCCGATGTACCTGCTGGCCCGCGTTATCAAGTCGATGGGCATCAAGATGGTGCTTTCGGGCGAGGGTGCCGACGAGATTTTCGGCGGCTATCTCTACTTCCACAAGGCGCCTACGGCCCAGGCTTTTCATGAGGAGACGGTGCGCAAGCTTTCCAAGCTGTATCTGTACGACTGCCTGCGGGCCAACAAGAGTCTGTCGGCCTGGGGAGTGGAAGGCCGTGTGCCTTTTCTCGACAAGGAGTTTCTGGACGTAGCCATGAACCTGCGGCCGGATGTGAAAATGTGCCCCGGCAGGAAACTTGAGAAGCAGGTGCTGCGTCAGGCCTTTGCCGACTATTTGCCGCAGGACATCGTGTGGCGTCAGAAGGAGCAGTTTTCCGACGGCGTGGGCTATTCCTGGATTGATACCCTCAAGGCCTATACCGCCAGCCAGGTGAGTGACGAGCAGATGGCGCATGCCGCCGAGCGTTTCCCCATTAATCCGCCGATGAACAAGGAGGAGTATTACTACCGCTCCATATTTGCCGGCCATTTCCCTTCGGAGAGTGCCGCACGCAGCGTGCCCAGCGTGCCGAGCGTGGCCTGCAGCACTGCCGAGGCCCTGGCCTGGGACGAGGCCTTCAGCAAAATCAACGACCCCAGCGGACGTGCCGTGAAGGATGTGCATGAAAATGCCTTGTAGGTGCCGGTACGGAAAAAAGCGGTCCGCAATCGGATGTTTCCGGCTGCTGGGGAGGAAGAGCGGCGTGGAGACCCCGCTTATGTCTGGCCGACTGGATGTCGGAATTATTGTGCTTGTGTGCTGCGGCGGCTCAGGGTGATGAGCACTTTGCCGTCTTCGTCGGTAAGCATGAGCTTGCTGCCTTTCATGCGGAGCTTTCTTACCTTGTCGAACATACCGGAAATGTGGCGCTCGAGTTGGTCGTTGGGGCAGTAGCGGCGGGTCATGGCTACCGGGCTGAACGAGAGGCGGCCCTGGCTGAGGCTGTCGGTCTTGATGCTTCCCATGACGTTGTTGCATCCGGTGGAGCCGTACAGGCGTTTCTCAGCTGTGTTGAAGCCCAGGAAGGGAGCGTCCATGGTTTCCTCGTCGGCAGCGTTGAAGCCGTCGGCACTGACGATGTTCCACTCGCCGTTGATGTTTGATTCCGTGAATTCTTTGGTTTGTGCGCAGGATGTCAGCAACATAGGCAGTGCACACAACGCCAATACGTAGCATGTGATTCTTTTCATCTTCGTAAAGTGTTTGTTTTTATACGGCTGCAAAGTTAGTGCAACTGTTTTGAAAGTCCAAGCCCGTGCCTCGTTTTTTTAACATAAACGCGTACAAATGGCTTTTTGGGCGTTGCGTGGGGCTTGGCTTGAGGGGTACGGGCCTGAAAATCCGTGGAGTATCTGTCTGATTTTGTACGGAATACTTGGCCATGTCAAAAAAAAGTTGTTCCTTTGCACCGCTTTCCATATAACCGCTGCCGGGATGAGAGTTCCCCGACACGTTGTATGGGTTAACCATTAATATTCAATTTAAAAATGGCAGATTTAATTAAAATTGCTGAGCAGGCTTTTGCTACTGAAAAGCAGTATCCCAAATTCAAGTCTGGTGATACCATCACGGTAGCTTACAAAATCGTCGAGGGTAACAAAGAGCGTATCCAGTTGTATCGCGGCGTGGTTATCAAAATTGTAGGTCACGGCGACAAGAAGCGTTTTACGGTTCGTAAAATGTCTGGTACGGTTGGTGTTGAGCGTATTTTCCCGATTGATTCACCGGCTATCGAGAGCATCGAGGTGAACAAGATTGGTAAGGTACGTCGTGCTAAATTGTACTACCTGCGTAACCTCACCGGTAAGAAGGCACGTATCAAGGAAAAACGTGTCAACTCCGCTACCATCGAGACACAGGCTTAATTCGACGACCAGCATAAAAAAGTCCGGTTGCTTAGGAGGTAACTCCGTCAGCAATCGGGCTTTTTTATATGCCTGAAAAAAAGTCCCGTACGCAGCTTGAGGCCGCGGCATCCCCCGTGTGCCGTGTTGCGTGTGGACGGCATGTTTTTCAGGTGGGAGGAAAGATTTTTCAGGTCGGAGGTATTTCTTTTCAGGCGGCTTGCCGTTTTTTTTACAGGCCACCTTTTTCCGCTCAGGTCGGTGGTTGCTGGGGCGGCAGGCCGGCGCGTGGAGGCGTGGGGCGCGTGGGTGTGGGTTGCCGGGCGGGCATGCTGTTCCGTATCGTATGAAAACCCTGCCGGAATACTGACAAGTGCGCCGAAAAAGGATGATTTTTCGGCTGAAAATGCTATCTTTGCGGAAAACAACGAATTGGCAGGCACCGCTCCCAGGGTTGGGATACGGCTGCCCCGAACACAAAAATGCTATATTTTTCGGTATGAAACCCATATTTATAGCCGGCCCCTGCGTGATTGAGAGTGCGGAGTTATTGCAGACTGTGGCCGGAGAACTGGTGCGCATACGCCAGACGTTAGGCGATGTTGAACTGATTTTCAAGGCTTCGTTCGACAAGGCCAACCGTACTTCACTCAAGTCATTCCGGGGCCCGGGCCTGGAGCGCGGGCTGCAAATGCTCTCCGACATTCGGGAGCAGTATCACCTGCCCATTACGACCGACGTGCACGAGTCCTATCAGGCCGAGGCTGCCGGTGAGGTGGTCGATGTGTTGCAGATTCCGGCCTTCCTTTGCCGGCAGACCGATTTGCTCGTGGCGGCCTCACGCAGCGGGCGTACGGTCAATGTGAAGAAGGCACAGTTCCTCTCGGGCGAGGACATGCAGTATGCCGTCGAGAAGTGTCGTGAGGCCGGAGCCGGCGAAGTCTGGCTCAGCGAGCGCGGCAACAGTTTTGGCTACAACAATCTGGTAGTCGACTTCCGTAACATTCCCGTTATGAAGCAGTGGGCCGACCGTGTCATCATGGACTGTACGCACAGCGTGCAGCGCCCCGGTGGCGGAGGCGGCAAAACCTCCGGCGACCGCCGCTACGTGCCGGCCATGGCTTTGGCCGCCAAGGCCTTTGGCGCGCAGGGATATTTCTTTGAGGTGCATCCCGACCCCGAAAAGGCCTTGAGCGATGGCCCCAACATGCTTTATCTGAAAGATTTGGAAAACGTCATAAAATCGCTGTTATGAAAAGTTGGTTAGAGGTGGGCCGCCAGTGTATCAAGGATGAGGCTGAGGCCGTGTTGGGACTGATTCCGCAGTTGGACGAGAGCTTTGACAAAGCCGTCGACATTGTGCTTAACAGTAAGGGTAAACTCATAGTGACCGGTGTGGGAAAGAGTGGGCATATCGGGGCAAAAATTGCCGCCACGCTTTCGTCAACGGGTACTTCCAGTTTTTTTATGAACGCCCTCGACGCCTATCATGGCGATTTGGGCATGATTGCCACCGACGATGTGGTGCTGGCCATTTCCTATTCGGGACATACTGACGAACTCTTGCGCATCCTGCCCGGTATCCTTTCGCGCGGTGTGCCCGTCATCGGTATGAGCGGTAATCCCGATTCGCTCCTGGCGCGCTATTCGGTGGTACATCTGAACGCCTCCGTGGCGCGTGAAGCCTGTCCGCTGGGGTTGGCCCCTACGTCGTCAACCACGGCAGCCCTGGCTCTGGGCGATGCGCTGGCCTGCGCCCTGATGGAGGCCAAGCAGTTCAAGGCTTCAGACTTTGCCCGCTTTCATCCGGGCGGCAGTCTGGGACGCCGGTTGCTGACCAAAGCGTCCGACGTAATGCGGGCCGACGACCTGCCCGTGGTGTCTCCCTCCCTGCAAATGGGTGAGGCACTCATACGCATGAGCAGCGGACGTCTGGGCCTGTGTGTGGCTGTTGAGGACAACCGCATCGTAGGTATCATTACCGACGGCGACATCCGCCGCGCCATGGAAAGCCGTAAGGACCAGTTCTTCAAACTTACGGTGGGCGAAATCATGACCCGTACTCCCAAATGCGTACAGCCGGACACCAAAGTGACCGAAATTGAGAATATCATGCAGACCTGCAAGATTCATTCCGTACTTGTTACCGACGAAAGTCAGGCGCTGTTGGGCATAGTCGACTCTTTCAGCACCATGTTGTAACAAAGGGTCGGGCCTGAAGCGTCTTGTTGTCTGCAAATACTGATAAATTAAAAATAATGATTCGTAAAGTATTGAAAATAAGCCTGTTGTTTTGGCTTATGGCCGTAGTGGCCTGGGCTCAGGAGCGGAGCGATTCGACGGTGGTGCAGATGGCACGTGCCGAGGGCTTGTCTTTTTCGCACGACAACAGTGTGGTGCTGTTGCCCACCGGAGTGGAAAAGTTTACCGACCTTTTTCAGGCCGTGCGGCAGGCACGTCATTCCATTCATCTGGAATATTTCAACTTCCGCAACGATTCCATTTCAAACGAACTGTTCAGTCTGCTCATTGAGCGGGCACGGGCGGGCGTAAAGGTCCGGATTATTTTTGACGGGTTCGGCAATTCGTCAAACAATCGTCCGTTGCGCAAACGGCATCTTGAGGCCTTTCGTGAAGCCGGACTGGAGATATATGAATTTGACCCCATACGTTTTCCATGGATTAACCATGTGTTTAACCGCGACCACCGGAAAATCGTAGTGATTGACGGTGTGCTGGGCTATACCGGCGGCATGAACGTGGCCGACTACTACATTACCGGAAAACCCGAGTTCGGCGAATGGCGCGACATGCACTGCCGGGTGGAGGGCACGGCGGCCTGGGATTTGCAGGACGTGTTTCTGCGCATGTGGAACCGCCTGTCCGACCAGCATCTGAGCGGCCCCGAATTTTATCAGGGCACTTATTTTCTCGACAGTCTTTTTACGGGGCTGAAACCCGACACCACGGCAACCCGGGGGCGGAAAATGATTGCTACGGTCAACCGCGAGCCACACACTTCGCCCAAGATCATACGCCGGATGTTTGTGCATGCCATTGATGCCGCGCAGGACAGCATACGCATCGTCACTCCTTATTTCACCATGTACCGGTCGGTCAAGCGGGCACTCAAGCGTGCGTTGCGCCGGGGAGTTAAGGTACAGGTGATGGTGTCGGAAAAAGTGGATGTGCCCGTAGTGCCGCGTGTCATTGAGCAGAATGCCCGCATCCTCACGGCGCGTGGAGCGCAGATATTCTATTATCAGGGCGGTTTCCACCACAGTAAGGTAATGACCGTCGACGGCCGGTTTACGTACATGGGTTCCGCCAATCTCGACCGCCGCAGCGGATTTTGCGACAATGAGTGTAACCTGCTCATTATTGACCCTCATGTAACGGCGCAGCTCGACGAGCGCTTCAACAACGACGTGCGCCAGCATTGCTACCTCTTTACGCACGAGCGCTACAAGCAGCTTCCGGCCGGACAGCGCCTTCAGGGACATCTGTTTAAATTGCTGACTCCATTTTTGTAGAAAAAGCGCTGAAATACAATGAAAGATACTTCCTTTTCCGTGGCCAAAGCCCTGGCCATCTTCTTTATGGTACTGGCGCATTCCGGTTGTCCTTCGTGGATTTCGGGGTTTGTCAGTATGTTCCACATGCCGTTTTTCTTTATCTGTGCCGGCTATTTTTTCAAGGCTGCTTATTGGGACAACGGGCAGCCCTTTGTGGAGCGACGCATCAAGCGGCTCTACGTGCCTTTTGTGAAGTGGAGTGTGGTGATGCTCTGCCTGCACAACGTGCTGAGCCTGACGGGCATCATTTCCGGGCGGGGCAGTGAGCTGTACAGCTGGCACACGTTCTTCCAGCACGTGTGGAGCTGCCTGTTCAACATGTCGGGCTACGACAACATTACCTGCGGGGCCTACTGGTTCTTCCGCACCCTGCTGCTGGTCAGCCTGGCCTACTGGTTGCTGGGCGCTCTGTTGCGGCGCCTGCGCCTGAGGGTGTGGCACAAGAGCCTGTTCATCGGCATTCCGGCCCTGCTCATGGCCGTATGGATGTGTGGCGAGGGGCTGCGCATGACCGGCGTGGCCCAGGGCGGTTACCGTGAACTCATGGGGCTTTATTTCTTTTCCTGCGGCGTGGTTTATCGCGAACTGGAGCCGCGCATCCGCCATCAGTGGGCCTACGCGTTGGGCGGACTGGTGGTGCTCGTGGTGTTCCAGCTGGTAGGGTGGCGCGCCGCCCTGACCTACACCTCTACCGTAGGCCGCTGCTTCTCGCTGGCCCTGACCGGACTGCTGGGATTCATGATGTTGCGCGTGGTCTCGCTGTGGCTGGTGCGCCTGCCCGAGAAGCTGGTGCGCCCGCTGGCCTACATCGGTGAGCACACGCTCTACATCTTTGCCTTCCACGCCCTGGCTTTCCGTCTGGTCAGCATGATTAAAATTGGCGTTTACCACTTGCCCTGGAGCCAGATGGGCAATCAGATGGTGGTCACCTACCGTACCGACGACGCCTTTTTCCTGCTCTACACTCTCTTCGGTATGGCCGTGCCCTTGCTGGTGCGTATTGCCTGGATCCGCTACGACAATCGCAGTGCCTGGGCTTTTTGTCAGGACACCTGGTGCAGCGTGAAGAAGGCCTACCGGGATATTATGGCCGCCTCTGACACCAAGGACGAATAGGCGGGACTTTTTTCAAACAAACCGGGAGAAAAACCAAACAAGGTGGCTTGTAATTTGTTTTACAAGCCACCTTGTTTGGTTCGTATCGGGAGCAAACCTGTTTGTAGCGGAAGAACGGAGCCGCTGTATTCCGGAAAACTCGGAGAAGGATATGCCGGATGGTCTTTACAAAAAGCAACGGCAGGATTGCCGCATTCATGTCGAAAGGGAAATCCTGCCGTGATTTCAGGGCAAATGCTTTTATTTGCTCAGGAATTTCAGGGTGTGTACAAATCCTACGTTGAAAATCATGCCCGAGAGGGTCTTGCCCTTTTGTACGGTTCGTCTGTAATAGGAGTTGTAGCGACCGGATTTTACCCATTCGGTTTCGGTGTTGCCGATGGCCTTGGTGGCAATTTCATAACCGATTTTAAATTCCAGATAGGAGTTGGGAGCCACACGCAACGAGCCGCCCACGGCCGGAGTCAGGAACAGACCCACCTTGCGCAGCTTGTCCTTGTCAAGTCCCCATCCGTTTTGCAGGCCGTATTGTCCGGCATTCTCATTCCATTTGAAGAAGTGCCAGCCCACATCTACTGAAGCAAACGGTGAGAACTTATTGTCGTTCAGACGATATTTCCCGCGGACAAACAAACTGTGTTGCATAAGATATTCAGAGGTCGTTTCCTTGGAATAGGTCGGGTGGGCATCGGATTGGTCGGCATTGGTAGCTTCTTCTTCATACGTGCTGTATGGCGCTTCTATTTGTCCAAGGCTGTAGCCTACGCCGAAACTGAGGTTGGGATTCATCTTGTAGCCAATCAGGAGGTCTCCGGTCAGTCCTATGCGGTTTTCGTCCCATGGCGATTTAAGGGTCAGGTCAAAAGCGTATTCGAGGCCGTTGTCGCGCGTGGGTGCAGGTGTAAAAATGCCGTCGGTAGGTTTGTGGAAACCGAATCCTACCCGGATGCCGAATCCGTGGCTGGAGGCTCCGTTGCCGAAATAACCCAGATAGCCCATACCACAGTTGAAGTCAACCTTGTTGTTGACGGGGAGCTGCAGTCCTGGCATCAGCACAATGCGGCCGCTTCCGCCACCGTCGCCGGTGATGAAGCTGTAACCGCCCTGAAAGAGGAGGGTAGGCGTAACGCGACTGTTGTCAACGGGGAAGAAGGTGCGCAGACTTCCAAAGAGGGGAATGGAGGTGTTTCCGTTTCCGGCCGATACGCCGAGACCTACACCAAAGTAGAAGTTCTTGTTGAATTTCTTTCCGCCTTCAATTTCGGTACCGAATCGTGCTGAACCTTTTCCGTTGTTAAAGGTGACGTCGGGACCGAGACTGATGCTGAAGTCAAGGCCGCGATGCCCTTTTTGCTGCCAGCTCTTGGGGTCGTTTTCCGACGTAGTGTTCTTTTTCTCCTCGTTCATGACGATACGGTCGACATCGGACATCTGGTAGACAAAGATACTGCCGTCGGACGTGCGAATCTTGATGTGTTGGTTAGGAACGCTTTCAACCACGTTGCCTTTGATGATACTTCCGTTTTTCAGGTAAATGATGTTGCCGGGTGTTTGGGCATGTAGAGTGGCTGCCAGGCACAACAGCAGTGCGGATAAGATTGTTTTTTTCTTCATAGTAATGATTTTAATGAATGAAACGTTTGTGAATGAGCGTACTGAGGGGTAAAAGATAAAGGGCGTGTTCTTTTTCTGAAGGATGGCATTTCTGTTTGTTCCTCCTGTTCGTGGGTATTGTTTTTCCTGAATATATGGTGGTTAACGGTATATACAGAAAAGACGTGGGAGTCTGTTACACCGTGCTTATCCCGTGTTCAGGCCTTCGCATTGCCTTTCCCAAGGATAAGCAACGCAGCCAGCCCACGTCGAGATGATATTATGCAATGCGGGTGACAAGCACATCAGTGACCTGCCACGACAAGGTATAATACACCCTACGTGGACGTTACGTTGCCGCTTCTTCTTGGGATTAGTCAAAGTTGCGAAGTTTGAACACAGAAGAAGACGTCTGTAAACGTCCTTTTTCTTTTAAAATCGGACCTTACCCACCCCCGTCAGGGCTGGCTACGTCCGAATGCAAAGATATGTAAAATGTTTTATATGGGCAAATTTCGGAGACTTTCCTATTTCTTTGCGGGTCGCAGATTGCGTGCAGGAGGACAGTCGGCGTTGGAAAAACAAGGTCGGATTTTGGGAAAAATGTGCGGCACTTAAAAAAAACAAGGTCCGGCCTTGTTTGGGCAGAAAGCTTGCGTGTGTCTGGGGAGCAGACGGCATAAACGAACACATGCCTCCTGCAATTTCTGCAGGAGGCATGTGGGTTACCCGTTTTGAAACGGTTTTATTTTTTCGGCGTACTACGCACCAGCGTTACGTCAATAAAGGCTTTGGGATGGGTGGCATCGTTGGTGGTGATGAGAATACGCCGGCGGCTTTTGGCACTTTTCAGGAACCGTGCGTCAACGGTGATTTTCAGTTTGGTGCTCTGGCCGGGTTTGAGCGTGGCTCTGGAAATTTCGGCCGAGATGCAGGGGTGCATCACCTGGAGCGACTGTATTTTGAGCGGCGAGCGTCCGGTGTTGGTAATGACAACCTGTCCTTTGGCCTTTTTGTTGGGGGCCGGGTATTCCAGTTCCAGCTTTTGGGTGCTGATGGAGAGTACGGGCGGATTGGCTGCCAAATTGGCGGGCTGCGTTTCGAAGTCGGGCAGGAGGATGGCTGAAACGGAGATTTCATTTTCGCTGCTGACGCGGTCGCCGGGTTGCTGGCTCAGGTAAACACTGGTTTGTGTCAGGCCTTTTTGCCGCAGTTCATGACCGTTGAGGGTTACGATAATCTGTCCGTATTCGCCGGGGCGCAGGCGCTGGGGTATGGCGGCAGCCGTGAGATAGCGCGGCAGGTGCATCAGGCCGGGAGTGACGGCTTCGTTGCCGGCGTTGTAGAGGTTGATGACGCGCTGTTGCTTGTCGTTCGGATTGACGTCGTCAAACTCCAGCACTTCGTTGTCCAGTCGGGTATGGCCGATTTGGTTGGCGTAGCGCACGGTGTCAAGCGGCATTTTGGTGGATACGGTTCCGTTGAGCCACACGTAGTGTATGCTGTCTGACGGTTCGTCGGTGACGATGCCGATGGCTCGGCTGAATGTGCCCAGCTGACGGGCGTTGTAGGTAACTTGTATGAGTTCAGACTGTCCTGGCGCAATGGGGTGGGTGGGCCATTCGACTACGGTACATTCGCAGTCGGGGTCAACGCGGGTGATGGTGAGCGGCTGGTTGCCCAGGTTGGTTACCGTAAACGAAGTGCCTATGTAGCGTTTCCATTGCAGTATTCCCATGTTCAGTTCTTCGCTGGAAAATACGGCCTTGGGCTGCGCATAGGTAACAAGGGCAGCAAAGGTCGTGGCCAGAAATGTAAGTATATGTTTTTTTGACATAAGGTTTAATTTCGAGTGTGTTGTAAGGAAAAACGGATGTTTTGCAAAGATACCAAAAAAAAACGGGAAAAAGCCTGCGGCAAAGTTTGATAGTTGTTAAATGGCTTTTTCTGTATGGTTGTCGGGGGGGCATGGCCGGATTGCAACGGAGCGGTCTCTTTTGCCTTTGTCGTGGCAAGAGGGGCCGCTCCGCTTTGTGGGGATGTGTATAATGAACGGCATTCCGGAAATGCCGTTCCGGGGCCGTTATAAGAGCGTTCAGGGCAAGTGGCTGATCATTTCTTTAAACAGCAAAGCCATGAGGGGTTGCGCCTCGTCGGCGGCTTTCTGCACTTCTGCATGGCTTACCTGCTGGGCCTGCCCGTCGAGGGCGCGGTTGGTGATGACGCTGACGCCAAATACGCGCATGCCGCAATGGCGGGCCACAATGACTTCCGGCACCGTGCTCATGCCTACGGCGTCGGCTCCGAGCAGACGGTACATGCGGTATTCGGCCGGCGTTTCGTAGCTGGGGCCCTGATTGGCCAGATAAATGCCTTCGTGCAGGTGTATGTTATGGCTGTTGGCAATCTGGCGGGCCTGTTGCAGGAATTCGCGGTCGTAGGCCTGGCTCATGTCGGGGAAACGCGGCCCGGGGGGAATGTTGGCTCCGCGCAGGGGATGTTCGGGCAAGAAGTTGATGTGGTCGCTGATGAGCATGAGGTCACCGATTTTGAATACGGGGTTTACGCCGCCGGCGGCATTGCTGACGAAGTAGGTATTGACGCCCAGCGCCTGAAACACACGTACCGGAAAGGTGACTTCCTGCATGGAGTAGCCCTCGTAGTAGTGGAAGCGGCCCTCCATGGCATATACCTCGCGGCCGCCGAGACGTCCTACGAGCAGGCGGCCGTTGTGTCCTTCGACGGTTGATACGGGGAAGTTGGGCAGGCAGTCGTAGGGAAACATGTCTACCACTTCAATTTCACGGGCCAGGCGTCCGAGCCCGGTACCCAGAACGATGGCCACAGTGGGGCGCAGGGCCGTGTGGCTTTCAATCCATTGTTTGGTTTCTTGTATTTTCGGCAACATAGTTCAGTATGTTTTGTGTGAAATGTTCTTCCCTTCCGTCAATGAAACATACGCTGACGGGTTGTATCCAGATGGCTCTGAGCAGGGCCTTGTCAGTCAGCTTGTAGGCGCGCAATCGGGCTGCGTCCTTTTCGGTGGTCAGGACGATACTGCCGGCCGGAAGCTGGCGCCAGCGGTTGTTTAGATGCTGTATGTCGGCATCTGAAAAGGCGTGGTGGTCGGCAAAGGTGAGCGACTCAACACGGCTGCATAGCGTTTGGGCATGGCGGAGCAGCTGGTCGGGATGCGCTATGCCCGAGAGCAGCAGAATGGCCGGAGGGTTGTTCCAGCGGTTCTTCTTGTGAGGCTGTAGCGGATAGGGCTTCCCGTAGCTGAAACTGGTGAGATACAGCTCCTGGTAGGGGCGTAGCTGCAGTTTTTTGCGTAGCAGGTTCTGCTCAATGGGGGTCAGACTGGGCGGGCATTTGGTGACGATGATGATGGAGGCCCGCAGCATGCCGCTGACGGGTTCGCGCAGACGCCCCGCCGGCAGCAGACAGTCGGCATAGTAGGGGCGCTGGTAGGTGGTCAGCAGCAGACTCAGACCGGGCTTGACGTAGCGGTGCTGGAAGGCGTCGTCCAGAATGACGGCGTCGGGCTTTTCCTCGGCCATGAGCCGGCGGATGCCATCGCGCCGGTCTTCGTCGACGGCCACGGTCAGGTTCCTGAACTTGCTGAACATCTGGAAAGGCTCGTCGCCGATGGTGGCGGGCGTGGCG
>FR903578.1:975-6753 GCA_000438115.1 Prevotella sp. CAG:617 | reverse complement strand
GTCGGCGGTAGCCCCGGCTCAGTACGGCCACCTTGTAGTGCGGCTGCAGCAGGCGCACCAGCAGTTCGGTATGGGGCGTCTTGCCCGTGCCTCCCACCGCCAGGTTACCCACGCAGATGGTGGGCACGCCAAACGACTCCTGCTTGAGCCAGCCGCAGTCGAACGCCCGGTTGCGTGCCCGCACCCCCAGTCCGTAGAGAAAGGACAGGGGGCGCAGCCAATGGTATATTTTGGGGCGGGAAGTCATGGTGTTTCCTTGAAAATCTTTTAGAAGTTATACTGTGTGAGGTAGGGCAGGCGGGCCTGAACGCGGCTGGAGTTCTGCAGCTGCTGCAGCGTACGGATGGGCTCGTAGTAGAGGCCCAGCGTATTTTTCAATTCACGTTCCATGTAGTTTTCCTTTATCTGTTTGGTGAAATCGCTCATCCAGTTGGCCGGTTCGGGATACTCGTCTACACCGTATTTTTTGAGCTTGGCCAGTTTGGCAGCTTCGGCGATGGCATCGTCCAGGTTGCCGAGGCGGTCAACGAGTTTGAGCTTGAGGGCCTGTTCGCCGGTCCATACGCGGCCCTGGGCAATTTTGTCAACCTGTTGGGTGGTCATGCCGCGGCCCTGGGCCACACGTTTCAGGAACAGGGCATAGCCGCGGTTGACGTAGCCCTGCAGGGCAGCCGATTCGGCGGCGTTGAAGGGGCGGTAGATGTTGCCGAAGTCGGCTGCGTCGTTGGTCTTGACCACATCGACGTGGAGCCCCAGTTTCTGCGTGAGCAGTTCGCTGGCGTCAGGAATCATGCCGAAAATGCCGATGCTGCCCGTAATGGTGGTCGGCATGGCTATGATGCGGTTGGCACCGCACGACATGTAGTAACCGCCGGAAGCGGCAGCTCCGCTCATGGATACAACCACGGGCTTGGCTTTTTTGAGCAGCTGCATGGCGTGCCACATCTGCTCGGAGGCATAGGCGCTGCCGCCGCCTGAATTGATGCGTACCACTACGGCCTTGATGTTTTTGTCGTGAGCCAGCTTGTCGAAGTCGCTCACCACGTCCTTGCCCACAATCTGCTCCTCGTTGGTCCAGCTGCTTACGCTCTCGTCAATGATGCTGCCGGCGGCGTAATATACGGCAATGCGGTCGTCAGCCGATTCCGGTTTGTACAGACGTGCCAGTTCTTCGGGTGAAATCAGTTTGACCTTGTCTGTCTTGGCCAGGCTGCGCAGTTTGGCCCGCATGTTGTCGATGTAATAGAGTGAGTCAACCATGCGTTGCTGGACGTACTGCTGCTGGTCGTTGAAGATGGCGTAGTGGTTGGCTATGGTATCCAGTTTGGCCGGCGTGAGTCGGCGGCTGCGTGACGTTTCGTTCTTGATGTTGGTCCAGATGGAGTTGACGTATGACGAAATCTGCTCGCGGTTGGCCTCGCTCATGTCGGTGCGTGTAAAAGGCTCTACGTAGCTTTTGTAGGTACCTACGCGGAAAGTCTGTACCTTGACGCCGACTTTCTTGAGCAGGTCGGTATAGAACACCGGCATGGCGGCCATACCGTGCCAGTCAATCATGCCGGCCGGGTTGACGTACACCTGGTCGGCGGCGCTGGCCACGTAATAGGCAGCCTGTCCGTAAGTGTCGCCGTAGGCTACGACGAATTTCTTGGATTTCTTTTTGAAGTCGTTGAGGAGTCCTCGCAATTCCTGCAAGGTGGCTACGTCCGACTGCAGAATGCCTGCTTCCAGATAGACGCCTTTTACCTTGTCGTTCTCGGCAGCTACGTCCAGTGCCTTGCGCAGGGTAGCCAGTCCCTGTGTCTGAATCTGGTCGGAGCCCAGCAGGGTGGCAAACGGTGAAGCCTGTGCGCGGTCAACAAGGCTGCCTGACAGCTTGATGTGGAGCACGGTGCCTTCAGTCAGAGTCGGATCTTTTTCCTGGAAAGCCGCCATGCTGAATAATGTGGCGATACCCAGCACGGTAAAGATGATGCCTACTAATACCAGACCTACTACTGTGGCCATGGTGTATTTCAGAAATTGTTTCATAATCAGTAATATCTATTTTTTATGGGTTAGTGATATGTGTAGGGTGGAGAAAATGTTTTTTTCAGAGATTCAGCGTCAATTCTACGGGGCAGTGGTCGGAGCCTAAGATGTCGGTGTGTATATCAGCTCCGGCTACACGGTCCATCAGCCGGTTGGATACCACGAAGTAGTCAATGCGCCAGCCTGCGTTCTTCTTGCGGGCCTGGAAACGGTAGGACCAGTAGGAATAAACTCCTGCCAAATCGGGATTGAAGTGGCGGAAAGTGTCGGTAAATCCTGCAGCCAGCAGTTCGCTGAACTTGGCACGCTCTTCGTCGGTAAAGCCGGCGCTCATATGGTTGGTCTTGGGATTTTTCAGGTCGATTTCCTCATGCGCTACGTTCAGGTCGCCACAGATGATAACCGGTTTTTGCTCGTCGAGTCGCTTGACATACTGGCGGAAACAGTCTTCCCATGTCATGCGGTAGTCCAGGCGGCGCAACTGGTCCTGCGAGTTTGGTGTATAAACCGTGACCAGATAGAATTCCGGCATTTCCAGTGTGATGACGCGCCCTTCGTGGTCGTGTTCGTCGATGCCCATGTCGTAGGTGACGTTCAGAGGTTCCTGCCGGGTGAATACGGCTGTACCGGAGTAACCTTTTTTTTCGGCGTAGTTCCAGTAGTCGTGATAGCCCTCAAAGGTGAGGTCCAGCTGGCCGGCCTGCATTTTTGTTTCCTGCAGGCAGAAGATATCGGCATCGAGGTTGGAAAAGGTTTTTTTGAATCCCTTTTCGCAGCAGGCCCGCAGGCCGTTGACGTTCCATGATATCAGTTTCATTGAAAGTTCTTTTTTGTAAATGATAAGTTCTATTTCCCGCTTCCGGCTGACAGCGTGGTGAGGGCCCCTTCGTCAGGAGCGGCCCAAAAGCGTGCGGCATCCGTTGTGGCAATATCGCCTTTGTGTCTGCCAAATCCGACGAAACCTTGTGGCAGCAGGACAATGGTTTGCTGCTTTTCGCTCAAATCCGGATTGTTATCCTCCCGGCCGTATCCGGTCAGTTCCCAGCATTCAAACCAGTAGAGATTCTTGGCCCAGTAGGCGCGGTAGTAGCTGAAGTCTTTCCGGTCGCCCAGCAGCGGGTGGTAGTGTATGTTTTTTCCGTTGATATATCGCTCCCGCATTTCTTCCAGTGAGAGGGGTATGCCCTTTTCGTTGGTGGCCCAGGCTTTCATGTCGGAGTCGAGCATGGCCCATTTTCGGAGTTCGGGCAGCCATACGAGGTTCACTACGTGGCAGTCTGGGTCAGTTGAGTCGGCCGGCAAACAGGTGACGAAACGGTTAATGATGCCTTCGCTGAGCAGCAGCTCATGGAGCAGAATGGCATGTAGGCGGCAGTTGAAAGCCGGTTCAACCGTGCGGGTGTATTCCCACAGTCCGATGGCGTTGCGCCGTTTGGGGTAAATCTTTTGGTTGGCATGCGGAATGTGGCGGGCCACCATGCGGGCCAGTGCCAGGGCGCGGTCCCATGTGCTGGCTTTGGGGTTGACGAGGGTGTCCAGCCGGAAGTAGGTGCGTATTTCCCGGGCGCGTTCGGAGTCCTGCCGGTAGTCAAAACGGTAGGCCGCCTTGTCGGTTTCGTAGGAGCCGGCGGTGCGCAACAGTTCCACGCGTTCCCGGAGTTGTTCATCGTAGAGCAGCGTTTTCACTTGCTCGCGGCAGACGAAACGGGCCATTACCACGATAACCGTGCTGAAAAGCAGCAGTGAGAGCAGGCTTATTCCAAATATTCTGAATACTTTTTTCATGTATCGACAGGTCTTTGATTCCGTAAGCTTCATCAGCCGGCTGGGTAATCACGAATACCGGGCTATTCCGTTTACCTTTTTGGCCGTCTTTTGCAGACTATGCTACAAAGATAAGGAAAAAAGTATCAAAACTCACGATTCCGGTTGCTTTTGTATGTTGTCAGGGGCTTTCTTGTGGGGAAACGGCTTGAAAAACGTTAGGTTATGCAACGTCTTTTTTGTAAATTTGCAAGCGGTCGCGCATGGCAGCCGCCTTTTGTAGTGGCCTGGTGCGACTGTTTTTTTACCCTATTTTCCAGATTTCAATTCTATACAATTATATGAGTGACGAGACCAAAGACCCGCAAAACGAAACGACCGAGGCGCATAGCAGCTATCATCCCATGGCTGCTCCCGGCACCGACTCCAAGAAGCTCCTGACCGGTATGTATCAGAACTGGTTTCTCGACTATGCTTCCTATGTGATTCTGGAGCGTGCCGTCCCTCATCTGGCCGACGGACTGAAACCCGTACAGCGGCGCATTCTGCACGCCATGAAGGCGCAGGACGACGGCCGCTACAACAAGGTGGCCAACATTGTGGGCAATACCATGCAGTACCACCCGCACGGCGACGCTTCCATTGGCGATGCCCTGGTGCAGTTGGGGCAGAAGGACCTGCTCATTGACTGCCAGGGAAACTGGGGAAACATCCTTACGGGCGACTCGGCAGCGGCGCCGCGTTACATCGAGGCACGCCTCTCCAAGTTTGCCCTCGACGTGCTGTTCAATCCCAAAACCACTGAGTGGAAGCTTTCGTACGACGGCCGCAAGAAGGAGCCCATTACGCTGCCCGTCAAATTTCCGCTGCTGCTGGCGCAGGGAGCCGAGGGTATTGCCGTAGGCTTGTCGGCCAAGATTCTGCCCCACAACCTGGGCGAGATTTGCGACGCCGCCATTGCCTACCTGCACGACGAGCCGTTCCATCTTTACCCCGATTTCCAGACGGGCGGCTCCATCGACGTGTCGCGCTACAACGACGGTCTGCGTGGCGGCAACGTGAAGGTGCGGGCCAAGATTACCAAGGTGGACAGCCGTACGCTGATGATTTCCGAAACACCTTTCGGCAAGACCACCTCGACACTCATCGACTCCATTCTGCGGGCTACGGAGAAAGGCAAAATCAAGGTGCGCAAGGTGGAGGACAACACCGCCGCCAACGTGGAAATTCTGGTACACCTGCCGCCCGGCACGAGTCCCGACAAGGCCATCGACGCCCTCTATGCCTTTACCGACTGCGAGACGAGCATTTCGCCCAACTGCTGCGTCATTGACGACAAGCAGCCCAAGTTCCTGACCGTAAGCGAGGTGTTGCGCCGCTCCGTCGACCGCACGCGCGAACTGCTGCGCCGCGAGCTGGAGATACGCCGCGGCGAACTGATGGAGAGCCTGCACTTTGCCTCGCTCGAGCGCATCTTCATCGAGGAGCGCATCTACAAGGACAAGCCGTTTGAAAACGCGCCCAACATGGACGCCGCCGTCACGCACATCGACAGCCGCCTGCAGCCCTTCTACGAGCTGTTTGCGCGCCCCATCACCCGCGAGGACATCCTGCGCCTGATGGAAATCAAGATGGGCCGCATTCTGAAATTCAACAAGGACAAGGCCGACGAAATCATTGCCCGCATGAAGGCCGACATCGCCCGCATTGACCACGACCTGCAGAACATGGTGGAGGTGACGAGCAACTGGTTTGCCCTGATTCGCGACAAGTATGCCCACGAGCATCCGCGGCGCACCGAAATCCGCTCCTTCGACACCATCGAGGCCACCAAGGTGATTGAAGCCAACGAGAAGCTCTACATCAACCGCACCGACGGTTTCATGGGTACGGGACTGAAAAAGGATGAGTTTGTGGAGAATTGCTCCAGCATTGACGACGTCATCATCTTCTACCGCGATGGTACCTACAAGGTGACGCGCG
>FR903578.1:0-888 GCA_000438115.1 Prevotella sp. CAG:617 | reverse complement strand
GTGATAAATATTGCCGTGTTCAAGAAAAACGACCGACGTACCATATACAACGTGATTTACCGTGACGGTACGGACGGCATCAACTACATCAAGCGCTTTAACGTGACGGCCGTTACCCACGACCGCGAGTACGACCTGACCATGGGCACCCCCGGCAGTCGCGTGCTCTACTTTACGGCCAATCCCAACGGCGAGGCCGAGGTGGTCAAGGTGTTGCTCAAACCCAACGGCGTCATCAAGAAGACCCTGTTCGAGAAAGACTTTGGCGACATCCTCGTCAAAGGGCGCCAGTCGCGCGGCAACGTGCTGGTCAAGAATGCCGTGCAGCGCATCACGCTCAAGAGCCACGGCGGCTCTACGCTGGGCGGCCGCAAGGTGTGGTTCGACTTCGACGTGCAGCGCATCAACTACGACGAGCGCGGCCACTATCTGGGCGAGTTCCACTCCGGCGACCTCGTGCTGGTGGTGTTGCCCGACGGCACGTTTTACACCACCAACTTTGATGCCAACAACCATTATGAGAAAGACCTGCTGCGGGTGGAGAAGTTCAATCCGCACAAGGTGTGGACGGCCGTGCTTTTTGACGCTGACCAGCAGGGCATGCTCTACGTCAAGCGCTTTCAGATGGAGAGCGCCTCAGCCGTACGGCCGCTTTCGTTTATGGGTGACAATCCGGATAGCCGGTTTGTGCTCCTTACTGACCAGGAGCGGCCGCACGTGCTGGTTACCTACGGCGGAGCCAGCAGTTTCCGCGACCCCCTCATCGTGGACGCGGCGGAATACATCGGCGTAAAGAGCTGCAAGGCCAAGGGCAAGCGCATTACCACCCTCGAGGTGGAAAAGGTGGAACTGCTGCCTGCGCCCGATGCGCCCGCCGACGTTCCGGCT
>FR903577.1:1325-12833 GCA_000438115.1 Prevotella sp. CAG:617 | reverse complement strand
ATCCATCCGGCCAAGCAATTGGCCGAAAAGCGGCCCCGCGCAAACGGCCGGCCGGCCGAAAGCAAACAGGATGCCGACTTTTTCATTTCAGCTCCCGCCCTGTTCTGTCCAGCCGCCGGGTTGTTTTTTCTCCGAACCATCCCCATTGGGGCCGGCCGAATGGGGACGCTCATTACAAACGGCCAAATCCGTATGCCGGCATCATTTTTTTACTTTCATCCGAATATCGTCCGGATTTTTCGGACAAACTACCACTACTTTTGCAACTGTCGGGGGAGACGGAGAAGCCCCACAACCCGTGTCTCACTCACCAGCAGGCTTCCACGCCCCGACACCGGCATCGCTGTGCCCCGCAAGGTGGCCAGACAAACCGGGAAACATACGTCTAACCCTTTGAAAATCTAAAAAAAATGATGACCGCAACCCTCAACCTGAACCATTCACTCCACAACCCGCTCAACCTGCGCTACACCCAGGACGCCGCCTGGCTGGGCCTGGACACGCACGAACCCTCACGCCACGGCCTCTGTCATTTTATCAGCGAAAGCTACGGACTGCGGGCCGCCCTGCTTCTTCTGCAAAGCTGCATCCGCCACGGCTCACTGCGCACCCCGGCTTCGGTGGCCGCCCTATGGCGCCGCGACGCCGACTCGCAGCCGCACTACCTGAAACGCCTCTGCCAGCTGGCCAACCTCTGTCCGGATACGGTGCTCAGCAACCCCAATCATCTCGACCGCCTGGTAGCCGCCATGGCTGCTCTGGAATCCGGCCTCAACCTGACCCCGCAGCAGGTAGCCCAGGCCCGGCGACGCTTCGGAATTTAGCCCCACGAAACCGGCATCCGATAACCCACCCGAAAACAAACAACAGACTTAAACCAAACTGAACTATTATGTATTTTTCCGCTTTTATTCATCTGGCCGCTGATGCCACCGGAAGCCACACCTGCGAAGCGCTGGCCATGGACAATCAGGGCCGCCTGACGGCCCAGTGCGGCCAGCACAGCCACTTTCAGCTGACCGGCCGCCAGCTCACGCCGCAGCAGCGCCTGTGGTACCGCCGTTTTTGCCACGAAAACCGCGTGCCCCTGCTGCTCTGGCAGGAAATGCACCACAACCTCTCGGGCATTGTTTATGCCGAAACGCTGGACAAGCACCGCCAGGCCTTCGACAGCGCACGCGGCCACAACAGTCCCGCATGCTCCGGCGGCCTGCAGCTGACATGGCTCTACGCCCTGGCCTCCCACTGGGGCAAGCAGCGTTTCGCCCTGCAACGCTTCAGCCTGGGCCGCGACGCCCTTACCCTCCACGTGGGCTCAGCCCGCGTTTGCCGCCGCTACGTGCTGCCCCTTCGCGACACCCGGCTGCCCGAGGGCGAGGCAGGCCGCTACCTGCGCCTCTTCATGCGCGACAACCGCCACTGGCTGCAGGCCTGGCAAAACGGGGACCGGCCGGAACGGTTGGACCAAATCGAAAACGACGGACATGCCTGCTAAGCTGCCGCCCATGAAATTCTACGAAATAGCCCAGCGCTACTTTCCCCACCCACGCAACAGCGCGGCCACCCAGCAGCTGCGACGCTGGATTCAGGCCGACCCGCAACTGCGCAAAGCCCTCAAGGCCGCCGGCGTGCGACGGGGGCAGCACGTTTACTCTCCCCGCCAGCAGCGGGTGTTTGAAAAATGGCTGGGCTGACTTTTGCAAGAAAAAAGGCGACAAGGCCGGAACAAATTGCCGCTTAATACCTTTTTGTTGTCAAAAAGTACCGACAAATACACCGTTTACCAACAAAACGGTGTATTTTTGTAAAACACGAAAGTATTTTCAACAAAACTGAACCGACCATCATGCGAAAAAGAAAATTACATACCCTCGCACTGACCTTCCTGCTGCTTTTTCCGGCCTTCTCCACGGCCCAGACACTGACGCTCGACAGCTGCCGCGCGCTGGCCCTGAAGAATAACAAGGAACTGCAGATTGCCCAGCAGGGCATCACCAAGAGCCATAACGAGCAACGCGCAGCCCACACTACCTACCTGCCCAAAATATCACTCACCGCAGGATACATGCGCACGGGCAACGAAATACAGCTGCTCACCAACAGCCAGCAGGCAGCCCTCAACTCACTGGGCACCAACCTGGCGCCGGCCATTACGGACGTAGCGACGGCCATCGTGCAGAAATACCCCGAACTGGCTCCGCTGGTGCAGTCGCTGGGCGACAAGATTGTACCGGCCCTCGACGGCGCCGGACACGAAATTGCCGACGCCTTCCGCACCGACACGCGCAACCTATATACCGGTGCCCTCATCCTGACACAACCGCTCTACATGGGAGGGAAAATCAAAGCCTACAACAAAATTACCCAGGCGGCCGAAGAGGTGGCCGGATTGCAGTACACCGCACAGCAGCAGGACGTGCTGCTCAGCGTCGACCAGGCCTACTGGCAGGTGGTGTCGCTGGCCAACAAACAGCGTCTGGCACAGGCCTACCTGAAAATGCTGCAGACCTTCGACAGCGACGTACAGAAGATGGTAGCCCAGGGCGTGGCCACCAAATCGGACGAACTGAGCATCGCCGTCAAGGTCAATGAGGCCGAAATGACGCTGACCAAAGTCAACGACGGGCTCCGCCTGGCCCGCATGCTGCTCTGCCAGCGCTGCGGCCTGCCCATCAGTGACGCTCTCCTGACGGCTGACGAGGGGCGAACGGACTTTACGCCAACCCCTTCGAACCTAACGCCCGACGTGGCGCGGGCACTGGAAAACCGCACCGAAATCAAACAGCTCGAAAAGGCCATCGACATCTACGACCAGAAAGTCCGGCTGCAACGTTCGGACTACCTGCCTCACCTGGCCCTGACGGGCGGATACATGGTGTCGAACCCCAACGTGTTCAACGGATTCCAGAACAACTTCCGCGGCACCTGGGGCGTAGGCGTTACGCTCAGCGTGCCCGTACTGACCTGGAACGAACACAAATACAAAATCAATGCCGCCAAGGCCGAAGCACAGATGGCCCGCCTGCGGCTCGACGATGCCCGCGAAAAGATTGAGCTGCAGGTCAATCAGGCCACGCTCAACGCCCAGGAAGCCCACAAAAACCTGAAGCTGGCCCTGAAGAACGAGGAAAAGGCCCAGGAAAACCTGCGAATGGCCCAAATCGCCTTTAAGGAGGAGTCGGAAACCACCTCCAACGTATTGGCGGCACACACCGCGTGGCTGCAGGCCGAAAGTCAGAAGATTGATGCCCAAATCGACATAAAACTGGCCGAAACCAACCTGCAGGACGTTCTCGGCATCATTGGAAAATAAAAGTTACCTACAAGAAAACAAATACTTGCAATCATGAATACACAAAACGGAAAAGTAAACTTACTGCCCGCCATCCTCATCCTGGTAGGTGTCGTGGTACTGGTTTTTATCGGCAGCCTGTTTGCCTTTGAGCAGGAAACGGACACCATACAGGGCCAGGCCGACGTAACGGAATACCGCGTCTCGAGCAAAGTGCCGGGCCGCGTGCTCAAAATTTATGTGGAAGAGGGACAGCCCGTCAAGGCGGGCGACACACTGGCCGTGCTGACAGCCCCCGACGTGTCGGCCAAGCTGGAGCAGGCCGAAGCCGCCCGACAGGCAGCCGAGGCGCAAGACCGCAAAGCCCTGAAAGGCGCCCGCAGCGAGCAGATTCGCGCTGCCTATGAGATGTGGCAGAAAGCCAAAGCCGGCGTGACGGTTATGGAAAAGTCATACAACCGCATCAAGGCGCTCTACGACCAGCACGTAACCACCGCGCAGAAACTCGACGAAATTACGGCCCAACGCGATGCCGCCATTGCTACCGAGCGTGCCGCCAAAGCACAATATGACATGGCCCGTAACGGTGCCGAAGCCGAGGACAAGGCTGCCGCCCGCGCCCTGGTGAGCCGTGCGCAGGGAGCCGTGAACGAAGTGGAGAGCTACGTGAAGGAAACCTACCTCGTGGCACAGGAAGACGGCGAAGTGTCGGAAATCTTCCCCGAGGAGGGAGAACTGGTAGGCACCGGCGCCCCCATCATGAACGTAGCCAAGATGCAGCAGATGTGGGTGTCATTCAACGTACGTGAGGACCATTTGTCACAGTTCAGCATGAACAAGGAATTTACCGCCACCATCCCGGCCCTGAACAACCGGAAAGTGCGGCTGCGCGTCTACCACATGAAAGACCTGGGCAGCTATGCGGCCTGGAAAGCCACCAAGACAACCGGACAGTACGACATGAAAACCTTTGAAGTCAAGGCGCGCCCCCTGCAGCCCGTAACGGGCCTGCGCCCCGGCATGTCGGTACTGCTGGACAAGGAATAATACTACCGCCCTTGCTTCCTACAAGGGACGACTTCACTGAAATATAATCTTTTCGCCTCATGTTCAAGCCATTGTTTGCCGTAATCCGCCGCGAGTGCCTGCGTCTGGCCACACGCCCCATCTACTGGTTCTGTATGGTAGGTGCGCCGCTGCTGTGCTACGTGCTGCTGACCACACTGATGGGCCAGGGCCTGCCAACCGACATGCCGCTGGGCATGGTGGACGACGACCGCACCGCCACCACCCGCAGCCTGGCGCGCAACCTCGACGCTTTCCAGCAGACCAACATCTCCTATCAGTTTGCCAACGTCACCGAAGCGCGCAAAGCCATGCAACGCGGACAAATCTACGGATTCTATTATATTCCCGAAGGCACTTCGCGCAAATTGCAGCGACAGGAGCGCCCCACGGTGTCGTTCTATTGTAACTACTCCTACCTGATTGCCGGTTCACTGCTGTTTCGCGACATGAAGATGATGACCGAACTGGCCTCGGGGGCCGCCGCACAGACGGTCATGCTGGCCAAGGGCGTGAGCAACCGGCAGGCGCAGGCCCTGCTGCAACCCATTGTCATCAACACCCACCCCATCGGCAACCCCTGGCTCAACTACAACATCTACCTGTCGAACATCCTGCTGCCGGGCCTGCTGATGATTATGGTGTTCATGATTACCGTTTATTCCATCGGCACGGAAATCAAGAAGGAAACCGCCACCGAGTGGCTCCACACGGCACACCACTCCATCATCACGGCACTCTGCGGCAAACTGCTGCCGCACACGGTCATCTTCTTCCTGATGGGCCTGCTCTACAACCTGCTGCTCTACGGCGTACTCCACTTTCCGTGTCACAACGGCATGGGTTCCATGATACTGACCACGCTGCTCTTCATCATGGCCTCGCAGGGATTCGGCGCCTTCATTGCCGGCCTCATCCCCTCGCTGCGCCTGGCGCTGAGCGTAGTGTCGCTCTGGGGCGTAGTGTCGTTCAGCATCTGCGGCATGTCGTTCCCGGTCATGGCCATGAACCCCGGGTTACAGGGCCTGTCGGCCTTGTTCCCGCTGCGCCACTATTTCCTCATCTACGTCAACTGCGCCCTCGACGGCTACCCCTGCGCCAACATCTGGCCTGCCTTTGCGGGACTGGCCGTATTCATGCTGCTGCCGCTGCTGGTGCTGCGCCCCATGAAACGCATGCTGCTCACGGCCAAATACATTCCTTAAAAGAATTAGAATCAACCTCATGGTATCGTTTATCAAATATTTCCGCAAGAGCTGCCGCGACCTCAACTTTATTTTCAAGAAAGAGCTGAAGTCGTGCCTGCGCGACTCGGGTGTACTGATTTTCTTTATTCTCGTGCCGCTGGCCTACCCGCTGCTCTACGCGTTCATCTACAACAACGAGGTGCTGCGCGAGGTGCCCGTGGCCGTAGTCGACGAGAGCCGCACCACGGCCAGCCGCCGCTACGTGCGCATGGTAGACGCCTCGCCCGACGTTCACGTCACCACGTGGTGTGCCAACATGGACGAAGCGCGCAACCTCGTGAAACACCGCGACGTGTACGGCATCATCTACCTGCCGCCCAACTTCAACCGCGAGCTGACCCGCGGCAACCAGGCCTACGTGTCGGTGTTCTGCGACATGAGCGGCCTGCTTTACTACAAGGCCATCCTGCTGGCCAACACCGAAGTGTCGCTCAAGCTGAACGCCGAAATCAAAGTCAAGCGCATGCCCTCTACCACCGAAGAGCAGGACCTCATCACGCAGCAGCCGCTGCACTATGAGGAAATCAGCCTCTTCAATCCGCAAAACGGCTTTGCCTCGTTCCTGATTCCGGCCGTGCTGATGCTGATTATCCAGCAGACGCTGCTGCTGGGCGTAGGCATGGCCAACGGCACGGCGCGCGAGCACAACCTGATGCGTGAACTCATACCCATCAACCGCCACTACATGGGGCTGCTGCGCATCGTCTTCGGCAAGGGCCTGGCCTATCTGCTCATCTACATCCCGATTACGGTGTACGTGCTGGGCGTGGTGCCCCACCTGTTCCGGCTCAACCAGCTGGGCAATCCGCTCACGCTGCTGCTCTTTGCCGTGCCCTACCTGATTGCGTGCATCTTTTTTGCCATGGCCGTATCCACCATCATCCGCCACCGCGAAACGGGCATGCTCCTCATCGTGTTCACCTCCGTACTGCTGCTCTTCATTTCGGGCATATCCTGGCCCGGATCGGCCGTACCGCCCTTCTGGAAACACGTAAGCTATCTCTTCCCCTCCACCTTCGGCATCAACGGCTTTGTACGCATCAACAACATGGGCGCCGACATTGCCGACGTGCGTCAGGAGTGGTTCAACCTGTGGTATCAGGCCGCGGCCTACTTCATTCTGACCTGCTGGGGCTACCGCTGGCAGATTCACTCGGCCCGCCGGCATTACATCGCCCAATACCAGACCCTGAAACGGCGGTATGAAAAGAAAGCCGCCTCACCCTCCACCTGATGCGCGCAGCCGGCATCATGACTCCCACGTGACGGGTTGCAGGAAAAACAAGCCGGCGGAAAAAACAGACGAGGTCGGATGTAATTCATTTTACATCCGACCTCGTTTTCATTCATCCGGCCCTGCCGGATAACGCCTCAGTCCACAGCCTGCCGGATGACGCGGGCCGGCACGCCGCCCACTACGGTTCCCGCCGGCACATCGTGCGTCACCACGGCTCCGGCAGCCACTACGGCATTGCGACCGATGGTAACACCCTGCAGAATGGTGGCCTGCGCCCCTACCCACACGTTCTCCTCCAGCACAATGGGGGCCGGATAGGTAATCTTGCGCCGCTCAGGCTCCAGATAATGGTTGAGTGTGGCAAACACGACGTTGTGTCCGATTTGACACCCGTCGCCGATATATACCCCGCCATGGTCCTGAAAATGACAACAGGCATTGATAAACACATCCTTGCCCAAATGAATGTTTTTGCCAAAATCCGTATAAAACGGCGGGAACACCCGCAGCGTAGGGTCAACCGGACGCCCGAACAGGCGCGACAGCAAGTCGCGCACCTCGTCGGGCGTATGGTAGGCACCGTTGAGGGCAAACGTAATGCGGCGGGCCTCGTCGCTCATCACGTTCATAAAACTGAAAATCTCTTCCGTATCAAGCGCCCGCCGCTCTTTGACGTATTCCAGAAAATCGTGTAATTCCATATTCTTCTCCTATTTTTTAATGCAGCAGGCCGAAACGGCATGCCGCAGTAACACATGGTGCAAAATTACACCGCCCCGACGAAAACCGGTGTACACAAATCATGGTTTTTTATACCTGTTTTTCGGTTTCTGCCCCCGGTTACTCCATATTTCAACAAAATCCGCTATTTTTGCGCAAAGAGAAAAAGCCCCGTGCCCATGGACCAAGTTATCAAACTGAATGCAGTAGAACAGTACAACAAACTCTACGGACTGGAAACACGCCACCCGCTGGTGAGCGTAGTCAACCTCAATCAGGCCCGCCGCAACCCCGAACACTTTCAGGTGAACTACGGACTCTATGCCCTGTTTCTGAAAGACGCCCACTGCGGCGACATACTCTACGGCCGCCAGCGCTACGACTATCAGGACGGCACCATCGTTTCGTTTGCACCGGGACAGATCGTCGAGGTCAACCGCAACGCAGGCCCGGTGAGCCTTGACGTACACGGCCTGCTGTTCCATCCCGACCTGATTCGCGGCACCGCGCTGGGACACGACATCAAGAACTACACCTTCTTTTCCTACGAAGCACGCGAAGCGCTCCACATTTCCGAAGCCGAGCGGAAAATCGTACTCGACTGCCTGGACAAGATAGACACCGAGCTGCGTCAGGGCGCCGACCGCCACAGCCAGCGCCTCATTACGGCCAACATCAACCTGCTGCTCGACTACTGCATGCGCTTCTACGACCGCCAGTTTGCCACCCGCCAGGTGGCCGACCAGAATGTCATTGCCCGCTTTGAGCATCTGCTTGACGAATACTTTGAAAGCGGCCTCTCCATGCGCCAGGGACTGCCTACCGTCAAATACTTTGCCGACAAGGTATGCCTCTCAGCCAATTATTTCGGCGACATGTTCAGCAAACTGACCGGACAGACGGCTTCGGAATACATTCAGCACAAACTCATCGACCGGGCCAAGCAACAACTGCTCTATTCTCCCAAGACCATGAGCGAAATCGCCTACGAACTGGGCTTTCAGTACCCCCAGCACCTGAGCCGCATGTTCAAGCGTCTGACCGGCACCACCCCCAACGCCTTCCGCAACCACCGCTAAGCCTGCACGGCCTGACACGGAGGGAAAACGCCGGAACAAATTGCTCCAAAATACGCTATTTCTGTCAAAATGAGCAGTAATGGCCGTATGAAACGCATATTTTTTCTCATTTCGCCTTACATTGTGCAATTTTTACTACTTTTGTCCATTTTAAGAACCATATCTTATCATGGAAATGATTACCCAATTCGAGCAAATGGCCGCCCAGCTCAGGCAACGGCCTCAGCGCAGCCGCATTGCTGCCGTATGCCCGGACGACAATCACTCACAGCAGGCCCTGCTGCAAGCCTTGCGCCAGAACGTGGCCGACGTGGTGATGATAGGCCGCACGTCACTCTATCAGACCATAGCCCGCGAATTTCCCGACCGCGTCAGATGTATTGAAGCCGCCGACCCCGTACAGGCTGCCACTGAAGCCGTAGCCGCCGTGCGGCGGGGCGAGGCCGACCTGCTCTTCAAAGGGCTCATAGCCTCGGACGACCTGCTCCGCGCCATTCTTCACAAACCGGACGGACTGCTGCCGGCCGGACAGGTGCTTACCCATATTGCCGTGGCCCAGCTGCCCGACCGTGAGCGGCTGCTGCTGCTTTCCGACGTAGCCGTCATTCCCTATCCCAACCTGGCACAACGTCAGGCACAGGTCGGCTATCTGGCCGACGCCTGCCGGCGCCTGGGCATCAGCACGCCGCGCATCGCCATGCTACACTGCACCGAAAAGGTCAGCGACAAGTTTCCGCTCACCCTCGACTACCAGACGCTCAAGCAGCAGGCCGCACAGGGCCAATGGGGCGACATCCTGATTGACGGGCCCATGGACCTGACAACCGCCTGCCAGCCCCAGGCCGGCAAAATCAAACACATTGACTCGGCCATAGGCGGCGAGGCCGACGCCCTGCTCATGCCCGACATTGAAGCCGGCAACATTCTCTACAAAGCGCTCTCCCTGTTCGGCGGTGCCCGCGTGGCGGGAATCCTGCAGGGAGCCTCGTGTCCGGTAGTGCTGACCTCGCGCGGCGACAGCACGGAAGCCAAGTTCAACAGCCTGGCCTTTGCCGCCCTGATGGCTGCACACTAAACCGTTAATCTCTTTTCCGTTTTTTTTTGATTCTTATCCTATGAATATATTGGTCATCAACCCGGGTTCCACCACCACCAAGTTTGCCGTCTACAACGACGAGCAGCCGCTGTTTTGTCACGTTATCGAACACTCGGTTGAAGAACTTTCCAAATTCCAGGACATCGACGACCAGATGCCCCTGCGCTCCCGACTGATACTGCACAACCTGGAGCACAGTGACCTGGACCTTAACTTTGATGCCATCATCAGCCGCGGCGGCATGGTACACCCGGTTGAGAGCGGCGTATATGCCATCAACGACAAGATGCTGCACGACATTCACCACGCCACGCGCAAGCATGCCTGCAACCTGGGATGCCTCATTGCCCGCCAGCTGGCCGAGCGGTTTCACGTGGAGCAGGTACTGACGGCCGACCCCTGCATTGTTGACGAGCTGTGTGAAGAGGCCCGCATTACGGGTATGCCCGAACTGCCCCACGCCTCCATCTGGCATGCGCTCAACCAGAAGGCCACGGCACGGCGCTACGCCGAGGAGCACGGACTGCGCTACGAGGAGCTCAACCTGATTGTGTGTCACATCGGCGGGGGCATATCCGTAGCTGCCCATCAGCACGGGCGATCCATTGACACCAACAACGGGCTCGACGGCGATGGCCCCATGTCGCCCGAGCGGGCCGGCACCCTGCCCGTGGGCGACCTCATCAAACTGTGTTACAGCGGAAAATTTGCCCTCGACGAACTGAAAAAACGCATTGTAGGACGCGGCGGACTGGTGGCCCATCTGGGCACGAGCAACCTGCGACTCATTGAGCAGCGCATCAGCCACGGCGACGAGCAGGCCCGCGTGGTGGTCGAAGCCATGGTACTGCAAATCGCCAAGGCCATACTGGGCATGACCGGGGCCTTGTGTCAGCGCCCCGACGCCATCCTGCTGACCGGCGGATGCACTTACAGCAACTATCTGGTTGAGCGCCTGCGCCGCCGCATCGACTTTATGGCACCGGTGGCCGTATATCCGGGCGAAAACGAGATGGACTCGCTGGCCTACAACGCCTTGCAGGTGCTGCGCGGAAAAGTCGAGGTAAAGACCTACAACTGAACCGCCCTCCAGCCCGCACGGCACACGCGGCAGGAAAGAAGAAACTGAAGGCGGGAAAAATTTACGGGGCGGCACCTTCTTTACACAAGCCGGGACTTTTTTCCCGCAGGACCCACACCGGGCCTGACAGGGCACTTGCCCCCCTGTCAGGCCCGGCGTGCGAATGTAAAGAAGCCCCGAGAGCATGCCACGGCTGAAAAAATAGTTGTAATTTTGCCTGACCAAATTACGATTCAACCATATTCATATATTCATCATGCTACTCAATTCCGATAAAAACCTGAAGGCGCATCTGGCCATGTTCGGCGCCTGCGCCATGTGGGGCCTGATGTCGCCCGTCGGCAAGGCGGTCATGGCGCAGGGCATATCAGACTGGATGCTCATTACGTTCAGGGTGGTAGGAGCGGCCGTCCTGTTCTGGGCCACATCACTGCTCACCCCCTCCGTGCGCCACGAAAAAGTGAGTAGCCGCGACCTGCTGCTCTTCTTTTTTGCCGGCATGCTGGCCACGGTGTTCAACCAGTGCTGCTTTACGGTGGGGCTGTCGCTCACCTCGCCGGTCAATGCCAGTATCATCACCACCACGTCGCCCATCGTCACCATGCTGCTGGCGGCCATCATCCTGCACGAACCCATTACGGGGCAGAAAATAGGCGGCATCGTGTGTGGCGGTCTGGGCGCCCTGCTGCTG
>FR903577.1:0-1289 GCA_000438115.1 Prevotella sp. CAG:617 | reverse complement strand
CAAGGGGCGGCGGCCCGCCAGAGCCACATCGGGGGCGACGTGCTCTGCCTGCTGGCACAGTGCAGCTTTGCGCTCTATCTGACGCTGTTCAAGCGGCTGGTGCAGCGCTACTCGGTGGTCACGTGCATGAAGTGGATGTTTACATACGCCTCGCTGGTGTGCGTACCGTTTACCTTTAACGACATGGTCAGCTTCAACTGGAGCCTCATCGGCTGGACCACCTGGCTGGAAACGGCCTACGTGGTGGTGTGTGCCACCTACGTGGCCTACCTGCTCATGATGTACGGCCAGCACAACCTGCGCCCCACCATTGTCAGCATGTACAACTACGTACAGCCGCTGGTGGCCTGCATCGTAAGCGTAGCGGTGGGCATGGGCGTGTTCGGCATTGCGCAGGGAGTGGCCGTAATTCTGGTATTTGGCGGCGTATGGCTCGTGACCCACAGCAAAAGCCGGGCCGACGAGCTGCGCCGGGAAAAAGTCTGACCCCGGCACAGCCACGGGCAAACTGATTGTACAAACGCTATTTTCCTTATTCAAAAAAACAATGCTGAAAACCTGTCTGATTGTAGGTCTGGGCAGCATGCTGCGCTTCTGGGTAGCCCGTTGAACTTTTCAATGCAATGGCTGGCACTTGTCTTGCTATCTTTTCCTTTATCTCTTCTTGTTCGTAGAGTACCAGCATGATTTTATTCAGCAGATTTTCCTTTTCAGCCAGCAGCCGGCAGACGCTGTCTATACGTTCGCTGCGATAGCTGGACTTGAACAGGCTGAGCAGACTGTCCACCTCCAGACGCTTCTTATGGTATATATTCATATCTTCCTCATTCCAGTCCAGCACGGTCTCACCAATAAGGGATAAATCCACCATTTTAACATATACCTCGTGTATGTCCTTGCGTAAACATCTTATCTTTTGGCTTGTAATCTCTAATTCCTGTCGTCTGTGCTGTTCGTTGAACCAAATATAGACGATGCCGAAAATGACGAATAGTATCAGCACATATCCTGCCGCTATCTTGGTGCGCAGGTGTCTGGTTGCTATTGTTTTCTGTTTCATGCGGGTTACCTCATTTTTTATATTATTCTTTTCTCCTTATTAAAATGCAGCCCACTGACCTTACGGTAGCGGGCTGCGGTGTCTGTATGATGTTACCGGGCACAATACTCCCGCCCGGAATGGGAGTTCTTTTCTTTTTGGGTTATACTTCGGTTATATTCCGTTTCAAGCGGAACTTTTCCCGCCCGACGGTTCACTGTTTCTTCAATGTAGGCAATGCTCCGGTGAG
>FR903576.1 GCA_000438115.1 Prevotella sp. CAG:617 | reverse complement strand
GTACAGGAAATGGCCCTGCCCCACGCCAAGCGGGAGCCGGGCTCGAAAAAAATTCAAATTATTTTACAACACCCTCGCGGTAGAGATATTCGGCAATCTGCACGGCGTTGAGCGCAGCACCCTTGCGAATCTGGTCGCTCACAATCCAGAAGGTCAGGCCGTTGGGGTTGGCCAGGTCCTTGCGGATACGACCCACGTAAACGGGGTCCTTACCGGCCAGGAACAGCGGCATGGGGTACTCCTTCTTCTCGGGATTGTCCATGAGCACCAGACCTTCGCCTTCCTCAACGGCCTTGCGGGCCTCTTCCACGCTGATGGGGCGCTCGGTTTCAATCCAGATGCTCTCCGAATGTGAGCGGAGCGAAGGCACGCGCACACACATGGCGCTCACGTCGACATTGCTGTGCATGATTTTCTTCGTCTCGTTATACATTTTCATCTCTTCCTTGGTATATCCGTTGTCCTGGAACACGTCAATTTGCGGAATGACGTTGAAGGCCAGCTGGTAGGGAAACTTTTCAACCTTGACAGGCTCGCCGGCCAGCACCTGGCGATACTGCTCGTAAAGCTCGTCCATGGCGGCAGCACCGGCTCCGCTGGCAGCCTGGTAGGAGGCCACATGAATACGCTTGATGTGACTCAGTTTTTCAAACGCCTGCAGGGCTACCACCATCATGATGGTGGTGCAGTTGGGGTTGGCAATAATGCCGCGCGGACGGTTCAGCGCATCGGCCGCGTTACATTCGGGCACGACCAAAGGTACATCCTCGTCCATACGGAATGCACTTGAATTGTCAATCATGATGGCGCCATATTTGGTGATGTCAGCAGCAAATTCCTTGGAGATGCCTGCTCCGGCCGACGTAAAGGCCACGTCAACGCCCTTAAAATCGTCGTTATGTTTGAGTTCCTTGACTACGATTTCCTTACCCTTGAACGTGTAAGTACGTCCGGCGCTGCGGCTTGAGCCGAACAGCTGCAATTCGTCAATCGGAAAGTTTCTCTCTGCCAGGACACGCAAAAACTCCTGTCCCACTGCGCCACTGGCGCCCACAATTGCTACATTCATTTGTCTGTGTGATTAATTAATTTTGGATAACGAATACAAACATATGGCTGCTCACGCAGCCCTGTCATGGTGCAAAAATAGAATTTTCCGCCCGAAAAGCGGGTAAAATGTCAAAGTTTTTCGTTTCTTTGCAGAAAAATAACATAAAGCCCATGCTCCCAGAACCATTTGCCAGCTATTTCCCCATTACGGACCCCACGTGGATATTCTTTACCGTACTCAGCATCATCCTCCTGGCGCCCATGCTGCTCGAGCGGCTACGCATTCCGGCCATCATCGGCATGATTTTTGCCGGTGTACTTATCGGGCCGCACGGCCTGCACCTGCTCAACCGGGACAGCAGTTTTGAGCTGTTCGGCAAAGTGGGGCTCTACTACATCATGTTTCTGGCCAGTCTGGAAATGAACATGCAGGACATCCGCTCCATGCGCGGTCAGGCTCTTACGCTGGGCGGCCTGTCGTTTGCCATCCCCATGGTAGTGGGCTGGCTCACCAACCACCTGCTGCTGGGCTACGCCATGGCAGCGGCGGTACTGATGGCCTGCATGTATGCCTCGCACACCCTGATTTCCTACCCCATTGTCATACGATATGGCATTGCGCGCACACGCAGTGTGGGCCTTGCCGTAGGCGCCACCATCGTGGCCGACACGCTCACGCTGCTGGTACTGGCGGTTGTGGGCGGCATGTTCAAGGAAAACGTCACGGGATGGTACTGGCTGATGCTGGCCTTCAAGGTAATCCTGCTCGGCGCCCTCATCACGTTCTGTTTTCCGCGCCTTTGCCGCTGGTTTTTCAGGCGCTACAACGAGAGCGTGGTGCAATACATCTTTGTACTGGGGCTGGTGTTCCTGGGCGCCGGTCTGATGGAGTTTGTAGGGATGGAAGGTATTTTGGGCGCTTTCCTTGTAGGCCTGGTGCTCAACCGGCTCATTCCGCCCGGCTCACCGCTGATGAACCATATTGAATTTGTAGGCAACGCCCTGTTCATACCCTACCTGCTGATTGGAGTAGGCATGATTGTCAACATCAACTCCATCTTCAGCAGCCCGACTACGTTCTACGTATCGCTCATCATGATTGTGGTGGCCATGCTGACCAAGTGGGGCGCAGCCTTTATCACGGCCCGTGTGTTCAAGATGAAGCGGGCCGAGGGGCAGCTCATGTTCGGGCTGACCTCGTCACGCGCTGCCGCCACGCTGGCCGTGGCCCTGGTCGGTCACGAAATCATCCTGCCCGACGGTTCGCCGCTGCTGGACGATACGGTGTTCAACGGTGCCATGATGCTCATTCTCTTCTCCTGCCTCATCAGTTCGATGCTCACCGACCGCACCGCGCGCAAGCTGGCCCTGATGGATGCCGAGCGCACTACGGCCGACCAGGTGCCCAACCTGCGCAAGATGCTCATTGCCCTGTCCAACCCCGACATGGTAAACCACCTCATACAGCTGAGTATCATGCTGCAACGCCCCAACCAGCGCATTCCGGCCATGGCCCTGAACGTGGTGCTGGAAGACCGGCCCGAGGCACGCGGCTACGGCATGCGCCAACTGGAACAGGCCGTCAAGGTAGCAGCCTCGGCCAACATGCCCCTGCAAACGCAGAGCCGGTGGTCGGTCAACGTAATCAGCGGTATTTACCACACCATGCTCGAAACCGACTCCACCGAGCTTATCATCGGACTTCATCACAAGCAGCGCACGTCAGAAGCCTTTTTCGGAAAACTGACAGCCGACCTGCTCCAGACGGTACACCGGCAAATCACGATTTACCACCCCACACTGCCGCTCAACACCATTCAGCGCATGCACATCCTCGTGCCCCGCAAGGCGGAATTTGAGGCGGGCTTTGCGCAGTGGGTAGAGGCCATCGGCATCCTGGCCGAAAACCTCAGCTGCCGCGTGGAGCTGTACAGCTCGCTGCTGACCATGGAGAAAATCAAGACCATCTGGGGCAAAAAGAAGTTCAACTTTATCTACAGCCCCAACGACTTTACCGAC
>FR903575.1:5963-8063 GCA_000438115.1 Prevotella sp. CAG:617 | reverse complement strand
GGTTGGCCCGGGCGCGGGCCGAGAGGCGGCTCTCGTCGTCAATGTGGGCCAGGCGCCCCAGATAGTCTATCTTCGTGCCCATGTCGAGCGTGTCGCCCTTGGCGTTGCAAATGGTGACGTCGACGGCCAGCCCGTAGTTGTGGAGGCCGCCGCCGTGGGCCGGATTGCTCACGTAAATGTTTTTCGAAGTGTTCTTCACCACGTTCCACATGCGCTGCTGGATGCTCATGGGGCGTGCGGCGTCGTACACCTTGAGCGAGAGGTTGGGGTAGCGCTTTTTCAGTTCGGCCTGTGCGCGCTTCAGGGCACGGGCCGCCTGGGGGTGGAGGTAGGCGTGGTGCAGGTCGGTGTAGAGCACGCGGCCCGTAAAGTTGTCGGCCCGGCTGTACATGAGGCTTACCTTGATGGTGGGGTCAATTTGCTGGATGTCCACCATGCCCTGCTGCTTCATGTGGCGCTCGGTGGGCGTGTCGGCCGCACGGGCGCCGGGGCAGCAGGCCGGGGCCAGCAGCAGGGTCAGGGCCGTAAGGGCCTTTACAGGAAGAAGTCGGGCCCCGCCGCAGAGGCCGGACCCGACTTTATGAATACAAGAGGTTATGTTCATTTGTAAGGCTTTTTTATTTCACCATAATCACGAGGTAGCGGCTGACGCTCCAGAACTGTTGCGGATTGGTGATGCGCAGGGTGTACTGGCCCTTGCTGTCCTTGTCGAGGCTGTAGGAGCCGGCGGGGTGCGTGGTGAGCAGACGGGCACTCTTGGAGTAGAGCTTGATAATCTTGTCCACACGGATGTCTACGCGGGTAAAGTAGTCCTTGTTGAACTGGTTGGAGCGCAATACGTCGCCGTTTTGCAGAATCTTCTGGTTCTTCAGCTCCTTCTTGGTGCCGAATACGTACCAGGCCGTGTTCATTTCCTTGTCGCGGGCGGCAATGTCACGTGCCTTTTCCTCGTTCTGGGCGTTCAGGTCGTTGACGTTCTGGTTGAGTGTATTGATTTGCTGTGCCTGTTCGGCAATGTGGATATCCTTTTGTTCGAGTTCCTTTTTCAGTTCCTCAATCTGTTTGTCCTTTTCGGCCAGCTGGCTCTGCAGGTTGTTGATGGCCGTTTCCATGCTGGCGCGCAGCTTGCTGCCGGCGGCGGTGTTGCTCTTGAGCTGCTGGCGCAGGCGAGCAATGAGCTCGCGGTTGAGCTGCATGGTGCGCTGTATGAAGGCAATGTTTTCAATGATGGCCTGCTTGTTGTCGCCTTCGGGATTGGCTTGTTCTACAGTGACACGGCCTTCGGCCTCGTTAATCTGTTTGAGTCCTTCCTGAATGTCGTTCAGGGTGCTTACCATGTCGTTAATCTCGTTGTCGCGCTGGTTGATGACCCGCATGAGGGAGTCCTGCTGTGTATTCTCCTTTTCGGGAGCCGGCTGCTGTGGTTTCGGATCACAGGCTGCCAACATCAGGGCAGCAGCGCAAAGGTATAGCAATCTTCTTGTTTTCATAGGGCTAAAACTGGTTAGTGTCGTTTTCTGAATGTTGTTTTGGGGATTTGTTTTTGTTGTTTTTATGAGGGGCGGCATATCCTTCGACCACGATGACAAATTCCCCTCGGGGTTCGTGTTCGGAAAAGTGCTGCCATACCTCCTGAAGGGTGCCCCGTATGCTCTCCTCGTGGATTTTTGAAATTTCGCGGCAGGCTGAGCAACGGCGTTCCGGGCCAAATGTTTCGATGAATTGGCTCAGGGTCTTGACAACGCGGTAAGGTGATTCGTAGAAAATCATGGTGCGTGGCTCTTCGGCCAGGGCGGCAATGCGCGTGGCGCGCCCTTTCTTTTGGGGGAGAAACCCTTCAAACGCAAAACGTTCGCAGGGAAGGCCTGAAGCCACCAGGGCCGGTACGAAGGCCGTGGCACCGGGCAGACACTGTACCTCAACCTGACGCTCCACGCAGGCTCTGACCAGCATGAATCCGGGGTCGGAAATTCCGGGCGTGCCGGCGTCGGAAATGAGGGCCATGTTTTCTCCTCCGGCAATACGGGCCGCAAAGGCATCGGCCGTCTGGTGCTCGTTGAACTTGTGATGTGAGCACAAATGATTCTTGATGTCGAAATG
>FR903575.1:0-5936 GCA_000438115.1 Prevotella sp. CAG:617 | reverse complement strand
AGCAGGATGCCCGACGTACGGGTGTCCTCGGCCAGAATCAGGTCGACTTCTTTCAGAATGCGCAGTGCCCGCAAGGTGATGTCCTCCAAGTTTCCTACCGGAGTTGGTACCAAATAAAGTGTTCCCATGTTGCAAACTTAGGGAAAAAAAGCAACTTGACGAAAAAATCGGACAGGAATTCTTCTTTTTAGCCGATATTATACATATTTTTGCAACGTATGTTCCAGGGCCGCCGAACGGCCTTTTGAACGGTAATACTGGAAGAAAAATGAGAAAAGAAATCACTTTTGACCGTTTCGTGCGGGGATGTCTTCTGATATTGGGCATAGCCATAGTGGTGATGGCCATAAATTATTTGAGCAGCGTACTTATTCCGTTTTTCGTGGCTTGGGTAGTGGCTTATCTGCTTTATCCCATCGTTACGTTTCTGCAATACCGTTGCAGGTTGCGCAGCCGCCTGCTGTCCATCTTTGTTACGCTGATACTGGTTTGTGCTGCAATTTACGGCATCGGATATGTGATTGTTCCGCCAATGGTTGAGGAGATGTCGCACCTGAAGGAAGTAGCTTTGCGCTATTTGCGGCAGGGCGCGGAAAACTCTACGATTCCGACGATGGTTCAGCATTACGTGCAGACCCATGCCAATGAATTTCAGGTCGACAAAATGTTGCAGACAGGCGAACTGAAGGAAGTGCTTGAAAAGTATGTTCCAAAGGTGTGGAACGTGGTATGGTCAACGGCCGGTGTGGTTATCAGCATTATTTCTTCGCTCATCGGCTTGCTTTATCTTTTTTTCCTTTTGACTGACTATGAACGGTTTTCACAAGGATGGAAACGTTTCGTACCGGCTCGCCGCCGCCGTTTTGTCGGTCAGTTGGTTGAAGATGTGGAGATGGGTATGAGCCGTTATCTGCGCGGGCAGATGCTGGTGGCTTTGAGTAATTGTGTGATGTTTTCCATCGGATTTGCTATCATCGGTTTTCCCGTGCCGGTCGGACTGGGGGCATTTATCGGACTGATCAGTTTTATTCCTTACGTGCAGGTCGTGGGATTTATTCCCGCCATGTTGCTGGCTTTGCTTAAATGTGCCGATACGGGAGAGAACTTCTGGTGGCTCATGGGTGGTGTATTGCTGGTTTATGTGGTGGTACAGGTGATTCAGGATGCTGTGGTTACCCCGAAGGTTATGGGAAAAATGATGGGCCTGCGTCCTGCCATCATTCTGCTTTCGCTTTCCATATGGGGCTATCTGATGGGAATTATCGGACTGATTATTGCGTTGCCCATGACTACGCTGATCATTGATTATTATAAGCAATATGTGGTAAAGGAAGAACTGACGGATGAAATATAGTTGCTTTTGTGCGGAATAATATATTGATAAGAATTCAGAACTTTAAAATTAATCATCATGAAAACATTTTTAGGAAAGATTTTATCTGTAGTAGCAATTGCTATGGCGGCGGTCTCTTTGCAGGCCCGGGCCGAAAGTACGGTTTATTTCTTCTTGGATTTTAGGAATTTTATTCCTGAATATACCGTAAAGATTAATGGTGAAGATGGCTTTGTCTTAAAACCGGAAGGAAAGCCTGTTATGAAAGGGTCAACCACCCTTATGTATAACATGTGCGCCCGTAAAGTCGTATTTGAGCATCCAGACAGTTATGTGTTGTCGATTGACTGTCCCACTCCCAAGACGGTGTATCATGCCGAACTTAATCTGAACCTGGAGGACGGAGAAACGTTCTATGTGTTGTGTAATGGAAAAGTCGGTAAGGCATTTTATATGGAACTCGTTCCTGAAAAGGAAGGATTGAAGTTGCTGAAGAAAGCGCAGACCAGTAATAAATATACCATCAATGAAGATTATGTTTACAAAGGAAAGTAAGTATTTACTCTCTGTATCATTCCTATTCTTATTTTCGTTTCTTTGTGTGCCTGCAGTGGCTCAGGATATTTCTGCCATCTTGTTCGGAAAAGACAGTAAGACCGATTACATCGGGCAGTACAATTATAATGGGAAGCGGAAAAATGGTTTTGGTATAGAGCGATTGAAAAACGGAGCTGTTTATGTCGGTGATTTTTCGGAAGACAAAATCAGCGGACGCGGTATGCTCATTGCGCCTGAAAAGGGCATCCCGAATGTAGAAGGGGCTACGGTTTATGTCGGTAAATGGTATAACGGGAAAAAAGAGGGCAAGGGATGCTGTTACAACAGCACCGGAGTCTTGTTGTATGAAGGTGATTTTGAAAATGACAAGCCCGTAATGCCATTGGAAGGCAGCAGTACTTCCTCATCACGCCGTTTCTGTATTTCTGAATTAGGCCAGGACCTGTATCTCGGAGAAATGGATAATGACACTCCCGACGGATTCGGACTGACTGTCGAGGAAGACGGAAAGATTGTGTACGGAATGATGAAGGACGGAATCCGGCAGGGCATCGGAATGATTTGTTATGATGCCGACATGTGGGAGGTCGGAAAGTGGACGGAAGGAAACTTCAAGTCGTTCAACAATTCCAGAATTTCGCAGGCCAAACTCGAAGCTTTCAAGAGGGACAACCGGGAATACAGAAAAGAAATGCGGGGAATGTTGCTGGAAACCACTTTTAATCTGGCACAGGTTGGTCTGGATATAGCCGCGTCGGTCAAGGGGAACAATAGTCAGGGAACTGCCGGAACCGGCGATGCCGGTGGCGGCGCGTCAGTGGCTTCCGGAAAGAGCCAGAGCTATTACCAGACGTTGTACAACAAGTGGGAGCAGAAGGCTAAAAATACGTTTGAGGACAGAGTCCGTCACAAGGTCAGTGCTGAAACGTATGGCGACGGGCGTGTAGCCAGTTCCGATGCCAAACTGCTTCGTCAGTACCAGAGCAGCATGCGGAGTGTCCGTATGGCAGCTAAAAAGGAAGGGTTTAATATTCCTCAGTCCAAGTACGAGAACGTTTCGTTCTGATTGCGTCTGGAATCATAAATTTAAAGGGTTGTATCTCGTTATGCAGATACAACCCTTTAAATTTTTATGGTTCTTCATGCTGTCGTCTGACAGCCTTATTTCTTGCGGAAATACTTGCCTACGACGGGCAGGTTGGACAGCGGGAAGTCATAGTGTACGGCATGGGCGGCAAACAGGGCTACGCATACCGTGTTGACCAGCAGCCGGGCTGCCATGGGCCAGCTTGCGGGTACGAAACTCATGGCGGTGTAGAACAGGGCGGCCAGCAGCACGTACACGCCGATGCTCTTGAGCGGGTAGTTGATGGGGTAGTATTTCTGACCCACAAAGTAGCTCAGCAGTGTGGCCACGCCGTATCCGGCCACACCGCCCCAGGCGCAGGCCATGTAGCTGTAATGCGGAATAAAGATGACGTTTACGGCTATCAGTACGGCGCAGCCCGCAAACGAGAACCACATGCCGTAGATGGTCTTGTCCACCAGTTTGTACCAGAGCGAGAGGTTGTAGAAAATGCCCAGCAGGATGCCGGCCACCATGACGATGGGCGTCACCTTCAGGCCGCCCCAGTAGTCCGGCGCAATGATGTAGCGGAAAATGGGCAGGTAGGCCACTACCACCAGAAAGGCCAGCAGGGTAAAGATGATAAAGTATTTCATGGCGGCGGCGTAGGTCTGGCGGCTGTCGGCGTCGCGGCTCTTGTTGAAGACAAACGGCTCGTAGGCGTAGCGGAAGGCCTGTGTGATGAGCGTCATGATCATGGCTATCTTGACGGCGGCGCCATAGATGCCGAGCTGTACGTTGACCTCACGGCCCACGTGGGGCGCTACGAAGGGGAAGATAATTTTGTCGGCCGTCTGGTTGAGGATGCCGGCAATGCCCAGGGCCAGGATGGGCCAGGAGTAGTGCCACATGCGGCGGGCCAGCCGGGCGTCAAAGCAGTAGCGGAAGCCCGTCAGCTCCCGGCGGAAAAACAGCATCGTAAAGGCCGAGCAGAACAGGTTGATGTAGAACACCCACGCAATGTCCAGCTGCCCGTTGTAGAAGCCTTCTACCAGAAAGCGCGTGCCGGCGTTCTCGTAGAGCAGCGGTACGGCCACGAAGTAGAGCAGGTTCATCAGGATGTTCATGCCGATGAACAGCAGTTTCAGTGCCGCAAACTTGACGGGACGGTGAATATGCCGCAGGTGTGCAAAGGGTATGCTCTGGAACGCGTCGATGGCTACGCATACAAACATCGTACCCACGTATTCGGGATGGTCCGCATAACCCATCCAGCCCGAAATGGGGTGGATGAAGAGCAGCACCAGAATGACGAACAGCAGGCTCACGCCGCCCACCATAATCAGCGTGGTGGAGTACACCCGCTTGGGGTCTTCGCCCTCTTTGGTGGCAAAGCGGAAATACGTGGTTTCCATACCGAAGGTCAGCAGCACCAGCAGCAGGGCGGTGTAGCTGTACACGTTGGTGATGACGCCGTAGGCGCCGGTCGAGGCCGCCATCTTGGCGGTGTAGAGCGGCACGAGCAGATAGTTGAGGAAGCGTCCGATGATGCTGCTCATGCCGTAAATGGCAGTGTCTTTTGCCAGTGATTTCAAATTGGCCATATTCAGCGAAGTATTTTTTTTGAAAACGATAATCAGTGAGTCAGGGCCGCTTTAGCCGAAAAAGAAGTAGGCTACGGCAATGGCGGCAATGATGCCCGCCAGGTCGGCCAGCAGGCCGCACACTACGGCGTGGCGCGTGTAGCGCACGCCCACCGAGCCGAAGTAGACGGCCAGGATGTAGAAGGTGGTGTCCGTGCTGCCCTGGAAGATGCAGCTCAGGCGGCCCACAAACGAGTCGGCCCCGTAGGTGGTCATGGCGTCGACCATCATGCCGCGGGCCCCGCTGCCGCTCAGGGGCTTCATCAGGGCCGTGGGCAGGGCGCCTACCCACTGGGCGTCGGCACCCGTGGCGTGTACCAGCCGCGTGATGCCCTCAATGAGCCAGTCCATGGCGCCCGAGGCGCGGAATACCCCGATGGCCACCAGTACGGCCACCAGATAGGGAATGATGCGCACCGCCGTCTGAAACCCGTCCTTGGCGCCCTCGATGAAGGCGTCGTAGACGTTAACCTTCCGGCGCAGGCCGGCCACGATAAAGCCGATGATGATGCAGAAGAGCAGTACGTTGGCCACCGTACTGGCCACAATGTTCATCGTCTCCTTGTCGAGCTGCGCAAAGCCCCAGATAATGGCCGCCACGGCCACACACATGCCGCCCAGCGTGAGCAGCAGCACGCGGTTGAAGAGGTTGATGCGCTGGTAGAGCGAGGTGACGACGATGCCCGCCAGCGTGCTGGCAAACGTGGCCAGCAGGATGGGGATGAACACGTCGGTGGGCTGTGCGGCTCCCAGCTGGGCACGGTAGACGAGGATGCTCACCGGAATGATGGTCAGGCCCGAGGTGTTGAGCACGAGAAACATAATCATCGGGTTCGAGCCCGTATCCTTTTTCGGATTGATGGCCTGCAGCTCCTTCATGGCCTTCAGGCCCAGCGGTGTGGCGGCGTTGTCGAGCCCCAGCATGTTGGCGGCAATGTTCATGAAGATGTTGCCCACCACGGGGTGGTTCTTCGGAATGTCCGGAAACAGGCGTGTAAACACCGGGCTCAGCCAGCGCGCCAGTGCCCCGATGAGGCCGCCGCGCTCGCCAATCTTCATGATGCCCAGCCAGAGCGAGAGCACGCCCGTCAGGCCCAGCGAAATCTCGAAGGCCGTCTTGGCCGAGCTGAAGGTGGAGTCCATAATTTGCGGAAACACTTCGACGTCGCCCAGAAAGACCAGTTTGATAACGGCTATGACGAAGGCAATCAGGAAAAATCCTATCCAAATGTAGTTCAGTACCATGATGTGACAAGGGGTTAAGTGGTCCGGGTGCCGGCGGAGCATAGCAGCCTGGCACCTACGGTTTGCAAATTTAAGCATAAATCGGCTACTG
>FR903574.1 GCA_000438115.1 Prevotella sp. CAG:617 | reverse complement strand
TGTTTGACGGCCCGTTCAAGCGCCGCACCGGCGCCACCGAAGTATATATGAAAGGGCGGAGCGTCAAGAACTACGGCCTGAGCATATTCCGCAGCCTCAGCGTAAGCTACTCGCCCGACGACCTCCGGCGCATGGAAACGCTCGTGCGCCTTGACGCCCGCCAAGCCGTCAGCAAGGAAGAGTCGTACAAAGGCACGTCGCTCTACTACGGATTCTACCAGCTGCCCCAGTACAAGGGCCTCAACCGCTACATCTTTTACAAGCACACCCGCACGAAGCAACAGCCGGCCACACTGATCTACATGGAAGGCAAGGCGTCAATCAAGGAAATCAAGCGCCGCTTCATGAAACAATAAGACTTCTATACATTAACCCATAAACATCTGTCAGTCAATATGAAACATCTACTACTCTTTGCCTGCGCCGCCCTGATGGCCCTGCCTTCCGGCGCCACGGTTGGAAACGACACCATTGTCGATGTCAAGAACGCGCATCACGTGCTGGTCACGAGCAGCGGAAACAATACCGAAATCACCATCAGCGGGCTCGACAGCGACCCCGGCTATCACTACCACTACTTTAAGGCTTCCGACCCCGACGCCCAGACCGACATTGAGGAGAAAGCCTCGAAATGGGACTTCAGCATTCCGCTCAAGCGCAGCAGCAACCATTTCTCGTCCGACATCGTATGTGGCGGCGTCGGCTTTGGCTTTGCCACGGCCTTCGGACTGCCTGAAGGCGCACAAATCGACATGGGCAATTCCTACGAAATCTTCTTCGACCTGATCGGACTGGAATATTCCAGCTCCACACGCAAGCATACGTTTTCCGTGCGCTTCGGCTTCGACTGGAAAAACTACCGCATGACGGGCCAAAAGCGCTTCATGAAGGACGGCACCAACATCATCATCGACAACTATCCCGAAGGAGCCGACATCAACTTCTCGCGCCTGCACCTGTTCAGCCTGACCTTCCCGTTTACCTACGAATACCACTTTACGCGCAACTTCTCGGCCTACATGGGGGCCATCCTCTACTTCAACACCTACGCCAGCCTGAAAACGCGCTACCACAACGCCGAGGGCGAGCGCGTCAAGGAGTTCTACAAGGGCCTCCATCAGCGCAAGCTGACGGTTGACCTCACGGCCGGCCTGCGCTTCAAATGGTTCGGAGCCTACGTCAAATACAATCCGTGCCATATCCTGAACCCGGATTTCGGTCCTTCGCTCACCAGCCTGTCAACGGGTTTCACATTCTTCTACTAATCCTCCTCCCCCCCTTTTTGTTCATCCCCCCCCCCTTTTTGTTCATCTATATAACCAGGTGCGCTGCCCCGCCATGAGCGGAACAGCGCACCTTTTCAGATTCATGTCTGTTATGCTGCGTATCAGTCGACAGCTTCCAGTTTCAATGCCGCACTGGCATATTCGCCGCCCAGCGGAATGCGCAAACCTTCCTGCTTCAGCACACGTCCGCTGATTACCTTTCCGTTCAATTCTGAAGGCCGTGCCTCGTCACGCGGCGTCAGGTCGGTAATCCGGTAGCTCTTCTGCTCCGAAACGCCGGTCAGACGAATAATCGGCTCGGGCTGGTTCATGAAATGCGTCAGCTTGTAGGCAAACACTACGGCCTGGCGCTTGTCGGCATCCACATACATGAGCGAAGCCACATCCCTGAACTCATAAGGCGAACGAAGACGGTAAAGGTCGCCCCACTGCACCACGGGCCGTACGGACTTGTAGGCTGCTATGGCGCGCGTGGCAAATTCCTTGTCCGACTGACTCATGTTGCTGGGCTGGATTTCCATGCCCAACCGGCCGGACATGGCCACGTCAAAGCGGAATTTCAGCGGCAGCTGACGCCCCGTCTGATGATTGCGGTCGGCACTGACGTGCGAGGCCATGGCAATGGACGGATAGAAGGCCGACGTGCCCCACTGCATGTACACGCGCTGCAAGGCGTCGGTGTTGTCACTTGTCCAGAACTCGTCGAAATAAGGCAGGAGGCCGTAGTTCACTCTTCCTCCGCCGCTGGCGCAGGCCTGCATCACTACGTTCGGATATTTCTGCCGGATGCGCTTGAGCACATTAACCAGTCCCTGATGATAGGCAATGTACAAATGTGACTGCTCGTCCTTGGGCAGATAATGCGAACCATAGTTCATCACGCCACAGTTGGCGTCCCACTTGATATAAGCAATTTGCGGATACTTGCCCAGCAGGCCGTCTACCACGCCGAACACAAAGTCCTGCACATCGGGGTTGCTCAAATCCAGCACCACCTGCGTGCCGCCACGGCCCTTCATGAGCGGACGGTTGTCCTGGCCCAGCACCCAGTCGGGATGCTTCTCGTACAGTTCACTCGCCGTGTTGACCATTTCCGGCTCAATCCAGATACCGAACTTCACGTTGTGGCTGCGTGCGGAAGCCAGCAAGCCGTCGATACCCTGCGGCAATTTTTCGGTATTCACCTCCCAGTCGCCCAAACCGCAATGGTCGTCATTACGCGGATACTTGCGTCCGAACCATCCGTCGTCCATCACGAACAGTTCTCCGCCCATGGCCGAAATATCAGCCATCATCTGGTCCATACCCTTTTGGTTGACATTGAAATATACGCCCTCCCAACTGTTGAGCAGCACGTCGCGCAACTGGTCTCCGTGGGCCAGCTTATAGCGTCGGGCCCAGTTATGGAAAGCACGGCTCACGCCGCCTTTACCCTCCAGACTGTAAGTCATGGCAAACTCGGGCGTGGTAAAAGTAGCCTTGGAAGGCAGTTTATATTGCGAAGCCTCGTCATTGATGCCGGCCACGAGTTGCAGGGAAGTATTGGTGGCACAGGCCTTAATCGTGTAGTTGCCGCTCCATGCCAGCACACCACCGAAAACGGCTCCGTATTCTTCCGTAGGTTTTTCGCTGCCTACGGAAATCATGACGGAAGGATTGTCTGTCTGCGTATTCCGCACACCTTCCTTGTTGGTAATTACTTTTTGTCCGTTGGTCAGAAACTCTTCCTCCATTTCACATTCGGCCCCCCAGGTTCCATGAAAATGTGTCATCCAGTTCTGCCCGCGCTGAAGCGGCACAAAGGCCGAAGCAAACCGGCTGAGCACCACGGGTTTGCGCTCTTCGTTTGTCAACTCCGTCCACGTACTGATAACGTCCGTACCGCTATAAGCCTTGAAGTACTGTTTCACCTGAAACGGGTAGACCTTGTCACGCAGCGTCAGTTCCAGCAGTTCACCGTCGCTCACCGTATACTGCCGGGCCTGCTGCAGCGCCAAATCGACCGACATGTTTCCGTCGGCATGCGTCACCAGCAAAGCTTTTTCGCCATTGGAATAAATACCGAAAGCAGGATAGCTGTCGGACCACAAGGCCAACCGCGCATTGGCCACCGAACTGACGTCGCCTGCATTCAGGCGCGGCCCGTAATACAGCACATAAGCCGGACGTCCCTGCTCGGCATTAACTACAAGTGAAGTCTTGGCAGTAGAAAGCAAATAATCGCGGGCCTCGGCCGGCGCCGTGCTCAGGAAAGCCCCCAAGGCCACGGAAAGAAAAGCCATGTTCTTCATCATACATCGCACATAAAGGTTAATAATAAGTAGAAATCAAAAAAATCAGACCTGCACACATCTGCATGCAGCAAGCCCGTTTGCAAAAATACGACTTTTCCGCAGTCACGAACATGCTTTCCCTTCTTTTTGCCGGCAAACCCCGTCAATTTAAAGTTCGTTCACACCAACCGCCGCCTCCACTCCCGCAACTTCTATTTTTCAGCCGGCCAGGCCGGGGGTTCCGCCAAATATTCGTACATTTGCAGGCCTACCGTTCCGGTTGGACTTTTTTCCACTCAAAACCCGATTTTTTTCATGAAACAATTCGTGTCCGTTTTTCTGCTCACGCTTCTGCTGCACACCCTCGGCAGTCTGCCGCTCTCAGCCCAGGATACTCCCCAAGCGCCGCGCCGCGAAATGCGTGCCGTATGGCTCACCACACTGGGCGGACTCGACTGGCCTGCAATCAAGGTGCGCCAGCCTTCCGACACGCTGCGCCAGCAGCAGGAACTGTGCGGCATTCTCGACCGCCTGCAACAGGCCGGTTTCAATACCGTTTTCCTGCAAACCCGCATACGTGCCACTACGCTCTATCCCTCGCGCTACGAGCCCTGGGACGGCGCCCTGACCGGCACCCCCGGCCGCGCGCCGGGCTACGACCCCCTGGCCTTTGCGCTGCGTGAATGCCACCGGCGCGGCATGGAACTGCATGCGTGGGTAGTGGCCTTTCCGCTGGGCAAGCAGGCTGCGCTCAAAAAGCTCGGCTCACGCGCCGTCAGCCGGCGCCACCCCAGCCTCTGCCGCCAGGCCGGCCCCGACGTGTATCTGGACCCCGGCGTGCCCGGCGTA
>FR903573.1:13474-28436 GCA_000438115.1 Prevotella sp. CAG:617 | reverse complement strand
GCCGTCTTCCTGCTCCGTAATGCTGACCTTTACGGCGTCGCCCGGAAGCAGGTCGTCAATGAGTTCGGGCCATTCAATAAAGCATACGGCGCCGGAGTCAAAGTAGTCCTCGTAGCCCATGTCGTAAACTTCTTCTATTTTCTTGATCCGATAAAAGTCGAAGTGGTAGATGAGCTCGCCGGTGGTATCGGAGCGGTATTCGTTGACGATGGAAAACGTGGGTGAGTTAATCACGTCGGTCACGCCAAGCTCCTCACAAATGGCTTTGATAAACGTTGTCTTGCCGGCACCCATCTTGCCGTAGAAGGCAAACACGGTGTTCTGGTCCATGGCCTGAACAAATTGTTTGGCAGCTTCAGGCAGCTGGGCCGGCGATTGAATCTTGATTTCCATAGGGCGTATCTTGCGGTTTTGTTAATACTGAGGCAAAGTTAGTGCAAACCGTCCGAAAATAAAAAAACTGGACCTGTTTTTTTACCGCAGGCAGGCAACGGGTTCCGGAGTTGCGGCATATGAGGCCGGATGAAGGTCTTTTTGCCCGTCCGACATGATATTTTCGGTTAAAATCTTTGTTTATGTCAGGGCGAAAAATTAAATTTGGGGGACTTGAAACTGAAAAACACTGAACGGACAACCTATTAAACGAACAAGTATATGAAAAACGAAATGCCGCTTTTAGAGTATGGAAAGGAACAGCTGTCGCCCTACATGAGTATGGAGACAATTGATTTTCATTATGGCAAACACCTGCAGACTTATGTCAACAACGTGCAACAGATGGTAGCGGGTACGCCGCAGGCCGGGATGAGTCTGGAGGAACTGATCAGAACGCAGCCCGACGGGCCGCTTTTCAACAACGCTGCGCAGGTGATGAACCACACCCTGTTTTTTACGCAGCTTTGCCCGCCCCAAAAAGCACTTAAGGCGCCGGTGGGCAATATGGCCAAAGCCGTGGAGCAGAGCTTTGGCAGTTTTGAACAGATGAAAACGCAACTTACGGCTGCTGCCGTGGGACTGTTCGGCTCGGGCTGGGCCTGGCTTTCGTTGACACCGCACGGAAAACTGGAAATCAAGGCAATGTCCAACGCCGGAAACCCGCTGCGTGAAGGGCTCGTGCCGTTGCTTTGCATTGACGTGTGGGAACATGCCTACTACATTGACTATCGTAACCGGCGGGCCGAATATGTTGACCTGCTCTGGAATCTTATTGACTGGGTTGTGGTGGAGAAACGTTACGACATGGCTCTGTAAGGCCTGCTGCCGGAACGTGCTTCCGTAAAAAAACGGGAGCAACGGAAACGGCGGAAGCAGAATCCTTAGTTTTGCAGCGCTCACGGTATTGAAGCGCGGCAGGGAATTCTGCTTCCGCCGTATTTTTTTATGACTGCCTTGGGGCTGTGTGTCCTTTAGTTCCACTCGGGCAGGCTGCTGCCCTTGCGGCAATAGGCTTTCAGCTGCACCTCGAAAATCAGGGTGGAGTAAGCTGGTATTTCATCCTGAGCCGTGCTGGAGTAACCCAACTGGTAGGGCACGTAGATGCGCCACAGGTCGCCGATGTGCATGTGCTGCAGAGCCGTGGCCATACCGCGGATGGAGCTGGATACGGCCATCGTGACGGGGCGTGCCGTGGCGGGATTGAACACACGCTCAAAATCTTCGTAAAGTCCGGAGTGGTCAAAAACGGTGTTGACCGTATCGCCCAGACTGTTGACGGTGGTCATCAGCAGACCGCGGTAGTTGATGCGTACGGAGTCTGTGTAGAGCGGGCAGCCGCTTCCGGTGCCTTTTTCAATGATTTCTACACAGATGGAGTCGGTTATGTCACCGGCTACGTCGCTGCTGAACGAAGTTGATTTGAAGGTGCGCCAGTTGCAGTGGCTTTCCCAGTCGTTGCCCCACGCCTGCTGGCTGGCAGCGATGGAGTCTTTGGCCTTTTGCATGGTGCTGACAAAGTAATCCTGGTTGCGGATTTGCCAGTTGGCGTATTGCGGGTCTTCCTCTTCGTGCTCGCTGCACGAGGTAATGCCGCCCAGGCCGAGCAGAATGGCCAGGAGCAGGTGCAGTTTGAATTTTATCATCGGTTTGTTCTTTTGTAATCCGTATTTAATGCCGCTTTCGGGGGCTGTAGTGCCGCGAAGCGGGCGGAGTGGCTTAGCAGAGTTTCTTGAGCAGCGAGGTGATGCTGACTTGCTCTTCCAGGCGGCTGCGCAGCTCGGCTATGGGCACACGTTCCTGTTGCATGGTGTCGCGGTTGCGCAGGGTGACGCAGTGGTCGTTGGGCGTGTCGTGGTCAATGGTTGCGCAGAAAGGCGTACCGATGGCATCCTGACGGCGGTAGCGCTTGCCTATGGAGTCTTTCTCGTCATACTGGCAGTTGAAGTGGAAGCGCAGGTCGTTCATGATGGTACGTGCTATTTCGGGCAGTCCGTCTTTCTTGACCAGCGGCATGACGGCCAGTTTTACCGGAGCCAGTGCGGCCGGCAGGCGCAGCACTACGCGGGTTTCGCCGTTCTCGAGTTTTTCCTCGCAGTAGCTGTGGCACATGACGCTCAGGAACATGCGGTCAACGCCGATTGAGGTTTCGATGTCGTACGGCGTGTAGCTCTCGTTGGTTTCGGGATCAAAGTATTTGATGGAGCGGCCGGAGAATTTTTCATGCTGCTTCAGGTCGAAATCCGTGCGGCTGTGGATACCTTCCACTTCTTTGAATCCGAACGGCATCTTGAATTCGATGTCGCAGGCGGCGTTGGCGTAGTGGGCCAGCTTTTCGTGGTCGTGGAAACGGTAGTTCTCGGCGCCGAAGCCCAGGGCCTGGTGCCATTTCATACGGGTTTCCTTCCATTTGTTGAACCATTCGATTTCCGTACCCGGCTTCACGAAGAACTGCATTTCCATCTGTTCAAATTCACGCATGCGGAAGATGAACTGGCGGGCTACGATTTCGTTACGGAAGGCTTTGCCAATCTGGGCTATACCGAAGGGCAGCTTCATGCGTCCGGTTTTCTGCACGTTGAGGTAGTTGACAAAGATACCCTGAGCCGTTTCGGGACGCAGGTAAATGGTTGATGCGCCGTCGGCTGTGGAACCTACTTCGGTTTTGAACATGAGGTTGAACTGGCGTACGTCGGTCCAGTTGCGTGTGCCGCTGATGGGGCATACGATTTCTTCATCCAGAATAATCTGCTTGAGTTCGTTGAGGTCCATCTTGTTCATGGCCTCGGCATAGCGTGTGTGGAGCGCGTCACGCTTGGCCTGGTGTTCGAGCACGCGGGGGTTGGTCTCGCGGAATTTCTGCTCGTCGAAGGCATCGCCGAAGCGCTTGGCGGCTTTGGCTACCTCTTTATTGATTTTTTCTTCGTATTTGGCAATCTGGTCTTCAATGAGCACGTCAGCGCGGTAGCGTTTCTTGCTGTCGCGGTTGTCGATGAGCGGGTCATTGAACGCATCAACATGGCCGGATGCTTTCCAGATGGTGGGGTGCATGAAAATGGCGCTGTCAATTCCTACAATGTTTTCGTGCAGGCAAACCATACTTTGCCACCAATACTGTTTGATGTTGTTTTTGAGTTCCACGCCGTTCTGTCCGTAGTCGTAAACTGCGCCCAGTCCGTCGTAAATGTCACTTGAGGGGAATACAAAACCATATTCCTTGCAATGAGATACTATTTTCTTGAAAACGTCTTCTTGCGCCATCTTTTTTGTTGAATTTATGTGGTTTTTATTTTGTTGCTTGCTAATCAGGTGCAAATTTAGTGCAAACCCAGCGAAGAGAGAAACGAAAGTCCAACTTTTTCATGTTTTTAAGATGTGCCGGCAGGTTTGCGAGGGGCTGAGGAAAATGGCGTGACGCACAAAGCCTTGCAGGCCGGACGACGGTGGGTGCCGGAGGTGCAGGAAACCGGCCGGCGGGAAAATGGAAAAGGGCGGCATCTTTTTCCATTTTCCCGCCGCCGTGTTTTTTTTATCCGCCGCCGTGTTCGGCGGGCGGACGGGTGGCGGATGACGTGGGGGCATAAAAAAACATGTTTTCCGCCATTCCCGTCTGACGGGTCCGGCAGAAAACATGCGTGTTCTGTTTTTACGTATCGTAGCCGCTTTCGGGGCGGCCACTTGCGTAGTAGGTTGTGCTTACTGTACGCTGTCGGCCAATTCGGCACCGGCTTTGAATTTTACCACTTTCTTAGCGGCAATTTCAATTTTTGCACCAGTGGCAGGGTTAATGCCAGTGCGGGCGGGACGTTCTGAAACGGAGAACGTGCCAAAACCGATGAGGGCAACTTTGTCACCTTTTTTTACGGCTTCAGCAATGGCGCCCAAAGTGGCTTCAAGTGCTTTTTTGGCATCTGTTTTAGCGAGGCCTGCGTTTTCGGCAATGGCATTAATGAGTTCTGTTTTGTTCATAATATAAATGTTTTGATAGTATATTTTTCTTTCCTTTTGTTGAGGTAAAGTTTATTCTTATTCGCAAATATAGAGCAACTTATTGTGATTGACAAACTTTTTGCTGCTTTTTTTGCCGTGCGTGGGGGAAAAAAACTCTTTTTGCGCGTTTTTGTGTGAAAAAGTATGCTTTTTACGTTCGTTTAGCGCAATATGGTAATTTGTCCGGATGCGGCGTGTTTGCCGCCGGAGTCGGTCAGTACGATGGTGTACACGCCGCTTGAGGGGCGGCGTCCGCTGCGGTCGAGCCCGTTCCATTCAAAACTGCCGGTGTCTGATTTTCCGCTGGCCACCACCTGTCCGCTGACGGATATGATTTTCAGGTCGGCGCCGGGCGGAAGCCCCTTGATGCTGATGGGGCCGTAGTAGTCGGGGCGCACGGGGTTGGGGCTGACCTTGAGCTTGGAGCCCGTGATGCCCGAAGCGCTGACTCCGCTCATGTAGCCGGCCATGCCCTTGTCGGTGCCCACGAGTACTTCGCCCGTGGAGGGGACGATGGCTATGGAGTAGATGAGGTTGGAGGGCAGCGGTGAGTTGTCGGTCGTAAAATGGCCCAGCTCTTCGGTCCCGTCGGCGTTGAACAGGTAGAGCCCTCCTGAGGCGGTGCCTATCCATTTGCGGTTTTCGGCATCGACGCATATGGCCGTGACGTCGATGTTTTGCAGCAGGTAGTCGGCATAGTTGGTGCCGTCGTTGCGTGGAATCTTGGGCTGCGTCACGTAGCAGTTGCTGCTGCTCCAGAGGTCGGGGTTGTCAATGACCAGTACGCCGGCCGAACAGCCAATCCAGATGGCTCCGTTGCGGTCGGGCGTAAGGGCATATACCTCGCCAAAGGTGACGGAAGTGCCGTCCTGGTTGGTGACGGAGGAACGGAAGGTCCACTGGTCGTCTGATTCGTCATTGAGCGTATGGTTGTAGTCGAAGCAGAGCACACCGCCGTTTTTCGTGCCTACGGTACGGCGTGACGTGGCCCATATCCGGCTTTGCGGGTCGACGTATGTCTTTTCGGGAGTAGGAATCTGGGTAAAGCTTGCATTGTAGAAGGCTTTCCAGGTACCGTCGGGCAACAGGGCGTGGAGCGTGTTGTCTGCCTCCTGGTTCAGGAGCCAGAGGTTGCCTTCCTGGTCATAGTTGAGTCCGTTGGTGCGGACGTAGAGGGGGTTGCCCTCAATCGCTGATTTAAGGGTTGAGTTACTCTCGTCGTAAAGCATGTTGTAGCGGTAGTCCTTGAATACATACATGCCGCCGTCGGCCGAGGTGGCGTAGAGGCAGGTATTGTCGGACTGGCTGCGCACCACGCTGGTAATGTCGGCATAGGGAAGTCCGGTAAGGCTGCTGATGCCGTCTTCCTGCCATGATTTCCAGGTTTGTCCGTCGTAACTCATGATGGTACCGGGGTGGCGGGTGCCGGAGTAGTCCATGTATCCGCCGGCAATGAGCACGTCGTTCTGGTCCTCGCGCATGTAATAGCAGAGGTCGCGCACGGGGCCGCTGAAGCTGATGCCATGGGCAGCGGCCACCAGGGTGTCAGCCTGCGAGGAGGCCTGCAGCTGAAGCAGGCCGCGCGTGTTGGCGGCAGCCCAGAAACTTTGGGCGGAGGCCGGGGTGACCATGGCGTACTGCCCGGTTTGCGGACCTGTGGTGTGGGTCTGCGCCTCACCTGTGGCCTGGCTGAAGAAAAGCAGCTTTTGCGCATTTCCGGCCACCAGCCCCTGGCTGTTGGCATTCATGTAGGTCATGCCTTCGGTGGTGATGGTCGAGGCTATGGTGTCGGTGGCCGTGCGGCGCATCAGCATGGAGCCGTTGCCGCGAATAAACAGGCAGTCCTGGAACGTGGTGACCTGCGAAAGCGCCCATCTTGCGTGTTGGTGCTTCCAGTAGGCCTTGTCGTGCAGGTTGTCGGTGAGCTTGCCGAAATACAGTCCGTCGTTCGACGTGGCGGCATAAAGGTAGCCGTGGGCAGCCGTGGCTGACACCACGTTTTGATCGATTTGGTAGAATGCCTTGAGGATTTGCTGCCCGATATCTATAATAGCCACACCGCCGTCCAGACCGATGTAGGCCTGGTCGCCAACCACGTTGATGTTGGTAGTACTGTTGGTTGTGAGGTTACTCGAGCGGAGCTGCGGAATGTTGTATACGTCGCCCGTACGGGTTAAGAGCAGGTCGATGTTGGCGTCAGTGTACATCAGTATGATTTGTTCACGCGACGGGCAGTAGGCCATGCAGCGTATCTGGTTGCCGTGCAGGCCTTGCAGCCGGGAGTAGGTGCGAACTTCTTCCGTTTCGGTATCATAGCTCATGAGGTGGCTGTCGTACAGTCCAAATACCAGCGGACCGGCCATGGTGCAGGCCGTAGCATCATGATAGGCATCGTGGGTTACCCATTCGCCGGTTTGCTGCGCCTGCATCGGCAGTGCAAGCAGGGCTGAGGCCCAAAGGGTGAGTAGTGCTCTTTTCTGTTTCATATGGGATGAATGGCAATGTGACCTGTCCGCTTTATCGGATAGCGGGAACAGAGCGGGTTAGTGTTGCTGCAGATAGGCACACAACTTCTGGACGGCCCGGGCCCGGTGGCTGATTTGGTTCTTCTTTTCTACTCCCATTTCCGCAAAAGTTTCGTTACCTTCTTCAGGGATGAAAACGGGGTCATAGCCAAAACCTTTTTCGCCTCTTTTCTCTGTGGCAATCTCACCTTCCACCCGTCCTTCGAACAAATGTTCGGTGCCGTCTTCTTCTATTAACGCGATAACGGTGCGAAATCTTGCCTTCCGGTTGTCTTTTTCTTTCAGTTTCTGCAGCAGTTTGGCCGTGTTGGCTTCCGGATCATGACGGTCGGGGTAGGCATAACGGGCCGTATGCACTCCCGGGGCTCCGTTCAGCGCTTCTACTTCCAGACCTGTGTCGTCGGCAAAACAGGCGCAGTGATAGTGATCGTAGATATAGTGAGCCTTTTGCAGGGCATTGCCTTCGAGCGTATCGGCCGTTTCGGGTATGTCGGCATGGCAGCCAATTTCTTCAAGCGAGCGGATGGCGATATGTTCGCCGACGATGCTTTTGATTTCAGAAAGTTTGTGGGCGTTGTTTGTTGCAAAAACAAATGTGGGTTTTGTAGCGTTCATGTAAAAAGTGGTTTGGGTTAAATTAAAAACGGCGGGCATGCAGCTCGCCGTGTGTAGAGTCGGGGAGTGGCCTGACGGCGCTTACTCCTTTTCTTTTTTTGCTTTGACTTTAATTTTGTCGAATCCTTCGCCGAATACACCGATTACCTTGCTCTGCGAAACGAAAGCATCGCTGTCAATCCTCTTGATGATACGGAAAAGGTTGGTGCTTTCGCGTTTTTTTGCCAAAACTACGAGCACCTTGCGGTCTTGCTTGGTGTACCAGCCCTGACCGTTGAGTACCGTTACGCCGCGTCCGGTTTTATTGATTTCAGCGGCAATGATATCATATTTTTCCGAGAATATCAGGAACTGTACAGATTGCCGGCCACGGTCCATGACATAATCAATCAGCAGGTTCGAGATTATCAGCGTACAATAGCCGTAGAGCACATTCTGGATGTTGCCGGTCGGAATAAAAAGACTGGAGGAAATGATAATAATGTCGCAGAACATCATCATCTGTCCCATTGTCACGTCGCGGTATTTGTTGACTATGGCCGCAATGATATCCGTGCCGCCTGTACTTCCGTTGTTCAGAAAGACGATGCCCAGAGCAATACCTTCGAGCGCAGCACCGATGACACAGGCCATGAAACTTTGATCTCCCAGCAATTTAGGCAATTTCTGAGCACTTAGTTCGTATACGCCGGGGTTGAGCTGACCGAATTCGTACATTCCCTGTTGGCCCAAGGCCAGAAATATGGTCAGCATGATTACGGCATAGATTGTTTTCATGCAGAATTTCAGCCCCAGAATCTTAATGGCTATTGACAACAGAATAATGTTGACGGCAAAGAACGTGTAGTGCACAGGCAGGCCGGTAGCATAGAAAATGACGGCACCCGCACCGGCTACGCCGCCCGTCGTAATTTGGTAGGGCAGCTGAAAGCAAGTAAAGCCGATGGTATATCCCAGCAAACCTATCGTAATGAATAAATAGTCGCTGAGTTCTTCTTTAAAGCTGAGGTGAATGTTTCGTATCATTTTTTCAGTACAATATTTACAATTCGTCCGGGCACGACGATGACTTTTACCACAGTCATGCCTGCAAGATATTTCTGTGAGGCTTCAGCTTCGAGGGCAGCCTTTTGGATGTCGGCTACCGGCATATCGACGGGGAAGTCCATGGTAAAACGTGTTTTCCCGTTGAACGAAATGCTCAGCGTCACGTTGTTTTCCTTGAGGTATTCTTCGTTGGCTTGTGGCCATGCGGCATCACATACGCTGCCCTGGCCGCCGGTCAGGTTCCAAAGCTCTTCGGCAATATGCGGCGTGAACGGAGCAATCAATACGGAAAGTGTCTGCAATACTTCACGGGAGTGGCACTTTTGCTGGGCCAGCTCACTTACGGCAATCATGAAAGCCGAAATAGAGGTGTTGTAAGAGAATTCCTCGATGTCCGACGTTACTTTCTTGATGAGTTTGTGCAGTGTTTTGAGTGATGCTTCCGAAGGTTTGTCATCTGTCACGGTCAGTTCGTCATTGTGCCAGTAAAGATTCCACAATTTGCGCAGGAAGCGTGAGCAACCGTCAATACCGTTTGAATCCCAGGGCTTGCTCTGGTTGATGGGGCCCAGGAACATTTCGTACAGACGCAGCGTGTCGGCACCGTATTTCTCGACAATCAGGTCGGGGTTGACCACGTTGTACATGGATTTTGACATCTTCTCCACAGCCCAGCCGCAAATGTATTTACCGTCCTCCAGAATGAATTCGGCATCCTTGTATTCGGGGCGCCACTGCTTGAAGGCTTCGATGTCGAGCACGTCGTTCTGTACGATGTTTACATCCACGTGAATGGGCGTCACGTCGTACTGGTCCTTGAGGCCGCAGGAGACGTAAGTCTCGGTGTCCTTGATGCGGTACACAAAGTTGGAGCGACCCTGAATCATGCCCTGGTTCACGAGCTTCTTGAACGGCTCTTCCACGCAGGAGTATCCGTAGTCGTGCAGGAACTTGTTCCAGAAACGGCTGTAGATGAGGTGACCGGTGGCGTGCTCCGTACCGCCTACGTATAGGTCAACCTCGCGCCAGTATTCGTCGGCTTCCTTGCTGATGAGGGCCTTGTCGTTGTGTGGGTCCATGTAGCGCAGGTAGTAGGCTGACGAGCCGGCAAAGCCCGGCATGGTGTTCAGTTCGAGGGGGAACACGGTCTGCTGGTCAATGAGGCTGTTCTCCACCACGCAGTTGTGGGCCGTGTCCCAGGCCCATTTGCGGGCGTGTCCCAAGGGCGGTTCGCCGGTTTCGGTCGGCTCGAATTTTTCAATTTCCGGCAGCTCCAGCGGCAGGCACTCTGAAGGTACCATCTGCGGCATGCCGTCTTTGTAGTATACGGGGAACGGCTCGCCCCAGTAGCGCTGGCGGCTGAAGATGGCGTCGCGCAGGCGGTAGTTCACCTTGACGCGGCCCAGTTTGTGCTCGGCCACGTATTTCTTGGTGGCGGCAATGGCCTCCTTGACGCTCAGGCCGTTGAGCGAGAAGTTGATGTACGGCTTCACGTCGGGGCGCGGAGAGTTGCAGACGGTGCCTTCCTTGGCGTCGTAGCTGCTCTCGCTTACGTCGCAGCCCTCAATGAGCGGGATAACCGGCAGGTTGAAGTGACGGGCAAAGGCGTAGTCGCGGCTGTCGTGTGCCGGTACGGCCATGATGGCTCCCGTGCCATAGCCGGCCAGTACGTAGTCGCTGATCCATACGGGGATGGCTTCGCCCGTAAAGGGGTTGATGGCGTAGGAGCCGCTGAACACGCCCGTCACCTTGCGGTCCATGATGCGCTCGCGCTCCGTGCGCTTTTTTGTAGCTTCCAGATAGGCTTTTACCTCGGCCTCATGGTCGGCGGTGGTGAGGGTTTCTACCAGCGGGCTCTCGGGAGCCAGTACCATGAAGGTCACGCCGAACATGGTATCGGCACGGGTGGTGAAGATGGTGAAGCGAACGTCGCTGTCCTTCACGCTGAACTCTACCTCCGTACCCTCCGAGCGGCCAATCCAGTTGCGCTGCGTCTCCTTCAGGCTGTCGGTCCAGTTGATGGTTTCCAGGCCGTCGAGCAGGCGCTGGGCATAGGCTGATACGCGCAGGCACCACTGTTTCATCTTTTTCTGTACCACCGGGAAGCCGCCGCGTTCCGACACGCCGTCAACCACCTCGTCGTTGGCCAGCACCGTGCCGAGTTTGGGGCACCAGTTTACCATCGTCTCGCCCAGGTAGGCAATGCGGTAGTTCATCAGCACCTGCTGCTGCTCCACGTCGCTCATGGTGTTCCATTCGGCAGCACTCAGGTGCAGTTCTTCCGTCTGTGCGGCGTTCAGGCCCTCGGTGCCGTGAGCCTTGATGTGTTCGGTCAGTTTTTCAATCGGCTCGGCCTTTTGGGTCTCGTTGTTGTAGTAGCTGTTGAACATCAGCTGGAAGGCCCATTGTGTCCAGTGGTAATATTTCGGGTCGCAGGTGCGCACTTCGCGGTCCCAGTCGAACGAGAATCCAATCTTGTCCAGCTGGCTGCGGTAGCGGTTGATGTTGTTCACGGTGGTGATGGCCGGGTGCTGTCCGGTCTGTATGGCATATTGCTCGGCGGGCAGTCCGTAGGCATCGTATCCCATGGGGTTGAGCACGTTGTAGCCGTTCAGGCGCTTGTAGCGCGCGTATATGTCAGAGGCAATGTAGCCTAAGGGGTGGCCTACGTGCAGACCGGCTCCCGACGGATAGGGGAACATGTTGAGCACGTAGTACTTTTTGCGTGTCTTGTCTTCTTCTACGTGGTAGGTCTTGTTTTCTACCCAGGCTTTTTGCCATTTCTGTTCAATTTCCTTGAAGTTATATTCCATTGGTGTTGTTTTGATATGCTGTGATGTTTTTTCCGGCAGTGCCTGTTCGGGTTAAGCGGGCAGGGGGCCGGAAGGCCTTTTTCTGAGGGCCGCAAATGACGTAGCAAAGTTAGCACAAGGCGTTTGAAAGACAAAGAAAAAATGCAGGTTTTTGTGTCCTTACGGGGGATAAGCCGGCCGTCTTTGCCGGGGTGGGGCCTGTTTTATGGCCGGCATGTTTTCTTGAAAACCCCTTCGTGGGTCAGCAGCCAGCGTTTTCGGCTCAGTCCGCCTGCATATCCGGTAAGTTGTCCGCCGGCGCCCACTACGCGGTGGCACGGTATCAGTATGCTGATGGGGTTGCGCCCTACGGCATGGCCTACGGCCCGGGCTGCCGGCTGGGTGCCGTGGCGCAGCTGGCCCAACCGTACGGCCAGCTGGCCGTATGTTACCGTCGTGCCCCGGCTGATTTCAGTCAGCATGTGCCATACGGCTTGCTGAAAGGGCGTGCCGGCAGGCAAAAGCGGGGGGAGCGGCACTTGCGGGTCTGCTCCGCCGAAATACTGGTCGAGCCACGCCATGGTCATGTCAAACACGGGCAGGGCCGTCAGCGGCCAGGTGTCGGCGTCGGCCGGGAAGTGTTGCTGACCTTCCATCCACAGTCCTGTAAGGGCCTGTCCGTTGCTGCTTAGCGTCAGGCGTCCGAGGGGGGAGTCGTAAATCTGGCGGAATGTGAGGGGCGTGTGTACCATAAGGCGGATAGGGTGGGGAATAGGGGGCGTTTTCAGTGGTGAGCAGTGCGTATGTTCTGGGCAATCTTGCCCGACTTTTTGGCGTTTTGTTCCGTAATTTGTCTGACGAGGTTTTCGTACATGGCTTGCAGGTCGTCGTCTGTTTCGGGCTGTGAGCCAGACGGGGCGGTGCGGGTGCGGAGGCTGTGGGCCAGTGCGTGATGGAGGTCAGTCAGCAGCGGGTTGCCGGCAGCCCGGGCCAGCAGGTCGTAGAACTGCTGCTCCGTTTCGTCCACCCCGTGGGCATCGTGGCGTTCGGCCATCTGACGTCGGCGCAGCAGCGTCTCGTCCATCCGGTTCAGCTGTTCGGCAGTGCGCCGGTTGGCGGCCAGGCGGGCCATCATGCCCTCCAGCAGCGCCAGTACCTCGGCGCTTTCGTCCGGAAGGGCGCGTTCCAGCCTTTGGCTGAGTGACTCTCCGGCCGGCGTGCGGCGCAGCACAAACGTGCCCCGGCCCTGCTGAACACTCACCTGTCCCGTGTTCATCAGCATGCGTACGGCTTCGCGCACCGTGGACCGGCCCACGCCATACTGCTTCATCAGTGCGGGCTCGGTGGGCAGCTGCTCACCAACGGCCAGCCGGCCGCTTTCAATTTGTTGTTGCAACTGCTGGGCTACCTGCTGGGCCAGCGATTTTCTGGGGGATGCGGGTGATGTGTTCTTTTTCATGGGTGTTCATTTTAGGGCAAGGGCCGGGCGTGGCGTGCGGCGGCTTGAAGCCGGTTGCTGCCGGGCCCGGCCTGGCGTATGTCGCAAAAATACGATTTTCTGCCGGTTTGCCGTCAGTCAGCCGCCATATTTGTCGGTTCTACCGGGCAGGAAACGAAACCGGGGTGGCTCGGAACATCGGTTCCAAACCACCCCGGTTTTGTCTTGCCGGCACTTTGTGGAAACTGTCCGGCACTTTTTTTCAGCCAAGTCCGACCTTGTTTCAACAAAGTGCCAGCCTTGCCGACTCAGGCTTTGGCAATATATTCTACAATCCATGCGCCTACCTCGCGCGTGCCGTAGCGGGCGCCGCCTTCCACCTGAATTTCGGGCGTGCGTACGTTGGCGTCGAGACTGGCGTCGACGGCCTGGCGCACCAGACGGGCCTCGTCCTTGAGATCGAAGTATTCCAGCAGCATGGCTGCCGAGAGAATCTGCGCCAGCGGGTTGGCAATGTTCAGCCCCTTGGCCTGCGGCCATGAGCCGTGGATGGGCTCGAATACCGGTGTGCTCTCGCCCGTGGAGGCTGAGGGCAGCAGGCCCATGGAGCCCGTGATGCAGGAGCCCTCGTCGGTCAGGATGTCGCCGAAGGTGTTTTCCGTCACCATCACGTCAAAGAAGGTGGGTTCCTGAATCATGCGCATGGCAGCGTTGTCAACAAACATGTAGTCGGTGGTCACGTCGGGATACTGCGGGGCCATTTCCTGAGCCACCTTGCGCCATAGACGGCTGGAGGCCAGTACGTTGGCTTTGTCCACCACCGTCAGGTGACGGCGGCGGCGCAGGGCATATTCGTAGGCCACCTTGAGGATGCGCTCCACTTCGGGGCGGGTGTACTGGTTGGTGTCGTAGGCCATGTCGTCGCCCTCGTGTTTCTCGCCGAAGTACATGCCGCCGGTCAGTTCGCGGATGCACACAAAGTCGGCTCCGCTCACCAGCTCGTCCTTGAGCGGCGACTTGTGTACGAGACACTTGAAGGTCTGTACGGGGCGGATGTTGGCAAAGAGTCCCAGTTTCTTGCGCATGGCCAGCAGTCCCTGCTCGGGGCGCACCTTGGCGTTGGGGTCGTTGTCATATTTCGGGTCGCCTACTGACGAGAACAATACGGCGTCGGCCTGACGGCAGGTTTGGTAGGTTTCTTTCGGAAAGGGGTCGCCCGTGGCGTCGATGGCGGCGGCGCCTACCGGTGCTTCCGTAAAGGTGAACTCGTGGTTAAACTTTTGGGCAATGGCTTTCATGACGGCCACACCCTGGGTGGATATTTCCGGGCCGATTCCGTCACCGGCCAGTACGGCTATGTTCAGTTTCATGGGTAATAGGTGTTAATGGGATATAGGTTGTAATGGATAAACGTGATGATGTATTTATGCCTGATAGTTGTTTTCAAGCAGGTTGAGCATTTTGAGTGTGGCCTGAATGGCGGCGTTGGTCTGGTCGGCGTCGAACCCGCGGGTGCGGAAGGTGTGCCCCTCCAGACTCCAGGTGATGATGGTCTGCACGAAGGCGTCGGTGCGTCCGCCCGGCGGGATGGTTACGCTGTAGTTCGTCAGCAGCGGGAAGGGGCGCTTGAGCTGGTCCACGTAAATCTGGCGGAGGCCCTGCATGAAGGCGTCATACTGTCCGTCGCCGGTGGCGTTGGTTTCGTATTCCACGCCGTTGATGTCGATGCGGAACGAGGCACACGGCTTCAGGCCGTAGGCCGTGGACACCCAGTAGCTGATGAGGCGCACACGGTTTTGCGGCAGGTCGTGCTTGAGTACGTCGGAGATGATGTAGGGCAGGTCCTCCTGCGTCACGATTTGCTTGCGGTCGCCCAGAGCAATGATGCGCGCCGTTACCTGGCGCGTTTCCTCGGGCGTCAGCTCCAGGCCCAGTGCTTCCAGGTTTTTCAGGATGTTGGCCTTGCCGCTGTTCTTGCCCAGGGCATACTCACGCACTCGCCCGAAGCGTTCCGGCAGCAGGGCGTTGCAGTAGAGGTTGTGCTTGTTGTCGCCGTCGGCATGTACGCCGGCCACCTGCGTAAAGACGCTCTCGCCCACAATGGGCTTGTTGGCCGGAATGCC
>FR903573.1:0-13464 GCA_000438115.1 Prevotella sp. CAG:617 | reverse complement strand
GGAATGCCGATGCCCGCGTAGCCCGCCACCATCTGGCTGGCCTTGAGCAGCTTGTCCTCGTGAATCTGCGTGATGGCGCCCAAGTGGTCCTTCAGCAGGGCCTGTACGCTGGCCAGCGGGGCGTTGCCCGCCCTTTCGCCCAGCCCGTTGACGGCGGTGTGCACGGCCCGGCATCCGCCCATGACGGCCGCCTGTACGTTGGCCGTAGCCAGATCGTAGTCGTTGTGGGCGTGGAAGTCGAAGTGCAGCTCCGGGTAGCGTTCCGTCATCATCCGGATGAGCTTCAGCGTAAGCGGCGGGTTCAGCACGCCCAGCGTGTCGGGCAGCATGAAGCGCCGGATGCCTGCCTGGCGCAGGTGGTCGATGAGGAAGAATACGTAGTCGGGGCTTTCCTGAATGCCGTTTGACCAGTCCTCAAGGTAGATGTTGGCCTCTACCTGCCGGTTGTGGGCATATTCTAGGGTTTGCAAAATGTCGGCCAGATGCTCCTCGGGCGACTTTTTCAGCTGGTGTCGGCAGTGCTTGAGCGAGCCTTTGCAGAGCAGGTTGATGCACTGTCCGCCGCACGCCCGAATCCAGTCGACGGAGGTGGTGTGGTCCACAAATCCCAACACCTCTACGCGCGGCAGCATGCCTGCGCTGCGCGCCCATTTGCAGATGAGCGACACGGCACGCTTTTCGCCGTCGGACACGCGGGCCGAAGCCACCTCGATGCGGTCTACGTTAAGTTCCTGCAGGAGCAGGCGCGCAATGAGCAGCTTTTCGTGGGGCATGAACGACACGCCGCTGGTCTGTTCGCCGTCGCGGAGTGTCGTGTCCATGATTTCTATTTTCAGGCGTTCCGGGCTTCCCATGCTTCAATTTTCTGGCGGTTTTCAAGCAGAAAGTCGATGTCGTCGAGGGCGTTCATCAGGCAATATTTCTTGTAGCCGTTCAGCTCGAAGTGTTCGCTTTTTCCGGTGGCCTCGTTGGTGATGGTCTGTGCCGGTACGTCGACGGTTACCATCGTTTTCGGGTCGGCCTTGATGCTGTTGAAGAGTTCCTGCAGGAACGCCTCGCTCACCACTACGGGCAGCACGAAGTTGTTCAGCTCGTTCTGCTTGTGGATGTCGGCAAAGAAGCTGCTCACCACTACGCGGAAGCCATATCCCGCAATGGCCCAGGCAGCGTGCTCGCGGCTTGAGCCGCAGCCGAAGTTCTTGCCGGCCACCAGAATCTCGCCGCTGTAGGTCGGGTCGTTCAGCACGAAGTCCTTGGGACTGCCGTCGGCGTTGTAGCGCCAGTCGCGAAACAGGTTCTGGCCGAAGCCTTCCTTGTCAGTGGCTTTCAGAAAACGGGCCGGAATAATCTGGTCGGTATCGATGTTTTCCAGCGGGAGGGGTACACAGGTACTCTTTATGATATTGAATTTTTGTTTCATGATACAGGGCTTAAGGGTTAGGCAAAAGGGTGCGGGGGTCGGTGATGACGCCGGTAACGGCAGCTGCGGCAGCACTCAGCGGGCTGGCCAGCAGGGTGCGTGAGCCGGGGCCCTGACGTCCTTCGAAGTTGCGGTTGCTGGTAGAGATACTGTATTTGCCGGCCGGAATCTTGTCGTCATTCATGGCCAGACAGGCAGAGCAACCCGGCTGGCGGATTTCGAACCCGGCCTCTTCCAGAATCTTGTCGAGCCCTTCCTCCTGAATCTGACGGCGCACCATCCAGGAACCCGGCACGAGCCAGGCCGTAATTTGCGGAGCCTTGTGGCGACCCTTGACAATGGAGGCAAAGGCGCGGAAGTCCTCGATGCGGCCGTTGGTGCAGGCCCCCAGGAATACGTAGTCCACGGGCTTGCCAATCATGGGCTGGCCGGCCTGGAAGTCCATGTACTGCAGAGCCTTCTCGTCCGAACTGTTCTGCGGCTGCGGAATGGTCTGCGTAATGCCGATGCCCATGCCCGGATTGGTGCCGTAGGTAATCATCGGCTCGATGTCGGCAGCGTCAAAGTGCACCTCCTTGTCAAATACGGCGTCGTCGTCGCTCTTGAGCGTCTTCCAGTAGCTCACGGCCTTTTCCCATTCCTCACCTTTTGGTGCATATTCGCGACCTTTAAGGTAGGCAAAGGTGGTTTCGTCCGGCGCTACCATACCTCCGCGGGCTCCCATTTCGATGGAAAGGTTGCAGAGGGTAAGTCGGCCTTCCATGCTCAGGCTGCGGATGGCCTCGCCGGCGTATTCTACAAAGTAGCCCGTGGCTCCGCTGGTGGTGATGCGGCTCATGATGTAGAGAGCCACGTCCTTGGCCGTAACGCCGGCGCCCAGCTTGCCGTCCACGGTGATGCGCATGGTCTTGGGCTTGGCCTGCAGAATGCACTGCGAGGCCATTACCATCTCCACCTCACTCGTGCCGATGCCGAAAGCTACTGCACCCATGGCGCCGTGGGTAGAGGTGTGCGAGTCGCCGCATACGATGGTCATGCCCGGCAGGGTGAGGCCGCGCTCGGGGCCTACCACGTGAATGATGCCGTTGCGCGGGTCCATCATTCCGAAGTGGGTCAGGCCGAAATCGCGGGCGTTGCGGGCCAGCGTGTCCACCTGGTTTTGGGATACGGGGTCGGCAATGGGCTTGTCCTGGTCGTGAGTCGGCGTGTTGTGGTCCGGCATGCACACGATATGGTCCGGGCGGAAACATTTAAGGCCGCGGGCCCGCATGTCGGCAAATGCCTGCGGACTGGTTACTTCGTGGCAATAGAGCCGGTCAATGTAGAGCTGGGTGGGGCCGTCGTCAATTTTCTGAACGACGTGGCGGTCCCATATTTTGTCAAAAAGCGTATTCATTTTTTTGTATGAAGAAAAGGGCCGAAGCCCGGTTTTTAATGTTTGAATTTGTTGATGCAGTCAATATAGGCTTCCACACTGGCTGCAATGATGTCGGTGTTGGCGCCGAAGCCGTAGTACATGTGCCCGTCGTATTCTACCTGCATGTGTACTTTTCCGACGTCGTCGGAGCCTTTGCTGATGGCCTGGATGGTGAATTCCTTCAGTGTCATCTCGCGGCGGATGATGGTCTTCAGGGCTTTGATGGCTGCATCAACGGGACCGTTGCCCGAGGCGGCGGCTTCAAACTTCTCGCCGGCAATGTCCAGTCCGATGGAGGCTACGGGGCGTACGCCCTGGCCGCTGGTTACCTGCAGGTAGTCCAGCTTGATGGTGTGCGCTTCCGTGCGGTCGGCACCGGCCAGCATGAGGATGTCGTCGTCGTTGACCTCCTTCTTCTTATCGGCCAGCTTGAGGAAGTCCTGATAAATCTTGTCGAGCTTTTCCTCCTTGACCTTTACGCCCAGTACGTCAAGGCGGTGGCGCAGGGCGGCGTGACCGCTGCGGGCTGTCAGGATGATGGCGTTGTCGTCAATGCCCACGTCTTTGGGGTTGATGATTTCGTAGGTCTGCACGTTTTTCAGCACGCCGTCCTGGTGGATGCCCGAAGAGTGGGCAAAGGCGTTGCGGCCCACGATGGCCTTGTTGGGTTGTACGGGCATGTTCATCAGCGAACTGATCATGCGGCTGGTGGCATAGATTTTCTCCGTGTTGATGTTGGTCTCGATGCCCAGGTGAGCATGGCACTTGAGAATCATGGCAATTTCCTCCTCGCTGGTATTCCCGGCCCGCTCGCCGATGCCGTTGATGGTGACCTCTACCTGACGGGCGCCATTGAGCACACCCTCAAGCGTGTTGGCCGTGGCCATGCCCAGGTCGTTATGGCAGTGGGTGGAGAGGATGGCCTTGTCGATGTTGTCAACGTGCTCCATCAGATACCTGATTTTGGCGCCGTATTCCGACGGCAGGCAGTAGCCCGTGGTGTCGGGGATGTTGACCACTGTGGCGCCGGCCTTGATGACGGCTTCTACCACGCGGGCCAGATATTCATTTTCCGTGCGGCCGGCATCTTCGGCGTAGAATTCCACGTCCTCCACATACTGCTTGGCATATTTTACGGCAGCTACGGCACGCTCGATAATTTCCTCGCGGGTTGAGTTGAATTTGTATTTGATGTGGCTGTCGCTGGTGCCGATGCCGGTATGGATGCGTTTGTGCTTGGCAAACTTCAGGGCTTCGGCAGCGCAGTCAATGTCCTTGGGTACGGCGCGTGTCAGGGCGCAGATGGTGGGCCAGGTGACGGCTTTTGAAATCTCGATGACGGAGTTGAAGTCGCCCGGACTGGAAATGGGGAATCCGGCTTCAATGACGTCTACGCCGAGCTGTTCCAGCTGTTTGGCCACCTGTATTTTTTCCACCGTGTTCAGCTGGCATCCCGGCACTTGTTCGCCGTCGCGCAGGGTCGTATCAAAGATAAATAATCTGTCGCTCATGTTTCTTGTTTTTCTAAGTAATGTTGTAGGTATAAAAATAAAAAGCCTCCGTCACCTGTGGAAGTGAGGGAGGCTCATCTGTATGTCTTTACAATAAAGAGGCTGACATGAATTCATGCATGGCACGGATGGGCACGGACTACTCACTTCCGCCGTCGTGGCGATAGCAGAATATGCAGGTGTAGTCGGAAGGTATGTAAAACCATCATGTCGTGTTTCTTATGCTTTTAATAGATTTTTGTATCCGCAAATATATAAAAAAACTCAATTTCGAGCAAAAAAAGATTTGTTTTTTTAGGTTTTTGATGCCAAAACGAAAGATTACAGCCAGTTTTTGTTACACTGGCGCAATGTTCTTGTCTTGTTCCGGCTGCTGTGTTCCGCTGGTGTCCGTATGCCGGTTGCGCAGTATTTTTATCATCTCGGTAGCCGCAACCTCAGGAGCACCGGGCTTCCCCAGTTCGGCCCGCATTTCCTGGTACCCTTCAAGCATACGTTGGCGGGCGGGCTGTCCGGGCAGAATTTCCAGAAGATGACGGCGCAGGTTGGCTACGTTCATTCCGTCGGCCACCAGTTCGGGCACTACTTCCCTGCGGCATACCAGATTGACCAGCGAAATGTAGGGCACCTTGAGCACGTGACGCCGCAACCACGAAACCATACGCCCCATGCCCATGTAGTAGCACACCACCTGAGGCACGTTGAACAGGGCCGTTTCCAGCGTGGCTGTGCCCGATGTGACCAGCGCTACCGTGGCGTGTTTGAGTAGCGGATAAGTAGCGCCGTTTATCACGCTTACGGCCAGCCGCCCGTCGGGAGGCAACTGACTGAGAATGCTTTCATACAGTTCGTCGGCAATGGACGGCGCTCCGGCCACCACCAGCTGGTAGTTTTCCGAAAGCAGCGGGCGGGCGGCCAGACACATGCGCAGCAGGTTGTCTCTGATTTCCTGTTTGCGGCTTCCGGCCAGCAGGGCAATGATGGGGCGGTTGGGGTGGAGGTGGAACCGGGCGGTAAACTGCTCCTTGGTTTCCTGATCGTTGGTCAGGAAGTGGCTTACTTCGTCAACCGTGGGGTTGCCTACGTAGTGTATGGGGTAGTGATGTTTCTGTTCAAAAAAGGCACGCTCAAAGGGCAGGATGGAGAAGAGGGCGTCAATGTCGCGCTTGATGTTGCGTATGCGCCATTCTTTCCAGGCCCATATCTTGGGCGAAATGTAATAGAAAACGGGAGTTCCGGGCAGGTGTTTCTTGACGAACGATGCTATTTTCAGGTTGAAGCTGGGGTAGTCCACCAGGATAACCACGTCGGGCCGGATGTGGCTGATAAAGTGCTTGCACTCCGCCATTCGTCGCAGCAGTGACGGCAGATGAAGCAGCACGGGAATGATGCCCATGTAGGCCATTGACTTGTAGTGGCGCAGGCGTGTGCCGCCTGCTGCGCTCATCTCGTCGCCGCCGTAAAAATAGAAGCGGGCATGCGGGTCGCGGTCTGCGAGGGCACGCATCAGGTGGGAGGCGTGAAGGTCGCCGCTGGCCTCGCCGGCAATGATAAAGTATTTCATAAATGGCTCAATAACGTTAGGGTCATGTATGGGCCTGAACTTTTTTTGTGTCTGTGCGTGCGGCATGAAAAAAAGAGCTGCTACCGCATGAACACGAGGCTTTACAGGCAGGCCTTGCAGATGTCCAGAAAATGGTAGTCGGTCACGTCAACCCGTGTGGGAGTGACCGCTACGTACTGATGGCGCAGTGCCCAGTCGTCGGTGTCCTCATCGTCAGGCTCCAGATTGACGTTGTGGCCGGCCAGCCAGTAGTATTTCTGGCCGTGGGGATGGATACCTTCGGTAAATTCTTCCTTCCAGCGGCAGCGGGCCATGCGGCATACGCGTACGCCGGCAAATTTGGGCGCATCCGGAAAATTGACGTTCAAACACGTGTAGGGCGGCATGCCCATGGCTATTGATTTGAACACCAGGTCGACCAGATAGCTGCGCAGCGGGCTGAAGTCGGCGTCGGGACTGTCGTTGCAGAGCGAAAAGGCAATTGAGGGCACTCCCTGAAGGGCCCCCTCGAAGGCTACGCCCATGGTGCCGGAATAAAAGGCGTTGGTCGAGGCGTTGTTGCCGTGGTTGATGCCTCCCACCACCAGGTCGGGGGTGCGGCTGACCACCTTTTCCAGAGCCAGCTTCACACAGTCGCTGGGCGTACCGGTGCAGGCATAAATTTGCAGCCCCTCTTCGCTGTGCAGGTTGCGGAACGTGAGGGGGCGGGTGGAGGTGATGGAGCAGCCGGCTCCCGAACGCGGACGGTCGGGGGCCATGACCACCAGGTCAGCCACCGGCTTGAGCGCCTCGATGAGGAAATTGATGCCTCCTGCCTGATAGCCGTCGTCGTTGGATATGAGTATGTAGGGCTTGTTTGTGTTCATAACATAAAGTTTCGCACAAAAATACGAAAATAAAACGATATGTATCCACTTCTTTTTTCCGCTTTTGCCGGCCGCGGGACACTTTGACAAAAACAGGTGCCGGATAGACAGAAACACATCCGGCCTTTTTCCGACTTTCCGGCATCCTGTTCCGTTTTTGCGCCGAGCCGTAATGAAGTGACGGGGCGTATGAAAAAAAGCTTGCGGGGGCGGCGGGCATTTAATTTGCATAAAGTTTTTTATTTTCTTGCCAATTTTGTTGTATCTTTGTAGCATGAATTCTTAGGCTCTGCCTGAGATGAGGTCTGCCGCCGGCTCTTGAACACGAGGGCAGACGTGGCGGACCGGTTGTCAGCCGGAAGGACACACGTATGCAGACATACGGTTGCTCGGGGCTGTCAGCCCGATACATTATATAATAAGAGAAATATGGGTAAGATTATACCATTGGCAAATCAGAAAGGTGGCGTGGGAAAAACCACGACGTCCATGAATCTGGCCGCATCGCTGGCCACGCTTGAAAAGAAAATTCTGTTGGTTGATGCCGATCCGCAGGCCAACGCGACGTCAGGACTGGGAGTCGATCTCTCCAAGGACGTGGACAATACCATTTATGAATGCCTTATTAATGGAATTGATGCGCACGAAGCCATCTATACCACTGATATCGAGGGTCTCGACATTATCCCCTCACACATTAACCTCGTGGGGGCAGAGGTTGAGATGCTCAACTTTGAGCACCGCGAAAAAATCATGCGCAACATGCTGCTGCCCCTGAAGGACGAGTACGACTTTATACTGATTGACTGCTCGCCTTCGCTGGGACTGATTACGGTAAACGCACTGACGGCGGCCGATTCGGTCATTGTTCCCGTGCAGTGTGAATATTTTGCGCTGGAAGGTATCAGCAAACTGCTCAACACCATTCGCATCATCAAAAAGAAACTCAACCCCGCGCTGGAAATAGAAGGGGTCCTGCTGACCATGTACGACAGCCGTCTGCGCCTGGCCCGTCAGATATACGACGAGGTGAAGCGCCACTTCCAGGAACTGGTGTTCAAAACCGTCATCCAGCGTAACGTGAAACTGAGTGAGGCACCCAGTCACGGCGTGCCCGCCATCCTGTATGATGCCGACTCCATCGGAGCCAAGAATCATTTGGCACTGGCCAAGGAAATTATCAAGAAAAACCAATAAAAAAACATATAACAGGCTATGGCAGTAAGAAGAAAATTCCCGGCTTTGGGACGCGGGCTGGACGCACTTATTTCTGACGACGAGGTGCAGACTTCGGGTTCCTCTTCCATTAACGAAGTGGAACTGTCAAAAATCGTGCCCAATGCCAATCAGCCTCGACGTGAGTTTGATGAGGAAGCCATGCAGGAACTGGCGGATTCAATAGCCGAAATCGGCATTATCCAGCCCATCACCCTGCGTAAGATGGACAACGATACGTATCAGATTATTGCGGGCGAGCGCCGCTGGCGGGCTTCGCAGATGGCCGGCTTGAATACCATTCCGGCTTATATCCGTACGGCCGATGACGAACACATGATGCAGATGGCGCTGGTAGAGAACATCCAGCGCGAGGACCTGAACGCCATTGAAATAGCCCTGGCCTACCAGAATCTCATGGAACAGGCCCATCTGACACAGGACGGCCTGAGTGAGAAAATCGGCAAGAACCGCGCAACCATTGCCAACTACCTGCGTCTGCTCAAACTGCCGGCTCAGGTACAGATGGCCCTGCGCAACAAAACCATCGACCAGGGACATGCCCGCGCCTTGCTGGGCCTTGACAGCCCGGCGCTGCAGGTGAAGCTCTTCAACGAAATTCAGGAACGGGGATACTCCGTGCGTCAGGTGGAGCAGATGGTCAAGGCGCTCAACAACGGCGAAACCATCGAAAGCGGACGCCGTAAGCTGACCGACAAAAAAACACAGCGCCTGCCCGAGGAATTTACGGCGCTGAAGGGGAAACTTTCCGATTTCTTCCAGACCAAGGTTCAGATGACCTGCTCGCCGGCAGGCAAGGGACGCATCACCATACCCTTTGCCACAGAAGAGGAACTGGAACGAATCATTAGTCTCTTTGACAGAATGAAGGAATGAAAAAAAACAGACGGGCCATGAAAAGAATGCTGCTGGTCGTGTTTTTCAGCCTTGCGTGCCTGGGGGTGGCTATGGCGCACCCGGCTTGCCATCGTTTGTCCGATACGTTGCGGCCGGCTGTTGTGCAGAATCCTGACACCCTGCTGTCGCGTTCGGACACGACAGCTTTGCCCGATTCGCTGGTACTGGCCACGCCGCCCGTCGATGTGGCTGCGGTGAAGAAAAACATGCCCGCTTCCAGTCCCGTCAAGCCGCGTTTCGTGCCCGACCCGCAGCGGGCATTGTGGCTTTCACTGATTTTTCCGGGAGCCGGACAGATTTATAATCGGAAATACTGGAAACTTCCCATTATCTATGGCGGTTTTTTGGGGTGTACGTACGCGTTGCTCTGGAACCAACAGATGTATCTGGACTATTCGCAGGCCTATCTCGACATTATGGATTCCGACCCGAATACCAAAAGTTACATGGAAATGCTGCCGCCCGGTTACGACATTACCGGACGTGAGGAGCAGTTCAAGACGGTTTTCAAGAACAAGAAGAACTTCTATCGTCGCTATCGTGACTTGAGTGCCTTCTGCTTTATCGGTGTTTACATTTTGTCGGTGATTGACGCTTATGTTGACGCACATCTTTCTGAATTTGACATCTCGCGGGACTTGTCGATGCGAATCGGTCCTGCCGTCATTAACAGCAGCAATGCCAGCCGCACGTCGTCATCCTACGGCATCGGATGTCATTTAAACTTTTAAGACCATTATTCATACGTATGAAGCACAAATATATAACGATATTGTCTCTTTTACTGACCGGCGCGCTTGCCGTGTCAGCGCAAAACAAGATTACCGTGCGTGATTCCGTAAGCAATCGCGACGAAACCATTGAGGTTCCCGAGGCCATGACCTATGAAACCGACAGCCTGCTTAAGGAGTGGAATGCGCAGCGATATCTGATTCCCGATACGAACTGTCAGAACCCCGACGTTAATCCTTATTTTGAAAAGGAAGTATATATGGCCCGCCTGAAACGCTTGCCGACCATTATGGAAATGCCCTACAATGAAGTCGTGCAGAAGTTTATAGATCTTTATAGCGGCAACTTGCGCAAATCAGTGTCGTATATGCTGGGAGCCTGCAATCTTTATATTCCCATGTTTGAGGAAGCGCTCGACCGCTACAATCTTCCCCTTGAATTAAAGTATCTGCCGGTTATAGAGTCCGCTCTTAATCCTACCGCCGTGAGTCGTGCAGGTGCTGTGGGTTTATGGCAGTTTATGTTGACTACGGCCCGGCGTTATGATCTTAATATCAACAGTCTGGTGGACGAACGTCGTGATCCTTACAAATCGACAGAGGCGGCGGCCCATTACCTGAGTGACCTCTACAAGATATATGGCGACTGGAATCTGGTGATTGCAGCTTACAACTGCGGTCCAAATGCTATCAGTAAAGCAATCAGACGTGCCGGTGGCTCACGTGACTATTGGAAAATTTATCCCTATTTACCCATGGAAACACGTGGTTACGTGCCCGCCTTTATTGCTGCCAACTATATTATGAATTATTATTGCGATCATAATATCTGTCCCATGCTGACGGCTATGCCCGTTACTACCGATACGATTATGGTCAATCGCAACGTACATTTTGAGCAGATAGCGGCAATTTGTAAACTTGACAAGGAAGAAATACGGGCCTTGAATCCGCAATATAAAACGGATGTCGTACCCGGTAATTCCGGACTCAGTTCTATCTGTCTTCCGCAGGAAGCTATTAATGCATTCCTCGAAGCTGGCGATTCCATATACACTTATCGGGCAGATGAACTGTTTACCAAACGGAATACGGTCGAAGTTGACGTGGCAAGTGCTCCTCGTGTAGGAACTTCCAAGCAACGTTCGTCGTCTTCCAAATCAACGCGCAGTAGGAAAAAAACTACCCGTCGCTCATCAGCCAAGAAAATGGTTACCATACGTCAGGGGCAAACGCTTTCAGAAATTGCAGAAAAACACAATACAACCGTTAGCAAACTCAAAAAATTGAATAATATCAAGGGCTCAAGCATTCGGGCCGGAAAGAAGTTGAGAGTTAAATAGCCTGACGGATTAATAAATTATAGGAGGATTCGCCATGGAAGAAAATAAGAAAACTTTAACCCCGCAGGAGCAGCGCGACGAGCAGATGATAAGCGAGGCTTTTCAGAGGCTGCTGGATACATATCTTTCTTCAGGGCATCGAGGGAAAAAAGACATTATTATTAAGGCTTTTAATTTTGCCAAGCAGGCGCACAAGGGCGTGCGCCGTCTTTCGGGCGAGCCTTATATTTTGCATCCCATTGCTGTGGCGCAGATTGTTTGCCAGGAAATTGGTCTGGGGTCCACGTCTATTTGTGCAGCTCTATTGCATGATGTTGAAGAAGATACGGATTATACCAACGAGGATATCAGTAATCTTTTCGGTCCCAAAGTGGCCAATATCGTAGAGGGACTTACCAAAATTGCCGGTGGCATCTTTGGTGACAGGGCTTCACTTCAGGCTGAAACGTTTAAGAAGCTTTTGCTGACCATGAGTGATGACATACGCGTTATCCTCATCAAAATTGCCGACCGCCTGCACAATATGCGTACCCTCTCAAGTATGTTGCCCAGCAAGCAGTATAAGATTTCGGGTGAAACACTTTATATTTACGCGCCCATTGCCGATCGGTTGGGGTTGAATCGCATTAAGACCGAGTTGGAAGACTTGAGCTTTAAGTACGAGCATCCGGCAGAATATCAGGAACTTGAGGAAAAACTGGCCAAGACTCAGGATGAGCGCGACAAAATCTTCAACGAGTTTACTCCTCCCATTTGTACCGAACTCGACAAAATGGGGATTAAATATACCATCAAGGCGCGTGTCAAGAGTCCTTATTCCATTTGGAACAAAATGCAGAAGAAACACATCCCCTTTGAGGAAGTGTTCGATGTTTTTGCGATTCGAATTGTTTTTGTTCCAAAGAAAAGAGAAGAAGAAATCAATGAGTGCTTCAATATCTATGTAGCGCTTTCAAAAATCTATAAATCCCATCCCGATCGGTTCCGCGACTGGCTTAATCATCCCAAGGCCAATGGTTATCAGGCTCTTCATGTTACGCTGATGAGCCATACCGGACAATGGATTGAAGTGCAGATCCGTTCAGACCACATGGACGACGTAGCTGAGCAGGGATATGCCGCACACTGGAAGTACAAGAACCAGGCGGGCTACGATGGCGATAGTGAGTTGAACGTATGGCTCAATTCCATTAAGGAGATTCTTGACGACCCGCAGCCCGATACACTTGACTTTCTTGATGCAATCAAACTGAACCTGTTTGCCTCTGAAATTCTCGTGTTTACTCCCAAAGGGGAAATCAAGACCATGCCGGCCAATTCAACGGTACTCGACTTTGCCTTTTCGATTCATACCTTTTTGGGAAGTCACTTCCTTGGGGCAAAGGTAAATCATAAGCTCGTACCCATCAGCTATCATCTCAAGAGCGGCGACCAGGTCGAAGTGCTTAGTTCTAACGAAGTGCACGTGCAGCGTGATTGGATTAATTATGCACATACAGCCAAGGCTAAGGCTAAGATTCAGGCTTTGTTGCGGCGGAGCGATCGCGAAAAACAGAAGCAGGGAGAGCAAATCCTGACCGCATTCCTTAAGCAGAATGACATCGAACCGACTTCGGCCGTCTTCGAAAAACTCGAGAAATATCATTCCTTCCCGTCGCGTGAAGAATTCTTCTTGGCTTTGGGAGAAAAATCTTTGATTCTCAATGAAGACGACATCAATTGTCTGATGGGAAAGAAGGAGCATCTTTCAGCAACCCGACGTCTGTTGAGATACATTCCCTTTATAGGAAGCGATTTGAAAGACGATAAGAACGAACGTCGCGAAGTTTCCGCTGATGTTGAAAAGTTTGTACGTTCCATTGACCGTAAAAAAATCTTGGTCCTTAACGAAGACAACCTGTCATCCTGTATCCTTTCAAAGTGTTGCAATCCTATTCCGGGCGATGAAGTGCTGGGGTATATCACTCCCGATAATCAACTCGAAATACATAAGCGCAAATGCAGCGAAACTGAAACCTACAAGAGCAAGTTCGGCAATCGTATTATAGCAGTTGACTGGAACATGCACCGCATGATTAAATTTGTGACCACTATCTACATCAAGGGTATCGATGCGCAGGGCATGCTTTGTTCCATAGCAGATGTAATACATCGCCAGCTCAACATTTCCGTTAAACGAATAACCATAGAGACTCAGGACGGTATTTTTGAGGGGCAGATCGACGTATATGTTTATGATACTTCGGACGTTGCGCATATTTGTGACGATTTACGGCAAATTGACAACGTTACCTCAGCCATTCGCATTGACTGAATCTTATAGTATTCAACCCGTAACGGCATCCGGAATGAATGAAACATCCGGATGCCGTTACGGGTTGAATGCGACATAAAACTTTATCGTGTCGCTTCTTTTTGAAAGTATGTAACGACTTTTCCAAATTTCGCCGCCGGTCCGGCTTTTCTTTTTTTAGGTCGG
>FR903572.1 GCA_000438115.1 Prevotella sp. CAG:617 | reverse complement strand
CATAAAATACAAAATTATGAGAGCTAATATTGAAGAATACAAAGCAGTGGAAAACGCTGCCATGAAATTTGTTAAAAGTGTAGCAGAAGGAAACAGTAGTTATGCAAAAGATCTATTTGTCGATGAAGCAGTCTTATTCGGCTATTTGGATGGCAAATTAGAACACGGTTCCATCGAGCAATTCTACCATAATGTTGATACGGTAAGTGCTGGTAATAACTTTAAGGCACGTATAGACATCGTTTCTGTGGAAGAAACTGTAGCAGTTGTGCGTGTATTAGAAGAAAAATGGGGCGACAGAATTGATTTTACAGATTATTTGCTCCTGTTAAAGATAAACAACGAATGGAAATGCGTAGCAAAAGCATATAATCAGAACTCAGATACTATTCAAAAATAAAAGGTGGAAATATCATGAGAATAACAGTTATCACAGGTAGTCCACGCAAACATGGCAACAGTTTCGCCATGACAGAAACTTTTATAAAGGAAGCAGAACATTGTGGGCATGAAATAAAACGTTTTGATGCAGCATTTATGAAGATTGGAAGCTGCCATGCCTGTATGACATGTTACAAGACTGGGAAAGCCTGTTCTTTCAATGAAGAATTTGACATTATCGCATCTTCAATAGTTGACTCCGATGCCATTGTATTTACCATGCCCGTTTATTGGTATTCAATACCGGCACAGATAAAGGGAGTTATTGATTGTATGTTTTCACTTGTGGTAGGCGGAAAGGAAGTTGCCGGAAAGAAATGGGGACTGATAACATGCTGTGAAGAAGACGATCCGACCGTCATGGATGGTGTTCGTATTTCTATGGAAAGAACTGCAGCTTTGCTGAAATGGGAACTGGCAGGAGAAGTGCTCATACCAGGTGTACTGAATGAGGGAGAGATAAAGAATACTGATGGCTGTAAACAGGCGGCAGAACTGGCTTATAAATTTTGACAACAAATGAAAGTATTACTTATAAATGGCAGCCCTCATAAAAAGGGCTGCACTTATACGGCATTACACGAAGTGGAAACAACATTACAACAAAATGGAATAGAGACTGAAATGCTTCATTTGGGTAAAGCGCCTGTTTCTGGTTGTATTGCTTGTATGAATTGCATGACGACAGGTTTTTGTTTCCAAAAAGATATCGTACGAGATATCCAGATGAGGTTGGATGAATTTAACGGAATCGTCATAGGTTCCCCCGTCTATTATAGCGCACCGACAGGTCAACTGATTTCGTTTTTGAACAGATTATTTTTTGCCACAGAAAAACGTATGGCTGGCAAACTGGGAGCATCTGTAGTTTCTTGCCGACGGGGAGGAGCCTCTGCAACCTTTGAGCAACTCAATCAATATTTCACGATTTGCAACATGCCTATTATATCATCTCAATATTGGAATTCTGTACATGGCTTCACACCTGATGATGTTCACCAAGACAAAGAAGGGCTACAAACCATGAGAGTCTTGGGGCAAAACATGGCATGGCTACTGAAATGCATTGAAAGCGGCAAGAAAGCAGGAATAGAAAAGCCAACATACGAACCAAGGCTAAGAACCAATTTCATTTAATAAAAGATGAAAGTTCATAATCAGGTCATGCTCGTTCCTGACTTTCATCGGTATTTATGCCATAATATCCGCGTCTTTCAGCACGGTTTCTTGCGGATTAGGGAATAATGATATTGTTCTAACCTTTAGCGAATGCCAAATTATTCATAACTTTGGATTATGACAAAAGACAATTTAATCAATCATATTTTTAATCATAATACAGCAGAAACCTTGCCCATTCCACCTAAGACCATATTGCTGGAGGAAGGTAAGATTGCGGATAGGATATACCTTATCCGCAAAGGTTGTCTGAGATTGTTTTTCTACAATGAGGGAAAGGATATAACCTTCCAGTTTTTCTTCGAGGGAGATTTCGTGGCTTCATTTGACAGTCTGT
>FR903571.1 GCA_000438115.1 Prevotella sp. CAG:617 | reverse complement strand
AAAGTTCAGCATGACGTAACGCCGCAGCACGTTGCGGTAGGTTTCCGTCTGCATCTGCGCGTTAATGCCGTAGCTGTAGGTCGACATCTTGTTGAGCAGGTCAAAGGCCTCCAGCTGCACGTTCATCAACCCATTGAAGAAGGAACGCGAGAGGTTGGCACTCCAGATCAGCTGGTTCGTATTGAAATTGTCGTTGGAATAGCCGTAACGGCTGTAAAGCGTCAGGTTGGTGCCCAACTGAAAGCCGCCCGGAAGCGGTACGCCGCCACTTACGCCATAGCTGATGTTCAGGGCGTTCAACCCACTGTAGCGGTTGGAAGTGGAGTGTGTCCACTCGGCATTTACGGTTGCCGAACACGAATAATAGTTGTAGTTATAATAGGCATTCAGGCGCTCGCTGGTAATGTAGCGGTCCACCAGAATCCGGCTGCTGGCTGCCTCGCCCGCCAACACGGCATAATCCTCACTGTGGCGGAAGTTGAAGTTGGTGGTAGCCGTAAAATTGATACGTTTTTTCTTGTCCAGCGTGCTGTACCAGGAAAACTGCGAATTCACGCCCCAGTTGCCGTTGATGTTTACCGGCCGATAGGTGGTTACGCCGTTCTGTTCGTTGTAGCTCACCGACTGGGCCAACAGGTCCTGCCACAGGTTGTATTGAGCCGCCACCGAAATTCTGCGATAGCGTGGTCCTGCGTAAGTATAGCGCGAATAGCTGACGGCAGCCTCGTGCCGGCGCGTAGGGCGGAGCGCACTGTTACCCAGCCGCACCACCAGCGGCGTGGCATCGTCGCGGTAGTCCACCAGATAAGTGGCGGCCGGCTCACTCTCGGTCATGCCATACCGTACATTGGCATGCGTTTCATGCTTACTGCCATCGTTATAATCAAAATTATATTTTACCGAAGGCTCAAAAAAGGTGTAATGCTTGGTAAAGAGCCGGTCAATCTGGCCGCGCTCATAATCCAGCCGGTCGCTCAGCAACCTCACGGGCAGGTCCACCTCAATGCCATTGTTTTTCCGGTCGTTGCTCCCGTAAAAATCTACATTGATATTGGCTCCCATGCGGTGAGTCTGCTTCCAGTTGTCGGCATATTCGGAATTGCTCAGGTCGATATATTCCGTCAGGGCATCCTTGGTGGAGGCCAGGCGGTCAATGTCCCAATCCTCCAGAGCCGTCTGCTCCAGGCGGTAATACGACCGGTCGGCCGAGCGATACTGACGCCGGTAGCTGTATTCAGGAGTAAGCCAAAATCCCAATTTGGAAAATTTCAACTTATAGGAATAGCCCGCATCCGCATGCACGTTATAGCTGCGCGTCGGGCTGACGGCATAGCGTTGCTGCGCGTCGCTGCCGTCGTAAGCCGACGTGCCGAACAGTTCGCGGTTGCGTCCCTGCGCATACAGGCCGCCCACCGCAAAGTTCAGAAAGTCACCCCCCATCTTTTGCAGTTTCCAGGTTCCGGTAGCCTCTGCACCGGCATTCAGCGAATAGCCTTCCGTATGCCGGCCCTGCTGCAAGCTGCTGATCAGGTGTTGCCGGTAAAGGGCCGAACTGCCGTCAAAAAACAGGCTGTCGAGCGCTTCACCCATATAATGCTCTGTCAGCTTCTGCTCGTAGCTGGCCCGGCGTGACTGGTCGCGGTTCTCATAGTGCGAATAGTACAGGTTCGGTTTGATGTCTATCGAAATGCCGCGTGAGTTCATGGGCGAAAAGCGCGCGCCGTTGTTCTGCTGCGGGGTGACGTTAATCGTTCCGTAGTCTCTGATAAACCAGTTGCGGGACGTACCCTGACGGCTGCTCATGCCGTACACGTTGCCCGTACCGTAGTAGGCCACCGTATTCTGCAGTTCCTCCGTCACCTGCCGGGTGGCCTTAAAGGTTACGGTGTTGTTGATTTTGTAGCGTTTCCGTTTGTCGTTGACCAGCAGGTCAGAGGTCAGTTCGTGCGTACGGATGTTGGCATTGCCGCCGGGCGACTGCCAGTTGCCGTTGGTGTCGTAGTAGCTGTTGGCATACACGTCGTTGGAGTATCCCATAAAGGCCAGACGCGACTGTGGCGTAAAGCGCAGCGCAAAAGCCCGGGCGTTGTAGTGCTTGTCCGTACCGCCCCCCACGGTGGCATTGGCTATCCACCCTATGCTGTATTCCTTTTTCAAGTTCACGTCTACCACCAGCGGGTTCCTCGCCCGCTTGAAATCCTCTGCCGTCATGCCCAGCGCCAGCATCCTCTCGGGCGTCCGCTCATACACTTTCACCTTGTCCACCATATAGGACGGCAAATTTTTAAGTGCCACGGTAGGGTCACCCTTAAAGAAGTCCTCGCCATTCACCAGCAGACTCTGTACCTTCTTTCCGTTGACATAAATCTCACCGCCCGGCTTCAACTCCACGCCCGGCAACATGGCAATCAACTTGTCGAGCATGGAGCCGGAGCGCAACTGGAAGGCGTCGGCATTATACACAATCGTATCGCCCTTCATCACCATCTTGATACGGGTGGCCTTCACTACGGCCTCCGACAGCATGCGGTGGCGGGCCGTCGATTTCTTGCGCATCAGCACTTCGCCAAACGTACCACCGGTCACACGGTTCTTACGGTACTTGAAATCCACATTCTTATAAGTGGTTTCATAGCCTTTTTTGGAAAACCGAATGATGTATTTTCCCGGTGCTTTCAAGTTTTCCGCAAATTGCCACCAACCATATTTCTTGCTGACAAACCGCTCGGCTACAGTACTGTCGGGGCGCATGAATACCACTTCTACAGAATCCAGATTCTCTCCCGTAAAGGAATCGTAAATAAATCCATTCACATAGTATGACTGGGCCCGACCGCACAAGGCCAATGTCGAGAACAAAAGGATTTCCAGAAATTTCTTCATCTGTTTTATTTTTATAATAGTATA
>FR903570.1:14326-34877 GCA_000438115.1 Prevotella sp. CAG:617 | reverse complement strand
CCTCCGACGGCGCTCCCACGGCCTGGCAAACGGGCATCGAAACGGGCTACCGCAAAGTGCCGCAGCTCTTTGACTTGAAAAAGTCGGTTTATGAGCAGACCAACGTTTTTGAACAAAATCCCGAACGCGGCCGGCAAATGCAGCAACTGCTGGAGGAAATCAGACAGGGCCGCCCGTAAGTATTCCTCCCCTGACGCCAGCACGGAACGGGGAGAAAAACGGAAGAAGGTGCCGACTAAAACGAATTAGTCGGCACCTTCTTCCGTTTTATCGGCACTTTGTTTTCCGCACTTGCCGGGCAGTTACGCGGCAGCACCTTGCGGAGCCGTACAGGCAAGCGTCAGGGCTCAAGCACGCGAGCCCGGATAATACGCACGTCCTGAAGCGGACGGTCGTTAGAGTCGGTTTTAACGGCCTGCATTTTCTTAATGACCTTCAGCCCCGACGTTACTTCGCCGAACACGGTATACTGCCCGTCGAGATGGGGCGTGCCGCCGCGCGAACGATAGGTCTGATAGCGTTCGGGCGTGATTTCGGTGGCCCCGCCCGTATTTTCCTTGATTTGCTCGTTTACGGCCGCCAGCTCGTCGGGCTGCTGCACTTTTCCCCACACGATGTAGAACTGCGAACCGCTGCTGCGCCGCTGCGGATTGACATTATCCGGCTCGCGTGCCGCCGCCAGCGCCCCGCGCCAATGATACAGGAAGGGGTCGATTTCGGCCGGCAGCGTATATCCGGGACCGCCCTCGCCCAGCAGTTTTCCGGCAGGTGCCTGCCGCGAATCGGGGTCGCCGGCCTGCACCATGAAATTGCGGATTACGCGATGAAAGAGCAGGCCGTCGTAATATCCCTCACGCACGAGCTTGAGGAAGTTGTCGCGATGGAGGGGTGTTTCGTTAAACAGCGTCACCACAAACGTGCCCATCGTTGTCTGAAACTCTACACGGGGCTTCTTGGGCGAGCGGGCCTCAGAGACGACGGCCATTGAAGCCATTGCCACAAAAAGCAGGAAAAATCGGAATATTTTCATCATGATACGGATTTACATTCGCTCGTTGGCCAGAAAAAGGAATGCTCAGCATCAGCGGTCTTCGCGGGGCGTACGCTCTGCTACTGGCACATCTGCCACCTGCGAAGGAGCGCCTGCGCCCGACGCGGGACGTGACGCTGAAGCAATGATGCTGTCGATGGTTTCGTTGGTTTTACGCGCATAACGGCTCACGCTCAGAATCATGCCGATGTAGATGCTGTTGATGATGGTCGACGTTCCGCCACGGCTGATAAGCGGCAGCGTCTGGCCCGTAACGGGCAGAAGGCCTACGGCCACCAGCATGTTGAGCACGGCTTGCGTCACCAGCAGGAGCGCAAGCCCCATGGCCAGGAAGGCGGGAAAACTCCTTTCGCACCTGCTGGCTATGCGCCCCGCCCGGAAGAGGAGCACAATGTAGAGGAACACCACCAATACAGCGCCCCACAGCCCCATTTCCTCAATGATGATGGCATAGATAAAGTCGGAAAACGCCTGACTCAGGAAATCGCGCTCCACGGAGTTTCCGGGCATTTTTCCCACCACGTTACACGAGGCTATGGCAATATTGGCATGGGCGCGCTGGGCGTTTTTGTCAAGGTCGAACGAGTCGGGCGGAACGACGTCGCTGCTGTGGCGGTCAATACGCTGTTTCCAGGTGTACACACGGTGAAGCCCCGGCACGTCGTAGACGCCACTGTTCTGGTCCTCCGGCAGGTTGAGCAGCGTAAACAGGCCAAACATGGCCAGAATGCCGCACACGCCCATCAGTTTGCCCAACTGCAGGTAGGGCACGCGCCCTATCCACATCATGATGAAGGACACGCCGAACAGCAGGACTGCCGTAGAAAGGTTTTCGGGCAAGATAAACACATCGAAGGCCAGGGTGACAATCAGAATATATTTAAAGGCCTTGCGGTCGGCCCCTTTTTCACGCTGCATACGGGCCAGAATCAGGGCTTCGGAAATGATTACGATGCCCTTGGCCAGCTCTGAGGGCTGAAACTGGAAGATACCCAGCCCCACCCAGCGTGCGGCTCCGTTGGTCATGGACCCGTAGAGGGTGGTGAACATCACCAGAAACAGAATGGGGAGCCCCAGAAACACGGGCAGCACCTTGAACTTGCGACAGGGAATGCGATGGACCACAATAGCGCACACGCAGCCGGCCGCAAGGAATACGGCCTGCTTGAGCAGCGGCATCAGGAAGCTGCCGTCCTTATAGGCCAGTGTACTGGCAGCACTGTACACCTCAATAAGCGAAATGATGCACAGAAAAAAGTAGACCACCCAAATGGCACGGTCGCCCTTGAAAAGATTTTTTAGTTTAACCATAGATTTGTATTCGGAAAGTAGATTATTCCGCTGCCGCAAAACGGGTAACGGAAGAGCCCGAGGTACGTGCTCGTTATTTTACAGACGGTTCAGGCAACCTTATCCGGCCTGACCGCGCACGCCGTTCTTGAACTGCTCACCGCGGTCTTCCATATTCTTGAACAAATCGAAACTGGCACAACACGGACTCAGCAGGACGGTATCGCCCGGACGGGCCATGCTGCGGCAGGCCTCGAGGCATTCGGCCATGGAATGGGTGTCGGCCACCGGCAGACCGAGACTGTCGAACGCATCATGCAGCTTACGGTTGTCCACACCCATATAAACCAGGGCGCGGCAGCGTTCTGCCACCAGTGACTTGATGGCATTGTAATCGTTGCCCTTGTCCTTGCCGCCCAGAATGAGTACAATAGGGGTATTGACACTCTCCAGCGCATAATAACAGGCATCCACGTTGGTGGCTTTGGAATCGTTGACGTAATATACGCCGTTGAAACATCCTACCTTTTCCAGACGGTGCTCCACACCGGGAAAATCGGACAATCCCTCACACACTACTTCCTGCGGAATGCCGGCAGAAAGACAGGCCAGCGCAGCGGCCATGGAATTGCGCAAATTGTGTTTGCCCGGCAGCGAGAGACGCTCCTGCGGCAAATTCAGATGGTTGGGACTGTCGACTACCAGACTCCCCTGACTGATGGTGGCAGCCAGACCGGACTGCGGCTGTTCGGAAAAAGCCAGACACTGACTCTCCACCTTGTACTTGGGCAACTCCACGGGTATGTGTTCGTCATCGGCCCAATAAATGAACTTGTCGTCAGCCTGCTGGTTTTGCAGAATACGCATCTTGGCGTCCACATAGTTCTGCATGCAGAAGCCATAGCGGTCGAGATGGTCGGGCGTAATGTTCAGTAACACGGCAATGTTGGCGCGGAAGCGGAACATATCGTCCAGCTGGAAAGACGACAGTTCAATAACATACCAGTCGTGACGGGTGGTGGCCACCTGATAGGCCAGGCTGTGGCCGATGTTACCGGCCAGACCTACGTTGAGACCGGCTTTCCGGAAAATATGATAAATGAGCGAGGTGGTTGTAGTCTTGCCGTTGCTGCCGGTAATGCACACCATGCGCGCATTGGTAAACCGGCCGGCATATTCAATCTCACTGATTACGGGAATGCCTTTTTCGCGGGCCTGCACCACCAAAGGTGCGGTTTCGGGAATGCCGGGACTTTTGATAATTTCGTCGGCATTCAGTATTTTTTCAGCCGTATGGTGGCCTTCTTCCCACGGCAGTTTGTATTCATCCAGCATTTGCTTGTAGCAGGCCTGGATGCGGCCCATATCCGAAACGAAGACCTCGCATCCCTGCTTCTGGGCCAGGATGGCGGCTCCCACGCCGCTCTCGGCAGCGCCTAAGACTACTATTCGCTTCATGTCTTTATTGTTGATATATGATATTTTTGATTATCGGATTTTCAGTGTAATAATGGTGGCAGCAGCCAACAGAATGGTGGTAATCCAGAAACGCACCGTAATTTTCGATTCGTGCCATGCACCACGCGGCCAGTTGCGGAATACGTAGCGGCAGGTGGTGTCGAGCTGGTCGGGCAACACACGGAAATTGTCATGAATAGGCGTGCGCTTGAACAGCCGCTGACGACGGCCGTGCCGTTTGCCCCATTTAAAGTATTCAACCTGCAGAATGACACTCAGGCTCTCCACCAGGAAAATGCCGCAAAGAATAGGAATAAGCAATTCCTTGTGGATGATAATGGCCAGTACGGCAATAATGCCGCCAATGGTCAGGCTGCCGGTATCGCCCATAAAGATTTGGGCGGGATAGGCGTTGTACCACAGGAAACCGATGAGGGCACCCACAAAGGCACAGATGAAGATAACCAGCTCCTGCGACTCGGGTATGTACATGATGTTCAGGTAGCTGGCAAACTCAATATGGCTCGACACGTAAGCCAATATGCCCAGCGCAATGCCGATGATGGCGGAATTACCCGCCGCCATACCGTCCATACCGTCGTTCAGATTGGCCCCGTTGGAAACGGCCGTAATCACCAGAATCGTCATCAGCACGAACAGCACCCAACCGGCCTGTGTCTTATACTTCCCGCAGAACGACATAACCTCGGCGTAGTCCAGGTTGTTGTTCTTGAAAAACGGGATGGTCGTTTTGGTGGACTTTTCAGCCTGACTCTTGTGCACCACTTCCGTCACCTGACCCTTACGGACCATTTCGACGTTTTCACGCACTACGGCGTCGGGGCTCAGATAGAGTGTCAGACCTACAATCAGGCCCAGACCGACCTGCCCGGCAATCTTGAATTTTCCGGACAGCCCGTCCTTGTTCTTACGGAAAATCTTGATGTAATCATCCAGAAAGCCCAACATCCCAAGCCATACCGTTGAAATCAACATCAGGATCATGTAGATATTACGCAAGCGCCCCAACAACAGACAGGGCACCAGAATAGACACAATAATGATAATACCGCCCATAGAGGGAACGTTGAGCTTCTGCACGCCAAAGGGATCAATTTTGGCATCACGCTGCGTCTCGCTGATATGATGACGCTTCATCCATTTGATAAAATACTCGCCAAACCACGCCGAGACGACCAGGGCCAGCATCAGCGCCAGCAACGAGCGGAAAGATATGTACGACCACATTCGGGAGCCGGGAATACCAAACTGCTCGAAAAAGCGGAAAAGATAGTAAAGCATATCGTTGATTTATGAAAGGTCTGAAACAATTAAATACCGAAGGCGTTCCGAATTTCTTCGTGATCGTCAAAATGATGCTTCACGCCCTTGATTTCCTGGTAAGGCTCATGTCCTTTTCCAGCCACCAGAATCACATCACCCGGCTGCGCCATCATCACGGCCGCCCGGATGGCCTCACGGCGGTCGGTAATACTAATCACCTTGGTGCGCTGCTCATCGTCGAGTCCGGCCAGCATATCCTGAATAATGGCCTCAGGTTCCTCAAAGCGTGGATTATCGCTGGTGATGATTACGCGGTCGCTGAGATTAGCTGCTTCGCGAGCCATCAAAGGACGCTTGCCCTTGTCACGATTACCGCCGGCGCCGCATACGGTGATGATGTGCCCTTTCTGACGAATGATTTCGCGGATGGACTGAAGCACATTCTGCAAAGCATCGGGCGTATGGGCATAATCCACAACGGCACTAAAGCCTTTGGGTGAGCGAATGGCCTCAAAACGGCCGTTGACGGGATGCAGCGAAGAGAGTACGCGCAATACCTCGTCGGGCTCGTGACCCAGCATTACGGCGGCGCCATACACAGCCAGCAGGTTGGATACATTAAAACGTCCCACAAAGCGCACGCTCACTTCCTTATCATTTATATCGAGCAGCATGCCCTCGATGGATTCCTCCAAAATACGTCCTTTAAAGTCGGCCACCGTACGGGTTGAATAGGTTTTAACCACTGCCGCCGTGTTCTGCACCATCACCATACCGTTTTTGTCGTCGGCATTGGTAATGGCAAACGCATCACGGCCCAAACCGTCAAAAAAGGCCTTCTTGGCATCCCGATAGTTCTCAAACGTTTTATGGTAATCCAGATGATCACGTGTCAGATTCGTAAAGATACCACCGGCAAAGTGCAAGCCGCCGATGCGCTTCTGATGAATGGCATGGGAACTGCACTCCATAAAGGCATAGGTACAACCGGCCTCCACCATCTGCGCCAGCAGTTTGTTGAGCGTAATCGGGTCGGGCGTAGTATGGTCGGCCGCAACCGCCCTGTCGTCAATATAGTTGCACACGGTGGAACAAAGCCCCACCTTATAGCCGAAAGCGCGGAACATCTGGTAGAGCACGGTGGCAATGGTGGTTTTTCCGTTCGTTCCCGTTACGCCCACAAGCTTCAGCCGCGACGTCGGGTCACCATAAAAGTTTGTAGCCACCTGGCCTACGCAATCTTCCGTATTGTCTACCCGTACGAAAGTCACCCCGTCGGGCCGGTCCTGCGGAATGGGCTCGCATACCAGTACGGCACTGGCTCCCAGTTCAAGCGCCTTGCCAATATACTGGTGTCCGTCGGCCTGCGTTCCTTTCACCGCTACAAAAAGACTGCCTGGCCTGGCCTGGCGTGAATCAATGGTCACATCGGAAACGGTGATGTCCAGACTTCCGCTTACCTCGGCGGGAGTTATTTTTTTGAGAACTTCTGATAATTTCATATTCCTCCAAATTTATTTATTCGTTATTCCAGCCTATCGCCGTCCGGTATCCGACTTGCGGCTGCGCCGGTCGTCGGAAGTTACGGCATCGGTTTTTGATTTTTTCTTTTCAGAAGGGGTACGCGAAGGGGCGTCGGACTTCTTGCGGCGTTCGGTCTTGTTGTCCGTTTCGGCCTGACGGGCCGGCTGCGGGCCGTCGCCTACATTGGGCACCACCTCTTCCTCCGGATTCAGCGTCTGCGCCGTATCCTTGCGTACAGGGGCCGGCTTACTGATACGGGGTGACTTTTCAGCCGCACCGTTCTCCAATACCAGATGCACAACCTGCCCTTTATGAATGGGACTTCCGGGAGCCACATCCTGATGACTCACCTTGCCTACGCCGGAAGCCTTTACTCGCAGACCGAGGCGTTCGAGCATAAACACGGCATCGCGCAAACCGGCTCCCTTTACGTCGGGCACGACATCCTTGCCGTTCTCGGCCTCTGAAAGCACGGTGGTCTGTCCGTTTCGTTCTGCCTTGCCCCACACGAAGGACGAGGGCGTGGCCGGCGCGTCACAATGCAATCCCAAGGCCCCCAGCACATTACGTGCTGCTACGATATTGCCCTTGAGTACATCCGGCAGAAGCGAATGCAGCGTGTCGCGGGCCGAGCTGTAATCGGGCTGCACCTCACGGGCCATCAGCGTTTCAGCCACACGGCGGAACACCGGACCACAATGACCGCCTCCCGAAGCAGGCGCAGCCTTCTGGATACAAACAATGCAGGAATACTTGGGGCGCTCGGAGGGGAAATATCCCACAAACGACACGAGATATTGCGAGGCAAAGCCGGCCTTGGTCCACACCTGTGCCGTACCGGTTTTTCCCGACGTATGGAAGTTGCGCGAACCGGCTTTCTTGCCGAGTCCGATGCGCACCACGCGCTCCAGTATGGTTTGCAGGTTGGTAAGCGTCTGCGGCTTACACATCCGTTCGCGTACCACCACGGGCGGATACTCCCGAATGGTCTGGCCATTCTTCTGCACGGCCTTTACCAGACGCGGCTGCATCATCTTTCCGCCGTTGGCTATGCCATTATAAAAGGTCAGCGTACTGATGGGGGGTATCTGGGTTTCGTAGCCGATACTCATCCATGGCAGGGCCGTGCGCGACCAGTTGGACCCGTCGGGCTTGGGATGGCGAATCTGCGCTTTGGCATACCCGGGAATGGGTAAGTGAAAATCCTCGGCAATTCCCGTGCGGTACACCCCGTCGACAAATTTTCCGGGGTCGTCCTTATAGTATTTGTCAATCAGGTAGCTCACGCCGCAGTTGGACGAGCGCTCCAGTATCTGCGAGGCCGTCAGCAGGCCGTAGCCGCCGCTGCGCCAGTTGTGGTCGCGCATCTTGCGGTTGTACATAATCATGATTCCGCCACCCACGTCGACACTGGTATTCATGTCGATGTAGCCGTCATCCATAGCCACCATGAACGAAACGGTCTTGAACACCGACCCCGGCTCCATCAGGTTGCTCACGGCACTGTTGCGGATTTCGCGATACTTGCCGTCGGCACACTTGGTGAGTGAGGTCATGGCCTTGATGTCGCCCGTAGCCACTTCCATGAGGATGCACACGCCGCTGTTGGCGTTGATTTCGGTCAATTTGTCGTTGAGGGCCTTTTCGCATACGTCCTGCATGCCCACATCCAGGGTCGTCACGATGTCGCAACCGTCCTCGGCCGGCTGGTCGACAATGTTCAGATATTTGTTCATTACCTTCTGCCTATGGCGCACGCCCTGCTTACCGCGCAATACGGAGTCGAACGAGAGTTCGAGCCCGAAGCGGGCCGTATCCTTGCCGCCGTACATCGTACCGATGGTGCGTGAAGCCAGCGAGCCGAAAGGTTTTACGCGGTGCTTGTATTCCGTCACGTGGAAACCGCCCCGATACGGGCTGAGCCGGAACAGGGGCAGTTCCTTGGCCCGCTTATAGTCAACGTAGGACACGCGACGGTCGTAAAGCAGCCAGTTGTGGCTTTCCTGCCGGCGGCCCTCCTCCAGCAGTTTTCTGAATTCCACGGGGTCGATATCGGGAAAAATGCGGTGCATGCCCTGACAGATGCTGTCCATCTTGATGCGCAGGAGCGAGTCGCGGCGGGCCTGGTCCTTGATGCGCCGCTTTTCGTTCTTCTCGGCCGACATGAAGTCCATGTAGAGCTTATACTCGGGCAGCGTACTGGCCAGCAACTGGCCGTCGGCCGAATAAATGTTGCCGCGGCTGGGCTCAATGGGCACGCTGTCGGTTACAAAACGGTTGTGAATAGCCATCCAATAATCGCGCTCGGCAAACATAATCCACGCCGCACGCCCAATCACGGACACGCCCAGCAGGCTGAGCACTACCGTCACTACAAAATACCGGGGAATGATTTTTTTTCCAGGAAAGTTCATGTGTCTTGTCCTCCTATGAATGACTTATTCGTTAATTTTCAAGATATAGGGCGAATTGGTAGCCGTTTGCAGGGTGGTGTCGTTCACCATCTTCAAATATTCCTCCACCCGGCTGCGGCGCGTGTGCTCCTGCAGCTCGCTCAGGCGTGTCAGCTCTTTGTATTTGATGTCGAGCAGGTCCTTCTGCAACTGGTCAATCTCAATCATACACTGCTGGCAGGCATAGCGGTTGCTGATGTAAAGTATCAGCAGGAACACGCAAAAAAGGATAAAGAGAAACTGACGGCGGAACCACGGGCCGGCCAGGATGTCGCCACCCAGAATGGTGCGCAACGACACGTTGGGCCGGTGTTCCGACCATTCCTCGTCGTCGTTGTCGGTCAGCTTGCGCAATTCCTCGGCCGCCTTCTCATTTTTGGCCTTTTCCTTTTCGGCCTTGCTCTCAAGCGATGCGGTGGATGATTTCAGATTGTCCATATCCTCGGGCTTCAGGTTGGTGATGTCCGGGCCGAGGAGGTTGTCGTTGTCGTGATGGTCTGTCATTTTTTTTCTTTTCCTTTTTTTCTAATCGTTTTGAGCCACTTTCTCGGCCACGCGCAGCTTGGCGCTGCGGCTGCGCGGATTGCGCTCCTGCTCGTCGGCGTCGGGCACTACCACCTTGTTGTTCACGGCCCTGAGCGGGGCCAGGCGGTTGCCGTAGAAATCCTGCTCTACCTTGCCCTCCATATTGCCGGCCCGTATGTAGTTCTTCACCATGCGGTCCTCCAGCGAGTGGTAGGTCAGCACGGAAAGACGGCCTCCGGGACGCAGCACGCGGCAGGCGGCCTGCAGCATTTCATGCAAGGCGTCCATTTCGTGGTTCACCTCGATGCGCAAGGCCTGGAATACCTTGGCCAGGTCTTTCTTTTCGCGGGCAGGCCCCATGAGCGGCCGCACCACGTCGAGCAAATCGGACACCTTTTGCAACGGAGCTTCCTGACGGCGGCGCACCAGCACGGAAGCCAGCCGGCGACCGTTTTTCAGCTCGCCGTAAAGCGTAAAGATGCGGCCCAGGTCGGCCTCGTCGTACGTATTGATTACCTCAGCCGCGGTCAGCTGGGCCTGCTTGTTCATGCGCATGTCCAAAGGTGCGTCGAAACGGAACGAAAATCCGCGGGCGGCATCGTCAAAATGATGGCTCGACACGCCCAGGTCGGCCAGAATGCCGTCTACATAGTCTATCTCATAATAGCGTAACCAATGTCGCAGGTAACGGAAGTTGCTCTGCACAAACGTCAGACGCGGCTCGTCGGCCGGAACGTTGGCCATGGCCTCGGCGTCCTGGTCAAAACTGAACAGACGCCCCTCGGCCCCCAGGCGCGAAAGGATTTCACGGCTGTGTCCGCCGCCGCCAAAAGTCACGTCCACGTAAATGCCGTCGGGCTTGATTTGCAGGCCGTCAACCGTAGGTTTCAGGAGCACCGGAACGTGATATACGGGTGCCGTAACTATTTCGTTTTGAGCGTCTTTCGATACCATTCTTAAATCTTTTGTACTAATAGAGGCAATTCGGTTTCAAAATTACTGTTTTTCCGGCAATAAAGGTTCATTTATTTAAGGATTTTTTTTAATGTTTGAGGGTCGAACCGGCTTTCGGGGGCTCGGGGTGAAGAGGGAGGAGAAAACAGGACGGGGCTTTATTTTTTTTACATGAGACCTTGTCGGAACTGGGCGGGACTCCGTAAAAATTCCGCGCCGGGGGCCGGCCATACAAAGCATCCCGGCGCGGAGTGCAACCCTGAAGGCCACTCCGCGCCGGGATGAGAGGAGGCGCCGAAGCGCCAAAAGAAAAAACGGGAGGATGACTTACAGCTGCTTGAGAGCCTCCCAGTCAATTTCGGGTGCCTGGCCCGTGGGTTCGCAGTGGAACTGGGTACCCATGGACACGGACTCGTTGAAAAATCCGCCCATCATGAGGTAGAAGCGGTTGTCCTTGGTTTCGCCGCCCTGATAGTCGAGGCGCACGCCGGCACTGGCCGTTGCGTCGTGGGTAAAGGTGGCGTCGGTAATGCGCGTCCACTTGCCGTCCTTGCTGCGGGCCCACTGGTTGCCGAACATCACCTTGCGCGAGAGGTAGCCCTGCTCCGGATTGAAATTCTCCAGGAAACTGTGGGCGTGCGTGTACCACGTATTGGTGAGCGGGCGCTGGAAACTGGCAATCAGTCGCCAGGCCTTTTCCTCGGGAGCATAGAAATAAGCGGTATAGATAGTGTTGCCCTGATTGTCGGGATGCACCTGCATGAGGAACTTATAGGTGCGGCCGGCCTTCCAGGGATAGCACAGATAACTCTGTCCGCCCGAGCCCTCGTTGCCGAACTCGCCGATGTGTACGTCCTTGCCCTTGCGCAGGAGCTTGATTTTATGGCTGTCGGGGATGTCTTTGGGATTCTGCGTATCAAACGGGCTCCACACCGAGAACAATACGCGGCGCTCCGTGGGAGAGTTGTATTGCATGCCAAAATAGCCCTCGCCAAAGCCGGCGGCCATGTAGTAGCTGTGCATGGTTTCGCCCTCCTTGGGCACGGTCACCTCGTTGTAGAACCACTCGGTATCACCCGCCGGCAGTTTGTAGGCCAGGTGTACTGACGGACCGCGGCGGCCCCAGTAGTCGGCAAAATTCGTCACGTAACTGCTCTTGCCGCTCACGTTGGCTGCCACCAGCTGTTTTACCTCGCCAAAGCTATTGCCCTCCATGGAAAGGCCCTGCAGGTCAATGCGTACATAGCCGGGCTTGCTCACGCTGATGCGGCCTACCGGCACTTGGGTAAAGTCGTCGGAATCCAGACGCACCTTGAAGTGCTTTTTGCCATAGCTCACCTTGATTTCCGAATGGCCCTTGGCCAGGAGCGAGAGGTCGGCCGTGGTGGATTCGTGCAGATAGAAATAAACGCTGATCACCGATTTCGGGTCGGTCCAGCGGGTAAGTCCCCGGTCGGTAATCCGAGCCCCGTCGTGCTGACGGGTGACGTAACTGTTGCCCGACATACCGATTTCCAGCGATGAGGTCTGGGCAAAGGCACTGGCACTAAACAGCAGCCAGGCCATAAGGCATAATTTTTTCATGAGTACTTTTTTGTTTTAAAATTTGAGGTTACGCCCCATTATTATAATGAGATTGCTGAATTATAGCCGCTAGATGTTGTCAAGAGCCTGTCGGATGTCGGCCAGAATGTCGTCGCAATCCTCAATGCCCACCGAAAGCCGGATTAAGTCGGGCCGTATGCCGGCAGCCTGCAGCTGCTCGTCGGTAAGCTGGCGGTGGGTATGGCTGGCGGGATGGAGCACACACGTACGCGCATCGGCCACGTGCGTGACAATGCTGATGAGCTTGAGGCTGTCCATGAAACGGATAGCCGTTTCGCGCGTGCCCTTCAGACCAAAGGCAATTACTCCGCTGGTACCATGGGGCAGGTATTTCTGCGCCAGGTCGTAATATTTGTCACCGGGCAGTCCGGCGTAACTTACCCAGGCTACGCGGCTGTCCTGCTGCAGGAACTCGGCCACGCGCTGGGCATTGGCACAGTGGCGCTGCATGCGCAGGTGGAGCGACTCGAGCCCGTGATTGAGCAGAAACGAATTGCCCGGACTCGGAATGGCCCCGAAATCACGCATCAGCTGAGCCGTCATCTTTACGATATAACCCATCTTGCCAAAGCTCTGGGCGTAAATCAGACCATGATAGCTGTCGTCAGGCTGCGTCATGCCCGGAAAGCGGTCGGCATTGGCCATCCAGTCAAAGTTACCGCTGTCAACCACACATCCGCCCACGGCAGTGGCGTGGCCTTCCATGTATTTGGTGGTAGAGTGCGTCACGATGTCGGCCCCCCATTCAAACGGGCGGCAGTTAACGGGAGTGGCAAACGTATTGTCCACAATCAGGGGCACGCCATGACGGTGAGCCATACGCGCAAAGCGTTCAATATCGAACACATGCCCACCCGGATTGGATATCGTTTCGCCAAACACACACTTGGTGTTGGGGCGGAAGGCTTTTTCAATCTCCTCGTCACTGGAATCGGGATCAACAAAGGTACAGTCAATACCCATCTTCTTCATGGTCACGCCAAACAGATTGAACGTACCACCGTAAATGGCGTTGGAAGCCAGGATATGGTCGCCGGCCTCACAAATATTGAACACGGCAAAAAAGTTGGCTGCCTGGCCGCTTGAAGTCAGCACAGCCCCCACTCCGCCTTCAAGCTCGGCAATCTTCTGAGCCACGGCGTCGTTGGTAGGATTCTGCAAACGCGTATAGAAATATCCCGAATCCTTCAGGTCGAACAGTCGGGCCATCTGGTCGCTGTCGTCATATTTGAAAGTTGTGCTCTGATAAATGGGCACCACACGGGCTTCGCCGTTTTTAGGTTCCCATCCGGCCTGTACGCAAAGCGTACCCGACTGAAAATTCTTTTTCATACCTAATTATTTTAGTTATTAGTTGATTCATGTGCGCTATCCTACCGGCCCAGCCATGACTCCGGATTGAGTTTGGTAGTTTCGCGACGCAACTGGAAATGAAGCGTACAGTTGCCCGAAGCATCGGGAGCCACGCTACCCAAAACCTGACGGGTGGATACCTGTTGGCCTTTATGGACAGAAGCCGATGAAAGATTACAATAAACGGAAATATAGCTTCCGTGGCGCACCAAAATATTAATCATTCCGCCAAAGGAGAATACGGCCGAAACCTCACCGTTGAACACGGCCCGGGCCTGCGCTCCGCTACGGCCGGTAATGTTGATTCCCTTATTGTCGAGCGACACTCCCGACAAACCGGCTACCTTATACTGACCGTAATGGCTGGAAATAACGTATGAGCCGGTAATCGGCATCGGCAGCCGGCCCTTATTGGCGGCAAATTTGTTGCTCAGGCGGCGGTCCTCACTGCTCTGCTCCTGGAAGCGGGGCGTTGACGTACTGCTCTTGCTGCGCGAACTGGACGATGACGACTTGCTCTTCGAAGACTTGCTCTTTGAAGAAGCCGAACGGTTCTTTTTGGCTGCTGCCTCGCGGCGGGCCTCTTCAGCCTTACGGGCAGCCTCGGCCTTACGGCGGGCAGCTTCGCGACGGGCTTCCTCGGCCTTACGACGACGCTCGGCCGCTGCAATTTCCTGCTGAATCAAGCGGTCAATCTGCTTGTTGAGCGAAGCATAACGGCGCTGCGTCTGACTAATCGTGCTCTGCAACTGCTTTTGTTTTTTCTGCAACTCGCCCACAATTTGCTGATGCTCGCGATGTTGCTGCTCGAGCCGCTCATTTTCCTTACGGCCCTCAGCCAGCAAAGCATTTTTCTGTGCCTGGACGCCAAACAACTGATTGCGCTTGTCATGAACAGCCTTCTCCTTTATTTTGATGACTTCGCCCTGTGCCCGCTGATATTTGGCATAATCCATTACATAGCGCAGCCTGCGGAACATCTGGCTGAAGTTTTTGGAGGAGAAAAGGAACATCAGTTTGTTTTGCGTCGACCTGTTGCGATACATATACATGACCGAGCGGCTGTACTTCAACTTACAGTCGGCCAGTTCCTGCTGAAGTTTGTGTAATTCGCGGGTCAGCTGACCGATATTGCCGTTCAACACGTTCACTTCGCCCTCAATACCGACTATATACTTCTGCTGCTGTTCAATCTGCCCGGAAAGTACGTTCAGGTTGGCCAACTGCGACTTTACACTCTTGTTGGTAGAACGCAGAAGCTGCTGTGATTCGTTCAGACGCTTTTTCAGCTCCGTACGCTGCGACTGCAAATTCTTTATCTTCTTGTTGGTTTGTGCCGGCACGGCAGTTGCGCAAAACAAAGCCAGACACAACAAATACAGGATTCTTTTCATTTTCTCACTTATCTCACGGATATCAGTTGACGCATAATTTCATTTACACTCCGGGCCTTGTATTTTGACGACACTTCAGTCCGCTTTTCCCAGTCGTCGGAAGTATTGATGCGGCTGAGCGACATCTTGATGGTATAGTCCTTGCGCAAAGCACGAAGCAGGAACGTAAAGGTTGAAGGGAAAGGCACGCCCTCGAGCTGGGTAAAGTTGTCATACTTACACTCAAACTGCGTATTGTTGCGGGCGTCCTTCGACGTGATTTGGGTTTCGAGCAGACGGGCATCATCTGCGCGGGTGGTAAATTTATAATTGAGTTCAGGCGCTTCAGCCAGCACCAACTGCACACGGTCGCCGTCCGGCGTCATGCTGAAATGCTCTGGCGACACATCGGCCTGCTGCATTCCGGGCACAAACACGGTGTTCCAGAAAAGGGCCTGCAACTCATTGAAATCAATATTGGCACGGGTCAGGAAGTTCACCTTTTCATACGATTCCTTGACGTATTGTTTATTAAAGCGGTCGATAATCAGGGCATAATCCTTGGTAAACTCGAGCCGCCCGAGTTCCATGCCGAAAAACGAAATGGAAAGCTGGATGACATCGTCACGCTTCATGCGCAAATTGCCGCTCACCGAAAGGTCCTTGCTGCCGCCGCTCATTTCCAACGAAATCTTGGCTGTCATGCATTGGGCCTTGGGCACATTCTTCATCACCCGCTTTCCATAGTCATGGGCATTGAACGCGGTTGAAACCTCGGCACTTGGCGTGGTTACATTTTTTGCGGTGCGGCATCCGCTCAGGAACATCACGGAAAGGATTGCCGCCAACAAGATGCTATACTTTTTCATTGTGCGACGTATTTTCGGAGTTTTATTTTTTTCTGTATCAACCGGCGCGTATCAGGCTCCTGCGTCAGCTGAAGCGCCGTGCGCCAGTATTCAAGCGCGCGGCTTGTCTGTCCGAGTTTGGCGTAAATATCGCCGGCATGCTCAAAAAGACTTGCATTTTCGGCCGTCTTTTCTGCCAGTTTGATGGTCTTGTCTATGTAAGTACGGGCCAGGCCGTAATTTTTGCTGACAAACATAATCCAGGCGTACGTGTCCAAATAAGTCACGTTGTCGGGCTCCGCCTCAATGGTTTTGAGACTCATGGCAGCGGCCTTGTCCAGCTCGCGGTTGTCCTGCGCCAGATAGTAGGCGTAGTTGTTCAGACAAAGCATGTTGCTGCCGTCAAACTGCAAGGCCTTGTCGTAGGCCTGATAGGTTTTTTCGCGCAGCCCCTTGGTCTGATAAAGGTTACCCAGACTGGTGTAGACCTCAGCCACCAGTTCGTCACTGGTGCCCTCCTCCATGCGGTCGAGCCCGCGCTCACAGATTTCGATGGCCTCATCCACCTTGTCCTGACTGTAACACGCCAGGCTCTCATAATAATAGAAGAGTAATTTTTCCGGGTTATGAACCGTGCCCTCATGGCATACTTCGGCCAGCTCTTCAACCTCCATTTTCCCAATCAGATACTTCATCAGCTGAAAACGGGCCGTAATGTCGGTCGGCTCCTGCACCAGTTGCAGGCGCACAAACGGGATGATGGAATCCTCCGGCCACTTCTTGGCCTCCAGATAGGCCATGCAGCTGGTGAGCAGCTCACTGTTTTCCTGCGGCTGGCGGGCCACGCCATACATCAGGTCGTAAAACCGGCTGCTCGTTATGTTTTGCTGTTCATAGTCCCTCACCACGCGCGACATGGCCGCCACCTGTGCATACCCAGGCATATTGCCAAGAGCGATGGCCGTATCGAGCTGCGCATAATAACCCGCCGTGTCGTGCTGCTGCTGATAGTATTGCAGCAGCAGGGCATGCGCCATATCGTTGGCCGAATCGCGCTGCAACACCTGGCGTATTTCGTGATAGGCATCAGCATTCCGGCTGCCCTGTATGTAGAAGTTGGCCAGCAACAGGCGGTAGCGGTTGTCGTCGGTATATTTCCGGCAAAGGTCCCTGACCTCCTGATAGGCCTGCGCCGTATCGCCCTGCTGCATATAGATAAAGGATTTGCGCACCGTGGAGCTTTCATTTTTTCCCTCGGCCAGCTCAATGCGGTTGAGGGTCCGTAACTCCTGCGGATAGTCGCCGATTTTTTCATACAGGTCAACCAGCGTATAGAGCATTTCCGACGTAGGCTGACTCTTGAGGGTCATCCATTCATACAGTGAAGCGGCCTTGGGCAAATCGCCTTTGTCCATATACATTCCGGCCAGTATTTCCTTGTAGTCGTCGTTCTCGGGAGCCAGTCCCACCGCGCGCTCCACCATCTGCAGGCGCACCGAATCGGGTATTTCGGTGCCGGTACCCGTAAGGGCCACGGCTTTTTCGTACCACGCCTCGTCGGCATCGGGATTCAGGCTCAGCGCACGGTCGAGCAGCATCAGCTCGGCGTCGAAATTGCCTTTCTCCTTCTGACACATGGCTTCCAGGAAATAGTTGTCGTACTTAAACCGCAGTTTCCCCGAAAGCGGCTGCGGCAGCCAGTGGCTTACGGTATCAAAATGGAGCAACGACACCAGCGAGTCAACCGCGCTGCGCGACTGCACCACGCTGCGTTTCCCGCCACAGGCAGAAAGCAGCGCCAGCACCATCAGCCACAGCAATCCGCAGCGGCTCAGGCGCAAGGTTAAGGGATGTATGTTTCGTTTTCTTTTCATTTCTGCAACCTTCCAGAATCTGCCCGTAAGACCATTTCTTCCCCGAAGGCGGGATTTATTTGTGACCGGTATGTCCGAAACCGCCGTCGCCGCGCTCCGTTTCGTCGAGTTCGCTCACGGCGTTCCACTCCACCGTTTCGTAACGGGCTATCACCATCTGGGCGATGCGCTCGCCGTCTTCAATGACGAATTCCGTATCGGAGCAGTTCATGACGATTACGCCGATTTCGCCCCGGTAGTCGGCATCAATCGTGCCGGGAGCGTTGAGCAGCGTAATGCCTTTTTTCAGGGCCAGTCCTGAGCGCGGACGTATCTGCGCCTCAAAGCCGGCAGGCAGGGCTATATACAGTCCGGTGGGCACCAGGCAGCGTTGCATGGGGCCCAGGTGTATGGGTTCGTCCAGATTGGCGCGCAGGTCCATGCCGGCGCTCAGCGCCGTGGCATACTGCGGCAGGGGATGATGTGAACGGTTAATGATTTTTACTTCCATCCGAGCTAATTTTTCATGCGTTCCGTATAAACGCCACAAAGTTAATCATAATAAGTGGAATTCGGAAATTTAGTCTCTGAATTCTACATACTTCCACGCGCCGTTCAGCCGCAAGGCCCCAAAAGATATCATTTTGCTTTTTCGGCCGGGACGGATGCCCGGGGGCGCCGGTGTTTTTCCTCTCCGTGAGCATGACAAAAAAAAGACCGGCAGGGGAAAAAAACAAGCCGGCGGGAAAACCGGACTCGGCGCCGACTTTTTCCTTTTCCGCGCCGCCGGTTCCGAAACATCCGCCCCCGAACAAGACCGGACGGGCGGCGAGGAACGGCAACGCCCCGCTTTTTCCCGCAAAAAGGTAGGCAGGTTCGGCAAATTAAGCTATTTTTGTCAGACAGTAACCATCGCATTGTGCTTTTATGGAACAGAAAGGAACCATGGACTGGGGCCGGCTCATTACGAACAAGCGCTTCGGCAAGGAAGAGAAATACCGCGAGAACAAAGAATACCGCACCGACTTTCAGCGCGACTTCGACCGTCTGATTTTTTCGGCGCCCTTCCGCCGCATGCAGAACAAGACCCAGGTGTTTCCGCTGCCGGGCAGCATTTTTGTACACAACCGGCTCACCCACAGCCTCGAGGTGTCGAGCGTGGGGCGTTCGCTGGGCACCGACGTGGCCCGCGAGCTGCAGCAGCTGCATCCCGAGCTGCGCCACACGCCCCTCGCCGAAATCGGCAACATCGTATCGGCAGCCTGTCTGGCCCACGACATGGGCAACCCGCCCTTCGGCCATGCCGGCGAGAAAGCCATTGCCTCGTATTTCAAGGAAGGGCGCGGACAAAAACTGCACGATTTTACCGATGAAACGGGCGAAAAACTGTCCGAAGAACAGTGGCACGACCTGACGCGTTTTGACGGCAACGCCAATGCCTTCCGCCTGCTCACCCACCAGTTTGAGGGAAGGCGCAAGGGAGGCTTCGTCATGTGCTATCCCACCCTGGCGGCCATAGTCAAATATCCGTATGCCTCCACCTACGCCACCACCAAACAGAAATTCGGATTCTTCAATGCCGAAAGCACTTATTTCCGGAAAATTGCCGATGAAATGGGTATGATACGCCTCAATGCGCCCGACGAGCCGCTGCGCTACGCCCGCCATCCGCTGGTCTATCTGGTGGAGGCGGCCGACGACATCTGCTACGAAATCATGGACATTGAGGATGCCCACAAGCTGCGCATCCTCTCGGACGAGGAGACCTTCCACCACCTGCTGGCCTTTTTCAGCCCCGACCATCAGGAAAAACTGAAGGCCACGTTTGCCTACGTCACCGACATCAACGAACAAATCGTCTACCTGCGCTCATGCGTCATCAACAGTCTGGAGCACGCCTGCGTCAGGACGTTCATCGACCACGAATCCGACATCATGCAGGGCCGCTTCGAGGGTTCGCTCATCGAACATCTGCCGGAACCTCTCCTGACGGCCTACCGCCGCTGTGAAGAAATGGCCAAAAAACGCATCTACTGCCACCACGACGTGCTCGACGTGGAACTGGCCGGTTACCGCATCATCTACACCCTGCTCGAGCTGTTCATGGATGCCGCCGTGCTCAACCCGCACCACGCCTACGGACGCCTGCTGCTCAGCCGCGTGTCGTCACAATACCAGCTGAACGCACCCCATCTGTACGACCGTGTGATGGCCGTACTCGACTATATCTCGGGCATGACCGACGTCTATGCCCTCGACCTCTACCGTAAAATCAACGGAAACTCACTGCCCATGGTGTAGCCCGCCGCTACGTTCCGATAGGCTGGATCTTGCTGCGCAGGTTTTTGGTAATTTCCAAAAACATAAAGCCGGCCGAGTTGGTACGCAGCTTCTGGGCATACTGTGCATACTTCCGGTTGGCATACTGCATCGACTTTTCAAAAGTAAGACGCGAAGCCTGCGCGCGAGACACCTTGGAGAGCGTAGAGTCGAGCTGCTCGTTGGGGAAAAACTCGTCGAAGTCGGCATCGCCAATCATGGTTGTTTCCAGACACTGCATCGATTTGTGTTTGTGGTCGGTATAAAATCCCACAAACATATGGCCGGGAATACGAATCAGCACCGGGTCGATATTAATGGCCCGCAAAAGCGAGGCAAAAAGCACCGAGCCGTCCACGCAGTTGATCTGCGAGGAATTGAGCGCATCGCTGATGGTACGCACCCGCTGCGAATATACCACATTGCTCGACAAACTGCTGTAAGACACCGAGCTGTATTTAAAATCGCGGTGCTGCAGGGTATTCCACAGCGCATAAACCTGACGGCATACCTGGGCCGAGTCGCCCTGATAGCCCAAAAAGCGGTTGACTATGCCGCTGTTGAGCGCCTCCCGCAGCAATTTGTCAATCATCGGGTGCTCCTCGTTGACATAAGCGGCGAAACACATGCCGGTATTCTGGAAACGCGTACTCTTTCCCTG
>FR903570.1:2662-14306 GCA_000438115.1 Prevotella sp. CAG:617 | reverse complement strand
TCCCTGCACCATATTATAGCCCAGGAGACATTCGTTGATACTCCTGACAGACATGATGTGAACCCGCTGCCCGAGGTCCTCACCGGCTTCATTCACCTTGACCACTACGCTCACGGGAGCCGCCTGCCGGTTGTTGCGCAAGGCATCGTAGTTCCAGATAATATCAGGATAAACCACATAGTCAGTATGTGAGCGCGGCAGCACAAACTCCGAAACCGAACTGCTGAAAAATTCGCTGGTACTTACTTCCACACGCACTTTCGTTCCTCTTTCGCGCGAACGTATGCGTATGGCAAAGGGCATTTTGGGATTTCCCACATAGGGCGTATCAATCGGGTGAATCAGATTCAGATTTGTCGTGGCCACCGACAGGATATACGACGGAAAGATGTTTCCGCCCAGGCAGTCGACCACCTGAAATTCGGTATTGACGTATTTCTGGCGATAGACGGTAATGCCCAAAGCCAGCAACCCCACACCTGCCAGAAAGAGCAGGACGTCACGCCATTTGAACTCAATTTTTATACTGACCATTTTCTCTTTTTTTAGTCCATTCCATCGTTGTTTTTGTGCATTTTCTGCCGGCACCGCCCGGGAAGCTACACATTAGGCTGCCTCGGCACCTTGCGGGCACTCTTCATACGCTGCCATTTTTCGCGGGCCAGGGTTTGCATGTCGGTAGTCGTGTCGTTTTCGTCCACAATTTCCACCCCGAGCATCGTTTCCAGCACGTCCTCCATGGTCACGATTCCGCGCAAGCAGCCGTAATCGTCGATGATGATGGAGATGTGTTCCTTGTTCCCAATCATCTTTTCCCAAATGTTCGACACCGATTCGGTTTCAGGAAACGAGAAGATGGGACGCACAATGCTGCTCAGCGGCTCGTCAAACTTGTCCTCGGCCAATTTCTCGAGCACGTTGGCCCGAAGCACGTAGCCGGTAATATAGTCCTTGTTCTCGCTGAACACCGGGATGCGGGAATAGGGCCGGAACTGCTTGTTGTCATAAAACTGGCGCATCGTGGTCTGCTCAGCCGCCGATGCCACTACCACGCTGGGGGTCATGATTTCCTCCGCCGTCACCTGGTAGAGCTTGATGAAACTCTGGATGATGCGGTTCTCGCGACTTTTGAACACACCTTCCTCGGCTCCCACATTGACCATGGCCGACACTTCCTCACGGCTGACGGAAGCCTGGTCCTTGTTGCGCCGCGCCACGGCATGCATGATAAGGTCGGACAACACCACCAGCGGATAGGTAATAAAAATCAGTACCCTCACAACGCGGGCCGCCGCTATGGCCAGACTGCGCCAATAGGTGGCTCCCACAATTTTCGGGATGATTTCGGAAAGCACCAGAATCAGCACGGTAAGAATAGCTGAAATAATACCGAAATACTCCTGGCCGAACACCTTGACCGCCTCGGCACCCACGCCGGCTGCTCCCACAGTGTGGGCAATGGTATTGAGCGAAAGAATGGCCGAAATCGGACGGTCGATATCCTTTTTATAACGCTTGAGCAGACCGGCCGACTTTACGCCGCGCTCCTCGAGCATGGATATGTACGACAAAGGAGTGGACAGCAGCACGGCCTCCAGCACAGAACATAAGAATGACAGCGACAACGCGCCGAACAAATATACAAAAATGAGAATCATACGGATAAGTTTGGGTGAATGAAAATAACGGCGTGCCGCCTCGTGCACGCTCTTTCAGGAAATTACAAGGCGGTGACTTCCGAAAAAACTACAACAACCGGGCACATAATAAATTATATTTATCCATAGATGAGGCAAAGGTATGAAAAAAACTTGAATATCAGCCCAAACGCAGCCGTATATATTTATCAGGCTGCCTTCCCCCAATCTGAAAGGAACTTACAAGACACCGAAAAGAAACTACCTCCGACCTGAAAATTTTTTCCTCCCGCCTGAAGGCAAACAGGTCCCGCCTGTTTTTCCTTCCGCCGCATCCTCCCGCCCCATGCGGCAGACATACGGCCACTTTTGCCTTGAGGAAAAGCAAACAGACCGCCATTTAGTTAAACTTAGTTAAATATAAAAATCCATATGGTTACAGTCTGTTGATTATTTCTTTACCTTTGCGGCCAAATTCATTGATTACGATTTGAAAATCATGCAAGCAGTTTCCATATCCAAGCGGTTCCCCAATAAGATACACGACTTCCATGCCTGGGGAGCAGCAGCCCTGATTTAACCTGCTTGCTGTAGATTTCTTTTTCACATCGTTACTTTTCAGTTACTTTTTTCCTAAAATTTTTTGTATGAGCAAGAAAAACAAGCTCATGGCGCTGTGTGTCACAGTGCTGTGCAGCCAGTGTCTACACGCCCAGCCGCGTGTAATGAGCATCGGCCAGCTCCTCACGCTGGCCGACCAGAACAGTGTCAGCCTGCAAGCCTGGCGTACTCAGGAAGCCGCGGCCGAAGAGGCTCTGAAAGCGGCCCAGGCACAACGCCTGCCCGACATCAGTGTGTCTGCCACGGCCAGCTATTGGGGCAACGGACATCTGTGGGACCGCAACTTCAGCAACGGCTCCCAAATCCGGATGCCTCACTTCGGCAACAACTTTGCACTCGAAGCGCAGCAAACCGTTTATGCCGGAGGTGCCGTCAGCAGCAGCATCGAGCTGGCCAGGCTTCAAAAACAAATGGCTACGCTCGAGAGGGCACGCAACCGACAGGACGTCCGCTTTCTCATGCTGGGACTCTATCCCAACCTCTACAAGCAATACAACCAGCTGACCGTATTGCGCAATCATCTGAAACTGACCCGTCAGGTACTGGAGCGCATGCACGCCCGCCGCGAACAGGGCACCGCGCTGAAAAACGACATTACGCGCTACGAACTGCAACAGAAACAACTGCAGCTACAGCTGACGCAAACGCAAAATGCCTGCCGCATCATGAACCACCAACTGTCCACTACGCTGCATCTGCCAGAAGGTACCGAAATTCTGCCCGACACCCTGCTGTTGGACCGACAGATTGACTCCCTGCACGAAAAAAGCTGGCAAGACACCGCCGCAATCAATCATCTCGGCCTGCAACAGGCTGCCGCAGGCATCAAAATCAGCGAACAGCAACTGCGCCTGGAGCGTGCCGCACGAAGGCCGCAGATAGCCCTGGTAGCAGCCGACCATCTGGACGGCCCCATCACTATCGAAGTACCGGTGCTTGACAACAATTTCAATTACTGGTACGTGGGTGTCAGTCTGCGGTACAGCCTCTCGTCACTCTTCAAGAACAAACATAAAGTGCAGCAGGCCCGGCTCGGCGTAACACATGCCGAAGAACAGTACCGGCTGGCCCGCGAACAGGTAGACAACGCCGTCCAGGAAAACTACGTCAATTTCCTGACAGCCTTTACCGACCTGCAAACACAACAGAAAAACGTGGAACTGGCCAACGAGAACTACCGGCTGGTAAGCCACCTCTATGAAAACGAACTGGCTCTGCTCACCGACCTGCTCGATGCCGCCCACACCAAGCTCAACGCCGACCTCAGTCTGGCCGACGCCCGCATTAACTTACTCTATCATTACTACAAAATGAAATACATAACGCACACACTCTAAGAATGCGGCGGCCGGACAAGTCCCGGCCTTCCATAAACCCACATAACAATAAAACCATAAAACCAAACATATTTGTCATGATTAGCAGAAAAATACGAAAAGCACTTTACAATACCCTCATCATCCTGCTTCTGGCAGCAGGAGCAGTCTACGTATGTTCCCGTTTCATCCACCCGGGCGTGGAATATACCGACAATGCGCAGGTACGCCAGCACATTACTCCCGTAAACACCCGCATTCAGGGTTTTATCCGCAAAATATGTTTTGAAGAATACCAGCCCGTACACAAAGGTGACACCCTGCTCCTTATTGAAGACGCCGAATTCAAACTGCAGCTGGCCCAGGCTGAAGCCAATCTGGCTAACGCCCGATCCGGCAAGCAGGTCACCTCGGCCGGCATGGCTACAATGACCAACAACCTGCAGGTGAACGACGCCGGCATTGAAGAAGCCCGCGTACAACTGGCCGATGCCAGACGCGAGGCCGCACGCTATCAGAAACTGCTGGAAAAAGATGCCGTCACGCGGCAGCAATATGACAAAGTGCAAACGGCTGCTCAGGCCGCTCAGGCACGTTATGACCAGCTGCTCCGCGCCAAACGCACCACCTCGCTCACCCGCAACGAACAGGCCCGGTATCTGGAGCAGAACCAGGCTTCCATCCGCCTGGCCGAAGCCGCCGTGGAGCTGGCACGTCTGAACCTTTCGTACACAGCCGTTATAGCCACATGTGACGGAATGACCGGGCGCAAGGAAATTCACGAGGGCCAGCTCGTACAACCGGGCCAGACGATGGTAGAAATCGTGGACAACTCCGACCTTTGGGTAATTGCCAATTTTCGCGAAACACAAATGCCACACATCCGGCCGGGGGCGCAGGTAAAAGTGACGGCCGACGCCGTACCGGGCATATCGTTCAGCGGAAAGGTGGAATCCGTTTCAAACGCTACCGGTGCCGCCTTTTCCATCATGCCGCAGGACAACGCCACAGGCAACTTTGTAAAAGTAGAACAGCGGGTACCCGTACGCATCAGTCTCCGCGGCAACGACGCACGCCTGCTGCAGCGCCTGAAGGCCGGGTATAATGTTGAATGCAGCATAAAATACTGATTATGGGAGCACCCGTACTTCAAGGCCCGTTCACGATGCCCATGATGCGCAGCTTCGTGCCGCGCCGGCTGCAACCGTGGCTCTACGTATTTATGGCCGTAACCTTTCAACTCTCGGGCGGACTGTACATGGGCACGCTCTCGCACATGATGGGTGAAACCACCCTCATGCGTGAGGACCTGCAGATGTGCCTGTATGCCAACCTTGCCGGCATGGCCATCTACTTTCCGCTGCTCTTCCGCATGAAGTTCCGCTTTACCAACAAGACACTCCTTGCGGCCGCCGCCCTCACCGTACTGGCGTGTAATGCGCTTGTCACGTGTACCACCTTCCTGCCTCTGCTCTGGGCCCTCTGCTTCATAGAGGGCATCGGAAAGATTCAAGGCACGTTTGAGTGTATGTCGACCATACAGCTGTGGATGACGCCAAAGCGCGATTTCACCGTATTTTTCCCGCTGCTTCACATCATTATTCTGGGCAGTATGCAGGTGTCTGACCTGCTGTCAACCTGGCTGGCCTATTATTTCCACTGGACCGGCATGCAGTGGTTCATGTGCGGCGTCATGCTGATTGACCTGCTCGTCCTGACCTGCTGCACGCGCCACTTCCGCATCGTCAAGAAATTCCCGCTGCTGGGCATCGACTGGCTGGGCGGACTGCTCTGGGCCCTGCTTCTGCTCGAAGTAGCCTATTTCCTGTGTTACGGCGACTACTACGACTGGTTCAACAGCCGCGTCATGCGCCTGATGATACCCATCATTTTCGTCACGCTGCTCCTCTGTCTGGGACGTATGTTCCACATCCGGCATCCGTACTACGAACCCCAAATGTGGACCTACCGGCATCTGCTCCCCATACTGCTCCTGATTACGCTGGTCGAAATGCTGCTGGCCTCGGAACACGTGCTCGAGGAAGTGTTTTGCAGCGAAGTGATGCACTATTCCGACATGGTGAGCGTACTACTGGACTGGCCCATGCTGGCAGGCGTGCTGGCCGGATGCCTGCTGGCCTACTGGTGGATGCACATGCGACGCTTCAGCTACATCCGTCTGCTGGCCGTCGGACTGGCAGCCGTAGCACTCTACCTGACGGGGTTCTATTTTACCGTTTCGTCCGATATCGCCCTGTGGCAACTGACCCTGCCCCCCCTATGCCGCGGCGTAGGCTACGCCATTCTCAGCGCCACCTTTATGGTCTGTCTGGAAGAAATCATGACCTTCCAACACTTTTTCCAGGCACTCAGCGTGTTCAACATGCTCCACATGGTGGCCGGAGGTGTAATGGGAGCAGCGCTCTACACACAAGGTTTCAAATACTACGTGGCCGACAACCTGAGCCGCTACGGGCAAAACCTCAACCGCGTCATGCTGAGCCGTCCGGGCACACAAATGGCCGAATTGTCCGACCGCTTCATGACCGGCATCATGGAAATCAGCATCAAACAGATGTTCGGGTGGATTGCCTACGGCTGCCTGATTCTGCTCCTGCTCTTCCTGCTCTACGACGCCCCCATACGCCGCCAACTCAAACGCATGCCCAGCTGGACAAGCCTGCGCAAAGATGTGGCCCGGCAACTAAAAGGCATGGCCGGACGCAGGAATTAGCGATTTCATCAGCACTTTTTTCGTCAGGAAATACATCTCTTCAGGCCCTATGTGCCGGAAAAGCCAGCCGTGCAATTTGTCACGCTCAGCTTTTCCGGCACATTTCATTCAACAAGGTCGGACCTGAATCTGACGAACTCCGACCTTATCATAAAAAAATCCGGCCTTGTTTTTCCAGAGTCAGCCATCTACGCATAACTGTGCATGCCGCCCAGCAGGAAATTGACGCCGAAATAGGTGGCCAGTACGGTAAGGAAGGCCAGAACCATATACACCTGCCACACGCTGTGGCGACGGAAGGCCGGGAGCGAGCGCACATGCAGCGGCAGCGCGTAGACCAGCAGCGTAATCAGCGCCCACACCTCCTTGGGGTCCCAGCTCCAGTACGTGCCCCACGACACATTGGCCCACATGGCTCCCACGAAAATGCCTACGCTCAGCAGGGCCAGGGCCGGGAAGAGCATCAGGCGGCCTACCAGCGTGAGGCGCGCCACGGACTCCGAATGCCATCCCCGCCGGCGGGCCACCACACAGGCGGCCACCCCGTTGAACATCAGGAAGGCCAGCAGAGCAAAGGAAAGCATCACCGTCACCACATGAAGCGACAGGAGCGGCGAGGCCAGCACGGGCATCAGGGGCGTAAGCTGCGGCTGGCTCTCGCCCATGGCTGATACCAGCAGCGACAGTCCGGCCACCAGCAGCGACAGTGGGAACGACAGGAAGAAACGGCGCTGCAACACCAGCCCCAGCAGCAAAGAGGCCCAGGAAAGAAACTGCATGGTTTCGTAACCGCTCGACAAAGGCCAATGGCCACTCACCCAACCGCGCAGGACCAGCATCAGGGTCAGGTAAAGCCCCACTGCCGCCACAGCTCCTCCGGCCAACAGCGTGGCCCGTCTGACGGGCTGCCGGCCGGCCGCAAAACGGGAAACGGAAACCACAAAAAACACCAGTCCGGCACCCAGAGTCACCAGTGCCCAGGGTAATGTGTGGTCGAGGGTGTTGTAAAGGCGTTCGGCCTCAAAGGCAGCTTCAGTGGGCAACGAATCCTCCCCGCGCTGTTGCTGATAGCGTCGCATCTTGTCCAACAGCATACGCATGGCCTGATAGTCGTGCGCAAAGGCTAGTTCCTGCAAATAGTTGACGGATTTCTGTATGAAGACCCGCTCGCCAACCGACAAGCCCGACGGCAGGACATCATTCTGCCCCACCCAAACCAGACGGCCGGCTTTACAGACGGGAAAAATCCGTAGCAATCGGCCGGAATAGAGCATGGGCAAGAGGTTGTACTGCTCTGCGGCCCGCGCCACGTCGGCATTGGCATAAGGTTCCGGCAGCCGCATCCGCCCTGTGCTGTCCAAAAAATCGAGCAAACAGGCATACTTTCCCTCCAAGCCCAACTGTTTTCTGACCGCCCGTCCCCGAATTCGAATCATCGGCTCGCGGCTCCAGCTGGAATAGTAGAACATCCACCCCGTCAGTACCTGCTCGGCCGTCAACCCGCGCCAGCTGTCAGCGCCACACAACTTGAGGGTAAACTGACGCGCCAAAGTCTGCAAGGGACACACGCGGTCGTTATAAAGCACATAAAGCCGGCCAAAATCAGCTGCCACTTCACGCGGCAGGGTGCGCGGAAGGTCGGACGAAGCAGAACGGCTTCCGGCCGAAACCTGAGCCACCGTCACATACAACAGAGCCACGCAGGCCACTCCTCGCCGCAGCCACGGATGGCGCAACAGCCGGCGGAATCGGCCAGCTCCATTGCACAACAGCACCAGCCAGCTGAGCCACAACAAAGCATAACCGGCATAGCTGACTCCTATGCCCCACGGATCGTAAGCCACCAGCAAAACCGCCCCGCGCCCGTCGGCATCATACCCCGACTGATAAAAACGGTAGCCGCGATGGCGCCACACGTGGTTCATCGACACTTCGCCACTAAAGGACTGCCGGTCGGCTTCAGTCAGCCGCAAACGGCTCTTATAATCCATCGGGGCCTGCGTGCCGGGATAGTAACTCACGGAAAACCGCTCGAGCACGAGCGTAAACGGCATCTTCGTGGAATGTCCCCGCCCGTCGGCATACACCGAAACCGGCTGGCCTTCACGCAAATGCAGCGTGCCGCGCCGGCCCCACACATGCGTCAGAAAAGCGCCGCACAGAATAACGACCCACGCCGCATGAAGCATGACAACCGGCCACCGGAGCGTGCGTCTCACCAGCCAGCCGTAAACCAGGCTCCAGGCTACGCACCACATCCACAGCGCCACGAACCAGAAAGAACCGTACACACATTGCGCCACATACGACGTATTCATCATCTTTTCAACCACCGTTGCTGCTGCCATGACGGCAATCAGTACAACCAGGCTACCCAGAGCCGCATATTTACTGAATCGTTTCATTTTCCATTTACTCACTTTTTCATCTTCACGAATTTGTACCCGTTTCCCTCCTTCAGGACACGGGTACAAACACACTGTTTCCACATTCGTCTTATGTCGGAAGACCTCCGTCAGATCGCATTGATAAACGCTACCACGGCCTCCCGCTCATCGGCACTGAGCTGGCGGAATTTTTCAACCGTGCCACGGGCATCACTGCCCTGACAGCCATGCCACATGATCGCCTCAATCACGTTACGCGCCCGGCAGTCATGCAGGCGGTCGGCCGCGCCGGTACACTGCATGCTAAGGCCACGCCCCCAGAGCGGAGTGGTCCGGCACCAACCGGTGCGAATATCATTAACCATGTTCAGTTTGTGTTGAATCAGGTCGGAATACGGCCATATCTTCTGATGCGGATAGCGGGGAAGCAGATTGGCACGCGAACCGGTGAAAAAATTATTAGGGTCGCTGATTACATCGTCGCCCGTAGTCCACGAAGGACGGTGGCACGTGGCACACCCCAACTGCGTAAAGAGCTGTTTGCCCTGCTGCACCTGCGGGTCATCAAGATTGCGGGCTGCCGGCACAGCCAGGCCGCGATGCCACACCATGAGGTCGATATAATCATCGTCGCTCATTTCTGCCGGCAGGTCCTGCGCCATCAGATAGTTGTAGATGTCCTGCTCCACATCCCCCGTCTTACGCTGCTGCGGAAAGTAGCGATAAAAATCACGCTGCACGTCTTCATCCTGCGAAGCCTTGCGCGCATAGGCCTCAGTCATGTAATGATAGCGGCGGTCAGAACGGGTGACATTGGTAATGTTCCAAATGGCATTGGCTCCGGGTCCGTCCTCAATCGGGCCACGGCTGAGCGCATACGTCAGACGTCGCACGTATTTCGTACCATCGCCTTGCAAAGTATTGGTATAATAACCTACGTACTGCCCGTCCTTATACATGGCCGGATTCAGCGGCACATAAGGTGCCTCACGGTGATACTGCGCAATGATAGAGTCGTCGGGAATAGCATCGAGCAGGCCGGTGCCGTAAATACCGATGGTCGACTCCAGCCGAACCTTGACGTCGCTGTAAGGTACACTGACGGTCTGTCCGTTCACCGTTGATTCAAGCGGCACGTAATAGGCATCTTCCGGAATGCTGACTTCGGGATAAATCAGGCTGTAGGTCGTACCGTCAGGAAAGCGGTTGCCCCACTCGTCGGTATAGTTTTTCCAGGTAATGGTAATCCGGCTTTCGTCAAGCGGTGCCTTAAAGGGAGCCACGGCTTTGGTCTGCGGCATTCCGGTAAGGGAACTCAGATAATTGTCATTGCCATCAGTAATGACCAGCAGATAACCATTTCCAAAATCATTGGCCCGATAGCGTGTCATGCGGCGGCCGTGGCCGTAGCCGGGATGGCAGGCAATACAACTGTTGCGGATGTAGAGCGGCCCCAGGCCCTGACGTTCGGCTCCGGAGTCGGTGCCTTGAATGAATACATCCTCGAAAAAAGTTTCGCCACGCAAAAACGAAGCTGCCATGTCCGCGTCCCGGTCAACCACCGGCGTAGACTGCTCGTATGCGCTTGAAGTTGAATTAAACACCGTGCCGAGTTTGCCTCCGGCATACCACTCGTCAGAAAGCGCAGTTACGCCCCCGCCGCCGTTTCCCGATACAGGGTCGTCGCTACATCCCGCAAGACACGCCGCCACGGCCATGCCGGCACAAAGTATAGAAATGTTTGTTTTCATGGATCAAATGTATTTCTGGCGCCCCGTGCGCCAATGTCAATTAAAATTCAGTTTGCTGCATATAAGTGGCCACCTCCATCAGTTTGTCGCGCAGCGCCTGACACGAGCGGATGGCTTCCTGATTTTCAGCCGGAGTCAGATGGTCACGGAAGGGATAGATGATGGTGCCCAAGCCGGTAGTGCCGTCCTCGCCGATACAGGTTTCGATGGCCGTTTTGAGTTCCTCGGCCAAGGTCGGATTATGCTGCTTAAGGAGCGCATAAACGGACTTGCTCTCGTCACGTTTGTCGCTCACGCCGCCCATAATGACATTCTGAATGCCGCGGATGTTGTCCTGAAAGTCCGTTTTTGAATTAAAGCTGAACCACGATTCCACGTCGAGCACGTTGCCGGAATTGACGGGGTCGGAGATTTTGGTGTCGCCCACCTCGTTGGCAATGCCATAACAGCCCTTGTCGGCCTTGATAAAGTCCACTATGGCTTCAAGCTGCGTGCGGTAGCGGCTGCCGGCCTGCCCGGCATTGACAAACTGGCTCCCCCAGTTGTCGGTGTCGGCATCTACCCCGTCTTCTCCCAACAGGTCAATCTTTACAGGGTCGGTAATATTGTCCTGCCCGGCCCACGCCGCTTCCAGATAAACACACTGCGCCGCCAGGTCGCCGGCCACGGCAGCCGCATACTTAGCTTCGTCGGTCGTAATGCGCTGAACATCCTTGGCCGCGCCGTCGGCAAAAATAATGTACTCCAGCGCATGAAATCCACACACGCCGCCCGAACCGTAGTTGCTGGTAATGTAGTCGGCATCCATCTGCGCCATGATGGCCGGGCTGCTGAGCAGGGCGTCGAGCTGGGTTTTGTCAAGCGGCCACGAATCAATATGCGGGTCAATGCCCCTTATGGTTGCAGGCCCCAGCAGGAAAGCCTCGCTCTGCTCCCAATATTTCCGCGCGGCAAGCCAGGCGTCACAGGCCGCCTGCACTTCCTGCGTTGTGGCAGTGCCGTTGTCCTTATGCAGATAAAGGGTCTGACAGGCGTCGCGCAACACGATGGAAGCATCGGACAGACGGGTGTAGGTAGGCACTACCGTACTGTTGACATACTGCGTGAGAATACCGGTCATGGCCGCATTAAGGCCACTGCTGCCGGAATTTCCGCCGGCGGATTCGTCACTACAGGAGGCAAAGCCCAGACAAATGGC
>FR903570.1:0-2649 GCA_000438115.1 Prevotella sp. CAG:617 | reverse complement strand
GCCCAGACAAATGGCGGCAGCCGCCATACTGCGGACTGCCCATTGGATAAAATGTTTCATAAAAAGGATAATTTGAAATAAATAAATGGATATAAAAACAAAATCACGGGTTATCGCGTAAACAGTCCCGAATAGGCCACGCCCAACGATACGCTTGGCTCATTGTTATACTGGCTCTTGAAAATACGGTAAGCATATTCGCCCTTAATCACGATTTGCGGCAGGGGATAATAGTTCAGCCCCACGGCCACACGCTGGCGGCCCCACTGCTTTTCGTCGGCCAGCTGCACCCCCTTGGCCGTACGCCCCATGGTCAGCATGGGGTCGTAATAGTCATAACGCCCGAAGAGATAGAGCCGGTGGCGCGGATTGACCGAAGGTGCCAGGGCCAGCAGATTGTAGCCGGCTTCCACGCCCACACTGATGGCCGTTTCGCCGATGTTGGTGCCGGGTGATATGCCCATACCCTTGAGCGAGCGGTTGGCCTCGGCTATTTCGGCCGAATTGGACAGGTAGCCGTAGGTCACGCCGCCCCGGGCCACCCACTGGCGGGCATCGTAGGCAAAATCGAAAGAGCCGATGAGCACCCGCCCGGCCAGCGATTCAAACTTATACTGCTTCAGACTGTTGGAAGCCGACTTGCCATAGTATCCGCTCAGGCTCATGCGCAAACCGGGCACGGAATAATTGTCGACCCTGAAAGCTCCGGCACAAGCATTGGCAATCTTGAACTCATAGGGCGAGCCTGCGCCGCCCTGTATCCAGTTCTGGTTATTGAAGCGGTCGGCATCAAGCCCGGCCACAAACAGAACCTCGTAGCGCCACGCTCCGGCCCGCCCCCAAAGGCTGACGCCGGTTTCGTGCCACGTGCAGGGCAAAATGGTATTGTCGCCCTCGGGACGATAAACGCCGAAATACTCGGTGGGGGTATGATGGCTGTTGGTTGACCCTACGGGCACAATGATGTGTCCCAAACGCACGTTGAGCTGCGGCATGAAGCTCTTTTGCAGCCAGAACTGCTCGAGCGCCACCTCACCGCCGCGTTCGATTTCGCTCTCGTATTCACCCGTTTCCTCCTCTTCAATCTCCACGGCACTCTCCGTGCCGCCGTGTTCAAACTCAACTTCGCTGCCCATGCTCCAGCCGTGGCCAAAGTCATACCCCAGAAACAGCGTGACATGAGGAAGGTCAAAGCGCCCGTGCCCCTTGTCGTTACGATACATGGAAGCGTCGGTATAGCGTTTCCAGTTGTCACTGTAAAAATTGCGCGACACAACGGCCTCGCCGTATCCGCCCACGGTAAGCCGCCGGGTGCCGGAGCGCAAGCCGGCCGCCGACACCGAATCCTTACCCTCCGGCGCCGATGCCGGAGCGACCGCACAGGCCTCGCTGCCCGCAGCTGAGAGAAACAGCATTAAAACAAATGGTGAAATTCGCATAGCATAAACAGATTTTATATTGTTGATGCAAAATTACACCTGCCCCGTACGGGCTGCAATCCCTAAAAGAAGGGGTTAAAAACGGAAAGGATAGTTAAAATGGATGATTTTTTCATAACCTTCAGTTTTATTGACGAAAATTAGAATACGCGGCCGAACGGATTACGGCCGTTTATCTATCTTTGGAACGGTTAGTCCGAACACACGCCGCCCGGACGCACCACAGAGTTCACCTATTACCTTAAAAACAAAAAACGCTACACATGAAACCTTACCATCTTCTTACTGCGGGCCTGGCTCTGACTGCCTGCCTGGCCTCATGCTCTACCCCCCTTGAAAGCACCACCGCCATGGCCGGCGACACCCTGAAAGTATCCACCACCGACACCATCAACCAGTGGATATGCTCATCCTCAATCAAGGCTTTCTATCCGCAAAGTACCGCCACTCCCCTGGCACAGAACATACAGGAATGGATTGGCGAACAGACCGGCGGCCGATATACCGGAAGCCTGGACAACGGACAAGCCATGCTGGACAGCTGCGCCGCGCAATGGAAAAAAAGCTGTCAGGAACAGCTGAAGGATTTGCCTCCACTCGACCGTCCGTCGGCCAGCGCACGCATGATGCAGGAAATTACACTCGTGCCGCTATACGAAACCGAACAACTCATTACCTACTACGCCACCAACTACCAGTTTACCGGCGGAGCCCACGGCATGCAAACCGTAGCCGGAACCACATTCCGCAAATCCGACGGCCGCCGCTTCGGCTGGGAAATGTTCCGCAGCGACGCCACACAGCAGCTGCGTGAGCTGGTCAAGAAAGGTCTGATGACCTACTTTAAAGTAAAAACCGACAACGAACTTCAGGGCATGCTGCTCGACCAAAACGACATGAACTATCTGCCGCTGCCCGTTACGCAACCCTACATGACCAAGGACGGAGTAAAATTCATTTACCAGTCGTACGAAATTGCGCCCTACGCTGCCGGACAGCCCTCGTTCACGCTACCCTACGCACAGGCCTGGCCGCTCATGACCACGGCCGCACAGCAAATGATTAAACAGGAAGCCGGAAAATAAAAAACTGAAACAAACATTCACTGAGAAAAACAGGCGGCGCGTAAAAAAAACAAGGCGGCTCGGAAACAAATCTCCGAGCCGCCTTAATTTTTTTTCAAGCCACCTTTTATTTATGGAAAGAATTT
>FR903569.1:38436-46875 GCA_000438115.1 Prevotella sp. CAG:617 | reverse complement strand
GACAGTTTGCTCCGCTCTGCTTTTGTGTATGTGAGGAAAAAATGAGTTAAGGCAGGGTTCGATTTGTTTGCAGTCCTTTTTGTTGCGAAAGTATGCGGCATGTAGTTGGCAGGAAGTCGGATGTTTTTTGGTTTTCGTGCCTTCCTTTATGTACTTTTGTTTAATTAAAGGTGAACTGATGGCAAGGTTTATTTTTTATTATTGGTTGGGGGTAAATTTTTGGACATTTTGCGTGTTTGGCTTCGACAAGTATTGTGCCCGATCTGGAAGGCGGCGCGTACCGGAGTCTCGTTTGTGGTGTTTGGTCTGGCTTGGCGGCAGTTTGGGAGTTTGTGTGGCCATGTGGGTGTTCCGGCATAAAACGCTGCATAAAAAATTTAAGTATGGTGTGCCTTCAGTGTGGTTGCTTCAGTTGCTGGTTGTGGTAATCTTATGGTATGCAGTGGGGATGGAAGTGGTATGATATTTTAATACTGAAAATCATTTTTTTGCGTTTTTTTTGATGAATAAAAAAAGGAAAGACGATAGAAGCCAAAAAAAATGGTTAACTTTGTGCGATATTTTGGATTTGAATTAAATAAAAACGCAATTTTTAAGATGAACGTGATTACAAAAACTGTTTCCCTGCCTGATGGACGTACTATCAGCATCGAAACTGGCAAGTTGGCCAAACAGGCTGACGGCGCTGTCATGCTCCGTATGAACAACACGATGTTGTTGGCTACGGTGTGTGGTGCCAAGGATGCCGTTCCGGGCACCGATTTCATGCCGCTTCAGTGCGACTATAAGGAAAAGTATTCTGCTGCCGGACGTTTTCCGGGAGGATTTACCAAACGTGAAGGTCGTGCTTCTGATTATGAAATCTTGACATCACGTCTCGTCGATCGTGCTTTGCGTCCTTTATTCCCGAGCGATTATCACGCTGAAGTGTTCGTCAATATTACCCTTTTCTCTGCCGACGGTGTAGATATGCCTGACGCTTTGGCTGGTTTTGCAGCTTCTGCAGCGCTGTCTTGCTCTGACATACCTTTCGATGGTCCTATTTCAGAGGTTCGTGTGGGTCGTATTAATGGCGAATATGTTATTAACCCTACATTTGAGCAACTTAAGGAGGCTGATATGGATATCATGGTAGGTGCCACTGAGGAGAATATCATGATGGTGGAGGGTGAGATGGACGAAGTGAGCGAGCAGGACCTGCTGGGTGCGCTCAAGGCTGCTCATGAGGCTATCAAACCGATGTGTCAGTTGCAGAAGGAGCTGATGAAGGAACTCGGTACTGACGTTAAGCGTGAATATTGTCATGAGGTTAATGATGAGGAACTTCGTCAGCAGGTTAAGGATGTTTGCTATCCGAAAGCTTATGCTATTTCTGAGGCTGGCGATCACGACAAGCATCAGCGTGAAGATGCCTTTACTCAGATTCGCGAGGATTTCAAGGCTGCCTATGCTGAAGCACATCCAGAGTTGACGCCCGAGGAACTGGAAGAGAAAAATGCCTTGATAGATCGCTACTATGGCGATGTTGAGCGCGACGCTATGCGTCGTTGTATTCTGGATGAGGGCAAACGTCTCGATGGTCGTAAGACTACCGAAATCCGCCCCATTTGGTGTGAGGTAGATCCACTGCCTTGTCCTCATGGTTCAGCCATATTTACCCGTGGCGAAACTCAGGCTTTGGCTACTACGACATTGGGAACCAAATTGGATGAAAAAATTGTGGATGATGTTCTGGACAAGAGCTATATGAAGTTCTTGTTGCATTATAATTTCCCGCCGTTCTCTACCGGTGAGGCCAAGGCCCAGCGTGGTGTAGGTCGCCGTGAAATCGGTCACGGACATTTGGCATGGCGTGCCCTGAAAGGTCAGATTCCTGCTGACTTCCCTTATACGGTGCGCGTGGTAAGTGACATCTTGGAGAGTAACGGTTCGTCATCGATGGCAACGGTTTGTGCCGGAACCCTTTCGTTGATGGATGCCGGTGTGCCCATCAAGGCTCCCGTTTCAGGTATTGCCATGGGATTGATTAAAAATCCGGGTGAAGACAAATATGCTATTCTTTCCGATATCTTGGGTGATGAGGATCACTTGGGAGATATGGACTTTAAGACCACCGGTACAGCCAAAGGTTTGACTGCCACCCAGATGGATATCAAGTGCGACGGCCTTTCTTATGAAATCCTGGAGAAAGCCTTGATGCAGGCCAAGCAGGGCCGTGAATATATTTTGGGCAAACTGACCGAGACTATTGCCGAGCCACGTGCTGACTTCAAGCCGCAGGTTCCACGTATCGAGCAGTTTACGATTCCTAAGGAATTCATCGGTGCCGTTATCGGCCCGGGCGGAAAAATTATCCAGGGCATGCAGGAGGATACCGGAGCCACCATCACCATCGACGAGGAAGACGGCGTAGGCAAGGTGCAGGTGAGCGGTCCGAACAAGGAGAGCATCGATGCTGCTTTGGCCAAGATTCGTGCCATTGTAGCCGTACCCGAGGTTGGCGAGGTTTATGATGCCAAGGTTATCAGCATCATGCCTTACGGATGCTTCGTGGAGTTTATGCCGGGCAAGGAAGGCTTGCTGCACATCAGCGAGATTGCCTGGAAGCGCCTTGAGACCGTAGAGGAATCCGGCATCAAAGAAGGCGACAGCATCAAGGTAAAACTGTTGGAAATCGACGAGAAGACCGGTAAATTCAGACTTTCTCATAAAGTGTTGGAAGAAAAACCCGAAGGCTATGAGGAACGTCCGGCCCGCCGTCCGCGTCCGGAACGCCAGAACCGTCATTGTAACAATGGAGAGAATCAATAAGATTACTATTGATTAAGGGATTTTTCTATAACCTTATAATATGAAAGAGAGCCCCGAACCATTTGATGTTCGGGGCTCTCTTTTTTGTGCGAATCAGGAAAGATTCCGATGTTACTCTTATAAATTATTTTCCAACGATATCGCCGTCGTACTGTATGCTTTGTGCGTTGGACGGTTGTAAACTGATGCGCGCCGTTCCCTGTTCGTTGAGTTGTATGCGGAAACGATAGTGAATACCTTCGTTGTCTACGGTAAAGCGCAGCGTGGTACGCTTTTTCTTATCCGTGTTTTTCTCCATATTTTGCAGCGGAGCCTTGAAGGTGAGCCCGTCGCGGCTGCCATAGGCTAACTGGTATACTCTTCCCATGTAGGGCAGGCTCATGTCGATGGAGTCTTGTTTTATGTTGATGAAGTAATTGTCATGTACCTGATAAGACGGGTATGAAGCCGGGCAGACGTTCCATATGTTAATGCGCAGCGGCCATGTTTCTGCTACTGCCGGTCCGCCTGCTATTCCCAGCAATACTCCCATAGTGAGTAACCATTTTTTCATGATCATAGGATTTTATGATTAATCAATTCTTTTGTATTCTTTCCGAGTTTTTCCGATGCTGATTTTCAGGATTCCAATTCAGAAAGAAACAGCCTGTTCCCGAAATTCGGAAGCAGGCTGTTCCTTTTTCTGCCTAGTCCGTCAGTAGGGTGATGTCTTTGGTAGGTTTGGCATATTTCTTTCCGGCAATATAGTCTTTCGTTTCCTGTACCATTTTGTCGGTAACCACAAAATGATAGTTGGCATAGTCTCCGATGTCGTAAGTACCGGTTACGAAGAATCCCCATTTCTCAAAGAAATCAGTCAGATCTGTTTGTAGCAGATCACACGAAACCTTGATGAACTCATACATGTTGTTGATGGAAGCGTCACCTTTTCCTTTGTCCGGGTTGTTGCGCATGTGTTCCATAAGGTCGGCATAGAAATCCGGATAACCTTTCTCTTCAGCATACAGATACAGTTGCCAGAAGGGTACCAGTTTTTCAAATGGTCCGCCGGCGTTCATGATGAACGGTTTCTTTTCGGCATCAATGAATATTTCGCGGGCCTTTTCGTAGTTTTTACTTTTGCTTAGTCGGCTGGGCTGTCCTGCCTTTCGTGCCACATACATGGTGAACAGATTGTTGCTTACTTCGGTCATGCCTCCCCAGGTCAATTGTGGACTCATCTGCATGACGTGACCTATTTCGTGATTCACTCCCCAGTCGGTATAAATATCCGGTCCGAGAGCCGATTTCATAGTACCCTCGTTGCCGAGAAAAGCAACCCCGTCGCCGTCACGGAACATAAAGTAATTGAAGTTTACGCGTGCAAGGATTCGTTTGGGGGGGATGCGGTTGTATTTGATGGCACCATTAAATGTATATTGCTGCTCCATAATCTTATCGTAGGCCTGAGCCAGTTCCTTTCCGTCTTCGTAACGGAACTTTTTCAGAAATTCTACCGGATAAGCCAGTTGCATATAGCGTGTCTTGACATCCATAACCGGACTTACCGCATGGTCCAGCAGGTTTTTCCAATCCTCGTTGGTCTGTTTTTCTGCATCAAAATATCCGTTGGCTTTTCCGGTTACGAAATGAATGGTGATGGCAGGTGCTGTTTCCGGATCATCTGCAAAATAGTCAATATACACATTTCCGGCTTTCTCTACGTTGATTACATTGACTCCTTCGTGCAGCCGGTATTCCTGTCTTTTCAGTCCCCAGCCCTGAGGGTCTTTGGTTGGTTCGAATCCCGGAGTCGGCTGGCGCATCCATTCGGCAATAAGCAGACTCACTTTGCGTCCGTGCAAATCGCCTACCAACACTACATTCTCGCCTTTTTCCAGATACACTCCGGTGATGTTCTCATAACGGCTGTATCCGTTGTAAAGTTTCAGCTTTTCTTCCAAAATCTTGTTCGATGGTATGGGAGAGTAGCTGTTGAGCAGATATCGTGATTCATACGTTCCTTTTTTCAACTGTTCGGCCAACTGGCGCATTGTCGGGCTTTGAAACTGCTTCAACTGTTTGTTCTTGAAATCATCAGCCAGTTGCGATGCGGTCCAGTCCTTGAAAAATTCCAGGTCCTTGGTGATGGCTTGGGTAGAATAAGAAGGTGATTGTCCGAAAGTGTTGGCGGCCATGCAACAAAGTGCCGCCACGGTCCATGTCTTTAGTGCTTTCATATTGATTTTAGATAATGGTAATGTGATTATGCGTACACAAATATACACCAAATAGTTTCCAATGAATAGAAAAATAGGTTTAAAAAATTACAAAGTGTATTTAGTGAAGTGAGTTCTTTTACTTCCATGAATTGTTTCAGTAAAGTCCGTCATTTTTATAGGGTTCATGCTTGGGCAGAATGGGGAGACTTGTAGTTCTTTTTTTGAAAGGTACGTTGTCCATATTATATTATGTTTTTGTCAGCCTGCCTCAAAGGCCAATTCTTTTTTTTGTAGTATCTTTGCGTAACGAAGTAGCAATCCTTTTGCATGAAAGAATTTATTATCTCCGAGGCACAAGCAGAAACCGCCGTGCTGGTGGCGCTGGTGACCAAAACACAAAATGAGCAGAAAACGGCCGAATATCTTGATGAATTGGAATTCCTGGCCGAAACGGCCGGAGCCGTGACCATCAAGCGTTTTACCCAGAAGATGGACGGCCCCAGTTCAGTAACCTATGTCGGTAAGGGTAAGTTGGAGGAAATCCGCGCCTTTATTGAGCAGGAAGAAGAGCAGGAGCGCGAGGTGGGTATGGTTATTTTCGATGACGAACTCTCGGCCAAGCAACTCCGCAATATCGAGCAGGCACTGAAAGTGAAGATTCTGGACCGTACGAGTCTGATTCTCGACATCTTTGCCATGCGTGCCCAGACGGCCAATGCCAAAACTCAGGTCGAACTGGCGCAGTATCGCTATATGCTGCCGCGTCTGCAACGCCTTTGGACGCACCTTGAACGTCAGGGTGGCGGTTCCGGAAGTGGTGGCGGAAAGGGCTCGGTGGGCCTGCGTGGTCCGGGTGAAACCCAGCTCGAAATGGACCGCCGTATCATCCTCAACCGCATGTCGCTGCTCAAGCAGCGTCTGGCCGACATCGACCGCCAGAAGACGACGCAGCGCAAAAACCGCGGGCGCCTCATTCGTGTGGCGTTGGTGGGCTATACCAACGTGGGTAAGTCCACGCTCATCAACCTGTTGGCCAAGACCGAGGTGCTGGCCGAGAACAAGCTGTTTGCCACGCTCGATACCACGGTGCGCAAGGTGATTATTGAAAATCTGCCGTTCCTTTTGAGTGACACCGTCGGCTTCATCCGCAAGATTCCCACCGACCTGGTCGATTCCTTCAAGTCTACGCTCGACGAGGTGCGCGAGGCCGACCTGCTGCTGCACGTAGTGGATATTTCGCATCCCGACTTCGGGGAACAGATTGAGGTGGTCAACCGTACGTTGGCCGACCTGGGCTGTGCCGAGACGCCGCGTCTGCTGATTTTCAACAAGATTGATGCCTATCAGTGGGAGCCGAAGGATGAGGACGACCTCACGCCCATGACGCGCCGCAACATTTCGCTCGAAGAGCTGGAGCGTACCTGGATGGCCAAGACTTCCGACGAGTGCATCTTTATTTCGGCCGCCAAGCGCCAGAACATCGACGCGCTGAAAAAGCTGCTCTACAAGCGCATCCGTCAGCTTCATGTGCAGAAGTATCCCTACAACGATTTCCTCTATCCCGCTCCCGAGGATGAGGACGATTCCAACGACACATCATTACAGTAAACATACTAAAAATATAACTTATTATGGCACAAACACCCGAATTCAAGTATGCGCCCATGTTCCAGGTTGGAAAGGACGATACGGAGTATTATTTGTTGACCAAGGACTATGTATCCGTAGGTGAATTTGAGGGCAAGCCGGTATTGAAGGTTGAGGCCGAGGGCCTTACCCGGATGATCAATCAGGCTTTCCGCGACGTTTCGTTCCTGCTTCGTCCGGCTCACAACGAGCAGGTAGCCAAAATCCTCAGCGACCCTGAGGCCAGCGACAACGATAAATACGTAGCCCTGACTTTCCTGCGCAATGCCGAGGTAGCCGCCAAAGGCCAGTTGCCTATCTGCCAGGATACCGGTACGGCTATTGTACACGGCGAAAAGGGCCAGCAGGTATGGACCGGCTACTGCGACGAAGAGGCTATTGCCAAAGGTGTTTACAAGACTTATACCGAGGAAAACCTGCGTTATTCTCAGAATGCTCCTCTCTCCATGTACGAAGAGGTCAACACCCGCTGCAACCTGCCTGCCCAGATTGACATCGAGGCTACCGAGGGTATGGAATACCGTTTCCTCTGCGTGACCAAGGGTGGCGGTTCGGCCAACAAAACTTACTTGTATCAGGAAACCAAGGCCATTTTGAATCCCAAGACTCTCGTGCCCTTCCTGGTAGAGAAGATGAAAACACTCGGAACGGCAGCCTGTCCGCCTTATCACATTGCCTTTGTAATCGGTGGTACTTCAGCCGAGAAGAACCTGCTCACCGTGAAGCTGGCTTCAACTCACTACTACGACAACCTGCCTACCACCGGCGACGAAACCGGTCGCGCCTTCCGCGACGTTGAGCTGGAAAAGCAGTTGCTTGAAGAGGCCCACAACATCGGTTTGGGTGCCCAGTTCGGCGGTAAGTATTTTGCACACGACGTGCGCGTCATCCGCTTGCCGCGTCACGGCGCTTCCTGCCCGGTAGGTCTGGGCGTAAGCTGCTCGGCCGACCGCAACATCAAGTGTAAGATTAATCGCGACGGTATCTGGATTGAGAAGATGGATGACAACCCCGGCCGTCTGATTCCGGAATCTCTGCGCCAGGCTGGCGAGGGTGACGCCGTACGTATCGACCTCAACCAGCCCATGACGGAGGTTTGCAAGGAACTCTCCAAATATCCGGTAGCTACCCGCGTATCGCTCAACGGTACCATCATCGTAGCCCGCGACATTGCCCACGCCCGTCTGAAAGAGCGTCTGGACCGCGGTGAGGACCTGCCTGACTACATCAAGAACCATCCCGTGCTCTATGCCGGACCGGCCAAGACGCCTGCCGGTATGCCTTGCGGCTCTATGGGCCCGACTACGGCCAACCGTATGGACCCCTACGTTGATCTTTTCCAGAGCCACGGCGGTTCACTCGTCATGATAGCCAAGGGCAACCGTACGCAGGTCGTTACCGACGCCTGCCAGAAGCACGGCGGTTTCTACCTCGGCTCTATCGGTGGCCCGGCTGCCATCCTTTCGCAGCAGAGCATCAAGAGCATTGAGTGCGTAGAGTTCCCCGAACTGGGCATGGAGGCCGTTTGGAAGATTGAAGTCGTTGACTTCCCCGCCTTTATTCTGGTGGATGACAAGGGCAACGATTTCTTCAAGCAAATCAAACCCCGCTGCCCCAAGTGCTAGGGCAAGTGTAGGAGTGTAGACTTTAAGCTTTCCCGCCTGCATGGGTCGGGAAAACATAACAGCAGGGCGCGTGACTTTACCGGTTCCGTACGGACGGTAGCGTGACGCGCCTTTTTTCTGTCTGTTGAGGAGCGGTTCATGACTGCCGGGCGCGG
>FR903569.1:29012-38413 GCA_000438115.1 Prevotella sp. CAG:617 | reverse complement strand
AGAAAGAAAAAGGTGGGACTTGAAAAAAACAACTTCCCGCCTTTTTCTTTTTAGTTCCCATCTTTTTTTGACAGTCTTTGCAGGTAAGTTCCGCATCTTCCGTTCCTTTTTCAGGGTGTTAAAGGCGTATTAAATAATGCATCCGGTTGGGCCGTGTCGTATTTATTATGTAACTTTACTTGCTAAAAATGTCCGTATCCGGTTGCGTGCTTTTGGGGCGCTGGCCGGCAGAAGCCGGGCATACTTGTTGGCGGGGGCTGAAATACACCGTGAGCGGAGCGCCCCGAAAGGCCAATACCGTATGATGAGGCTGCACTTTTCCCTTCTTCAGGGGGGGAGGGTCTCATTCTGAGCAAGAAGAAATAAAAAAGAACATATATAATGAATTACAAATGGATTTACCAGCCCCCTACAGTCGAGCAAAAGGCTGAGGCGCGGAACCTGGCATCCCAGCTTGGCATTCATCCCGTATTAGGCAAACTCCTGATGGACCGCGGCCTGAACACCGTCGCCGAAGCGAGGCGATTTTTCCGGCCGCAACTCTCGGACCTGCACGATCCGTTCCTGATGAACGATATGCAGGCGGCCGTTGACCGCCTTAACAAGGCTATGGGCCGCAAGGAGCGCATCATGGTCTATGGCGACTACGACGTGGACGGCTGTACGGCCGTAGCGCTGGTCTATAAGTTCCTGCGTCAGTATTATTCCAATATTGACTACTACATCCCCGACCGTTATGATGAGGGATATGGCGTGTCGCGCAAGGGCGTGGACTATGCAGCCGAAACGGGCGTGAAGCTGATTATTGTGCTGGACTGCGGCATCAAGGCCGTTGACGAGATTGCTTATGCCCGCGAGTGCGGAGTTGATTTCATCATCTGCGACCATCATGTGCCCGATGATGAACTGCCGCCCGCCGTGGCCATTCTCAATCCCAAGCGTCAGGACAACCATTATCCCTATACCCATCTTTCGGGTTGTGGCGTAGGCTTTAAGTTTATGCAGGCTTTTGCCGCCAGCAACGGTATTGAGTTCAACAAACTTGTGCCGCTGCTTGATTTGTGTGCCGTGAGCATTGCGGCCGATCTCGTGCCCATCATGGGCGAAAACCGCGTGTTGGCCTACCACGGCCTGCGCTGTCTGAATGCCAACCCGTCTATCGGCCTGCAGGCCATGATTGAGGTGTGCGGCCTTTCGGGCCATGAGTTGAGCATGAACGACATCATCTTTAAAATCGGTCCGCGCATCAATGCTTCGGGCCGTATGCAGAACGGAAAGGAAGCCGTGGAGTTACTGGTAGAGAAAGACTATGCCGAAGCTCTTGAAAAGGCCAACCGCATTAATCTCTACAACGAGGCCCGCAAGGACCTGGACAAGCAGATGACGGAGCAGGCCATGGATATGGTGGCCGGATTGCCCGACCTTGACGACCAGCGGGCTTTGGTTATTTACAATGAGGCCTGGCACAAGGGCGTCATCGGTATCGTGGCTTCGCGTCTGACCGAGCAGTATTACCGTCCGGCCGTGGTACTGACCCGCAGTGAGGGCATGGCCACGGGATCGGCGCGTTCGGTTTCGGGATTCGACGTTTATAAGGCCGTGCAGAGCTGTGCCGATTTGCTCGAGAATTTCGGAGGCCATACGTATGCCGCCGGCCTGTCGCTCAAGGTGGAGCATGTAGAGCAGTTCCGCCGGCGCTTTATGCAGTATGTGAGCGACCATATTCTGGAGGACCAGACGGAGGCCACCATCGATATTGATGCCGTTATTGACTTTAAGGACATTACCCCCAAATTCCATGCCGACCTCAAGCGCTTTGCTCCCTTCGGACCGGGCAACAGCAATCCGCGTTTCTGTACCCATCGGGTATATGACTACGGAACCAGCAAAGTGGTGGGGCGCGGTCAGGAGCACATCAAGCTTGAGTTGGTGGACAACAAGTCCAACAGCATCATGAACGGCATAGCCTTTGGCCAGAGCTCGCAGGCGCGCTACATCAAGACGAAGCGGGCTTTTGACATCTGCTATACCATTGAGGACAATACGCACAAGCGCGGTGAAGTCCAGTTGCAGATAGAAGACATCAAACCTTTGGAATAAGTGGCGAAGCCCGTGTCGTGAAGCAGGGCTGAGTGGTTTGGATTATGGAGCAGGTTTATCTGGACATCTTGAAGCGCTATTGGGGCTACGATGGCTTCCGGGGCGTTCAGGCCGATATCGTGGAAAGTATCGGTGCGGGCCATGACACGCTGGGGCTGATGCCCACCGGGGGCGGTAAGAGCATTACGTTTCAGGTGCCGGGTCTGGCCCTCGAGGGCGTGTGTCTGGTGGTGACTCCGCTTATCGCCCTGATGAAGGATCAGGTGGCCCATTTGCGACAGCGGGGCATTCTGGCTGCGGCTGTCTATTCCGGCATGTCGCACGACGACATTCTGGGCACACTGGAAAACTGCATTCTGGGGCGAACCAAGTTTCTGTATATTTCGCCCGAGCGTCTTTCGTCCGAACTTTTCCGTGTAAAATTACGGCACATGAAGGTGAGCTTCATTACGGTTGACGAGGCTCACTGTATTTCCCAGTGGGGGTATGACTTCCGTCCGGCCTATCTTGAAATTGCCGAAATCCGCAAGGAGTTGCCTCAGGTGCCCGTGTTGGCGCTTACCGCTACGGCTACTCCGCAGGTGGCTGACGACATTTGCCGGCGGCTGTCGTTTCGTGAGTCGGGCCATGTGTTCCGCATGAGTTTTGAACGCAAGAATCTTTATTATTATGTGCGCCGTGCTGACGATAAGATGCAGGAATTGCTCCATATCTTGCAGCAGACCAAGGGCTCTGCCATTGTTTACACCCGAAATCGTGAGCACACGCGTGAAGTGGCCCATGCACTGACCCAGCAGGGACTCACGGCCGTATATTATCATGCCGGTCTGACATCGCTCGACAAGGACGTGCGCCAGCAGGCCTGGAGCGAAGGCGAATTCCGCATTATGGTGGCTACCAACGCCTTTGGCATGGGAATTGACAAACCTGATGTCAGGTGGGTGATTCACATGGATGTACCCGATAGTGTGGAAGCTTATTTTCAGGAAGCCGGTCGGGCCGGACGTGACGGTAAGCCGGCTTATGCCATCCTGCTTACCAATGCCTACGATAAGGCCAAACTGCGCCGCCGTATTGCCGAGCAGTTTCCCGAAAAGACCTTTATTGCCCAAATTTACGAGGAACTGAGCTATTTCCTTGAAATTGCTCTGGGCGACGGCTTTCAGGTGACGCGCGAGTTTAACCTCGAAGCTTTTTGCCGCGAGTACCGACATTTTCCCGTGCCGGTGGTCAGTGCGCTGAACATCCTGACCCGTGCCGGTTATATTCAGTATCGTGACGAAGACGATGCCCACTCGCGCGTACTGTTTATCGTGACGCGCGATGAGCTGTATCGCCTTTATCATGTCAGCGAGCGGGCAGAACGTGTATTGCAGGCATTGTTGCGCAGCTATTCGGGGCTGTTCAGCCAGTATGTGACGGTTGAGGAGAAACAGCTGGCGCAGCAAACCGGGCTTTCAGCCGACGAGGTGTATGAAATTCTGCTTGACATGACCCGTCAGCGCATTCTTCATTACGTGCCGGCCCGGCGTGTCCCGCGTGTGACTTATCTGATGCGCCGTGTGGAGAGCGAACGGCTGGTTATTCCGTCCGGCGTATATGAAGACCGTCTGGAGCAGTACAGGCAGCGCATGGATGCCGTGATTCATTATCTGGAAGATACGACACATTGCCGTAGCCAGCTTTTGCTGGCTTATTTTGGTGAGGAAAGCAAGGAGCGTTGTGGCCATTGTGACGTATGCCGGGCTGCACAGAAGGAAAAGCCGTTGTCGGTAAAGCCGGCGGCGCCGCCTGCTGACGATTTGCAGCAGTTTATCCTGTCGCAACTTTCTGACGTGGTGCCCGTGCCATTGCACCAGTTGTTGCAGCGGGGCAGCCGTGAGGACTTTCGTGAGGCGGTGCAACGTCTGGCGGACGAAGGGCGTGTGCAGGTGACGCCACAAGGACTGATACGATTATAATCATCATTGATAACGTAGTATAATTCAATATATGAAAGTATGCATCGCGGAGAAACCGAGTGTGGCGCGTGACATAGCCCGCATACTGGGCGCTACGGAGGCGCACGACGGATATTATGAAGGAAACGGATATCAGGTGACGTGGACATTCGGTCATCTGTGCGAGTTGAAATATCCGGAGGATTATGACGAGCGCTGGAAACGCTGGACGCTGGGGCAGCTGCCTATGATTCCTTCACGTTTTGGCATCCGGCTTAAATCCGACAAGGGCGTGGAGCATCAGTTTTCCATCATCCGCTCGCTCATGCAGCAGGCTGACGAGATAATCAACTGCGGTGATGCCGGCCAGGAGGGTGAGCTTATTCAGCGCTGGGTGATGCAGAAGGCCGAGGCCCGTTGTCCGGTGAAGCGGTTGTGGATTTCGTCGCTGACAGAGGAAGCCATCACCGAAGGTTTTGCGAACTTAAAGGAGCAGGACAATTATCAGTCACTTTATGAAGCCGGCTTGTGTCGGGCTATTGGCGACTGGCTGTTGGGCATGAATGCCACGCGGCTTTACACCCTGAAATACGGTCAGCGTGAACGACAGGCGCAGCCGCTTTCGGTGGGGCGTGTGCAGACGCCGACACTGGCTCTGATTGTACGCCGGCAGCATGAGATTGACCATTTTGTGCCTGAGCCTTATTGGGTGCTGACGACAACATACCGTGACACCGTGTTTACGGCCACAAAGGGCAAGTTTGCCGATGAGGCCGAGGGGCGTGCTTTTCTGGAAAAGGTGACGGATAAGGAGTTTGAGGTGACGGATGTTACCCGTAAAAAAGGAACTGAAGCTCCACCCCGTCTGTTTGACTTGACCTCACTGCAGGTGGAATGTAACAAGAAATTCTCTTTCTCGGCCGAGCGGACGCTGCAGATTATCCAAAGTCTGTATGAAAAAAAAGTAACCACTTACCCGCGTGTGGATACCACTTATTTGAGTGAAGACATCTACGCCAAGTGCGGCAGCATACTCAACGGGCTGACGGCCTATAAATCATTGCTTGAGCCCTTGCGCGGAAGGCCGCTGAAAAAAAGTAAGAAAGTGTTCGATTCGTCCAAGGTGACGGATCACCATGCCATTATTCCTACAGGCGTCACTTCCAATATGCTTACGGCAGATGAGCAGAAGGTGTACGATCGGGTGGTACGCTACTTTATTGCCGTGTTCTACGATGATTGTACGTTTGCCACAACAACCGTGCAGGGACGTGTGGAGGATATCGGTTTCAAGGTATCGGGAAAGCAGATACTTACACCCGGATGGCGCAGCGTGTTTAAACGCGAGGAACTGCAGGACGAGGACGACCGCTCGCGCGAAGAGGAGAAAACGCTGCCGGCTTTTGAGAAAGGCGAACATGGCCCTCATCGTCCCGATTTGGCCCAAAAGTGGACCAACCCGCCCAAACCTTACACTGAAGCTACCTTGCTGCGTGCCATGGAAACAGCCGGTAAGATGGTGGACAGCGAGGAACTGCGTGAGGTGATGAAGGAAAACGGAATCGGGCGCCCTTCTACGCGTGCGGCCATTATTGAAACCCTGTTCCGGCGCCGTTATATTGTACGTGAGCGTAAGAATATTGTACCTACGGCCACAGGATGTGAGTTGATCGGTATTATCAGTGAAGACCTCCTGAAGAGTGCCGAACTGACTGGTATATGGGAGAAAAAATTGCGTGAAATCGAAGCGCGTAAATACGACGCCCGGCAGTTCCTGGATGAACTCAAGCAAATGGTCCGTGAAATAGTCATTGCCGTACTATCGGACAATACCAATCGGCGGGTGGCCTATACGGCTGCTGAGGAAGAAAAGAAAGCCGAGCGAAAAAAGAAAACAGCTGCGGCCGGACGCAAAACTGGAACTTCACGCAAAAAAAAGGCAAGCAAAGCGGAAGAACCTGCCGACGGCGTGGTTGGGAAACCCTGTCCGGCATGTGGAAAGGGTGTGATTATCAAGGGACGTACGGCTTATGGCTGCTCTGAATGGAAACAAGGTTGTACTTTCCGTTTGCCGTTTGATCAGAATCCGGAAAAGACTGAAAAATGAAGAATACTGCTACTGTATGCTCCAAAAGAAGTGTGGAGAAGAAAAATCCCTGTGCTCTGATCGTGGGGGCCAGTTCGGGCATTGGTCGTGAAGTGGCTTTGCTACTGCTGGAAAAGGGATGGCGTGTAGGAGTGTGTTGCCGACGTTTGGAACGGTTGCACGAACTGGCCGACCGCTACCCAGGTCAGGTGGAAACTGAGGCTTTGGATGTCTGTCGGGCTGAGGCCCCTCAGGTTTTGGAACGATTGATGGAACGCGTGGGACGGATTGATGTGTTCTATCTCATATCTGGGGTAGGATGGCAAAATCCTCAACTTGATCCAGCCATTGAACTGCAGACGGTGGCTACCAATGCTGCAGGCTTTACGCGTATGGTGACGGCGGCGTTCCGTTATTTTGAGTCGGTGGGCGGAGGACATATTGCGGTGGTCAGTTCCATTGCCGGAACACGGGGCTTGGGCGCGGCTCCGGCCTATTCGGCTACCAAGCGCTTCCAGAATACCTATATTGAGGCGTTGCAACAGCAGGCACGCATGCGCCGTCTGCCTATCCGTTTTACCGATGTGCGACCGGGCTTTGTGCGTACTGACCTGTTGGGGCAGGGGCATTATCCCTGCCAGATGACGCCCCGCCATGTGGCATGCAGTATTGTCAGGGCCGTGAGCCGTAGGCGCGAGGTGGTGGTTATTGACTGGAGGTATGCTGTTGTTACCTTTTTGTGGCGATTAATTCCGCGTTGGATATGGGTGCGGATTTCAGTACATAATTAAGTAGTATGTTATTCTATTGAACAGTGGCGTTTCCTATTATTTATAAAGAATCCCGTTTCCCTGACCATATAAAGAGGGAAACGGGATTTATAATTTATAAAAGATACATCATGTTACCGGCGTCCGTCGGCAGGGCGGGTGAGGTCGTTTAAATACCATTGATACATTTTCTGGACACCTTCCTCGATTTCTATTTTGTGATGCCATCCCAAACGATGCAGCTTGCTGACGTCAGTAAGTTTGCGCATGGTACCGTCGGGTTTGCTGGAATCGAATTCGAGTTTGCCTTTGAAACCGACCTCGTTTACAATCAGCTGAGCCAGCTGGGCGATGGTGATTTCTTTTCCGGTTCCGATGTTGATGTGGCAGTTGCGAATGTCCTTCTCTCCCGGCGTGTAAGTGTCTTTAAAGTCTACGTGCTCAAGAATATAGACACTGGCGTCGGCCATCTCCTCGCTCCAGAGGAATTCACGCAGCGGTTTGCCTGTACCCCAGAGTTTGACGCCTTCGGCTGTGATACCGTATTTGGCCAGTATGTTGATGATTTCCTCCTGCGAAGCCTCGCCGTTGATACCCTCTACCGGGCGGCGGTTGAGGTCGGTGCGCACGCCGTCCCAGTTCTGTTCGTTCAGGCAGTGGGCCAGATGAATTTTACGTACCATGGCGGGCAGCACATGGCTGTTTTCGAGGTGGAAGTTATCATTGGGCCCATAGAGGTTGGTGGGCATGACGGCAATGTAGTTGGTGCCGTATTCCAGATTGAAGCTCTCACACATTTTCAGTCCGGCAATCTTGGCGATGGCATACGGCTCGTTGGTGTATTCCAGGGCTGAGGTGAGCAGGACTTCCTCCTTCATGGGCTGTGGTGCCTCGCGCGGGTAGATGCAGGTGCTGCCCAGGAAGAGCAACTTCTTGACATGGTGGCGGAAGCTCTCGCCAATGACGTTTTGTTGGATTTGCAGGTTGCGGTAGATGAAGTCGGCACGGAAGCGGCTGTTGGCCATGATGCCGCCCACAAAGGCGGCAGCCAGTATGACGTATTCGGGCTGTTCCTGGTCGAAAAAGTTCTTGACTGCTACGCCGTCGAGCAGGTCCAGTTCCTGATGACTGCGGCCCACCAGGTTGGTGTATCCTTTTGATTGCAGATTTTTCCAGATAGCCGAGCCTACCAGTCCGTGGTGGCCGGCTACATAAATCTTAGCATTCTTTTCCATATTCCGTATTCCTTCCGTTGTTAGGCATTTTCTTCGGCTTTGTCCATGGCTTCACGCAGGTAGAGCTTTTTGACAAAGTGCATGTCGTGTTTAACCATTTTCTTGACCAAATCCTCAAACGAAGTCTTACGCGGGTTCCAGCCCAAGACGGTCTTGGCCTTGGTGGGGTCGCCCAAAAGCTGGTCTACCTCGGTGGGGCGGAAATATTTGGGGTCTACTTCAATAAGAACGCGGCCGGTAGCCTTGTCGATACCTTGTTCGTCAACGCCTTCGCCTTTCCATTCCAACTCGATGCCGACTTCGGCAAAGGCCAGAGTGGCAAATTCGCGTACGGAATGATATTCGCCTGTGGCGATAACGAAATCCTCAGGCGTTTCGTGCTGCAGCATGAGCCACATGCACTCTACGTAGTCTGGTGCGTAACCCCAGTCGCGACGGGCGCTCAGATTACCCAGATAGAGCTTGTCCTGGTAGCCCTGTACGATACGGGCGGCTGCCAGAGTGATTTTGCGGGTAACGAAGTTTTCGCCGCGGCGCTCTGATTCGTGGTTGAACAGAATACCGTTGACGGCAAACATGCCGTAGCTTTCGCGGTAGTTTTGTACAATCCAGTAACCGTATTGCTTGGCTACGGCGTAGGGTGAACGGGGATAGAACGGAGTCGTTTCGCGTTGTGGTATTTCGCGGACTTTACCGAACAATTCAGAGGTTGAGGCCTGGTAGATGCGTGTCTTCTTCTCCATGCCCAGAATGCGTACGGCCTCGAGCATACGGAGTGTGCCCAAGGCTACGGTTTCGGCCGTGTATTCGGGCACGTCAAATGATACTTTTACGTGGCTTTGTGCGGCCAGATTATAGATTTCGTCGGGCTGTACGGTCTGGATGATGCGGATGAGCGAACTGCTGTCGGTCATGTCGCCGTAGTGCAGGTTGACCAGGCGTGAGCGTTTCATGTCGCGTACCCATTCGTCGAGATAGAGATGCTCGATACGTCCCGTGTTGAACGAGGAGGAACGACGCAGAATGCCATGAACCTCATAGCCTTTATTGATTAAAAACTCGGCCAGGTACGAGCCGTCCTGACCGGTGATACCAGAAATCAGTGCTACTTTCTTCATAATTGTAGGAATATATCTGCAACAAAGGTAGGTATTTTCGTTGAAAAACGGAGTATACGTCTTGTTTTTTTACAGGCTTAACGGAGCATGGCTGCCGGTGAGCATGGCCGGACGGGCTGAGAAAACAGACCTGCCGGTATCGGGTGACGAAC
>FR903569.1:0-28968 GCA_000438115.1 Prevotella sp. CAG:617 | reverse complement strand
AGGTCACCCCTGTCCTTGGTTTGACAGCCTCATAACGGGAAGTGACGGATGTTACGTGATTTTAGGGCCGCAAAACTTGGATTTTTGAGAAAAAGATTGTATCTTTGCAGCAAGATGAAGTGAGGGGCTTTCAACAGAAAAGTTCCTCACTCGTTTTTCATATACAACACAGCAAATTTTTTCTATGATAGAAAAGAACGTAGTAAAGCAATTGGTGGATCAGTGGCTGGAGGGTAAGGATTATTTTATGACCGACCTGACCATTAGTGCAGATGACCGCATCGTGGTGGAAATAGATCATAAGGACGGTGTGTGGATTGAAGATTGTGTGGAATTGAGCCGTTTTATTGAAAACGGATTGAACCGCGATGAGGAGGATTTTGAACTTGAGGTAGGAAGCGCCGGAATAGGACAGCCATTTAAGGTTGTGCGTCAGTATGAGAATAATGTAGGCGAACCGGTAGAGGTATTGACTGCGGCAGGAAAAAAACTGACGGGAATACTGAAGGATGCTGATGAGAATGGCTTTACGATCAGTGTGGAAGAAAAAGTAAAGGCCGAAGGCGAAAAACGGCCTAAACTGACGGAAGTGGACTATCATTTCGGTTATGACGAGGTGAAGTATACCAAGTATTTGATTACCTTTAAATAATCATTCGCAAAATCTGATGATGAACGGTTTGCTTAGGACTTCTTGTTAAATGCGGTTTGATATGCAACGTTCATGAACTGGATGAGAAACAAATGCTTTTCTGAATGATCTGTTGAAAAGCATGAAGGCGTACTTGACCAATAAAAACGGATGAAGCAGCGTGTTATTGTATCACGGCTTCCTGATGGTTTCATTAAGCTTAAAAATAAAACGAAATACAGCTATGGCAAAGAAAAAAGAAGAGACGATGAGTCTTATCGACACTTTTTCAGAATTTAAGGAGCTGAAAAATATTGACCGTACCACGATGGTGAGCGTGCTGGAAGAAAGTTTTCGCAGCGTGTTGGCCAAGATGTTTGGCTCGGACGAGAATTTTGATGTGATTGTCAATCCGGACAAGGGTGACTTTGAAATCTATCGCAATCGTGTGGTAGCTGCCGACGATGAAGTGACAGATTCAAACAAGCAGATTTCGCTGAGTGAGGCTCAGGCGCTGGCTCCTGACTATGAGGTGGGCGAAGAGGTGAGCGAAACCATTGATTTTGCAAAGTTTGGCCGCCGCGCTATCCTTACGTTGCGTCAGACTCTGGCCAGCAAGATTCTGGAATTGGAGCATGACTCGCTTTATAATAAATATAAGGACCGTATCGGTGAGGTGATTTCGGCAGAAGTTTACCAGATATGGAAAAACGAAGTGCTTTTGATAGATGACGAAAATAATGAGCTTCTGTTGCCGAAATCGCAGCAGATTCCGCGTGATTTCTATCATAAGGGCGACACCGTGCGTGCCGTGATTGACCGGGTGGATAACACAAATGGTAATCCTAAAATTTATGTAAGCCGTACGTCACCTGTCTTCTTGCAGCGTTTGTTGGAAACGGAAGTTCCCGAAATTCATGACGGTTTGATTTTGGTGCGCAAGATAGCCCGAATTCCCGGCGAACGTGCCAAAATAGCCGTAGAGAGTTATGACGACCGCATCGACCCGGTAGGAGCCTGCGTGGGTGTTAAGGGAAGCCGTATTCACGGTATTGTACGCGAGTTGCGTAATGAAAATATTGACGTAATCAACTATACGTCGAACATTCAGCTGTTTATTCAACGTGCCCTTAGTCCGGCCAATATTTCAAGCGTAAAACTGGATGAGGAAAATCATAAGGCTGAGGTTTATTTGCAGCCTGAAGAGGTTTCGCTGGCTATCGGTAAGGGCGGAATGAACATCAAATTGGCTTCGATGCTTACAGAATATACCATAGATGTATTCCGTGAGGTTCCGGAAGGCGAAGAAACCGAGGATATTTACCTTGACGAATTTTCTGATGAAATAGACCAATGGGTAATTGATGCCATTAAAGGTATCGGACTCGACACCGCGAAGGCTGTACTCAACGCTCCGCGCGAAATGCTGATAGAGAAAGCGGATCTTGAAGAGAGTACCGTTGATGAAGTGTTGCGTGTTTTAAAATCAGAATTTGAGGACGAGGAATAATATATGACTAACAGCATACGATTAAATAAGGTAATAAAGGAATTTAATGTAGGATTGCAGACCATTGTGGAGTTTCTGCAATCAAAAGGTATAACGGTTGAGGCCAATCCAAGTGAGAAAATTTCCAATGAGCAGTATGAACTGCTGAAAAAGGAATATGGGGCTGATAAGGAATTAAGAGGCGAAGTGGACAAGCAGAAGCAGGACCGCCAGAAAGAAAAGAATAAGGCGAAAAAAGCGCCGGCGGCTTCGGCTGAAGTGATCAAGACGGAAATTCCGGAGTCCATGCGTCCGCAAATAAAAACTACGGGACATATAAATCTTGATGCGCAGTCTAATCCTGTAAGTAAAAAGGTTGAACCAGCCGTGGAAAAAGCTGAAAATACGGAAAAAACTTCTGATTCTGTTCAACAAGCAGAATCAAAGCAAACCGGGACAGAAGAGGCTTCGGCTTGGCGTTCTTCTATCAATTTGCAGGGGCCTAAGGTTTTGGGCACTATTAATCTGGATGAAATTAACCAGAAGACCCGTCCCAACAAAAAAACGAAGGAAGAACGTCGTAAGGAACGTGAAAATAAGGCTCGTCAGCAAGCAGCAGGAAATGAAGCCAATAAGAAGAAACGGGCACGTATCAGTAAAGAGCGTGTAGATGTAAGCGCTGCTGCCAAAGATGGCGTAGATGGCGGAAACCGCAACAAAAACAATAATGGAGGCGGACAAAACAGCCGTCGTGATCGTCGTGATCGTCAGAACCGTAAGGCGCCTGCTGTGGTTAAGCCGGAAATTTCAGACGAGGCTGTAGCTAAGCAGGTAAAAGAAACATTGGCTCGCTTGACCAGTAAGACCAAGGGTATGAAAGGTGCCAAGTATCGTAAGGAAAAACGCGATCAGTTCCGTGCCCAACAGGAAGAGCAGTTGGCTGAGTTGAAAGCTGAAAACAAAATTCTGAAACTGACAGAGTTCGTGACGGCCAATGAGTTGGCTACCATGATGGATGTTCCGGTAACCAAGGTCATAGGAACATGTATGAGTGTCGGTATTATGGTAAGTATAAACCAACGTCTGGATGCCGAGACTATCGACTTGGTAGCCGATGAGTTCGGCTTCAAAACCGAGTATATCAGTGCCGATGTATCAGAAGCTGTGGCCGAGGAGGAAGATAACGAAGAAGATTTGGAACCCCGTGCACCGATTGTTACCGTAATGGGTCACGTTGACCACGGAAAGACTTCTTTGCTCGACTATATTCGTAAAGCCAATGTAATTGCCGGTGAAGCCGGTGGTATTACGCAGCATATCGGAGCCTATAATGTAACACTTGAAAACGGACGACATATTACTTTCCTTGATACTCCGGGACATGAGGCGTTTACGGCCATGCGTGCCCGTGGAGCACAGGTAACTGACATTGCGATTATCATCATTGCATCCGATGATGATATCATGCCGCAGACCAAGGAGGCTATTAACCATGCTGTGGCAGCCAATGTGCCCATCGTCTTTGCCATTAACAAAATCGATAAGCCAGGAGCTAACCCTGACAAAATTAAGGAAGGACTGGCCCAGATGAATTTCTTGATTGAAGAATGGGGCGGAAAGTACCAGAGTCAGGATATTTCGGCAAAAAAAGGTATTGGTGTCAACGATTTGTTGGAAAAAGTCCTGCTTGAAGCCGATATGTTGGAGCTGCGTGCCAATCCGAATCGCAAAGCAACGGGTACGGTTATTGAATCTTCTCTTGACAAGGGACGTGGCTATGTAGCTACGGTACTCGTAAGCAACGGAACGCTTAAAGTGGGCGACATTGTTTTGGCCGGAACCAACTATGGCCGTGTCAAGGCTCTTTTCAATGAACGTAATGCCCGCGTAGATAATATCGGCCCGTCAATGGCTGCTACATTGCTTGGCTTTAATGGCGCTCCGCAGGCCGGCGATACGTTCCATGTGATGGAAACCGAGCAGGAAGCCCGCGAGATTGCTTCCAAGCGAGAGCAATTGCAGCGAGAGCAGGATTTGCGTACGCATAAGATGCTGACTCTTGATGAGTTGGGACGTCGTATCAAGTTAGGCTCTTTCCAGGAATTGAACATTATTGTCAAGGGTGACGTTGATGGTTCCGTTGAGGCTTTGAGCGATTCGTTTATTAAACTTTCTACCGAAAAGATTGTGGTAAACGTTATCCATAAGGGCGTAGGACAGATTTCTGAAAACGACGTAACTTTGGCGGCTGCTTCTCAGGCTGTGATTGTCGGTTTCCAGGTTCGTCCCAGTCAGATGGCTCGTAAACAGGCCGATAAGGAAGGTGTGGAAATTCGTCTTTATTCCATCATTTATGATGCCATTGAGGATGTGAAGAAAGCCATGGAAGGTATGCTTGAACCGGTAATCAAGGAAGAAGTAACAGCTACGCTTGATGTTCGTCAGGTATACCATATCTCTAAGGTGGGTTACGTTGCCGGAGCCTATGTCAGTGACGGAAAGGTTAGTCGTACAGACAAGGCGCGCCTGATTCGTGATGGAATCGTAATCTTTACCGGTGCTATCAATGCCTTGAAGCGCTTTAAGGATGATGTGAAAGAAGTAAGCAACAATTTCGAGTGCGGTATCAGTTTGACCAACTGTAACGACATCAAGGAAGGTGATATTATCGAAACCTTCAAAGAGGTGGAAGTTAAGCAGAAATTGTAATATACGAGAATAGCATATTTACTGATACAAAGCTCGAAATCCTGTGTGTGCATTCCGGTGCATACAAGGGGTTCGGGCTTTTGTTTCTTTTATCCATAAAATAATTAAGAAAAGAGATTATGTACATCGATGTGATTTTAACATTGCTTTTCGTGTGGGCCATTTATAGTGGCTGGCGCATGGGAGCTATTAAACAATTGTTTTCGGCCATAGGTTTTGCCGTAGGACTGGTAATTGCTTCGCTTGTGTATTTGTGGTTGGGTGACTATCTGTCTATGACAGGCAGCAAAACCAATATGATATTAAATGTTGTAGCCTTTGCCATACTTTGGATTATTCTTCCGATTGCTTTAGGCTATGTGGCTAATGTGTTGACTGCCAAGTTTGATCGCTTTGCTGTCCGTGTTCCTCAGCGTATAGTCGGTGCAATCGTGTCCTTGGCTAAGTATGTCGTTCTGTTCAGCTGTATTTTCAATGTAATGACAGGATTGAACATGCTGGCTACGTCCAGTGTGGAAAAATCCTTTTGGTATAAGCCGGTTACGGCTGTAATGGGGAACCTTACTTCCCAATCGGTTGAACGTACAGATTCTGTATCTTCCACGTTGCCTGACACTATTTGGGTAGATATGCAGTCAAACAAGGCAGTACCCGCAAAAGGAGATACTTTAACTACCACTGACCATCATGGAAACACAAAAAAGTGAGAAAAATCAGTTGGTGCGTGAGGTGGCCGAAAAGAAGTATGAGTACGGCTTTACCACCGATGTGCAGACTGAAATCATTGAGAAGGGATTGAACGAAGACGTGGTACGTCTTATTTCATCCAAGAAAGGTGAACCTGAGTGGTTGCTTGAATTCCGTCTGAAAGCTTTCCGGTATTGGCAGACCTTGGAACAACCTACGTGGGGGCACGTTAATTTGCCACAAATTGATTATCAGGCGATTTCTTATTATGCCGACCCGACTCAAAAGAATAAGGGAAACGGAAAAAAGGAAATTGATCCGGAACTGATGAAGACTTTCGACAAACTCGGTATTCCTCTGGAGGAGCGTATGCAGCTGGCCGGTGTTGCCGTTGATGCCGTGATGGATTCCGTGTCGGTAAAAACCACGTTTAAGGAAAAGTTGCAGGAAAAAGGCATTATTTTTTGCTCAATCAGCGAGGCCGTAAGAGAAAACCCTGAGCTTGTGCGCAAATATTTGGGTACGGTAGTGCCTTATCGTGACAATTATTTTGCGGCACTCAATAGTGCCGTGTTCAGTGACGGCTCATTTGTCTATATCCCCAAGGGTGTGCGCTGTCCGATGGAGTTGTCCACTTATTTCCGTATTAACGCTATTAATACAGGTCAGTTTGAGCGTACCCTCATTGTTTGTGACGAAGGAGGATACGTATCCTATTTGGAAGGATGTACAGCTCCCATGCGCGACGAAAACCAGCTTCATGCGGCCATTGTTGAAATTGTTGTCAACAAAAATGCGGAAGTTAAGTATTCAACCGTCCAGAACTGGTATCCGGGCGATTCCGAAGGCCGTGGTGGCGTGTACAACCTTGTGACCAAGCGCGGCCAGCTGCGGGGAGACAACAGCAAGTTGTCGTGGACGCAGGTTGAAACCGGATCTGCCATTACCTGGAAATATCCCAGCTGTGTGTTGATGGGCAATAATTCGCAGGCCGAATTTTACAGTGTGGCAGTAACCAACAATCATCAGGAAGCCGATACCGGTACCAAAATGATTCATCTGGGCAGCAATACCCGTTCTACCATCATTTCCAAAGGTATTTCGGCCGGAAAAAGTCAGAATTCCTATCGCGGACTCGTGAAGGTGGGCAGCAAGGCCAGCGGAGCACGCAATTATTCATCGTGTGATTCGCTCCTTTTGAGCAGCACCAGCGGTGCACATACGTTCCCTTATATTGATGTGCATAACGACAATGCCGTGATTGAGCATGAAGCGACTACTTCCAAGATTTCTGAAGAGCAGTTGTTCTATTGCAATCAGCGGGGAATTCCTACGGAAGCTGCCGTTGATCTGATTGTCAACGGATATGCCAAGGAAGTCATTAACAAACTTCCCATGGAGTTTGCCGTTGAGGCACAAAAACTTCTGAGTGTGTCGTTGGAGGGTTCGGTGGGATAAGTGCATGCTTCATCCTTACCGGAACATGACGATGAGTGCACACTCTTTTTCAGAACCAAGCAAATAAGATGTTGGATATTCTTATTATTTTGATACTGGTGGTAATCAATGGCTTTTTCTCTTTGTCAGAGGTGGCGTTGATTTCCGCCCGTAAAGGCAAGTTGCAGGCCTTGGCGCGTGAGGGTAACAGATCTGCCCGCCAGGCCTTGCTGCTGATGGAAGACCCCGACCGTTTTCTTTCGACGGCACAGATTGGTATTACCATCGTCAGCATTCTTACCGGAATTTATTCCGGAGCGGCTTTGTCTGACCGTTTCGGAGCCATATTGCAGACATGGGGCATGAATGCCTCATCGGCTCATTTTACGGCCAAAACAATTATTGTAGTTGTGGCCACTTATCTGCAGTGTTGTATGGGTGAGCTGGTCCCTAAACGAATCGGTATTGATTTTGCCGACCGCATGGCTCGCCTGTGCGCTCCGCCTATGATGTTGTTTTCCAAACTCTCTTTTCCGGCTGTATGGCTGTTAACCAAGAATACCGAGGGCTTTATTCGGGTGTTCCGTTTACACCATACGGAAAACAAGGTGACGGAGGAAGAAATCAAGTCTGTCATTCAGGAAGGTACGGATGCCGGTGAAGTGCAGGAGGTCGAACAGGATATCATGGAGCGTGCTCTGGTGCTGGGTGACCAGACGGTCGACTCGCTGATGACCCACCGCAATGATTTGGTGACTCTTGATATTGGCATGACGGCAGCCGAAGTCGAGGCCGTCATTCGCCAGACTCCCTATGCCACATATCCGGTAATCGATGAGGATCTTGACAATGTGCAGGGAATTGTTACCCTGAAGGATTTGGTGCTGATTCTCGGGCGCGAAGATTTTTCATTGAAATCCATTATTAAGGAGCCGCATTATTTTCCTGAAAACATGACGGTTTATAAGGCACTTGAGCAACTCAAGGCCGACAGGCTCAATCGTGCTTTGGTGTGCGACGAGTTCGGCTCGCTTCAGGGAATAATCTCGCTGAAGGACATTTTGGAAGGCCTCGTGGGGTCTATTGCCGAACCTTCCGAGGCGCCCGACATTGTAGAGCAGGACGATCATCGGAGTTGGCTCGTAAGCGGGCAATGTCTGTTTTATGATTTCCTGGCCTGGTTTGATGCTGAAGATTATTATACCCCGGACTTTACCACCGTAGGCGGTCTTATTCTTGATTTGCTGGAACGCATTCCTCATGAGGGTGAGCAGGTGGAATGGCGGGGCTTTCAGCTTACCGTTCAGCAGATGGACGGACAGCGCATTGACAAGGTGCTGGTGCGCAAGACTGAACCGGAAGATATCTCGTCTGACGGCTGAAAGTTCGAAAAATAATCGGTCATAATCTTTATGACAAAAAATGTCCTGCCCGACATAACGCGGCAGGACATTTTTTTGTTTCTGGCAGGCTGGTATGTTTATGGATAGAATGAACCTGCTGCAGCCGCCACGTCCACGACCTGTTCGCTGAGTGTACAGCCGGCTACGATGCCCGTCCCGCCCGACACGTTGCTGTATATTTTGAGCGGTTCGGTCAGTCCCATGTCAATCAGCCCGCCGTGCAGGCCGGAGTCGTCCGACTGGTTGCTGATGATGCTCACCAGATAGCGGTAGTGGCCCGACGTGATGGCGAAGAGTCTGAAGCGGCGCTGCAGCTCCTCGTCGGTGGGCAGAGAGCTGCCCGGGCTTCGCTGCAGGATTTCGCGCACCACCAGCGTGTGGCGCTGGCCGTTGATGCCCTGGTCGGAAAACGGCAGGCCGCGTGAGGAGTAGGGTTCCCAGCCGGGCAGCGAGGTGTTGATTTGCCGCGCCAGTTGCTGGAATACGTATTCCTGACTGTAGTCACGTTCGCCCATGAGAGCCAGCGGCATGAGCGGGCTGTATTCCAGAAAATAGTAGTTGTTGCTTTCCGGCGCGTCCGTAAAGGTGATGCGGTAGGTCAGTATCCAGTCGTTTTCGTAATATACGTGTATCGGCCCGGAGCGCTCCACGCTGATGTTTTCAATCGTTACGGGGCGGGGCACGGTGTCTGTACCCTCTACGGTATGCCCCTTGTACGTGGTGCGCAGGGTAATGACGCTGCCTGGCTGCGGACGGAAGTTCGATTCGTAGCGTCCGCTTTCCGCGTTGTAGTTCAGGGTTGTGACGGGGTTGCCGTCGGCCAGGACGCTGATGCTGAGACTGTCAACGCGGCGTGGGGCAGAAATTTCGTCGGAAAAGAAGTAGGGGAGCGAAGCCGTGGCACTGACGGTGGAGTCAGGTCGGACCACGGCATTGAGCGTGAGCAGGTCACTGCCCTCGATGGAGCGGTAGTCTTCCAGATTGATGTCGCGTTCGCAGGCTGTCAGAGCCAGGGTAAGACACAGCAGGAAATAGCTTTTTCTCATGGTTGTGCAGGCTTTAAAAGTCGAGAGTGTAGGATACGGAGGGAAGTATGGGCAGGAGGCTAAGCGTCTGGAACTTGCGGTTCCATCCCGACGTTCCGTCTGAAGCATGTTGTTTGCGTATGGTGAGCACGTTCAGGTGGCAGTAGGCGTTGTATAGTCCGAAATTCCATGTGCCTTTTCTTCCCCGGCGCGTGGTTTTGTTGAGTGTCAGTCCGATGTCCAGCCGGTGATAAGCCGGCAGGCGAACATTGTTTCGGCTCGAATAATAGTCCAGTCCGGCCCCTTCGTCGTAAGCCGGAGGGTCGGCCGATGGAGCATCGGGAAAGTCCGTTCCTATTGAAGGGTAGTTATACAGAGCCAGTGTGAGTCGGTTGCCCGTCAGGTAGGTCCACATCGCGTTGAGGGCCAGTTTGTCGTTGAAGCGGTAGTGCGCCGAAAGGTTTATTTTGTGGCGGTTGTCAAACTTGGCCGGGAAGCTGCGCCCCTGGTTGAGCGCGTCAAAGCGGCGGCGGTTCCACATCAGGCCGTAGGCGGCCGTGGCCTCCAGGCGTCCGAATTGTCCCGTCAGGCTCAGGTCCATGCCGTAGGCCCAGCCGCGCCCTTCCACCAGCTTCTCGTCCCAGGCCAGGTCGGGGTTGAGTGTGGACACACCCTCGCGGTATTCCAGCACGTGGCGCATGTTTTTGTACCACCCCTCGGCCGTCAGATAGATGTTTCGGGGCAGGCGTCCGTAGAGCCCCACGGTGAGCTGGTCGCTGCGCAGGGGCTTGAAGCGTAGCCCGCCGGGCTGCCAGAGGTCGGTGGGCAGGTTGACATAGTTGTTGGAGATTTGCTGCACGTACTGGTGCATGCGGGCGTAGCCCACCTTCAGGCTGTAGTCCTCCGTCAGGCGCAGGCGCACCGAGGCACGCGGTTCCCAGTTGTGGCTGAAGGTGGCGGATCGCTCGCCCTGTGCCACGTAGCGCAGACCCGCCGAGGCCGATATCCATTGCCCCAGACTGACTTCCTGTCCCAGATAGGCATACACCTCGTGTGTCTGCACCCGGCAGCCGGGGTTTTGTCGGCTGATGGTGTCGGCGTTGCTCAGCGAGGCGTGCGTGAGGGCCTCGGGCAGGTAGGTGTGGTGTACGTAACCCGCTCCGGCTTTCAGACTGTAGGTCTGGCCCAGCGCCCAGCTGTAGTCCAGGCCGGCTCCGGCGTCCTGTATGCGGTTGCGCGTGGTGCTGCGGTTGTAGCCGTAGGTGTCGGGGGCGTCCAGGTCGGTCTGGTATTCGCTTTCCTGACGGTAGGTCGAGGCGTAGTCGGAGTAGTAGACCGTGGCCTGCAGGGCGCTCAGGGCACGGCGGTGGCGCACGGCGGCCAGCACGCCCCAGTTGCCCCACGACAGGCGGTTGACGTCTTCCTCAAAAAAGCGGGTCGACGGCTGCGGCTGACTGCTGCCGTATTCGTCGGCTTCGCTCTCAAAGTTGCGCGTACCCAGTTTCAGGTTGTCGTGGCCGTAGTAACCCATGACGAGGGCCGAGGTCGAGGCGTTGAACCGGTGGTCCAGTCGCGCGTTGAAGTCGGTAAAGGCGTAGTGGCCGATGGTCTTTTTGCCCTTTTTGTGCTGCACGGCATTCAGTATGGCCAGCGTGGGGGCCGTGACGGCATCGAGCCACGTGCGGCGCACGCCTATGGCCAGGGCCGTAGCGTTGCGCCGGAGCGGTCCCGAAACGTACAGGTTGCCGCTCATCAGTCCCACACTCATCTGTCCGCCCCAGCGCTCAAAGTCGGGCTCCTTCATCCTGACGTCCACAATGCTGGAGGCCCTTCCGCCGTATTGGGCCGGAAAGACGCCCTTGTAAAAGTCCACCCGGCTGAGTGTGGCCACGTTGAACGACGAGAACACGCCGCCCAGGTGGCTCACCTGATAGAGCGGCAGACCTTCGTAGAGAAAAAGGTTCTGGTCGTTCTCTCCGCCGCGCACGTAAAGGCCCGTAAAGCCCTCTACGCCCTGCGACACGCCCGGCAGTATTTGCAGGGCACGCACCATGTCGGGCTCACCCATCAGGGCGGGCATTTCCGTAATTTTTTCGGCATTCAGGCGCTCCACGCCCATTTGCGGCGTGAGCAGTTGCAGCTCCAGCCGGTTGCCCACCACCACGGCCTCACCCAGGCGGCGTGATGCTGAGTCGGCCGGCGCTTGTCCCAGGGCCGTGGCCGGAAGGAGTATCAGCAGACCGCTGGCCAGCAGGTGTCGTGACGTCATCATTCGGTAGTGAAGCGGATGATGACACCCTGGTTTTCGGGCCGGTCGAGCGGACCGCCCGTAAATTCACCCTTGTAAGTGTAGGTCACGTTGTCTACCGTCACCTTTCCCCAAAAGTAGGCCAGGTCCATGTAGTCCGTGGTCAGGGTGGTGTTCTGACCGGTGCGGGGAAAGCCTTTCAGGCGGATGGTGGAGTCATACACCGGGTTGGCCGAAAAGGCGGAAGAGTCCTCCGGCGCGGTGATGCTGCTTTCGCCCAGCCGCTGGTTGGAGTTGATGGTGGCTTCCGTCACGCTTTCCATCGGTTGTCCGTTGAGATATACCGTCAGGCGCTGCCCCGAGTAGGTGAGGTCGCGGTAGCTGGGGTATTGTACGGAGGGGCCGTCGTCCTCACTGCAGGCCGTGGCCAGGACGAGGGGGCTCAGCCCGCACAGGGCAACCAGAAAACAGGTAGTGATTTTTTTCATTTTATGATGTATTCTTTTTCTGTGATTTAGCTGAATCTAGATGGGCCTGTGGCCGTAACTCCTGCCAGAGGTGATGCCATATATAAATGTGTGCAGTCCCGTAGGCAGGCTTTAGGCAAGTCCGGTACAAAGGTACAGAGAAATCCGGCAGGATGGAGGCAGCGCATGGGCTTATCTCTTTTTTTGTTAAATTACCTTAAAAAACGGTGGGGGGATGCCCGGCTGAAAACTTATCTGTGCGGCTCGGGAAAAAAATCGGCGGCTCGGAATTTTTACAAGGTCCGACTTCATAAAAAATTCATGCCGCCTGGTGGCGATGTCTTTGCGGTGCGGCTGCGGCGGAAACCGGCAGTTTGTAGTGCCCGCCGGCGCTTGCTCAAAAATAACCTCGAAAAGATAGCGCCCGAACGGGGGAATTTTGCTAACTTTGCCACGATGGCAGTGTCCATCAGTTATTTTGATATCTACAAAAAATCTATACAAAGATGAGTGAACAACTGAAAAAAGTAAAGCAGCTGGTCGAAATGCGCGAAAAAGCGCGTATGGGCGGCGGTGAAAAAGCAATTGAAAAGCAGCATGCCAAAGGCAAGTACACGGCTCGTGAACGCATAGAATTATTGCTGGACAAGGGCTCGTTTGAGGAGATGGACATGTTCAAGCTCCATCGTTGCCACAATTTCGGCATGGACAAGAAACACTTCCTGGGCGACGGTGTGGTTTGCGGTAGCGGTACCATCAACGGACGTCTGGTTTACGTGTTTGCACAGGACTTTACCGTCAATGGCGGTTCACTTTCGGAAACCATGGCCGAGAAAATCTGCAAGGTCATGGACCAGTCAATGAAGATGGGTGCTCCCTGTATCGGACTGAACGACTCCGGCGGCGCCCGCATTCAGGAAGGCATCAACGCGCTGGCCGGATTCGGTAACATCTTCCAGCGCAACATTGAGGCCAGCGGCGTAGTGCCCCAGATTTCGGGTATCTGCGGCCCGTGTGCCGGTGGTGCCGTTTATTCTCCGGCCCTGACGGACTTCGTGGTGATGCTCGAAGGCATCAGCTACATGTTCCTGACCGGACCTAAGGTAGTGAAGACCGTAACGGGTGAGGACGTAACGCAGGAAGACCTGGGCGGTGCCCGCGTACATGCCCAGAAGAGCGGCGTATGCCACTTTACGGCCAAGACGGAGGAAGAGTTTGCCTCACTCATCCGTCACCTGCTTGAGTTCATTCCGCAGAACAACATGGAGCAGGCTCCCGTTGTGCCCTGCACCGACCCCATCGACCGCAAGGAGGACATGCTCAACGAAATTATCCCCGACAACCCCAACATGGCCTATGATATGTACAAGGTTATCGGCGCCGTGGTGGACAACGGCGAATTCCTTGAAGTACAGAGCGCCTTTGCCAAGAACATCATCATCGGTTTTGCCCGCTTCAACGGACAGAGCGTGGGCGTGGTAGCCAACCAGCCCAGCGTATATGCCGGTGTGCTCGACTGCAACGCCAGCCGCAAGGCCGCCCGCTTCGTTCGCTTCTGCGACGCCTTCAACATTCCTATTGTATCGCTGGTTGACGTGCCGGGCTTCCTGCCGGGTACCGGTCAGGAGTACAACGCCGTGATTGACCACGGCGCCAAGTTGCTCTACGCCTACGGTGAGGCTACCGTGCCCAAGGTAACCGTAACGCTGCGCAAGAGCTACGGTGGTTCACACATCGTGATGGGATGCAAGCAGCTCAAGGCCGACCTGAACTACGCATGGCCTTCAGCCGAAATTGCCGTAATGGGTGCCAGCGGTGCCGTAGCTATTCTTAACGGCAAGGAAGCCAAGGAACAGGCTGATCCCAAAGCCTTCCTGGCTCAGAAGGAGAAGGAATATAACGACCTCTTCACCAACCCGTACAAGGCTGCCGAGTATGGCTATATTGACGACGTGATCGAGCCGCGCAACACGCGTTTCCGCATTTGCCGCGCCCTGGCTCAGCTTGCTACCAAGCGTGAGAACCGTCCGGCCAAGAAGCATGGCAACATTCCATTGTAATCCACTTTTTCAAGATCAACAAGCATTATGAGAACGTTTAAATACAATGTTGACGGACGCGAGCTTTCCTTTACGGTAAGCGAGCTGCAAGGCACCGTAACGCAGTTTACGGTAGACGGCGAGCAGCCCGTTTTGTCGGAAGAGAAAATGGCCGAAGTGGCTGCCGTGGCAGCATTGGGTTTGCTTCAGTATGAACTGGAGGTGGTTCACGACGATGAGGAAGGCATTATTACCCTCGACGCCCACCGCACGGCGTGGAACAATCCGTCAACTTTAATGAACCCCTGGAAGGCAAAGTAAAAATCAGATAAAAAAATCACCAATGAAACAATATAAATATACCATCAATGGCGCCGACTACGACGTAACCATTGATTCGCTCAACGGAAACAAAGCGAAAGTGATTGTCAACGGCATGTCGTTTGACGTTGAAATGCAGGGTACGCTGAATGAGAGCGACCTGCCCGATGCTCCTGCGGCTGACGCTTCGGCTGCACCGGCTGCTCCCAAGGCTGCTGCTCCTGCTGCCGCCCCCAAGGCTGCCACTCCTGCCGGTGCTCCCGGCAAGGGTACACCCGTCAAGGCTCCGCTGCCCGGCGTGGTTACGGCAATCAATGTCAATGTAGGACAGAAGGTAAAGAAGGGCGAAACGGTAGTTGTGCTGGAAGCCATGAAAATGGAAAACAACATTGCTGCCGAGTGTGACGGTACCGTAACATCCGTATGTGTAGCTCAGGGTGATTCCGTCATGGAAGGCACCGTGCTTGTTACCGTGGGATAAGCCTGATATTTTTCTGCATACAGACAGAATATGAACATACATGTCATGTGGGGCCGGAAACTACAATTTAGTTTTCGGCCTCCGTGTTGATTACGGCAATATTCTTTTATAATCTGCATACCATGAGTAGCTATCTTATTGTATCTGATATCCACGGTTCGCTACCGGCCTTGCACCAGGCCTTGCGACTGAAGGACAAATTGCAACTGGAGCGGTTGCTCCTGCTCGGCGACTTGCTGAATTATGGTCCGCGCAACGGGCTTCCACAGGGGCTTGACGCCATGGGGGTGGCCGAATTGCTCAACACACAGGCTGGCATCGTGACAGCCATTCGCGGGAACTGCGACTCTGAAGTTGACCAGATGTTGCTTCGTTTCCCCATTATGGCCAATTATGCCCAAGTAGAATGTGGCGGCAAGCGGTTGTTTCTGACTCACGGCCATGTGTATGATGAAAACAACTGGCTGAGAGAGGGGAGTGACGTACTTTGTTACGGACATACGCATTTATGGAAACTGGAAAAGTGTGCTGACGGCCGGATTGTGTGCAATACGGGTTCCGTAACCTTTCCGAAGGGAGGAAATCCGCCTACGCTGGCCTTTTTGAAGGGAGGAGAACTGTCGGTGATGCGGCTTGACGGAGAAGTACTGAAAACGTTGGCACTTTAGCTTGATTCTATATTTTTGCAACAGGGTTTCAGTGCGTAAAAATATCGTCTGAGACCCTATTTTTTTGTTGTTTTCAGTTTGTCATATTCGGCAAAACTTCGTAATTTTGCGCTGGAATGGCTAAGTGGTTAATATATACATTATTTGCCTTGACTGTTGTGGCCGGAATCAAATTCTTTTCCGGTAATGACGGTATGATTAACCACATATCTGAAATATCTGAATCCGTAGAACCTTTGAATGAAACTGCCTACTGTGTGCTGCACGTACCGGGTCATTATGCAGATCGGGGAGTATGCAAGTCGCAGGCATGTACTTTCAGGCTTGGAGCGGTGGAGTCGGCGGTAAATTATTATCCCATTCCCGTTACGTTACAGCGGTTTCAGAATGCTTCGCTTTATGCTATTTTCAAGTATTTGGCCTTACTTCAGGTCGTTTGTTTCATGCGTTGGCAAAAACAGGGAATACATCGTGTTTGCTATCAGCGGCACGATGTGATGTATTATGTGTTTGCCTTACGGCGCATGTTGATTTAGCGTACAAGTCTCATTTGCGATAAATAATCCTTCGTTTTCCTGAAACGAAGATGGGAGGCTTGTATTTCTAAATCCTTTTTTTATGATCGATTTTATTTTGCATATCGACCAGTATATGGTCAGCATGGTCCATACTTATCACCATTGGACGTATTTTATTTTGTTTCTCATTATATTTTGCGAAACCGGCCTGGTGGTTACACCTTTTTTGCCTGGTGATTCGTTGCTGTTCGTAGCCGGAGCCATAGCCGCTTTGCCGGGTCATGCCTTAAATGTGCATGTGCTGGTGTTGTTGCTTTTTGCTGCTGCCGTTTTGGGAGATTCATGCAATTATGCCATTGGACGGTATTTCGGAACATGGCTTTTCAGGAATCCGGATTCGCGGATTTTCCGGCAGTCTTATTTGGAAAAGACGCATGATTTTTATCGTAAATACGGAGGCAAGACTATCATCTTGGCACGTTTTGTGCCGGTGGTGCGCACTTTTGCTCCCTGTGTGGCCGGAATGGGACGTATGCACTACTACTATTTTATGTTATATAATCTGGCAGGAGCAGCCTTATGGATATTGCTGTTCTGTTATGCCGGATATTTTTTCGGCGATTTGCCGTTTGTGCAGCAGAATCTGAAATTGCTGCTTGTAATGATTATTTTTATTTCTTTGCTGCCGGCAGCGGTGGAAGTATGTCGGGCAAAGATTCGTATCCTTAAAAACAAAAATCAATAAGAATCCTATTTAAAAAACATATTAGGTATGAAAAATTCATTTTTCAGTCGTTTTGCTCCCAAAGAGCCCAAGTTTTTCCCGTGGTTGAAAGAGTTGTCGGACATTGCCATCGGTACATCTGAATTGTTGATTGACAATTTGCAGAAAGATACAGCTGATGAACGAGCCGCATGCTACAAACTGATTAAGGAACTGGAGCGGAAGGCTGATGTGTTGGCCAATCATGTGACAGATGAACTGAGTACAACTTTTATCACACCTTTTGACCGTGAGGACATTCACGAACTGACGGCCGCCATTGATGATGTGGTAGACGGAATCAACAGTTGTTCAAAATGTATCTTGATATATCATCCCTGTACAATAGACGAAAGTGGGAAAAAACTGGCTAACTACATACGGCAGGCTGCACAATGCATTCGCCGGGCAATGGATGAGCTTGAGCGCATAGGAAAAAAAACTGATATGTTGCGGCAGTGTTGTTCGGAACTTCATGATTTGGAGAATGAGGCAGATGAAGTTTTTGAAATGTTTATTTATCACCTTTTTCAACAAAAACAGGATGCTGTTGAAACCATCAAACTCAAAGAAATCATGAAGGAATTGGAACGCACGACAGACGCTGCTGAACATGTTGGAAAAATACTGCGCAGTCTGATGATCAAATATGCTTAATAACCGGACACCGACAGATTGTTATGGAATTGCTGATATTGATTATTGTGTTGGCGTTGGTGTTTGACTACATCAACGGATTCCACGATGCTGCCAACGCCATTGCCACGATTGTGTCAACCAAAGTGCTGACGCCCTTGCAGGCGGTATTATGGGCTGCATGTTTTAATTTCGTCGCTTTTTTCATTGCCAAATATGTTATTGGTGATTTCGGAATTGCCAATACCGTATCCAAAACCGTAATTGCTGATTTTATAACTCTTCCTATCATTTTGGCAGGGGTGGTGGCTGCCATTATCTGGAATTTGTTTACGTGGTGGCGCGGCATACCTTCTTCTTCGTCTCATACTTTGATTGGCGGATTTGCCGGAGCGGCAATTACGGTGCATGGATTTGCTTCGGTGCAGGTCAGTATCATACTGAAAATTGTGGCTTTTATCTTTTTAGCGCCGCTTATCGGCATGGCTGTGGCTTTCGGGTTGACCTTGCTCGTGCTGAATATTTGCCGGCGGGTGCATCCGCATACCGCAGAGGTTTGGTTCAAACGGTTGCAGCTCGTATCTTCGGCGTTGTTCAGTGTAGGGCATGGACTGAACGATTCACAAAAGGTGATGGGTATTATTGCTGCTGCCATGATGGCTGCTCATGCCGACGGAATAGACTTGGGCGTCAGCAGCATGGCCGAGCTTCCCAACTGGGTAGCGTTTGCCTGTTTTACAGCCATATCCTTGGGCACGATGTCGGGCGGATGGAAAATTGTGCGTACCATGGGTACACGCATTACCCGTGTAACGCCGCTTGAAGGCGTGGTTGCCGAAACTGCTGGCGCACTGACCTTATATTTGACAGAATATTTGAAAGTCCCGGTCAGTACGACTCACACCATAACCGGAGCTATTATCGGTGTGGGAGCCACAAAAAGACTCTCAGCCGTGCGATGGGGAGTGACGCGCAGTTTGATGACAGCCTGGGTCTTGACGATTCCGGTTAGTGCTTTGCTGGCAGCTATGGTGATGATGTTGTTGCATTGGTGGATTTAGGCCGCAAAGATTTTCAGTCAGTACAAGCCGGACTCCTTTATTGGTGGATAGAGGAGCCCGGTTTGTTGTTTTAGGTTTTTTGTAGGTAAAAAGCACGGAAGGACGAAACTTTGTGTTACTTTTGTCAGAAGAAAGATTGACCAACTGAAAAACTTATCAATTTATATTTAACCATGAATCTACTACACATGAATCATTATGTAAAAACCGGTTTGCTTTGTGGCGTATTGTGGGCTTCCTTTTGGGGAAGTGTTACGGCTGAACCGGTAAACATCATTCCGCGGCCGCTGCATGTCTCTCAGACAGAAGGCAGTTTCCGGCTGACATCAAAAATGGTAATAGGCTATGATGCAAAACTGAAGCCACAGGCTGAATATCTGGCTCAGAAGTTAAGCGGCTCGACCGGCTGGGACTTGCAACTGAAGGAAGGTGCTCGCAAGGCCGACCTCGTGTTGAGTCTGTCGGATGCCGATACACTCAAGGCCGAAGGATACCGGCTTGATGTGACCCGCCGGAGGGTGCAGATTGCCGGACGCGACGCCAGCGGCGTGTTCTATGGCATACAGTCGTTGCTTCAGCTCTTTCCGCCTCAAATATACAGCGAAGTCCGCCAGCGTCAGATTGACTGGTGCGTGCCCTGCGTCTCCGTGTCCGACGCGCCGCAACATCCCTGGCGCGGCATCATGCTCGATGTGGCCCGCTATTTCTATGACAAGGATTTTGTCAAGCAGTACATTGATTATATGGCGGCCTACAAGCTCAACAAATTGCAGTTTCACATGGTTGACGATTCCGGCTGGCGGCTTGAAATCCGGAAATATCCGCGCCTGACGCAGGTGGGTGCCTGGGCCGGTCCCGACCATCAGCGTCTGGGAGGATATTATACGCAGGACGACATCCGGGAAATTGTGGAGTATGCAAAGGTTCGCGGAGTCGAAGTCATTCCCGAAATAGAATTTCCTGCGCATGTGCTTTCTGCTGTTGTGGCTTATCCGTGGCTGAGTTGCACGAAGGTGCAGCACAAGGTGCCCGAGCAGCATTTTATCAGTCGTGACCTGCTTTGTGTGGGCCGCGAATCAACCTATCAGTTCCTGGCCGACGTGCTGGCCGAAACGGTGGAACTCTTTCCTTCGAAATACATCTGCATTGGCGGTGACGAGGCCGTATATACGCGTTGGGAAGAGTGTCCGGAGTGTCAGGCCGTCATGAAAAGAGAAGGCTTGAGCAAGGCGTTGGAGCTGCAGGGGTATCTGACCAATGTGGTGTCGGACATGATGAAAAAATATGACCGCACGATTATCGGTTGGGAGGAAATCATTCAGCGCGGCAAACTCAATAATCCCGTGGTAGCCCTGTTCTGGCATAACGTGAACGACACCATCCAGGCCACCCGTACGGGGCATAAGGGCATTTTGTCGCCTTGTTCAAGTCTGTATCTCGACTTTCCCGAGAGCGGCACGCCGGGCGAGGTGAAGGCAGCTACCTGGCAGCCGCCCTGCAGCCTGGAAAAATGTTATTCCACCCCCGTGAGCGATTATTCGCCCACTTCGACGGTGTTGGGCGTGCAGGCCTGTTTCTGGAGCGACCAGTTTATTCATGGAGATAAGTTGCAGGAAATCACACCGCTCAACGAAAACCGTTCGGAACAGTATGCCGAATATCTGACCTATCCGCGTCTGATGGCGGTGGCCGAGCTGGGATGGACGCCGCAGGCCGCCCGACGCTATGACGACTTCAGCAGCCGCGTATCCACGCATTACGCCCGCCTGGACTACATGGGGTGCAACTACCGGGTGCCGGAGCCGCGTGTCGAGGCCGTCAGGAGTGTGGGCGGCGGAGTTGAGGTGACGTTGTCGCCCAGCGTGGCCGGAGCGGAAATCCGCTATACCACCGACGGCTCGTATCCTACAATTCATTCACCGCTTTATGAGCAGCCGGTAACGGTGGCGCAGAAATCTGATTTCCATGCCATAACCGTGGTGTCGCCCCGCCATTTTTCTTTGCCGGTATATTTTGCTCCCGACTATTCGGCTTACAAGGCTTACGGAACCTATACCGCCGGTTGGAAACCGCTCGACATCCAGTTTAAACCCACCCGCTGGCGTATTGACTGCACGGGAAAAATTGTGGGCAACGGTTCGTACGACATCACTTTTGTGCCGACCGGCGGAGCCAACGGCCTGTGTATCCGGCATATGAAACTGTACAAGCGCGACGAACTCCTGGCGCAGGACAGCACGCAGTATTCCGCCAAAAACGGGGCTGTACATACGTATCACGTTGATGTCAGCCAGTTCGAAGCCGGCACGCCTTTTACGCTTGAGGTCGAGGTGTGGGGCGATTCCGGTAACGACACGCAGGGCCTCGTGTTTGTGCGTAAGAACTGAGTTCGTGTCGCGTGGAGGCGTGCGAACAGCAGAAGATACAGGTTGTGCCTGCCATTGCCGTTGGGTAATGGCAGGCCTTTTTTTTAACGGATAAAACCGGCCCATTTATTAAAAAAACGGCTTTCGACCGGTAAAAAATAAAAAACGCTCAAAAAAATGGATTTTTAATTTGGCTCTTTTTTTTCAAAAACGTATATTTGGGCATTACAATCTTGCAACAACAAGTAATGTAAGGAAATTCACACATTCAATTAACCCTGAAAAACGCGAAGTTATGAAAAGATTTTTAATGGTGGCTGTATTGGGCCTGTTTGCTTTCACAATGGGAGCTTATGCCCAGAAAGGCGAAAAAGCACTGGGTGTACATTTGAATTATGCTACTGAAGTTGACAATGCCGGTTTGGGCGCATTTTTCATGTATAATTTTACGGATGCCCTCCGTGGTGAGGTGGCCGGCGATTATTACTTCAAGCGCGACCACCTGAGCATGTGGGATCTTAACCTCACGCTCCATTATCTCTTCCCCGTAGGCGACTACGTAAAGCTTTATCCGTTGGCCGGACTGACTTATACGAACTGGAAAGCCTTTAATGAGCATGCCAGCCGTGTGGGTGGTAACTTTGGTGGAGGTGCCCAGTTTGATGTAGCTGATAACTTCTCGATTAATCTCGAAATCAAGTATCAGCTGGTTGCCGACTTTGACCAGGCCGTATTCTCCCTGGGCGGAGCATATCGCTTTTAGCCTGTAATGCTCGGTAGGGCCGGGTTATTGAAATCGACTTATCCTCTTTTTTTTCTGATGTGATTTTATTTTTATTCTCCGTGTCATCCCGTAGGGGTGATGCGGAGTTTTTTTTGCTTTTCCGGCAGTTGGGGGGGAGAACCGCAGGAAGCCGGGCTGAAAAGTCGGCATCTGAAAAAACTTTTGTGCCTGCTAAAATAAAATAAGTCCGGTCTTGATTCAAAAAACTTCCCTCCGGTTTTCATGTGCGCTGCCCGCCGCAAAGCCAGACAGGCGTGAAAGAACTTTCAATTTTTGTGGAAATGAAAAAAACTTATGACTTTTAGGCACATAATATTCTACATATTTTGTAACTTTGCAACCTGAAATTCAATAAATCTACGATTATGGCTGAAACAAAGAAGATTAAAACCGCCTTGGTTTCCGTTTTCCATAAAGACGGGCTGGACGAGTTGCTAAAGAAATTGCATGCCGAAGGTGTGAAACTGCTGTCAACCGGCGGTACGCAAAAATTCATTGAAAGTTTGGGACTTCCCTGCCAGAAGGTAGAGGACGTAACGACCTATCCTTCCATTTTGGGTGGCCGTGTGAAAACCTTGCATCCCAAAATTTTCGGTGGCATTCTCGGACGCCGTGAACTAGCTGAGGATCAGGCACAGATGAAGCAGTATGACATTCCGGAAATCGACCTGGTAATTGTTGACCTGTATCCGTTTGAGCAGACCGTGGCCAGCGGAGCTTCTGAAGCTGACATAATCGAAAAAATCGACATAGGCGGCATCTCCTTGATACGTGCCGGAGCCAAGAACTTCAAAGACGTGGTAATCGTGCCCTCCAAGGCCGAGTATCAGCCGCTGCTTGAGCTGTTGCAGAAGCAGGGCGCACAGACGGAAATTGAAGACCGTCGCTGGTTTGCCACCCGCGCCTTTGGCGTAAGTAGCCACTACGATACGGCCATTCATGCTTATTTTGAGAAGTCTGGCAAATAAAAAAAAGTGTGCGTCCGGAAAGTTCCCCTTCCCTTTTTTAGAGAATAAGAGCGGGGAGAGGCCTTGCATACAGCATTTCCGGAGCATGTCTCCGATGTGGATTAACAGTTTGTACATACCCATTTAAGATTTACAGATACCAAACAACAGCATGAGCTTATTCAGTTTCTTCTCTTTCAATCAGGAGATTGCCATGGACTTGGGTACGGCCAATACCATTATCATCAGTGATGGGAAAATTGTGGTTGACGAACCTTCAGTCGTAGCGCTCGACCGTAATACGGACAATATGATAGCCGTAGGCGAACGTGCAAAGTTGATGTATGAAAAAACCAACGAGAAAGTGCGCGTCATACGTCCGTTGCGCGACGGCGTGATTGCCGACTTCAATGCCTGCGAGCAGATGATGCGCGGGTTAATCAAGATGGCACCGCGCGGCAAACACTTCTTCTCGCCTTCACTGCGCATGGTCATCGGCGTGCCTTCCGGTTCAACCGAAGTGGAGTTGCGTGCTGTGCGCGATTCGGCCGAACATTCAGGCGGACGTGACGTTTATCTGATATTCGAGCCGATGGCTGCTGCAATCGGTATAGGTCTTGATGTGGAAGCTCCCGAGGGCAACATGATTGTGGACATAGGTGGCGGAACCACCGAGATTGCCGTCATTTCGCTGGGAGGCATCGTGTCGAACAACTCCATCAAAATGGCCGGCGACGACCTGACGGCCGACATTCAGGAATACATGAGCCGACAGCACAACGTGCGCGTCAGCGAGCGTATGGCCGAGCGAATCAAGATTCACGTAGGCGCCGCCCTGACCGACCTTGACGATGCACCCGAGGATTACGTGGTGCACGGGCCTAACCGCATCACCGCACTGCCTATGGAAGTGCCGGTATGCTATCAGGAAATAGCCCACTGTCTTGAAAAGTCGATAGCCAAGATTGAAACTGCCGTGCTCAACGCCTTGGAGCGCACACCGCCCGAACTGTATGCCGACATCGTACACAACGGTATCTACCTGACCGGAGGCGGAGCTTTGCTGCGCGGACTCGATAAGCGCCTGACTGATAAAATCAATATTCCTTTCCACGTAGCCGAGGATCCGTTGCATTGCGTGGCCAAGGGTACGGGCGTAGCGCTGAAAAACGTAGAGCGTTTCTCTTTCCTGATGCGATAAAGAATACGCTTGTTCCGCAGGCCGTCATTTGCATCCGCATATCGGCGGAATGGGGGACTGAACATATAAAAAATCGGGGCACAGCAGGGTAAATAAATCAACCCTGGGGCCCCGTGTTTTTTATGCCTCCGTTTTTTTTGAATGGTATGTAATATTTTCTTGTAGCGGCGTAAAGCCCTGGTTCGTCAAAATATTTTCAGGTGTATGCAGAATTTGCTGGACTTTATTCGGAAGTATCATGACTGGTTCCTGCTGGTTATTCTTGAACTGGTTAGTTTCTTTCTGCTTTTCAGTTTTGAACGTTATCCCAACAGTGTGTGGTTTACTTCGGCCAATCGGGTGGCGGCCAGCGTCAATGGCCTCTATGCCGACGCCGTGTCGTATCTGCATTTGCAGCAGGTCAATACGGCCCTGACGCAGCGCAATGTGATGTTGCAGATGCAGGTGGACAACCTGCGTGAGCAGTTGCGTGACGCCAGGGTTGATACCGGACTGACCAACGAACGCATGGTGAGCAGCTTGGCCGGATATAAGCTGATTGGCGCACGGGTGGTGCAAAACAGCATACGCGAAAAAAACAATTATCTGGTTATCAACAAAGGCGAGGCCGACGGCATACGGCCCGAAATGGGGGTTGTGTCCGGCACCGGCGTGGTGGGTATTGTCTACCTGACCGGAGCGCGCTATTCGCTTGTGCTTCCGCTGATTAACAGCAAGTCGAGCATCAGTTGCCGCATACGCGGACAACGTTTCTTTGGCTTTCTTAAATGGGAAGGCGGCAGTCCGGTTCATGCTTATCTGGACGACATCCCGCGCTATGCCCGTCTGAAGGGAGGCGAATTTGTGGAAACCAGCGGATATTCGTCCATATTCCCTCCCGGCTTGTTTGTAGGGCAGGTACGCAAGGTGACGAATTCCGACGACGGCTTGTCGTATAGGCTTGACATTGGCCTGGCCACGGATTTTGCCAATTTGCGTGATGTGGTGGTCATTGCTTCTGAAAACAAAGCTTCAATTGACACGTTGCGGGTGCACGCCCTCGAGGCCGTGGAGGCGCTCGACCAGTAAGAGCGGCCGGCCCTTTCGGGTGAGGCGTGTACTTTGGGAAAACTTCAGGTATAAACAATATACAAATCTTTTATGATGCAAAAAATCTTTTTACGAATAGTATGGTTCGTCCTTTTGGTACTGTTGCAGGCTTTGGTTTTTAACAATATCCACATTGGAGGTTATGCCATCCCGATGCCGTATCTTTATTTTTTGCTCACCCTACCATCAACGCTTGACCGTGGTTATTTGCTGTTGTGGGCTTTCGGGTTAGGTTTTTGTGTGGATTTGTTTTCAAATACTACCGGAGTGACGGCGGCAGCCCTGACAATGGTGGCTTTTGTACGGCCTTATTTGCTGAACATTTTTGTTTCGCGCGAAAAAGCTGAAGATGGTTACGATCCGGGAGCAGCCGCAATGAAATGGGGGCCGTTTTTTCGTTATGCAGCCGTGTTGACGTTGCTTCACAGCCTGCTGTTTTTCCTGATTGAAGCCTTCTCGATGGCCAATTGGGAGGAACTGCTTTTCAAAATCGGCACCAGTTTTCTGTTGACTCTGCTGATTGTATGTGCTTTCGAGAGCATTCGCTACGGCGGGGCAAAATCTTCTAAATCGTAGGGCGATATATTCATCTTCAGATTATGGCCACAGTCTACAACTATTCGAATCGCAAATATATTGTCGGAGGTATTGCCGTCTGTATTATTATTGTGTTCCTGATACGCTTGTTTTCTTTGCAGATTATGAGCGACGACTACAAGAAGAATGCCGACTCCAATGCTTTTCAGAAAAAAATACAGTATCCTTCACGCGGATTGATACGCGACCGGTATGGCAGGTTGTTGGTATACAACGAACCCTCATACAACATCATGGTAGTCATGAACGAGCAACTCGGCATTGACACCCTCGACTTCTGCCGCACGTTGGGCATTACGCGCGAATTTTATATTGCCCGAATGAAGGAAATTAAGGATTCGAAGAAGAATCCGGGTTATTCACGCTATACACCGCAGGTCTTTTTGAGTCAGATACCCAGTGAGGAATGCTCTGTTTTTCAGGAAAAGTTATTCCGCTTCAAGGGCTTTTCGGTTGACAAGCGCTACGTCAGACATTATACTTATGCGCAGGGGGCTCATTTACTGGGCGACGTGGGTGAAGTGTCGGAATCAGATTTGGAGGACGACAAATATTATCAGAGCGGTGATTATATCGGCAAACTCGGTATTGAACGTTCGTACGAAAAGGAGCTTCGCGGCGAAAAAGGAATGCAGATTCTTTTGCGCGACGTCCACGGCCGTATTCAGGGGCATTATCTCGACGGGAAATACGATACGAAACCCGTGCCGGGCAAGAACATCACACTGGGGCTCGACATGAAACTGCAAATTCTGGCCGAGCGCCTGCTTGAAGGAAAAAAAGGAGCGATAGTTGCCATAGAACCCAAAACCGGTCAGGTTCTTTGCATGGCTTCGGCACCTACTTACGACCCTCGGCTGATGGTGGGGCGTGACCGTGGAAAGATACACAAGGCGTTGAGTAAGAATCCTAACAAGCCTTTGCTGAATCGAGCCATTATGGGGCAGTATCCTCCCGGCTCAACATTTAAGCCTACACAGGCATTGATTGGGCTGCAGGAGGGTATTATTAATCCGACGGTGGCTTTTCCGTGTCATCATGGCTTTAATTATAAAGGACTTCATTTGGGCTGTCACGGACACTCTTCACCCATAGCTTTGATTCCGGCCCTCGGAACATCGTGCAACAGTTATTTTTGTTGGACGCTCTATCGCATGTTCAGTAATCGCAGAAAATATCGTAACGTGCAGGAAGCCATGACCGTATGGAAGGACTATCAGGTGAAAATGGGTTATGGTTATAAGCTCGGCATTGATCTGCCGGGTGAGAAGCGAGGAATGATTCCGAACGCCGAATATTATGATAAGGCTTATCGTAAACATTGGAACGGATTGACGGTTATCAGTATCTCTATTGGTCAGGGAGAGGTGACGGCTACTCCGCTTCAGATTGCCAATCTGGGAGCTACGATTGCCAATCGCGGATATTTTTATACGCCTCATGTCGTACGTAGTATTCAGGGCGGACGTCTGGCTTCACAATATCTGACCCGCCGTTATACGGGAATCAATTCAATTTATTATAATTATGTAGCGGCTGGTATGCGTCGGGCCGTATTAAGCGGAACCTGCTATGCTGCCAATATTCCCGGCATTGAAGTTTGCGGAAAAACCGGAACGGCTGAAAACCGCGGCCAGGACCATTCCGTATTTATGGGGTTTGCTCCGATGAACAACCCTCAAATAGCCATTTCCGTTTACGTGGAGAATGGTGGTTGGGGTGCCGACTACGGAGTGCCCATCGGAGCCTTGCTTATAGAGCAGTATATTAACGGTAAACTTTCTGCTTCGAGTGAGAAGAAGGCAGAAGTTATGCAACACAAGCATATTAGTTATGGAGTCACAAAGTCTATCTAAAAACAATAGCCCGTTGCGTTCGGTCGATTGGGTTGTAATCTTTCTGTATCTCCTGCTGCTGGCAGCCGGATGGCTGAGTGTATGTGGTGCCAGCTATGATTTTGGTAATACCGACTTTTTCAGTTGGGGAAGCCGAATGGGTAAACAGTTGGTATGGATTGGCTGTTCCATTACGTTGGGGTTTGTGATTCTGATGCTTGACGACCGGATTTTTGACAGCATTGCCAATATTTTTTACATTGGCATGATGATGTTACTGCTTATTACGCCTTTTGTTGCTTCGGACATCAAGGGGTCTTATTCCTGGATAAAATTGGGGCCAGTCAGTTTGCAGCCGGCTGAGTTTGCCAAATGTGCCACGGCTTTGATGGTTGCCAAATTGATGGACCGTTACGGGTTCGATTTGTCGAAGAAAAAGGATTTTTATCAGGCGGTAGGCGTGATTTTGTTGCCGATGATTCTGATTGTCATGCAGCGCGAAACCGGTTCGGCTTTGGTCTATCTGGCTTTCTTCCTGATGCTTTATCGGGAAGGAATGCCCGGTTGCTTTTTGTTTGCCGGCGTGGCGGCTGTAGTCTATTTTGTGGTGGGCGTGCGCTTTAGTGCTGATTTGCTGCCCGGTTCCATGACGTCAATCGGAGAGTTTGTTGTGCTTTTGCTGATTTGGCTCTTTTCGTTAGGGCTTGGTTTGGTTTATGGGTACGACAAAAGATTTTGCGGCCGGCAGGCCATGATAGGAGCAATAGCTGTGGCCGTGGCCATTATTATTTCCGAGTTTGTCATTCCTTTTGACATTTCGTGGATTCTGATAGGCGTATGTGTATATGCTGCTATTTGTTTTTTCTTTCGTGGTTTGAGTGAGCGCGTCAGCAATTATATTTATATCGGGTTGTTTACTGTCGCGTCGATGATATTCTTTTATTCTTCAGACTACGTGCTCAATAATGTTCTTGAAGACCATCAGCGAACCCGAATCTGTGTCTTGCTGGGAATGGAGCAGGACATTACGGGGGCCGGATATAATGTTAATCAAAGCAAGATTGCCATCGGTTCCGGCGGATTGGAGGGAAAGGGATTCCTGAACGGTACACAAACCAAATTGAAGTATGTGCCCGAACAGGATACCGACTTTATTTTCTGTACGGTTGGTGAGGAAGAAGGTTTTTTAGGTTCGGCAACGGTATTGTTGCTGTTTCTGACCTTGATATTACGTCTTATTTATTTGTCCGAGCGGCAGTCGTCTGTGTTCGGGCGGGTATATGGCTATTCGGTGTTGAGCATATTCCTGTTCCACGTGTTCATCAACGTGGGCATGGTCATGGGGCTGACGCCCGTGATCGGCATTCCGCTGCCGTTTTTCAGTTACGGCGGCTCGTCGCTTTGGGGCTTTACGCTGCTGCTGTTTATTTTCTTACGGATTGACGCCGGAAACAACAGCCGGGTCGGAACCAATTGAATGCAGACTGAACGATAAAAATCATGAAAGAGAATATGGAAAATCTGGGCCGACAGCTCAAGTTTCTTGCGCTGTTGCTATGTTTGTTG
>FR903568.1 GCA_000438115.1 Prevotella sp. CAG:617 | reverse complement strand
TTGTGTTTGTGCATACGGAAGTCCGGAGGAGAGATGGTCGAGGCAGAACTGCGGAATTTTTGTGAGAAGTTGGGCAAGGGTGGGATTACACAAGGAGTAGTCGTGTTGTTGGCTGAGTAGTTGTGAGTTATTTGATGCATCAAGGACCTGCTTTGTCAAAATATTATGTTTTTGTTACATCTTGAGTGTTTGCGAATTTCAGTGGAGTGCGGCCGCGCAGAAATAGTTAATTTTGCAGCGAAAAATAGATTGGTATGAGAAAAGTATTTTTAGGTGTGCTGTTGTGGCTTGAAATGGCTACTTTGGTATTTTCACAAACGGCAAGAGATGAAATCATTCAGGATCCGGCGTTGGCAGCCGGTAAGTACTATGCGTATGAAGCACCTGTGTCAGACAAGGTGAGCAAAGCGCCGGCCGGTTACGAGCCTTTTTATATTTCGGCATTTGCGCGACATGGTTCACGCTATTTGACTGATGAGGAGAAGTATGCCGAACCCGTGAGTGTTTTGCGTAAGGCTGACCGTGAGGGTTATCTGACAACTGACGGAAAGAAGGCTCTGCAAGTAATGGAGCGTTTGTGGAAGGAGGCTGAGAACCGATATGGGGAATTAACGGCCAAGGGAGCAGCCCAGCATCAGGGATTGGTAGAACGTATGTACAAGCATTATCCGCAGGTGTTTGTCAAGGGCGCGCATGTGGACGCGCGGTCTACATACAAAACGCGTGCCTTCCTGTCTATGGCGGCAGCTTGTGTGCGGCTGGCGCAGCTAAACAGCGGTTTGCTGATTACGCAGGATGCGAGTGCACATGATGCTTATTATATAAAATACAAGAACAAAACTTTTGAGCAGCAGCATTTGGCGCAGTCCGATTCCGTTTATCGGATTGCTGACAGTGTGTATGTCCATCCGGCCCGACTGATGAAACAGCTTTTTACCCGAAACGTAAGTGCAGAAGAGTTGGGGGTAAGTCCAGTTGTATTGATGGGTGAGTTGTTCGAGTTGGACGGTATCAGTCAGAGCAGTTACGGTCAGGAGGGATTGTCGTTCCTGTTTACTGATGATGAGCGCTACGATATGTGGCAGCGTAATAATTTTGAATGGTATTATGAAAAGGGTGCTTCGCCTTTGAGCGATTGTTGTATGTATCATTTGGAGCGTAATCTGTTGGAGAACTTTATTATGACGGCCGATACGGCCATTGCGTCACCCTATCGCTGTGTGACGTTGCGTTACGGGCATGACACCAATCTGGCTCCCTTGGCCGCATTGATGGGAATGAACCGGTTGCAGACGGAAACGACCGACTGGCAGCAGATTGCCGATACCTACCGTACGTACCGAATCATACCGATGTGTGGTAATATCCAACTGATTTTTTATCGTCGCAAGGGAAGTTCCGACATTTTGGTCAAGCCTTTGTTGAACGAAAGAGAAGTGACTTTACCTGTGGAAACCGATTGCGCACCTTTTTATCATTGGGCCGATGTGCGTGCTTACTGGCAGAAGGTGGCAGACAGCATCGTGCTGCCAGATTCAGGCATGCAGCATGACTGAATCTTATTGAACGGCACGCATTTCCTGGTGAGCAACGGCAAAAACGGCGGTATGTCTACTTTTATAAAAAAAGTAAGGTAGGCATATCGCCGTTTGCTGAAAATAGATTAACTTTGCACCAAAGTGAGCATGCTTTATTTGCGTTTCGCTCTTCTCCTTCCTCGTATCAGACTATTTATATGCAGGTTGTCAGGAGCCGTGCGCAGGCGTATTAAGTGCAGGCTTTTCCAATATTGATTTTATTGACAAATTAGCGCATTTGCCTATGTCTGTATCACGTACCCGTCAGAAACTCGTAGAAGTAGCCCGTCAGCTGTTTGCCCAAAATGGATTTGACGCCACGACGATGAACGATATTGCCGTAACCTCCAAGCGGGGAAGGCGTACGCTCTATACTTATTTTAAAAATAAGGAAGAAATCTATGATGCGGTAATAGAGGAGGAGCTTGACCGTCTGTCAGAACGTATTGAGGAGGTTGCGCAGATGGACGTATCGCCCGAGCAGAAGATTCTGAGCATGATTTATACGCATCTGCGGATGATTAAGGAAACTGTAGCGCGTAATGGAAATCTGCGGGCCGAATTCTTCCGTAACATATGGCGTGTGGAGCAGGTGCGCAAGCCTTTTGACAACGACGAGCGCGAACTCTACAAGCGCGTGCTGGAGGAGGGATGTGCCAAAGCCAAATTCCGTATTGACGATGTGGGATTTATGGCTGACATCATCAGTTACAGCGTAAAGGGGCTGGAAGTGCCTTATATTTACGGACGCTTGGGAGAAGGGCTTACTGAGGCCAGCAGCCGCCCCATTGTGGCCGGGCTGGTAAGGCGTGTATTGGGCATGAATTTGAATTATTAGCATAAACCAAAATATAATTAAACAAACATTTATGGGACTTTTATCTGGAAAAACAGCACTGGTTACAGGTGCTGCCCGTGGTATTGGCAAGGCCATTGCCTTGAAGTTTGCACAAGAGGGTGCCAACATTGCATTTACCGACCTCGTAATTGACGAAAACGGCAAGGCTACCGAGGCCGAAATTGCTGCTTTGGGCGTAAAATGCGTAGGCTATGCTTCCAATGCTGCTGATTTTGCACAGACGGCTGAAGTGGTAGCCAAGGTTCATGAGGACTTTGGCAGCATCGATATTCTGGTCAACAATGCCGGTATAACCAAAGACGGCTTGATGATGCGTATGACAGAGCAGCAGTGGGATGCCGTAATCAATGTCAACCTGAAGTCTGCTTTCAACTTTATTCATGCCTGCACCCCCATCATGATGCGCCAGCGCAGCGGCTCTATCATCAACATGGCTTCGGTAGTAGGTGTTCACGGTAATGCCGGACAGAGCAACTATGCTGCCAGCAAGGCCGGTCTGATTGCCTTGGCCAAGTCGATTGCACAGGAAATGGGTTCACGCGGCATCCGTGCCAACGCCATTGCTCCGGGCTTTATTGAAACTGCCATGACGGCCCAGTTGTCTGAAGAGGTACGCAAGGAATGGATGAAGAGTATTCCGTTGCGCCGTGGCGGTCAGGTAGAGGATATTGCCAACGTGGCTCTGTTCCTTGCTTCTGACATGTCAAGCTACATCAGCGGCCAGGTTATTCAGGTTGACGGTGGTATGAACATGTAATTTGCCTGTCGGCAAATATCTTATAGGTTAAATCCTCTTTGCGGCGTGTGGGGGTGTTGAGCCACCCGGTCGTGAAGAGGATTCCGTTTTTTTCATGTATATATAGTAGAACTTATCTGTCCGAACAGTATGCAGGTTATTTATGAAGACAATCATCTGATTATTGTCAATAAGGCTCCCGGTGAGATTGTGCAGGGAGACAAGACCGGCGACAAACCGCTATCGGAATACGTAAAGGATTACATCAAGGAACGTTACGCCAAGCCTGGCGCCGTGTTTTTGGGCGTTACGCACCGGCTCGACCGCCCGGTGAGCGGATGCGTGGTTTTTGCCCGTACCAGCAAAGCCTTGCAGCGCATGAATGCCTTGTTCAGCAAGGGACATCAGATTGAAAAGACTTATTGGGCCGTTGTGGGTCAGGCGCCTCCGGCTCTGGAAGGACGGCTGCAACACTGGCTTACGCGCAACGAGCGGCAAAACAAGAGCTACGCCCACCGGCAGCAGGTGGCGGGCAGCAAGCTGGCCGAACTGACCTACCGGCTTGTTGCGCAGAGCGACCGTTATTATTTGCTTGAGGTCAAGTTGCTCACGGGGCGTCATCATCAGATACGCTGCCAGCTGGCGGCCATGGGATGCCCCATTAAGGGGGACTTGAAATACGGGGCGCCGCGCAGCAACCCCGACGGCAGCATCTGCCTGCATGCCCGCGCCATCGCGTTTGAACATCCCGTGAGCCACCGCCTCGTGAGCGTGCAGGCCCCCGTGCCCGCCCTCGC
>FR903567.1 GCA_000438115.1 Prevotella sp. CAG:617 | reverse complement strand
CAGGTCGCCCAGCGTATAGGTCGGGTCGATGTCCGACACGATGAGCGAGTAACCGTACAGCTCGTGAAACTGCACGCTCACCTGCACCATGAGCTTCATGCCCACCTGCAGCCGCTGCTGCGTAACCTGCTCAAAGTGCAGGCTGAGCAACTCGTAGGTGTCGCGCCACACCACGGCCCGGGCCTTGGCCTTGAGACCGTTGGTGCGCGGCTCCTTTTCCACCAGCTCCAGATAGCAGTGGCCGCCGTGCAGCTGCAGGCTGCTCACCTCGGCCGTCACCCAGTACGCCGGCTCCAGCGTATAGGCCAGCGTGGAGCGCACCAGGTTGTTCAGCTCGTAAAGGCTCAGTGCGTCCATTGACGAAGCAACTCGTAGGCTTTCCATATATCGGGGATGCCGCAGCCAAATACATTGTCAGGATGCTGGGCGTTGCTGCCCGAAAGGCGCACGGCCTGAATAATCGTTTCGGGGCGGACCTGCGGATAAGCCTGACGCAAGCAGGCTACGAGGCCGCAGAGGATAGGTGTGGAGAACGAGGTGCCGTTGGCCGTAGTCAGGCAGCCGTCGGTATCGAGCAGGGCCGAAGCCTGTCCCATCGCCATCACGTCGGGCTTGATGCGGCCATCGGCCGTATTACCCAGAGAGGAGAAGTAGGGGTTACGGCCCAGCGAGTCTACCGCGCCTACGCTCAACATGTCGGTAGCATCAGCCGGCACGCCGATTTTCTTCCAGCGGTCGTTGCCGCTGTTGCCGGCACTGTTGAGCAGTACAATGCCGCGCGAAGCTGCCAGCGAGGCCACGCGACTGTTGATGTGCGTGCGGCCGTCCAGCTCCCAGTAGCCAAAACTCTCTACCTTGTCGTCATAGCCCGTGTAGCCCAGCGAACTGGTCACGACGTCGCACCCTACGCTGTCGGCATACTCCACAGCGGCACACCAGTAGTCTTCCTCCACCTTATGCTCGGTAGAATCGTCTTCGCTCACCAACAAATAAAACGAAGCCTCGGGAGCCGTTCCAACCAGGGCGCCGGGACGGTTGGTAGCGATGCACGAAAGTACGTTCATGCCGTGCTTCTGTCCTTCATAAACGGTATGTCCGGGATGCACAAAGTTATATGTACCCTTGATGTCGACACCCTTGAGCGCCTTGATGTAGTCGGCATTGCAATAGCCGGCGTCAATGACGGCAATGGTAACGCCCTTACCGCGGAAACCGGCATCGTGCAGTTTGATACCGTTGAGCTGGGCTATCTGACGGTAACCGCGTCCGTATGTCTGCGACAGTTGCGGCAGCGTATCCACCAGCCACGTGCGGCGGTCGGCCGTATCGGGACGAAGCATCTTGTCGGGGCGCTTCCACACCTGGCACACCTCCTTCACGTAGGGCAGGCTGCGCAGGCCTTTCAGGGCCGACGTGTCAGTCAGTTCCACCACGGCCGTGTTGGTCCACTTGCTTTTGGTGACCAGCCGGCCATACTGCTGCACGGCCTTCAGGTAGTCGGGCGTAATGGGCAGGTCGTACTCGTCCACCGACAGGTTCATGCGCTTGCGGCGTTCCAGCGCCTTTTCCGAGAGGAACTCTTCGGGGCGACTGACGCTGTAGGGCGTCTGTTTTTTATCGGTAAACGTCACCCTGAACTTATAGGTAGTCGGCGTTTTGAAGTGAATATAATTATCGGCTGCCGCACCCATAGGGAACATCAGGCACAGGGCAGCCCAAAGTGTTGAAGTAAACGATTTCATGATACTTGATTATATAAATGATTAGTAAATTCCATCTGATTTTTCCGGGCGGCATCCGCTCAGTTCTGCGCGGCATACTGCCCCAGTCCTTTCTGCGAGGCTATGACGGCCCCGCCCACCAACCGCTTGCCGATGTAGAACACGGCGCTCTGACCGGGCGTGACGGCACTGACGG
>FR903566.1:9604-14807 GCA_000438115.1 Prevotella sp. CAG:617 | reverse complement strand
CGTCGCTGCCGGTGGCCACCGCCCAGGGCGGTGCGGCCTGCGTGGGGCAGACGCTCTACGTGTGCGGCGGCGAGCAGGCCGGTGGGGGATGCGGGCTTTATGCCCTCAGTCTGAAACAGCCACAGCAGTGGGAAAGGCGGGCCGACTATCCCGGTCCGCCCCGCCTGCAGCCCGTGGTGGTGGCAGCAGGCGAGAGTCTCTACCTGATGGGGGGCTACAGCATGGTTGACGGGCGTTGCGTAATGCCGTCGGAGGTGTGGCGCTATGACCCTGAGAAAAACGCATGGCAGGCGGCCGGTAAGCTGCCGCCGCATGAGGGGCAGACCGAGCCGCGTGGCCTGGTGGGCGCCTCGGGTGCCGCCCTGCCCGACGGGCGCATCCTGGTGGGCGGCGGTGTGTGCGACTCCCTTTTCCGTGAAGCCGTGGAGGGGCGCGGCGGAGCCGACTACCTGCGGCATCCGGCCGCGTGGTATCGCTTCAGCTCCGACCTGCTCTGCATGGACCCCCTCAGCGGGCAGTGGACCCTGCTGGGCCGCTGGCCCGAGCTGGCGCGTGCCGGCGGAATGCTGCTCTGTCGCAACAACTGGCTGTTTATGGCCGTGGGCGAGCTGAAGCCCGGCGTGCGCACCCCGCAGGTGACGGCCTGGCCGCTCGAGACGTTGCTGAATGCAGCCGCAGCGTCTAAATAAAGTGAACCGCCCGGCGCACATAATCAAAATTATTCTGTATTTTTGCATTTATCAAGTTACTAAAAAAACACATCGAGTCATGGAAAAGATTATCGGGCTGATTGACGCTCCCTTTACGCCTTTTTATCCTAACGGCGAAGTAAATTATGAACCTATCGACGCCTATGCTGCCATGCTGGCCAAAAACGGGCTGAAGGGCGTGTTTATCAACGGTTCCTCGGGCGAGGGCTACATGCTGACCGAGGCCGAGCGCATGTTGCTGGCCGAACGTTGGATTGAGGCTGCCCCCGAGGGCTTCAAGGTGATTGTACACGTGGGCAGCTGCTGCGTCAAGTCGAGCCGCATGCTGGCCGAACATGCCCAGAAGATTGGTGCCTGGGGCGTGGGAGCCATGGCGCCTCCCTTCCCCCGCATCGGACGCATTGAGGAACTGGTAAAATATTGTGAGGAAATAGCTGCCGGCGCTCCCGAGCTGCCGTTCTATTTCTACCATATTCCGGCTTTCAACGGGGCTTACCTGCCTATGGTTGAGCTGCTCAAGGCCGTGGACGGCCGCATCCCCAACTTTGCCGGCATCAAGTACACGTATGAGAGTCTGTATGAATACAACCAGTGCCGCCTGTACAAGAACGGCAAGTACGACATGCTCCATGGTCAGGACGAAACCATCCTGCCCAGTCTGGCTCAGGGCGGCGCTCAGGGCGGCATCGGCGGTACGACCAACTACAACGGACGTTGCCTGACCGGTATTCTCGAAGCCTGGAAGGCCGGCGACCTGGAACGCGCACGCCAGTTGCAGAACTATGCGCAGGACGTCATCAACGTCATTTGCCACTACCGCGGCAACATCGTGGCCGGCAAGCGTATCATGAAACTCATCGGCCTTGATCTGGGCGGCAACCGCACGCCTTTCCAGAACATGACGGACGAGGAAGAGAGCCGCATGAAGGCCGAACTCGAGGCCATCGACTTTTTCAGCCATTGCAATCAACTGTAAACCACGTTTATCATGGATCAGAAAACCTATCTGCAATATTGGTCGGCACTCTATCGGGCCGACCTGACCGACAATATCCTGCCTTTCTGGCTGGAGCACGGACTCGACCGCAAGCATGGCGGTATTTATACCTGTCTGGACCGCGAGGGCAAGCTTATGGACCCTACCAAGTCGGTGTGGTTCCAGGGGCGGTTTGCCTTTGTGTGCAGCTTTGCTTACAATCAGGTGGAACGCCGGCCGGAGTGGCTCGACGCCGCCCGTCAGACGCTTGACTTCATTGAGCAACACTGTTTTGACGCCGACGGCAGGATGTATTTTGAGGTGGCGGCCGACGGTACGCCGCTGCGTATGCGCCGCTACGTGTTCAGCGAGAGTTTCGCAGCCATTGCCATGGCTGAGTATGCCTTGGCTACGGGCAATCAGAGTTATGCCGAAAAGGCCCTGAAGATATTCAAGGACATGCGCCGCTTCCTGACGACGCCCGGCCTGCTGGCGCCCAAGTATCTGCCCAGCGTGGAGGCGCAGGGACACTCCATCACGATGATTATGATTAACGTGGCCTCGCGTCTGAAAAAGGTAATTGCCGATCCGGAGCTGGACCGCCAGATTGACGAGTCGCTCTTTAAACTGAAAAACGACTTCATGCACCCCGAGTTCAAGGCACTGCTCGAAACGGTGGGGCCGGCGGGCGAGTTTATCGACACCTGCAACGGGCGCGTCATTAATCCCGGTCACTGTATCGAAACGGCCTGGTTCCTGTTTGACGTGGCCATGGACCGCGGCGGCGACAAGAACCTCATTGACCTGGGCCTGACTATCCTGAACTGGTCATGGGACTGGGGATGGGACGAAACCTACGGCGGCATCATCAATTTCCGCGACTGCCGCAATCTGCCCCCGCAGGATTACTCGCAGGACATGAAGTTCTGGTGGCCGCAAACGGAGGCCATCATTGCCAACCTCTATGCTTACAAACTGACCGGCAATGAGCTCTATCTGAAGCGCCACCGGCAGGTGAGCGAGTGGGCGTACGGGCATTTCCCCGATCACGAATTTGGCGAGTGGTACGGCTATCTGCATCGTGACGGCACCGTGGCCCAGCCGGCCAAGGGTAACCTGTTCAAGGGCCCGTTCCACATACCCCGCATGATGGTCAAGGGCTATCAGCTCTGCCAGGAAATTCTGACCAGAGAGTAGGGCGTTTAGCTTCACTCGGAACAAACCCATATTATTTTATAAAAAGATATCCGGCAGGCTTTCCCTTCCCCGCAGGCTGCGGAAAGCTTGCCGCTTTTTCCGTTTTCTAACGGTTTAACCAGTTTATGTCTTAATCTTATGAAACACACAAAAATTTATCCCTGGGTAGTAGTGGCTTTGCTGTGGGGCGTGGCGTTGCTCAACTATATGGACCGCCAGATGCTCAGCACCATGAAAGAAGCCATGCAGGTGGATATCACCGAGTTGCAGTCGGGCACTTATTTCGGCTACCTGATGGGTATCTTCCTTTGGATTTACGGACTGATGAGCCCGGTTTCGGGCATTATTGCCGACCGGCTCAACCGCAAGTGGCTCATTGTGGGCAGCCTGTTCGTCTGGTCGGCGGTGACATACTTTATGGGAATGGCCACTACCTTTAACCAGGTTTTTTGTCTGCGGGCCCTGATGGGAATCAGCGAGGCGCTGTATATTCCGGCCGGTCTTTCGCTGATTGCCGATTACCATACCGGGCGGTCGCGGTCGCTGGCCGTGGGAATTCACATGACGGGGCTCTATACGGGGCAGGCCATTGGAGGTTTTGGTGCTACTGTGGCTGCCGAAACATCGTGGCATACGGCGTTTCATTGGTTCGGCATCATCGGTGTGGCCTATGCCGTGCTGCTGATGTTGTTTTTGCGTGACAGGAAACGGGGAATTGAAGTGGTTGCGGCGACCCCCGAAACGCCTAAGGAAAGCGTATGGGAGAGCCTGCGCAGCCTGTTGGGCAATGTGGCCTTCTGGGTAATTCTGATTTACTTTGCCGTACCGAGCCTGCCGGGATGGGCCACCAAGAACTGGCTGCCCACGCTGTTTGCCTCCAACCTTAATCTTCCGATGTCCGAGGCCGGCCCCATTTCTACCATTACCATTGCGGCATCTTCACTGGTCGGGGTGTTGTTCGGCGGCATGCTGTCCGACCGCTGGGTGCAGCGCAATCTGCGCGGGCGGGTTTATACCGGCGCCATCGGGCTGGGACTGACCATACCGTCGCTGTTCCTGCTGGGGTTTGGCCATAGCCTGCTGACGGTAGTGGGAGCCGGATTGCTCTTTGGTATCGGTTACGGTATGTTCGACGCCAACAATATGCCCATCCTCTGTCAGTTCGTATCGGCGCGGCAGCGAGCCACGGCCTACGGTGTGATGAACATGGTTGGCGTGTTTGCCGGCGCAATCATTACCAGTGTACTGGGTTCATGGAGCGACAGCGGGCAGCTGGGGCTGGGATTTGCGATGTTGGCCGTAGTGGTGGCGCTTGCACTGGCGGCCCAGCTCTTTTTCCTGCGTCCTACTACCGACAACATGGCGTAGCGTCCTTTTTAAATGTAATTTATTTTTAGCAAAAACCATATAGTTATGTCTGTAATTATTTCTACTTTGGCAGATACGGCACGTGTGGAACTGCTCCACCCGTTACTGCCCGAATTGTTCCGCTATGTGCGTACGCACGACCTGCTGCATACCCCCTGCGGCCGCATTGAACTGGACGGCGACCGCTTGTTTATTAATAATGTCAATCCGCAATGCGTCACTGCCGCCGAACAGGTGCTTGAAGTGCATCGCCGTTATCTCGACGTGCATATCCTGCTCGAAGGCGAGGAGACCATAGGATGGAGTCCGCTGGCCGAACTGAAGGAAGAGAAACAGGCGTATGATGTCGAGGCCGATTGTGCGCTCTATACCGACCGCCCGTCTACTTATGTGACTTTGCGTCCCGGACAGTGGCTTATGGCCTGGCCTGAGGATGCGCATGCTCCGGTTATTGGGCAGGGAAAGATACGGAAACTCATTGCCAAAGTGCGGATTGATTGATTTGCGGTTGTGCTTGTGGGAGTGTTTTTAGGCGAAAAATGAGATATCCACATGTAAATAAAGTGGAAATTTCTTGTATTTATTTTAATTTTGTTTAAAAATACGACGTATCGGCCAATAAAAAAGAGAAAATAATTTTTTTACCTCATTTTTTAATCGTTATTTTAGACACAGAAAAAGGGATTTGTCCTCCTTGTCCCTTTTTATTAAATGTTTTAATAATTAGGATTATGAAAAGATTATTATCACTTTGTCTTCTAGGTGCCATGACTACCTTAGGTACTATGGCACAGGGCGTTACCTACGATAAGAATCGCTTTTTGGATAATTGGTCGGTAGGTATTAACGCAGGTGGTACGACTACGCTGCACACAGGTTACAACTATTGGGAAAACATGGCCCCGTATTTCGGCGTACAGTTCGGCAAGGAATTTACTCCTTCGTTGGGTAT
>FR903566.1:0-9582 GCA_000438115.1 Prevotella sp. CAG:617 | reverse complement strand
GACCATTGAAGGCAACTTTGCCGTGAACTCCACTTGGAGCAAGACCGCCATTGACAATCATAACATTGCCTTGTTGGGCCGCGTAAACCTGATGAATCTGTTTGGTAAGTTTACAGGTGAGCGTCGTCTTTTCGAAATTGAGGCTTTGGCCGGTGTGGGTTGGCTTTATTATTATAATCATAATGATGCTTACGACACCGATGCCTGGTCATTAAAGACTGGCTTGAACTTCAACTTTAACGTAGGCAAGAAAAAAGCCTGGACCATCCAGATTAAGCCGGCTTTGGTTTACAACCTCAGTGGTATCGGTTACGAAAGCTATCGCGGACAAACGAATCCGGGTTCTTTGAGCCGCAACTCTGCTTCCATGGAGTTGGGTGCCGGTATTGTTTACCACTTCAAGAACAGCAATGGTACGCACTACTTCAAGGCTGCTCGCCTGTATGACCAGGCCGAGGTTGATGCTTTGAACGACAAGGTAAACGACCTGCGCAACGAGCTCAGAGAGCAGAAGGATAAGTTACGTGATTGCCACGAGAAGAACGCACGTCTGCGTCAGGATCTGCAGGATTGCCGCAACAGCAAGCCTAAGGCTGAAGCTGCCAACAATGGTTTCGAGGCCGTAGTCAGCTTCCGTCAGGGTTCCAGCACCATTGATGCCACCCAGATGGCCAGCGTAGAGCGTATGGCTAACTATCTGAAGCAGAACAGCAGTGCCAAGGTTGTACTCAAGGGATATGCTTCACCCGAGGGCAGCAAGTCTTGGAATAAGAAACTCGCTCAGAAGCGTGCTGACAAGGTTAAGAATGTTCTGGTAAAGAACTATGGCATCTCTGCCGACCGCATCAAGGCTGAAGGCCAGGGCGTAGGCAGTATCTTTTCTAACCCCGACTGGAACCGTGTAACGATTTGCAATGCCGAATAAGGAGAAAGATATGAATCATAAAGCGGCTGTAAAAAAGTATCGTTATTGAAAGGGGGAAGTAAGTTTTTACAGATTAATGCTTGAAGCATACAAAGCCGGAGGTGTCGGGAATTTTCCCGGAGCCTCCGGTGCTTTTTTTGTGGTAGTGAGAAAAACTTGGTGTCGGCCGTTTTTTCTGTGGCCCTTAATCCGTTTCCTGCTGGCAGCGCGGCGCGGAAGTGAAAAAGGGTGGCTCCTGGAATGAAAAAGGTCGGTTGTAAATAGTTTTTCCCGGCGGGTCGTTTTTTTCATGAGCGTGAGTCAGCTGCTGCCATGTGGGCAAAAAATGTGTTTTTTCCGGATGGAGGCCTTTTTTGCGGGGGTGAATTTTTTTATCCCTGCCGGATGCATTATCTTTGTATCCGGAAACGTGAGGCAAAGCGCGTCTGCTGCATGGGCGGACGGGAGGCTTGGCCTTTTTTTATGTAAATTCTGCTTGATAATTTCGTATTTGTATGTACACGACTTTACGTCCCAACCAGGGCATTCCGGCCTCGTTGCTATGGATGCTGGCTGTGGTGTCCGGGGTGGCTGTGGCCAATTTGTATTACAACCAGCCGCTGCTCAACCTGATGGCCCGCGACCTGCAGGTCAGTGCGTTTCGGGTGAATCTCATCCCTATGATTACTCAGATTGGCTATGCCTTGGGGCTGCTTTTTATTATTCCTTTGGGCGACCTGTTTGAGCGGCGTTACATTGTGGTGGTCAATTTCAGTATCCTGGTGGTGGCGCTGCTGGCCATGGGGCTGTCGGCCTCGCTGCCGGCTCTGCTGGGCGCTTCGTTGCTGACGGGAATCTGTTCCGTCATGCCGCAGATATTTATTCCCATTGCCGCGCAGTGTTCGCGGCCCGAGCACAAGGCGCGCAACATGGGCATGCTGGTGAGCGGGCTGCTCATGGGCATTTTGTCTTCGCGAGTAGTGAGCGGATTGGTCGGTGAGTACTACGGCTGGCGCACCATGTATTTTGTGGCGGCCGGGCTGATGGGGGTGAGCGCCCTGTTTGTGGGGCGGTTCCTGCCCGATACGCCGGTCAGCTTCCGGGGCAGCTACGGCGCTTTGATGCGTTCGCTGGGGCTGCTCTTCTGGAAGCAGCCTACGCTGCGCTACGTGTCGCTGCGGGCCGGCCTGTGTTTTGGCAGTTTCCTGGCGCTTTGGACGTGCCTGGCCTTCCGCATGAGCGGCGAGCCGTTTCATGCCGGCAATCATGTGGTGGGACTCATGGGCCTTTGCGGCATGGCCGGGGCGCTGACGGCATCGATGGTGGGGCGTTATGTCCACGTGTGGGGCGTCCGCCACATTTCGTATGCCGGAATAGGGCTTATGCTGCTGGCCTGGGCCGTGATGTATGGCTGGCAGGATACGTACGTGGGTCTGGCCGTGGGAATTATTGTGCTTGACTGCGGCATGCAGTTCGTACAGATTGGCAACCAGTCGTGTGCGCTGGCTCAGGCTCCGCAGGCCACGAGTCGGGCCAACACCATTTTCATGACCACCTATTTCCTGGGTGGTTCGCTCGGCACTTTCCTGGCCGGAATCGGCTGGCACGTCTGGGGCTGGGGCGGCACGGTGGCCTGCGGTATGGGGCTGTGTGGCGCAGCCTTGCTGCTGACCCTGCTGGGCCGTCACTGACGGAGGGCCGGTAGCTCGTTTTGGGTTGATGTTTTTATTCCTTTTTCCTTATGTCTGCAACTACTACAAACACTTATTCCAACAAGGATATCCTGAAAATATCCTTTCCGGTGCTGATGAGCCTGCTCATGGAGCATCTGATTGGCCTGACCGACACGGCCTACCTGGGGCGCGTGGGCGAGGTGGAGCTGGGCGCCTGTGCGCTGGCCGGCGTCTATTATCTGGTCATTTATATGCTGGGCTTCGGCTTCAGTGTGGGCGCGCAGGTCATGATGGCCCGGCGCCACGGTTCCGGCGAGCACCGGCGCATGGGGGAGGTGTTCAATCAGGGCCTGCTCTTCATGCTGGGCTTTGCGGCCCTCATGTTTGTGCTTTCTCATCTTTATTCGCCTGCTCTGCTCTCCCGGCTCATAGAGTCGGAGGCTGTGTTGCAGGCCACCAACGACTATATTTACTGGCGCGTGTTCGGCTTTTTCTTTTCCTTTGTGGGCCTGATGTTCCGTGCCTTTTTTGTCAGCACTACCCATACCCGTACGCTTACCGTCAACTCGCTGGTGATGGTCGGCACGAATGTCGTGCTCAACTACGTCCTGATTTTCGGTAAGCTGGGGCTTCCCGCCCTGGGCATCAGCGGTGCAGCCATCGCCTCTTCGGTGTCGGAGGCCGTGTCGACGGTGTTTTTCCTGATTTATACGCTGCGGCGCGTGGATTACCGGCGCTATGGCCTGTTTGTACACTGCCGCATCAACTGGCCCATGCTGCGCCACGTCATGAGCGTGTCGGTGTGGGTCATGATACAGAACGGTGTGGCCTTTCTGGGCTGGTTCGTGTTTTTCGTCGCCATGGAGCACCACGGCGAGCGCTCACTGGCCGTTACCAACATCGTGCGCAGCATTTCGTCCTTCCTCTTTATGTTTGTCAATGCCTTTGCTTCAACCAACAGCTCGCTGGTCAGCAATCTGATAGGCGCGCAGAAACACGACGAGGTGCTGCCCATGTGCCGCCGCACCATTCGTCTTTGCTACGCATTCGTAGTGCCGGCAGGCATCCTCATGGCCGTTTTTCCCGAACCGGTGTTGCGTATTTATACCGACAATCTCTCTTTGGTTAGCGACGCCGTGCCCTCGCTTTGGGTGCTGCTTTCGTCCTATTTGCTGGCAGTGCCGGGGTTTGTGTTCTTCTTTAGTGTTTCGGCCACGGGCAACACCTCCGTGGCTTTGCGCTTTGAGCTGGTCAGCATCAGCGTGTACATGCTTTATGTGTTTTATGTGGCCTACTACCGGCAGGCTGACGTAGCCGTTTGCTGGACCACGGAGCATGTGTACAACACCATGCTGCTGTTTACCTATTTCTATTTGTGGCGCGGCCGCTGGCGGCAGAAAGTAGTCTGACAGCAGGCATCCCCGGTTGGGGCGTGCCAACCGTTTATATGCCCCGACGGGCCGTCACGGCCGGAATGTTTCCCGGTGTGACGGCCCGTCGGATATTTTTATGCGGTTCTGCGGTCAGAATCCGTAAGGGTTCAGGTTGCGGTACCGCTCGTTCATTTTGTTTTCCATGTTGGTAAATTCACCTGTCATCTCTTCTACCTGCTGCGGCTTGAGTGAGAGTGATTTTTTCAAGTCGTCGGCAGCCCCCGCCTCGTTGTGTAAAGCCATTTTTACGGCCCCCCTCACCTTGTAGGCTTCAGCATAGTCAGGATGAGCCTCAATCAGGTCGTTGCAGGTTTGCAAGGCTTTGTCCAGACGATGGGTGGCGCTGTACAGCTGAGCCAGATGCAGTGGAGCCTCCAGGCTGAAAGGATTGGCTTCCAGGGCAGCCTGAAAGGCAGCTTCAGCCGCTTCGGGCTGTTGGGCGGCTGCCAGAGCCTGTCCGTGCAGCAGCTGGTAGTCTTCCTGGTCGGGCGCTTCAGCTGTCAGGCGGGTTGTGTCCTTTACGGCTTCGGCCGGCTGCCCCATGCTCAGCAGGATTTTGGCCCGCAGCTCGTAAGCCATGAGCAGCTTTTCGTCGTGCATCAGCGCCTGCGTTACTTTGGCCACAGCCATGATGTCGTTGTGGCGTTCATGCAGCAGTTGTGCCTCCAGATACAGCACGTGTGGCTCGTCGGGAGCAGCTTGTCCGGCCTGCTCAAGCCATGTTTGGGCCTTGTCGTACTGCTGGCATTTCAGGGCCGCATGGGCAGCAGTCAGCAACAGTTGCAGGTTGTCTGGCTCGGTGGCGGTCAGCTTTTCCAGGCAAGGCAGGGCATTTTCCGTCTGTCCGGTCAGCAAATAGGCTTCAGCCAGATAGCTGAGCGTTTCGGCATCGTCTTTTATCTTCAGTGCTTCTTGGAAACACTGAATGGCAAAAGGCATTTCTCGCATGTTGCGGGCTCTTACGCCGTCATCTTTCAGAATTTGGAAATTACGTTCGGGATCAGACGTCTCATCCGTTTTCTGTGCCTGTTGATCTGAATTTCCGAATATGCGGTTGAATAGACTCATAAGTTATAATCAGTTGTTATCGGTTATTTGCGGCGAGTTATTAGTCGGAATATTTCGCCGACCCACAGCACGAGGCTTGACGAGGCGATGATGATTATCCAGTCGCAGAGCGGCAGGGTGGTTACGTTGAACATGCGGCCGCCGAAGCTGACCAGGATAATCTGACCTACCAGAATCAGCATCATTACGAACAGGAAGCCGCGGCAGTCGCGCAGTTTGTGGAAGGCTGAGCGCCCGGTCTTGAAGGCACGCGCGTTGAACATATTCCAAAACTGGAACATGACGAACAGCGTGAAGAATACGCTTTCTTCATAGGGCGTGAGCATGCGTGGCACTTCACCAATGGTAGCCGTCCACGACCAGTCGGTGAGCGAGGTAATGCTGGCGCTTTCCATTATCCACAGCAGGGCCAGCAGCAGGAGCGTGAAGGTTATGCCTGTGCCGATGATGCCGCGCCACATGGAGGAGTCAACAATGAAATCCTCGCGGCGGCGGGGTTTCTCGCGCATGACGTTGTGGTCAGGCGGCAGTGAAGCCAGGGCCATGGCGGCAAACGTATCCATGATGAGGTTGACCCACAGAATCTGCGTCACCGTCAGAGGTGATTGCGTGCCGATGAATGAGCCGATAAGCACGATGAGGCAGGCGGCCACGTTGATGGTCAGCTGGAAGAGGATAAAGCGCTGTATGTTCTGATAGAGCGAGCGACCCCAAAGCACGGCACGTGTGATGCTGGCAAAGGAGTTGTCGATGATGGTGATGTCGCTGGCTTCCTTGGCCACCGAGGTTCCGTCGCCCATCGACAGACCTACCTGGGCGGCTTTCAGGGCCGGAGCGTCGTTGGTTCCGTCGCCCGTGACGGCTACTACCTGTCCGAGCTCCTGGAGGGTTTCAACCAGGCGTTTCTTGTCCATCGGGCGGGCGCGTGAAATGACTTTCAGGTCGAGGATGCGCTCACGCAGCTCTTCGTCGCTGAGGGCGGCAAATTCCGGACCGGTAATTTCGTTGCGCGCGCCGTCGGTAGTGGGTTTCCACAGTCCGATCTGGCGGGCAATCTCGCGGGCCGTGCCCGGGGTGTCGCCGGTGACGATTTTCAGGTTGATGCCGGCCGACATGCAGTCGGCTACGGCTGCCGGCACGTCAAAGCGTACGGGGTCGGCTATGGCGGCGATGCCCAGGAACGTCAGGTTCTTGGCCACGCAGCGGCCTTCTTCGAGCCACGTTTCGCCGTCCTGCAGAATCTGGTAGGCAAAGCCCAGTGTGCGCATGGCCTGCGACTGATAGGCAGCCAGCTGGCTGTCGATTTCGGTGCGGCTGACGTTTCCGCGGATGTGGGCGCACATGCTGCATACAATTTCGGGGGCACCTTTTACGTAGAGGATGCGGGCGCCGGGGATGACGGCCGAGCTGACCTCGGTGGCCATGTATTTGCGCTCGGTCGAGAAGGTGAGCTGATTCATTACCGGTGCAGCCTCGCGCAGGGCGGCGTAGTCACGCTTACGCTCCTGCATCCAGATGAGCAGGGCGCCTTCGGTGGGGTTGCCCAGCACTTTGGGCTTGTCGGAGTTGGGCTCCTGGCCGAGCATGGCGGTGGAGTTCACGGCCAGTCCCTCGTCAATCAGGGCCTGCTCGTCGTCGGTATTCAGGCTTGTGTCATCAAGGCCATAGAAGCGGGTATCGGCAATGCGCATCTGGTTCTGTGTCAGGGTTCCGGTCTTGTCGGTACAGATTACCGTGGTGGCACCCATGGTTTCGCAGGCGTGCATCTTGCGCACCAGGTTGTTGGTTTGCAGCATACGGCGCATGCTCAGGGCCAGCGACAGCGTTACGCTCATGGGCAGTCCTTCCGGTACGGCCATTACGACTACGGTTATGGCTATCATGATGCTTTGCAGGACATAGGCGGCGATGTCTACCCAGTAGACGGCATGTACGTCGTTGAGATGAAAATATGAAATCAGGCGGCCCAGAATAATCAGTACGGCCAGCACGTAGCTGATGCGCGAAATCACGGCTCCCAGGCGGTCGAGCTGCTCGTTGAGCGGGGTTTTCACGCTGTTGTCAATCTGGGCGGCTACGAACACCTTGCCGTTTTCGGTCTGGTCGCCCACGTATTCCACGCACATCACGCCGTGGCCGTCAACCACTGTCGTGCCGCGCAGCACGTGGTTGGTGGGGTAGGTGGCTTCCTTGTCGAAGTCCTCGGGGCGGGTGGATTTCTTGACCACCGGTTCGCCCGTCAGGGTCGACTCGTTCATCTGCAGGGAGATGGCTTCGAGCAGCACACCGTCGGCCGGCACTTCGCTGCCCGTGTTGAGCAGGACGATGTCGCCCACCACGATGTCGCGCTTGGGCACTTCCATGACCTGCCCGTTGCGGCGTACCTGTACGGGTTCTTCGTCGTTCACCTGGTTCAGGATGTTGAAGGCGCGGTTGGCCTTTACCTCAAACCAGAAGCCGATGCCCGTAGCCAGCATGACGGCCAGAAAAATGCCCGAAGGCTCAAGGAAAACCTCGCCTCCCTTGTCCTCGCCGAAAAACTCAAAGCAGGCTATGCCGATGGAGGCCAGCAGGGCAATGAGCAGAATACGGATAATGGGGTCGGCAAATTTTTCGAGAAACTGGAGCCAGAGCGATTTTTGCTTGGGCGGAGTAAGCACGTTGGCTCCGTGACGCTGACGGCTTTCGGCCACCTGGGCATCGGTAAGGCCGTCGTGCAAGTGATGTACTTCCATAATATTCAAGTAGATTGTCTAAAAAAATATGCTGTTGCAAAAATACAATTTTTTTTGGACTATGGGCTTCTTGCTGAGGTTTGTTGGCAGCTGGGAGCGGAGAGCCCGGCCTTTTTGCGCTCAGTGGTGGTCCGTATGTCGCATCGGAGGGGTGGCGGTTTGGAGGAACAGTCCGGCGGGAAAAATGTTTTTTCCGCCACCTTGTTCTTTTTTCCCGGCACCTTTCCGGCATCTTTTCGGGGCCGGCCGGTCGGGGGGGGGCGCGCAGCGGTATGGCTCAGGCCCTGTGCCCTGCGGCATAACGCAAGTCAGGCTGCCCTGACGTTTTCACGTTGAAGGCAGCCTGACGGTATGCGTAAACTCAGCGTCGAGCTTATTTCAAGTTCGGGTTGATTTCGCCCCACTTGTCGATAGTAGGCAGTACGCCCATACCGATTACCTCGTCACGCAGGGTGCAGAGGTGCTCGTAGCTCTTCTTCAGTTCAGCCATTTCTTCTTCGGTACCGGTAACTTCTTCATAAGCAGCGCCGTTGGCGGTAATGGTTACTTCCATAGCCATCATGATGTGGTCGATGCCGCTGAAGGATACGTAGCGTCCTGCAGGCCAGCTGAACGGCTGTCCGCCCATGGCGGCACGAATCATTTCAACAGATACGTAAGCCGGGCTCTGGAATGAAGAACGGCCGCGCAGGTTGATGATGTTGGCACCACCCTTAACGACTTTCTGACGGATTTCGTCCCATTTCTCGGCAGGCAGTTTGTCTGTACCGATGAGGTCGAGCAGCGGAGTGCCGTCAACCTTGGCAGTAGAGGCAAATACGGCCATCTGTTCGCCGTGACCGCCGTAGGTGCGGCAGCCCGTTACGCTGCTCTGCGGTACGTTGAAGTATTTGGCCAGCTCGCTCTGCAGACGGATGCTGTCGAGGGCAGCCAGGGTAGTAACCTGAGAAGGTTTCAGACCTGACCAGAGCAGGGTAATCAAACCGGTGATGTCAGCCGGGTTGAAGATGATGACAACGTGTTTCACGTCGGGGCAGTAGGTCTTGATGTCCTTACCCAGCTGTTCAGCTACGCCGGCGTTACCTTTGAGAAGATCCTCGCGGGTCATGCCCTGCTTACGCGGAGCACCACCTGAAGAGATGATATAGGAAGCACCCGTGAGGGCTTCTTTAACGTCGGTGGTAAAGGTGAAGTTTACACCCTCAAAACCGCAGTGACGCATTTCTTCAGTTACGCCCTCCAAACCCGGAGCGTACACGTCATACAGACAGATGTTGGGGGTTAAACGCATCATGGCTGCAGTCTGAGCCATGTTTGAGCCGATCATACCACCGGCACCGATAATGACTAATTTCTCGTTGGTTAAAAATTCCATAGTTGGATAATTTTTTAGTATTGTGGTAATCTTTAAATGGTCTTCCTCAGGAGCTGTTCACTGTTGGGGTGATTGCTCATTGCAAAAATAGCAAATTCTTTGTATCCCCTTGCCGGCTCTTCGCTTTTTTTCGGTTAATAATGATAAAAAACTCCGTTTCCCGCGGCCTTTTTTCGGCCTATTTCCGGTTTATGCCCGATTTTGAAATAATGAGTTGGCGAAATGAGGCTAAAACCATTCCGCCCCGTGGCCGCCGGGGGCGGTGTCGGGGCGGAAACGGCTGTTATTTGATTTCAAGATTCTGCAGGTGGTGCAGACGGCGCAGCAGGCGCCCTTTTACGTAGTACAGGCGATAGCGGCCGGCGGGCAGCTCGCTCAGGTCTACTTCGGTCTG
>FR903565.1 GCA_000438115.1 Prevotella sp. CAG:617 | reverse complement strand
CCCTGACGGCCACAAAACCATGCACCATGCCGCCTCGGATGTGGACAAAAAGACAGAAAGACACCCGGAAAAGCAGAAAAAAAGTAAAAAAGCAAAAAAAATGTTTCGCGCTTTGCCAGAGTTCTGCTAACTTTGCACCCGTTTATTCAAAAAAAAGAAGTTCATGATACGCCAATGTGCTATTCTTTTCGGTTGCCTGGCTTTGGGCGAACTGATTATTTACTTGACTCACATTCCGCTGCCTTCCAGCATTCTGGGCATGCTGCTGCTCACGTTTTTCCTGAAGGCCGGCTGGATTAAGCTGCAATGGGTGCAAGGGCTCTCCGACTTTCTGGTGGCCAACATCGGTTTCTTTTTCGTACCGCCCGGCGTGGCCCTGATGCTCTACTTCGACATTATCGAGGCCCAGTTCTGGCCCATTGTATGCGCCTCGGTGGTGAGCACGGTGCTGGTGCTGGCCATTACGGGATGGATTCACCAGACGCTGACCCGCGGAAAGAAAGGCCCTGAAACCAATGAAGGAAAGGAGGGCGAGGCATGAGCTACGTGAACAACGAATTTTTCCTGATTGCGCTGACCTTTACGCTCTATTTTCTGGCCAAGCAGCTCAACAAGCGCACGGGCTGGGTGCTGCTCAACCCGATTCTGCTGACCATTGCGGCCCTGATTGCGTTTCTGAAGCTCACGGGCGTGAGCTACGACACCTACAACCAGGGCGGGCACCTCATTGAGTTCTGGCTGCGGCCGGCCGTAGTGGCCCTGGGCGTGCCCCTCTACCTGCAGCTGGAGACCATCAAGAAGCAGTTTCTGCCCATCCTGATTTCGGAACTGGCCGGCTGCGTGACGGGCATCGTGTCGGTGGTGCTGATAGCCCGGTCGATGGGTGCCTCACGCGACGTGATTCTCTCGCTGGCGCCCAAGTCGGTAACCACGCCCATTGCCATGGAGGTGACGCGCGCCGTGGGCGGTCTGCCCTCACTGACGGCGGCCGTGGTGGTGTGCGTGGGACTGCTGGGCGCCGTGGTGGGCTACAAGACGATGCACGTGGCCCACGTACACGGCAGCATGGCGCAGGGCCTGTCGATGGGTACGGCGGCCCACGCCGTAGGTACGGCC
>FR903564.1 GCA_000438115.1 Prevotella sp. CAG:617 | reverse complement strand
CCGCCTATCTTCATCAGTGCGGCATCAAATCGTCGCACCGTGTGGCCGAGTGTCTCCGCTTCCCTGATAAATGCGTCCGTCATGGCAAAGCTGTTGCCATGCTTGCGTGGACTTCCCGTAATAACTGTTATCTTCATGACGCTTCCTCCTTACTTTTGAATGGTATTCGAATTCTGATTGTACGCCTTCGCCACGCACCGCCACTCGCCGTCCATCTTCATCAGCAGCAGGTAGTCGGTGAAGTCGATACGGCCTCCCCATTTCTCTTCCAGCACGCGCACCACGGCGAGGGTCTCTTCTACGTCCACCACGTCGATGCGTGCCTTGAAGTCATCGCCTGCGCCTACGGTGTCCACATTGTGGTAGAACTGCTCGATGCTGCCGTGCTCCAGCTTCCCGTCCAAGTAGCCGAATAAGACGGCTTCGTCAATAAACAATTCGCGGGCATACTTGCTGTTGCCTTCTGCCACACTTTTCACAAACTTCATGGCAGCTTCTTCCACTGCCTTGTACTCTTCGATATTTGCTCTCATGATGCTAATGTTTAATTGATTATCTTGTTTTGATGCTGCAAAGGTAGGTGATTCCTCCAGTTTGCACAAGTACCGAAAAATTATTCATATACTGAAAAATTATTCGGTATATACCCGTTACGATATATTATCCTTACCTTTGCAGACGTAACATTCAATAAAGATAAAACCATGTACGAAAGAAAGATACCCGTAGATTTGGACTGTCCCTTGCGGCTGACCATGAGCCTGATTGATTCCAAGTGGAAGTCATGCATCTTGGACGAACTGCGCCACCGTGCCCTGCGTCCCAGTGAATTGCACAAGATATTTCCCGAAGCCACGCCTCGTGTGCTCGACTTGCAACTGAAGGAACTGGTAGAGGACGGGCTCGTATCGAAGACCATCTACCCTGAACTGCCTCCTCGTTCGGAGTATGCTATCACTCCGTTGGGGATGACGCTTATTCCCATCATCGATGCTATGATTGCATGGGGAGAGAAGAATACAGAATTATTTGAAAAGAAATATGGGAAACGGTAATAGAATTTGGTTGCTTTTCCGTATCTTTGCGCTAAGACAAGAGTTGTTTGACAGAAATTTACCGCATATTGCAGAATTTGTGACTGTTTCCAAGTCATTACCTCGTTTTTTGAGAAATGCTTATAAGTAGCTTATTTTTAATATATTCCTATTTCAATATCGTTTTTTTCGACAAAAAACGGCAATAATGTTCCATAACCGAACTGGCAATAACCGGTTACGCAATAGGTAATCTATTGCGAAAAACAGATATCCGACCCACGCAAAAAAATCCTTATTTTTGTCGGCGCTCACTATTTTCTTCACTGAAAAAATGCTCAGGAAATACGATTTACAACACTCCGAAATTCAACAGTTTTCTCTCTACAACGATGGCAATCTGGCCATTTTGGACAGAATCACCGATTTTGCCCGTCAGCTCGACCGCAACCCCGAAGCGGCGATTACGGCCGACTTTTATACCCTCATCCTGTGTCTGAAAGACGAAATTTCCTTTCTCTACGACGACATACAGATGCACATCGTGCCCAACACCCTGCTGCTGATTCCGCCCGGAGTTGTAGTAACCCGTCTGCATCACGCCCCGCACTTCACGTGCCGCGTCATCTGCATTGCCCCCTCGTATGCCAGCCGGCTCATCCCCATGGGACACAACGCCTGGAGCCTGCGCCAACTGCTTAAGCAGCAACCCCTCATGACTCTTTCACAGCAGGAAGCCTGTACCATCAACCAATACTGCAACCTGCTCCAGCTAAGAGCCGGCAAGCAGGGCATGAGCCACCGTCAGATTATAGACTCCCTCATGCAAACCCTGCTGTTTGAGTTGCGCGACATTGCCACGGCTTCAGGGCTGGCTGCTCCAAAACCGTTTACGTGGGCCGAATATCTGTTCAACAAATTCATTGAAATCATGGAATCGTCCTACCCCAAGGACCGTAAGGTAGAAACCTACGCAAAGCGACTCAACGTGTCGGCCAAATATCTCTCACTGGTGTGCAAACAAGTGTGCCACCAGACATGTTCAGCGCTCATCAACCAATACGTGGCCCGCGACATTGAGCAACTACTGAAATTCTCTCCCAAAAACATCAAGGAAATCACCCACGAAATGGGATTTCCCAATCCTTCATTCTTTACGCGTTTCGTCAAGCGCCACCTCGGCGCCTCGCCCAAAACGCTGCGCGAACGCTGGACACGCGAACTCAACCTCACGGATACTGAAACCGCACCCGACAATCAGTCAAAATAGTGCCGGGCAATCATGCCCAGCCGCTGGCGGTTGGGCACCACCTCAAGCGTCTGCTCGTCAATACAGCAAAGCGCACGCAGGGTAAAAATGTCGTGCTATTCATCGTCATCCCTCCGGCCGACATTTACAAACAGATGATTGCGGGCATCTACAATCTGCAACGCCTCGGGGTTGTATTCGGGCGGCTCGGCACACTGCCGCAACTGGTCGGCCACGTAGCGCTCAAGCGCATCAATAAAATCAAGCACTTCGGTATTTGTCATACGGGTAATCAGAAAAAACGGGACGCCATGAAACGCCACAAAAACTAACTGCCTGCAAAGTTAAACAAGGTCGGACTAAAAACCAACAAGGCCGGACACAAAATCAAGCCGGTCCGTATCCCCGAACAATGCCCTGACCTCCCCCCCAAAAAACAACTCCATCTGCACGAAAACACCCCTCATCAACGGCTTCCGACAGGCATTTCATACGGAAAAGCCCCTTAAATTAAGACTTTTTAACCCAATAAATCCTATGATTTATGACATTCGTATTCACTAATTAACTAAAATACAACAACATACGTTTATGCAATTTACTCCGGAACCTGATTTTTCATCACTCTACCCGACATTTTAACGCAAAAAATGTAGACCAAACATGACATTTTAAATCCTAATGCCAAAAAAAATCGGTCTATTTTGAGAAAAAAACTGACAAAATGGCCAAACCCAAAAGTGTAAAAATTAAAAAAATAGGGTATTTTGGCACGAAAAGTCTTAATATTATACAAAAAGATGTTACATAACACATATATAGGCTTGTAAAGTCGAAAAAAAAGTCACACCTTTGCAAACGTTATCATGAACAATCTTTTTACCTTAAAGAAAAAACTAATACCTATTGAAAAGAAAAAAA
>FR903563.1 GCA_000438115.1 Prevotella sp. CAG:617 | reverse complement strand
CTTTCATAAAGTAAAACCAGGAATTAATTCTTTAGAAAAGAAAGGAGGACCCGAACATCACGTCCGTATCCTCCTCATTTCTACTTAAAAACTACTACTATGAAAACAATACTGGCTTTCGCCTTTTTTTATTTCTTATGTCTGAATCCTATTGTATGTATTCCAGATTATGCTGGGCCTTTTCGGGCTCTTCCTGCAGGGCTTTGGTAAACCATTCAACCGCCTTGTCGGCATCGCCGTTGAGCCAGGCCAGCACACCCAGGTTGTTATAGGCGCGCGGATCGTCCTTCACGCGGTCCATGAGCTGCTGGGCGCGCTCAAAGTCGCCGGAGATGATGTTGGCCGAAGCGGCGTTGATGTTGGCCACCACGTCCTCAGGATAGCAGGTGGCGGCAATCTCATACACCTGTTTGTACTCCTTGGTGCCCGGCTCGTAGTTCTTGGCCACGCCGTACATTTCCTGCAGGCTCAGCAGTTTGGGGTTGGTATAGATGAGCTGGGCTGCCTCGGCGTTGCGCACCTCGCGCACTTCGAAGTCCACCGAAATGTTGATGCGGCGCAACAGGGGGAAATAGTCGTTGAGCATACGAGTGTAGTTCTCGCCCATTTCCTTTTTGAGCTGTGCCTCGCGCTTGTCGAGGTCGGGCTGACCGTCGATAATGGCCAGCGCCTGCTGGGCATAGTCGGGTTTCTGGGCATTGAGAATGCTGATGAGCCCGTCCCAGTCCTCACCGGCTGAGCTGACGTGCAGCAGGCTGTCGGTAAAGTCAAAGGTCTGCCCCAGATGTTCGGCAAACGACTGGGCACGCTCTGCCGAGAGGCGTTCGTTGGTCTTGACCGAACCGTCGGGCGAAGCATATCCGCACACGGCTACCGACTTGAACGTCACCAGGTCGCCCTGAGTGAGCGGCGTCAGCGTACGCTTGAGTTTTTCGAATTCGGAAGCGTTTTTGCCGATGTTCAGGTCGAAGGCCGAACTGCCTACGGGATACTGAATGTAGAGGGTATTCTGCTCGTTGCGCACCTTGATGGGCTCTTCCTTAGGGGTAAGATAGGACACCATCTGCATGCAGGGTTCGCAAATCTGTCCGGCCTGCGGCAGCTGCGGCTCGGGCTTGATATATTCAGGCGTGGGCAGGTTAATGATGCACACTTCCTTTTTTTCCTCATAAATGCGCATCTTCATCTGCTCCATCCAGGGTTTGTAGGGCATTTGCAGCGTATAGTTGACCACACTGTTCTCACGCTGGCTGGGCATGCCGCGCATCACGGTATAGGGCATGGAATAATTGCCTTTGGCCGCGAGCTTGCGGTCGGCCTTGCGCATTTTGAACTTCTTCTTGTCCGTAATCACTACCGGAGGCAACGTACACTGCTCACCCTCGCCGGCAAAAAGCATGGGCGTAAAGGCATACGTCTGGAAGTTGCCGGCACGAACCACCGAGAAGTCCATCTGGCACGTAAGCGTCAGCGTATCGTTTTTCACCACCAGTGAAGGGGTTGTAATCTTGACATCGTCAGCCAAGGCCCACATGGGCAGCATGGCCAGTAATAATATGGATTTTTTCATCTTTCTTCAATTTGTTTACGGGGTTCAAAGCGATTCTACCTCACTCACTTTATACATACGCTGGTACTTCTTGCCAAACAGGAAGTTGATACCCATGTTGAAGCTGGCTGACGCACGTCCCAACGGTCCGTACTGCTTGGAGAACTTGCCCAACGGAGCATCCACGCCCAGGAAGAAGCTGCGTCCGCGGCCATGGAAATTCAGCAAAAGTCCGGCCGTTGAACCTGAATTGGAAATGGCGTAGTCAACCGTAGCGTCGAACCAGGAAATGGGAGCCACGTTGGCCGACAGGCGGGCCTCCGACCACGAATTGGCACCCTGGATGCGGGTGGTAGAGAGCAGGCCGAACTTCAGACGGCGGTAAACGGGCAACGTATACTGGGCAGCCAGGTTAAGGGTTGCGCCCAACATTTGCGTAGACTTCTGCTCAACCCCCGTTTTCGAGAACTTGGCCAGATCTGAAAGGTCATCAACCAGACGGTCAACCTGATTGTCGAGCGAATTTTCGTTACCCTCGGAATCGGTAACGGGAATATCTTCAAATCCGTCAAACTCAAACGTATTTTCCATAGAGGCCTTGGTCATGTGTTTCCACTTGATAAAACCAAAGTCCAGCAAAGATGCCGAGAATGTCCAATCCTCATTAAAGCGGTATTCGGCTCCGAGGTCGAAGGCCAGACCCATGCCGCTCAGCCCCATCTGTCCGCTGTCGTAGTCAATATCGTCATAGGAGAGCTGGCCGTCGGTGCCGGGCTTGAGCTGGTCGGTACGGTTTCCGTAATTGTCGAGGATGTAATCATCTTCCTGATAATTCTGCGTTTCGCCTTTGGTCGGGATATTCAGTCCCTTTACGGCCACTTCCATCGTAGCCCCCTTGGGTGTTACGGCCCAACGGTTTTCCTTAGCCACAAGCTCGAGCTTATCGATGTGCATGCTGGCCCGTCCGAGTCCGGCCAGAATCTTAACCTTTCCACCCACGGTCCACTGCTCGTTGATGTCGCGGGCATGACCCAGGGCAATTTCCGCATAGTTCGTAGAGTAAATGCCTATGTTGTCCAGATGGTAAACACTACCGTTCTCATCCTTCATTCCCTGCTTCATGAAGCGGAACAGGTCACTGGGCAAATACATATTGGTATTCGACTTGAGCCGTATGCCAAAGCTGTTGTATCCACCCCATGCATGGAAGGCAAAGGAAAGGACATCGATGTCCATATTCAGTCCCACGTTAACCTTATGGGGCAGGCTGTTGACGAAATCAGAAGCCGACACCGACTCATGCATAAAGGTGGTGAGGCGGCCGTCAGGCAATTTGTAGATAAAATTCTTGATACCGGCGGTTGTCTGTACGCCAAAGCCCAAATTACCCAAGGCCGGGAAACTTACATAACCGTAGTCGCCCATAAAGGCCGGGTTGAGTTCGGTACGATTGACGGTACCTTCCTGAAAATAGCTGGAACGCAGATTTTGTGTCTGGGCCACAGCCGTGCCGCCCAAGAAGAAGCAGGCCACAGCTCCGGACAAAATATGATTGAATAAACGTGTTCTCATTCGTTGGTCTTGTTTTTATGATATAGTTGTCGGGGAGAAATTAATTCAAATCAATGTTGATGCCCTTGGGAACTTTCACCTTAATGTTTTCAAGCTGCATCCACTGATCGCTGCGCAGGGTTATGCCAATGGCCTGGCCGGGCACGGCGGTCACGCGGAATCGGATAGCGTCAAGACGGCTCATGGCGCCCTTGACCTGCTCGGTCATCTTTATCAGGAGGGTCTGTCTGGTTGAGGTCTTGCCGTCGGCGCTGGCTGCAATGCCGCCTTCTACTTCGACCTTGATATCTGAAAGCGGCTGCTTGTTGATGTCGAGCGGCGTCACGTTTTCGGCTTTCACTTCAAGTTCAAGCGGAATGGTATTGACGGCATCAAGCTCTACGGCTGCCTCTTCAAAGTCAAGGTCTTTCAGGTCGGAATTGAGATCGTCGGCCGAATCGGTATAAACAATGTTCAGCCCTTCTTCAAACGAAAGAGGAATGTCAATATTATAGTTGCCCGACACCTCATAGTCATGTCCCAAACGAATGGAATAATACTTGTCGTAGCTGACGGCAGGCTGCATTTCCACTTCTACCACGTCGGGGATTTTGGCAATCAGGTTGTTGATGTTGGCAACTGCAATGTTCTGCGAACCGGCAGGGCCTCCCGTGCCCAGACGGGAAAGGGCAATCAGGTTGCTGCCCGGCTGCAGGAGAATGGGGTCTGTGCTGCCGGCACCGAACTTGACTTCGGAGCCGCTGATAAGGGTTCCGTCTTCTTTTTTGCCCAGCATCTTTCCGGTAAGGTCAACCGGTGCGTTGAGCGGATTGACTGCGCTGAACAGGATAACGGGATTGCTGACTGACAGACTGGTTTCGTCGTCGTTCAGGAAGTCGGGCAGGTTGCTGATTTCCACCGAAGTCTTGGTTGCGTCAATTTCGGGCTGAATTATACCCGTAGCCTCATCAACCGACATATCGGCCAGCAATACGGTTGGCACAATCTGCAGTTTCACGCCGCTGCCCATCTGTCCGCCAGAGGGGAGCTGCACGTTGGTTTCACCGGTAATGACCACCTGCTCGTTCAGGTGTATTTCGTTGTTGACCACGGGCAGTCCGCCGTCAAAGTGATAACCGGTCAGCTGCAAGGTGCGCACGTAGGGCACATTCAGCTGCAACTCGCTGCAAGGTATCTGAATTTCATTGTTGGCATTAACGGCCGGGTCATTAAACACCAGGAACGAGGGGAACTTTACTTTCAGATTTCCGGAAATGGTGCTGAAGTTCAAATTACCCTCCAGTTTGATATTCAATGTCAGCGCCGTGGGAGCGGCTGCCTTAAGAGAGCCCAACTCCTTGAGGGCGTCGTCGATATCAGCGGCATCGGCCTTCACGTCGCCCGTCTGGCTGATCTGGGTCGTAATCATGCCCGAAGGGCTGACCACGCTGCTTTCATCAGCCGCCGTAATGGGGTCAATATGGGTAGTCGATCCGTCAACGGTAGCCATCCTGACATTGGCCGACGCTCTGTCGATTTCGCCATCCTTAATCAGATGATATTCTCCGGCTACACCGTTTCCGTCGGCGTCAGGTACAATCTGCAAATCGTCACCTTCGTCAATTTCAATGATGTCATCGAGAAAAATGGTATCCGTCTTTCCTACCGGAAAGGCCAGATAACCGGTGTTGATAGACCAGTCAAAATCCTTGTCAAAGTCAAAACTGCTGTCTACGCAAGAGGTGGTCATGCTTCCCAAAAGCAGGGATGACAACAATACGACTGAGCCCCGCAGGGATTTTTTCTTTTCAAAAAAATTCATCATTCGTAATCGGTTAAAACATTAGTAAATCTATACTCATCAAAAGAATAAATACGACTTTCTGAACGGCCCGTGTTCGGGCAGCTCCTCAACGGAAAGGCCATCAACACTCCGGATGGACCTGATTGATTATAAAGGACGGAATCTTCATCGCAGAACAAGGGGTAAGTAAATTATGACATGCCGCCAACTACTGAATGAACGGCGCTTAAAGGTTTGTAATGTGAATGTTTGGTCTCGAAAAGACGAATTGTCCTTAAAACGTTGTTTACTTATGGGGCAAAGATAAAAATATTTTTTTACATAAGGCGGCAAAACTGGCCATTATTTCACATACCATATAACATATATTAGATTTGATAAACAAAAAGACTGTGAAATCCGGCCGGTATTAAAATTTTTATTACCGAAACGGCCTGACCTCTACGAAAGGTCTGCCAGAGCGGACAAGGGAACAAGACGGCCGCAGACGGCTTAAAGGACGAACAAGGCGGCTCGTAGAAAAAACTAACCGGCAGGCTGTTTATTTTAGCCGGGACTTTTTTCCGCCACGCGCCGGGACGCGCCCACTTTCTGCGATACTGCCGGAGAGAAACAAGATTCCCGCCACACAAACACCGGTGTTTGTGTGGCGGGAATTCAGATGGGGCGGCAAAAATATGCCGGTAAAATTTCCTTGAAAACAGGACAGTAAAGGACAGCCCCTGCCCGTCCGGCCGCCATCAGTGGCGCTGCCGGCGCACGCTGTAAGTAGCTCCCGAAGATTTGGGTTTGCTGGACTTGGTCGACGTGCTGCGCTGCCGCTTCTGCGAGGCTGCTGCCGGCTGCGATGACGTGGATGCGCGGCGGCCGCTCTGCACCTTGCGGCGCGAGGTCTGCTTGCTGCTCTTTTCCTTGACGGCCAGGGTATCAACCACGACAGGCACGCTGTCACCGCGCCACAGCTCACGCTGGAAGTCGGCCAGTTCCTTCTCGATGCGGCTGCGCTCCTTGCGCAGGGCGGTGTCGGTGGTACAGTAGTTCTGCAGCACGCGGTCCTGCAGGTTGGTGGTTTTGTAGATGTCGCCCTTGTAGAGGTTCATCGTAAAGTAATCGTCGGCCGAGAGCGTGGCGGCATTGTTCAGGTTGCTGCCCATGAGCATGAGCTTGGCCAGATAGGGCGCCACGTCGTCGTATTTCACCCAGAACATCGGATAGCGCGTGTCGAGGTCGCCGCCGAAGTCGTCATTTCCACGCGTCAGCACCGGACAGAGCGCCACCACGCGGGTATGGAACGAGGAAGTGTGCTGGTCGTAGTAGCTGCTCTCCTTGATATAAAAGGTCTTCACCTCTTCCGAAGGGATATCGGCATCGTTCACACGCACGCGGTCGCCGCTTTTTTCATAGAAGATATGATAGCGGTCCATGAGCTCGTTGCCCGTCACGACATTCTTGTCCGAAAAGTCCTCGTTGCCGTCCAATTTGTAGTCATAAGCCTTGATTTGCTTGCGCAGCACCATTTTGAAGAGGGCCGTAAAGAGGTTCATGCGGTCGCCCTGCGGCACGGTGGGATAGTAGAGCGTGGCGTTCTCGTCGCGCGTCAGGTCAATCGTGCGGTAGATGTCGCGGCGCCAGGCGGCGTCATCGGGCATGGGCTGAGCCGTCGGAAAGTCGCGGTATTGCGCAGCTGAAGTCTGCTGCGTCTGCTCCTTTTGCTGCTGGGCGGCCGCACGGCGGGCAGGCGGCTGCGCCACGGCGGCTACGGCAGTAAAACAAAAGAGACCGAATATAAAGCTTTTCATGCGCATGATGATAAGTGATTTTTCTGAAATTCTGGAAGTTTTAGTTCACGATAACCGGCAAGGCCTGCGGCAGCGTACGCGTAATGCCGTCGGGGCCAACAGCCTTGACGTTGGAGATGTAGAAGCGCTGCCCGCGGCGCAACGAGCGCATCAGGTTGCGCTGGTTTTCGCTGAACGACGAGCCGCTGACCGTTTCGGGACGGGCATTGCCCATGTTGTCGAAGAAAGTGGTCTCAAAGCTCAGCACGCGGAACGGAATGTTGAGCAAACCGTCGTCAATGGCAGCCCCGATGCCGGGCGCACCCAGCACACTGGCCTTCGAGAGGCGGCCGCCGGCAAAGTGGTCGTCGCCAATCTGGATGTAGGCCGTGGGGTCGGGCAACTTGCGCACCTTAAAGGTAAATTCGCCCATCTGCTGCACCTTGCCGTTAACCTCACCGCTCACGCTGAACACCACGGGCTGGCCCACGGCGGCCGGACGGGCAATGAACTTTCCGGTGCCGGCAGGCGTGAGGCTGCCGCCGCGCATACTGACATGGATTTTATTGTTCGGTATGCCCGAGGCCGACACGGTAATGGGGTTGTTGTAGCCGGCATAAAGCACGTTCATCAGGTCGGCCGCCACGGCTGCTCCGCTGGGCGGCGCAATGACGTTATACTTCTGCCGGAACGGACGGCGAATCATCTCACCTGCCGCATTGGGCATCTGGACGTAGCCCGAGAAGCTGTATTCGCCCGGGCCGCCCACGGAAAAGTTATAGATACCGTTGGCCGAAATGCGGCGGCCGTTGACATAGATTTCCGGGCGGCACGTCGTATCGACCGCTGCCATAATGATACGCGAGCGGAACTGCTGGCCGGGATAAAGGGTGGTGGCCTCCGGAATGACGTAGGCGTCGAGCGAATTGACGCGCACATCCTTGAGGTCGATGTTCGAAAGAAGGCTGTGGAGCACCTGCCCCTCGGCCAGACGCACGTCGTTCTGCAGTTTGGTCAGCATCATGATGGCAGCTACGGCCGGCATGTTGCCAAAGGTGTATTCCTCCCATTTGCGGTTGAGCGGAATGCCCGGACTGCGCGGCACCGTGGTTGAGAGGTTGGCCTCTACCGTAGCGCGGTCGCGCGGATTGATGAGCATCCGGCACACGCGGGTGCGGAAGGAGTTGATGGCGTTATAGAGCTTATGGCCCTGGCCGCGCACAGGTGCCAGCATGACGTGGCTGGCGGCATCCTCGTTGGCCTTGTTCACCAGATGCTGCAAGTCGGCGTCCGGCCCGTCGGCCTCGCGGGCAATGGCCAGTTTAAGCTGCTGGGCGTAGTTGTAGAGCGAGTCCGACATTTTCTTGACCTCTACGGCCTTGTTGTACCAAACCTGTACCTTGGCCGGATTGTCCTTGGCCTGCGCCGCAAAGTCGCGGTAGATGTTGCTGTTCTCGTGCATGGCATTGGCCATGGTACGGTTCAGGCTGTCCTCAACCACGGTAAATCCGTTGAGCACATCCTTCGAGACGTTCAGCGCCAACATCGCCATCAACAAGACGTACATCAGGTTGATCATCTTCTGGCGGGGCGATACAGGTCTTTTCTTTATTACAGACATTTCTTCAGTTTGCGAATAATTTGTTTTCAGCCGGTTCTGGCCGGTTCCCAACGTTTATTGCTCGGCAGCGCTTGCCGCATTTTTCATGTTCACCGTCAGCGCCTTGATCATGCGGCTGTACACGCCGTTGAGCTCCTCTATCTGGGCAGCCAGGCGGCGGGTCTGCTCGTTGATGTCGTCAATGGTGCCCACCTGCGAGCTGATGCCCTTGAGCTGCAACTCGTAAATTTTGTTGATGCCGGTCAAGGTGCGGCCTAGGTTTTCCATTTCTTCGCTGTCGCGCATCAGACGGGTGCTCTGCTCGTCTACCCTTTCGAGCGTCTCTGTCAAGTTTTTCAGACGTTCGATATAAGTTTGCGTAGCGGCTTCCATATCCGGCGAAAGCACGGCCTGCGCGCGGCGCAGCAGCTCGTCGTTGGCCAGACGGATAATGCCGGCCAACTGCTGGGCGTCGACATCGGGCGCCACCTTGCGTGCCGTGGCGCGGGCAGCAGCCATGGGTGCGTCGGCATCGGACTCCGGTTCAGCTGCAGCAGCCGGCGCAGCGGTCGGGTGCGACACTGTGGCAACCGGCTCGGACACAACCGACGGTCCGCCAAAGTTAATATACGTACCTCCGCCTGCAGCAGGAGCCGACTGAACGGGCTGTCCGCCTGCGGGAGCGCTAACCGACGGAGCGGCCGACGAAGCGGCTGTCGCCTCCCCGGTATTTTCCTCTTCATCGTCGGTCAAGCCCAAACGGGCGGCAATCTCCTCGTCCGTCTCATAATAGCGGGGCAATTCCTTGCCGTCTTCCGTCTTGTCGAACGGGCGGTCGAAGGCCGAAAGGAAGAATACCACAACCTCCGTACCCATACCGATAAACAGCATCAGGTCGCCTCCGGGCAGATAAGTAAGCTTGAAGAGGGCACCCAAAATTACGATTGACGCACCCCAGGAGTAAGCATAATTCAGAAAGGTTTGTCCCGGCACACTGTCCATCCAGTGCTGCAGCCGGACTACTAATTTTATTTTAGGCATGATGCAGTGTTTTTATCAGGGTTATTTATTGGGTGTGGCAGCCAGCGAACGTACACAGCGGAAACCGATGTACGAGCGGGGCTGGTTCTGGAATTCATAGGTTCGCCAGGCGGAACGGATAAAGGAGATGGGGTCCTTCCACGAACCGCCGCGCACGCTTTTACGCTTGAGCATGTAGGGGTCTTCCTTGGCCGCGTTGTACGTCAGTTCGGGGTTGAGGTCGTTCATCATGCTCACGCCGGCCTCGGTATAGACCGTACTGGTCCACTCGGCCACGTTGCCGGCCATGTCGTAAAGACCGTTGGAGTTGGCTCCGTACATCCCCACACGCGAGGTGATGAGGTTGCCGTCGTCCGTGTAGTTACCCTTGTCGGGCTTGAAGTTGGCATAGAAGCATCCCTTCTCGTTCTTTTTCTGGTCGCCCTCGGCCGGTTGCCACGGGAAGGGGTTGCCCTCCTTGCCGCGTGCGGCATACTCCCACTCAATTTCCGTAGGCAGACGGTAGCGCTGCACCTGACGGGCCGCCGGTCCGAGTCCGCGCAGCAGATAGTCGGTACGCCACTGACAGAAAGCCTCGGCCTGCTCCCACGTAACGCCCACCACGGGATAGTCATTGTAGTTGGCACTCGAGAAGTAGAGCTTCATGTACGTCTCGTTGTTGGCGTTCGGAAAGTCGTTGACCCAACACGTCGTGTCGGGATACACATTAACTATATAAGTGTTCAGGAAATCATAGAGGCTGGAAAGCGGGCGCGTAATGGTCTGGCGCACGATGGCTCCGTTCTCGTCAATATAGGCCGTATCCTTCGAAATCATCACCACCTCGTCGGCATTGGCGGGGCGGTCGGTGTTCAGGCTGCGCTCGGCCGGATTGAGGCGGTACTTGCGCAGAGCGGCCTTCTCGTAGTCGAACACCTCATAGCGGTAGTTCATCTGACTGGCATCGAGCATGATGGTACCGTCAATCGGGTGGCGGCGGTACACGCTCTGGATGGCGCGCTCGGCATTCTCGTCGGGATTTTTCCAGGGAATGGCCTTCGACCAGTTCAGATAGGGCGTCACGGGATTACCGTCGCGGTCTTCCGTAATTTTGTACGTATCGTCGCCGCCATAGGCAGGGTCGGCCAGACGCTCGCGGATGATGGAGTCACGCACCCAATATACAAACTGGCGGTACATGGAGTTGGTCACTTCGTGCTGGTCCATCCAGAACCCGTCCACCGAAATTTCCTTCTGCGGTGTCACGGTGCCCCAGAGGGTGTCCTGCTTGTCGAGGCCCACACGGAGGAAGCCACGCTTCACCTGTACCATGCCATAAGGAGTAGGCTCAATAAAGGCCGTTCCGCGCTGGCCCGTCACTTCGCCGCCGTTCTGCATGGCGGTGTTGGTGCTCAGGCAAGAGCAAAATACGAAACACAGTCCCAGACTGAGCCACAGATTCGTTATTTTTTTCATACTCATAAGAATCGTACACTTTGATGTTTATTCTTCCCTTTCTTTCCCAAGTCAATCTCCATACGGTAGCTGACACACAATTCGTGGTTGCCGCTGCTCATGCCCATGCCGGCCACGTTGGCCTCGTAAGCATAACTGAGTTTGACCCCGTGGAGCGTACCGCCCACCTGCAACATCACGGCGCGGTTGGGCGTATAGCCGGCCGCACAGGTCAGCTGCAGTTTCTGATGCGTATAAACCACGCGGGCCGTCAAGTCGGCCCTGAAGTCAACGCCCTGATAACGGAGCATGACCGAAGGAACTATCTTTAGAAACGGACTTTTGGTCTTAATATTGTATCCGGCGGTAAAATTATACAGCGCCGGCACCTCTACCTGCCACTGCTCGCCCACATTGACGGTAGGCATCGTCACGTGCTGCATGGCCACGCCGGCATACCACGGCCCGTGGGCATACCACAGGCCCACCGAGGCGTCGAAGCGCGCACCGTCGACCTCGCTGGTCGGAATGGCCGGGTCGCCGCTCTCACCCACGTCGGCCTTGCCGCCGTCGATACCTTCGGCCAGCATGTCGGCCTCGGCTCCCACACTCAACTGGCCGCCCCACAACTTGAAGTGATAGGCATACTGCAGCGAGAATCGCTTGTGCGAAAAGAGTCCGATTTCGTCATTCTGGAACACGGCACCCAAGCCATGGCGCGTACGCCCCAGCTGCAGGGCAATGTCGGCCCCGGCATACATCGTGCTGCCGGCGTCCTCAAACCCCGTGGCGTGGGCCTGATAAGCCATGTTCAGGCTCAGCTGCGGCGAGCGGCCCACAGCGGCCGGATTATACTGCGGCTCCAGCTCCCAATAGTGGGCAAAGGCCGGGTCATACTGCGCCGCGGCCGGCCACACGCACAGCAGCCATGCCGCCACAGCCATCAAAAGCCGCCACGCCATTGACCGCAAACATCGGGCGGTTGCCGGAGATATACACTTGCAAAATGTCATCAGTCAGTATCTCAAAAAAACATGGGAAACATGCGTGCAGAAGCCAACGATTTCGTCACGTCCCACAGGAGAAGAAACGACATGTCACCGTTTTTTATTGTACCGCCCGCCGTCAAATTACATAAAAAAAACAGGACCCGGCCACTGCGGCTCAAAAAAAGGAAAGCCGGCGCCACGTCCCGTTGTTTCTTCAATACGACGGAGGTTTTCTTTCCATGAAACCATACCCGCCGTCAGATACCCCTAGCTGGAGAATCAATACTCGTCCTCGTTGAACAGGAAGTCCTCTTTGGTGGGATAGTCCGGCCAAACGTCTTCAATACTTTCATATATTTCGCCTTCGTCCTCCAGCTCCTGCAGGTTTTCGATTACTTCAAGCGGAGCGCCCGAACGGGTGGCATAGTCAATCAGCTCGTCCTTTGTAGCGGGCCAGGGTGCGTCTTCCAGTTTGGAAGCCAATTCCAATGTCCAATACATAGTGTTTATTCCTTATTATTAAATTAATGTTAGAAAGGGTCTTTTTTTAACGTGCGACAAAAATACTATTTTTCTATTTATCTCAGTTACGAAACGGCAGTTTTTTTCAGCTTCAGGCTTCGCGCTGCTCAGCGGGCGGCCTGAAGCGGCATACGTTCATGCGACGGCGGCCCGACACGGGCGGCTCGGAAAACAAACAAGGTGCCGGATAAAACGGAGAAGGTGCCTTCCCCAAAAAATTTCCTGCCGCCCTGTTGGGCTGGCGGCCTAAGGGAGTGGCTGAATATTTCAGGTTTGCGTTTGTTTATCAGCCAGAAATCCGTAACTTTGTCAGCAGCGAGGGGCTGCTCCCGCCGGGCCGGCACAAGCGGAATCTGCCGCTGCGCCCACGCCGCGCGGGCCCGTGCAGCCGTATCGCCCTAATATCCGCTTATCATTACTTATGGACGAAATTTTCATTATTATCGGGCTTATTCTGCTCAACGGCATTTTTTCCATGTCCGAAGTAGCGCTCATTTCAGCCCGCAAGTCGCGTCTGGCTGCCGACCAGGAAAAAGGCAGCAAAGGTGCCCGCATCGCCCTGAACCTGGCCAACGACCCCGACCGCTTTCTCTCGACCGTACAAATCGGCATTACGCTCATCGGTATTCTTACCGGTATTTTTTCGGGCAACAAGATTGCCGTTCAGCTGACAGACTTTTTTGCCGGCTGCGGACTGGTGCAGGCTTATGCCGCTCCGCTGGCGCAGGCGCTCATTGTCATTATCGTCACGTTTCTGACCATCGTGTTCGGCGAGCTGGTGCCCAAGCGCATCGGGCTGAGCATGGCCGAGACTACGGCACGCACCGTGGCGCGCCCGATGCATTTCCTCTCGGTAGTGGCCAAACCGTTCGTGTGGCTGCTCTCCAAAGCCACGGAGCTTACCATCCGCCTGCTGGGCATTCAGGAAACGGACAACAAGGTGACGGAGGAGGAAATCAAATCCATCATCAAGGAAGGCACGGCCGACGGCGAGGTGCAACCGGTGGAGCAGGACATCGTGCAGCGCGTATTCCTTCTGGGCGACCTCAAGGTCAACTCCATCATGACCCACCGCAACGACCTGGTCTGGCTGGACACGGAAATGACCACCGACGAAATCAAGAAAGTTATCCTCGACGACCTTTTCGAAATGTATCCCGTATGTGAGGGCGACCTTGACCACGTTATCGGCACCATCAACCTCAAGGAAGTGATGGCCCATCTTGACGACCGGCCCTTCAACCTGAAGAACCTTTCCCGCCAGGCTGTCTATTTTCACGAAAACATGCACGTCTACAAAGTGCTCGAACAGATGAAGACACAGAAGATAAGCCGCGGCCTGGTGTGTGACGAATACGGCGCCTGCACCGGCATCATCACCCTGCGCGACATCATGGAGGGCTTGGTGGGCAACGTGGAGGACGCCGACGAGGACGACCCCGACATCATCAAACGCAAGGGCAAGGAGGGCTGGCTCGTGGACGGGCAGTGTAACTTCTTCGACTTCCTGAATTACTTTGACCGCGACGACCAGTTCGAGAGTTCGGACTACCAGACCGTGGCGGGCCTGCTGCTCAAGCAGCTGCACCACATCCCCAAGAGCGGCGAAACGCTGACGTGGAAGGACTTCAACTTTGAAGTGGTCGACATGGACGGCGTGCGCATCGACAAGGTGCTGGTCACCCTCAACACCCCGCCCGAAGCCGAAACGCCCCCCGCTCCCGAGGCTTGACGCCCGAGCGACCTGCGGCACCAATCGTTCTACCTCTCAACACACCAGGCTTATGAAAATCATTGACCTCAGTCAGACCAACTCTGTCATCAACTGCTACATGGCGCAGCTGCGCGACGTCAACCGGCAGACCAACCGCGCCGGATTCCGCAACAACCTGCAGCGCATCGGGCAGGTCATGGCCTACGAAATAAGCCGCCAGCTCGACTATTCGGCCAAAACCATCCGTACGCCGCTGGGGCAGGCGCAGGTCAACACCTGCGACAACCGTATCGTCATCGGCACCGTGCTGCGCGCGGGCCTGGCCTTCCACGAAGGTTTCCTTCACGTCTTCGATGAGGCCGACTGCGGCTTTGTGGCGGCCTACCGGGTAGAAAACGGCACATGCCACCCCGACATCCATCTGGAATACATCGCAGCCCCGTCGCTCGAGCAGTCGGTATTTCTGCTCGTCGACCCCATGCTGGCCACCGGCATCAGCCTCGAAACGGCCTGGCGCATGTTCCGGAAAAACGGCACGCCGGCACAAATGCACGTCTGCACGGTCATTTCCTCCCGTCAGGGCGTAGAACACCTGCAGACCGTCTTCGACGACAACGTTACGCTATGGACGGCCGCCATCGACCCCGAGCTGAACGACGAAGCCTACATCGTGCCCGGTCTGGGCGATGCCGGCGACTGCTCATTCGGCCCCAAACTCTAAACCGGACAAATCATCTTTTTTTCAAAACAGACCCAAAACACAGATACTATGGAAACTGAACAACAAGTACGCACCTTGTGGCAAAAGTTCAAGGACCATTTCAATCTGCTCGCCGACAAAGAGGACGAGCAATCCACCTATGCCAGCATACGCAGCGGTGTAGACTTCCGCGGCGCCAACCTGTGGATTCTGATATTTGCCATTTTCATGGCTTCGTTGGGGCTGAACGTCAACTCCACGGCCGTCATCATTGGCGCCATGCTCATCTCGCCGCTCATGGGCCCCATCATCGGCATGGGCTTTGCCGTAGGCGTCAACGACTTCAACCTGTTCAAACGAGCCCTCAAGAACTATCTGATAGCCACGCTCATCAGTGTCGTAACGGCCACCGTATATTTCCTGCTTACGCCTTTCAACGAGGCACAGTCGGAGCTGCTGGCCCGCACCTCACCCACACTATATGACGTATTTATCGCCTTGTTTGGCGGCGCAGCCGGCATTGTAGCCATTGCCACGCGCGGAAAGGGAAACGTACTGCCGGGCGTAGCCATTGCCACGGCCCTCATGCCCCCGCTCTGCACGGCCGGGTTCGGTTTGGCCACGGGACATATCTTCTACTTCCTGGGAGCGTTCTATCTGTTCTTTATCAATACCGTATTCATCGGCGTGGCTACCTTTTTGGGCGTACGCATGATGAAATTCCAGAAAAAAGTGTTTGTTGATGCCGCACGTGAGCGCCGCGTACGCCATTATCTGATTGCCATCATCACGGTGACGATGATTCCGGCCGCCATCATGACCTACAGCATCCTGCGCCGTGATTTGCAGAGTGCCGCCGTCAACCGCTTTGTACGTACGGAACTCAACATACCCGGCACGCAGGTCATCGACCGCGAACTCAACGATAAGGAAAAAACGCTGCGCGTAGTGGCCGTAGGCCGCGAAATTACCCCCGAAGCCATCCGCCAGGCACAAAGCCGGCTGGCGCAGTACAAGCTCGGCGGATTCAAGCTACAAATCATTCAGGGCTCGCAGTCGGACTCGCTGCAACTGACCAACTTCAAGCTGTCGGCTGAAAACTCGGCACAACTCATCCAGAACCAGTCGGCACAGATTCACGACCTGGAGCAACAGCTGCAAATTCAGGGACGCTTTGCCACGGTAGGACAGGACCTGCGGCCGCAACTGCAGATACTCTTCCCCGAAGTCCGTTCGGTAGCTTTGGGCGAGGTGGCCCAGGCTGCGCCTGATTCAGCCAGCAACAACCGCCGCTACGCCGTGGCCATCGTGCAGCTGCAGCAAAGCCTGAGCGCGTCCCGCCGCGCCGTACTCAAAAAATGGCTGGCCGAACGCTTGCAAGCCGACTCGCTGCGCCTGCTCATTCCCTAACATCATACCAAGCTGACTGCGCATGAAAACCTCCAATTTTTTCTTCTCGTCCTATCTCACGCTGGGGCAGTGGCTGGAATCACTGGGCCTGCAGCCCGACACCATTACGCGCTTTCATCTGCGCGAATGGCTGGCCCTGATGATTATTGCCCTGCTGGCCTGGCTGGCCGACTGGATCAGCCGGCACATCCTCAAGCCCAGCCTGCAGCAACTGACGCGCCGCACGCAAACACAATGGGACGACTATCTGCTGAACCAGAGCGTACTGACCAGCGCCTGCCACGTCATTCCGCCGCTGGTCATGTATCTGGCCCTGCCGCTGGCCTTTCCAAAAGGCGAGGACACACTGGCCGGCATGCTCTTTCTGCGCGCTTCCGAGGTGTATATTACGGCAGCCACCATGCGCCTGCTCTACGTATTTCTGGGCGGACTGAAAACGGCCGCCGACGCCAGCAACAAGCTCAGCCAGCACTACGTGTCGAGCTTCATCCAGCTGGGCAAGCTCATCGTTACCGGCATCGGCGTCATCATCATCATCAGTATCATCATCAACCGCTCTCCCCACTCGCTGCTGACGGGACTGGGAGTAGCCGCCACGGTGCTGATGCTCGTGTTCAAGGACACGCTCACCGGTCTGGTGGCGGGTGTGCAGCTGGCCGTCAACAACATGCTCAGCCGCGGCGACTGGATTACGATGGACAAGGCCGGGGCTAACGGTATCGTGGAGGACGTAACGCTGACCACCGTCAAGGTGCGCAACTTTGACAACACCATCATCACCATTCCGCCCCAAACGCTCATGGGCGACTCCTTCAAAAACTGGCGCGGCATGCGCGAAAGCTCCGGCCGCCGCGTCAACCGCGCGCTCTACATCGACGTGCACTCCATCGGGTTCTGCCCGCCCGACATCATTGCCTACTGGCACCAGCAGGGCCTGCTCACGGCCGAAGAGACGGCCCGCGACTGGGTCAACCTGACCCTCATGCGCCGCTGGGCCGAGCGCTATCTGCAGGAGCTGCCGTTTGTAGTGACCGACGCGCCCGACGTACTGCTCATGGTGCGCCAGCTGCCCGTCACCCCGCAGGGCCTGCCCGTAGAGTTCTACTTTTTTGTGGACGAAAAAAACTGGAAGCCCTACGAAATGCTGCTGGCCGAGGTGATGGAACACATCATGGCCACCCTGCCCCGCTTCGGGCTGAAGCTGTTTCAGTACACCGCC
>FR903562.1 GCA_000438115.1 Prevotella sp. CAG:617 | reverse complement strand
GGCAGGAGGATTAACCAGACAATCGCGCCGCAAGGGTTTTGAAAACTGCATTTTCATTTGCCCTTGCGCGCGCCTTTTTGTATATTTGCAAATTAAATTGCGAATAAAATACGCTATTGCGTCTTACCGTTCACGTTATGAATATCATCGACCAAATCACCTCAACCCGCCAAACGGCCTTCTCCTTTGAAGTGCTGCCGCCCCTGAAAGGCACAGGAACTGAGAAACTGTACAACAACATCGAACGCCTGATGGAGTTCGGGCCCAGCTACATCAACATCACCACCCATCGCTCGGAATACGTCTACAAGGACCTGGGCAACGGACTGATGCAGCGCGAGCGCCTGCGCCGCCGTCCGGGCACGGTGGCTGTGGCTGCCGCCATCCAGCAAAAATTCAAAGTGCCGGTGGTGCCGCACATCCTGTGCAGCGGGTTCACGCGTGAGGAGACGGAGTACGTATTGCTCGAACTGCAGTTTCTGGGCATCCGCAACCTGCTGGCCCTGCGCGGCGACAAGGCCAAGGAAGACAACGTGTTCAAACCCGTTGAAGGCGGCTATTCACACACCACCGAACTGCTGGGACAGATTAACCGCTTCAACGAGGGGTTCTTTGAAAACGGCGACCCCATCAAGGTGCCGGGCGTACCGTTTGACTACGGCGTGGCCTGCTACCCCGAAAAACATGAGGAAGCCCCCAATGAAGAGACCGACCTGGGCTGGTTCAAGCGCAAGGTGGAACTGGGTGCCCAATATGGCGTGACACAGCTGTTTTACGACAACCAGAAGTTTTTCCGTTTCGTTGAGCGGGCACGTCAGGCCGGCATTACGGTGCCCATCATTCCGGGCATCAAGCCCCTGAGCCGCCTTTCGCAGATTACGGTGGTGCCCAAGACGTTCCACTGCGACCTGCCCGAGCCGCTCACACACGAGTTGATCAAGTGCAAGACCGACGACGAGGTGAAGGCCGTGGGCATAGAATGGGGCGTGCAGCAATGCCGCGAACTGATTCAGCACGGCGTGCCGAGTCTGCACTTCTACACCGTGTCGGCCGTCGACAGCATCTGCCAGATAGCCCGGCAAATTTATTAATTCGTAAGACAGGCATCATGAAGTTCAGCGAAGTATTGGGACAAGACGACATCAAGCAGCAGCTCCGCCTCATGGCAGCCGGAGGAAAACTGCCCCATGCCCTGCTCTTCGGCGGCCCCGAGGGATGCGGCAAGCTGCCCATGGCTCTGGCCTTTGCCTCCTATCTGCTTTGCCAGCATCCCGAGAACGGCGAAGACAGCTGCGGACGGTGTAACAGCTGCATGATGCTCAAAAAGTTTGCCCACCCCGACCTGCATTTTACCTATCCCGTCATCAAGGCCAAAGGACACAGCGGCGAGCCCCTCAGCGCACACTATCTGGAGGAATGGCGCCAGCTGTTGTGCCAAAATCCTTACTTTGACCTCCCGACATGGCTCAAAAGCCTGGGAATTGAAAACCAGCAGGCCCAGATTTATGCGGCGCAGGGACAGGAAATACTGCAGAACCTCAGCCTCAAGTCCAGTCAGGGCGGATACAAAATCGTTATCATCTGGCTGCCGGAGCTCATGCATCCCGTAGCGGCCAACAAACTGCTGAAAATCATTGAAGAGCCACCCGCCGGAACCCTCTTCATGCTGGTATCGGAAAAACCCGAGAAAGTGCTGGGCACCATTGTCAGCCGTACGCAGTATGTCGAGTTCAAGCCCTTGCCCGAAGCGCTGATATCCCGCTACCTGCAGGAACACAACGGTCTGCAGGCGGCCGACGCCAACGACGTGGCCCACTTTTCGCAAGGCAATCTCGTCAGGGCCGGGCAGCAACTGATGGCCAACCGCGACACCAATCTGTTTTTCGACCTTTTTGTGCTGCTGATGCGCCTGAGCTATTCGCGCAAGGTAAAAGACCTGATGGAATGGAGCGAGCAGGTAGGCTCGTGGGGACGCGAAAAACAGAAAAACTTTCTGACCTACTGCCAGCGGATGGTGCGCGAAAACTTTATCTACAACTTCAGGCGGCCCCAAATGAACCACATGGAACAAAAGGAAGCCGACTTTGCCGTGCGGTTTGCCCGCTTTGTCAACGAGCGCAACGTAATCGGCATTATGGACGAGTTTGCCGCGGCCCAGCGCGACATTGAGCAGAACGCCAACGCCCGCATCGTGCTTTTCGACCTGGCGCTGCACATCATTGTACTGCTCATCAAATAATCCCGCACCCCAGGGGGCAGCCCAAACTGCCCCTACAACATATAAATTCCTATTAAAACGTAAAAACGACCTATGGACGATTTTAAAAACGACAGCAGCATGCATGGTTTTGCCGCCTCAGGATGCGGCCGGCAGGACAAGCAGCTGAACACATACGACTATCTGGCCGGAACCCCCGGCCATGACGACCACTGCGACCTGGTGGAAGTACAGTTTAAGAACACCCGCAAGGGATACTACCGCAACGACAACCACATACCCCTGGTTAAAGGCGACATCGTAGCCGTTGAAGCCAGCCCGGGACACGACATCGGCGTGGTGTCACTCACCGGCCGCCTCGTACCGCTGCAAATGAAAAAAGCCTGCCTCAAGGCCGGTACGGAAATCAAGCGCATATACCGCATGGCCAAGCCCGTAGACCTGGAAAAATACGAGGAGGCCAAGGCGCGCGAACACGACACCATGATACGCTCCCGCCAGATTGCCAACGAACTGGGACTGGAAATGAAAATAGGTGACGTAGAGTATCAGGGCGACGGCAACAAAGCCATCTTCTACTACATTGCCGACAACCGCGTGGACTTCCGAAAACTCATCAAGGTTTTGGCCGACACGTTCCACGTACGCATCGAAATGAAACAAATCGGGGCACGTCAGGAAGCCGGACGCATAGGCGGTATAGGCCCGTGCGGGCGCGAACTGTGCTGCGCCACATGGATGAAGAACTTTATTTCGGTATCCACTGCTGCCGCACGCCTGCAGGACATTTCACTCAACCCCCAGAAACTGGCCGGACAATGTGCCAAGCTGAAATGCTGCCTCAACTATGAGTACGCCACCTATGCCGAAGCCTCACGCAAACTGCCCAGCCGCGAAATGCCACTCGAGACACAGGACGGCACCTACTACTTTTTCAAGGCAGACATACTGGCCGGTATGGTAAGCTACAGTACAGACAAGCGCCTGGCCGCCAACGTCAAGACCATCACGGCCCAGCGGGCTCTGGAAATCATACAGATGAATCACCGCGGCGAAAAGCCCGTATCACTGGAAGAAGAAACTGAAAATACACTTCCACAACAGCCTGTGGATTTGGTTGAGCAAAACAGCCTGACCCGCTTTGACCGCAGCAAACGCCGCAAGAAAAACAACAAGCACAACGGACGAAAAGGGCAAAACAGCGAGAACAAGGCGGCGCAGACAGAAGCGGCTGCCGCACCCGCCGGAGAGCAACGTGCGGAACGTAACAACCGGCGAAACGGCAACCGCTCAAACAACGGCAACCGGCCACGACGAGAGCAAAAGTCCGACGAAACGGGTAAAGGAAACGGCAAACAAGCAACGGGAGCAAATCAGGCGGAAGCCAAACAACAATAACCCCATACATGCCATGACAACCGCCATGAAACGACACCGCTGTTTCATCCTATATGCCGTACTGAGCCTGTTATTACTGGGCTCGTGTACGTCATCTGTATGTTATCATCACTATCGTCCGGTTCCGGCCGAGGGATGGGAACATGGCGACACCGTCCTCTTTATTGTCGACACCGTGTCACAAAGCGGCAACTACCAGTTTGAGCTCGGCGTGCGTACTACGCCCAAATTTCCATTCCAGAAACTCTGGCTGGTGGTTGACCGCCAGTTTACAAACCCCGACACCTTCCGCCGTGATACCATAGAATGTGTAGTGGCTACCCCGGAAGGAAACATTACGGGAAAAGGCGTGAGTCTTTACTCCTATGCCTTCAAGCTGCCGCCCATGCCTTTGCAGCAAGGACAAACGGGACATATCATCGTCAGCCACATCATGCGCAGCGACCTGCTTACAGGCGTATCCGACATCGGCATTAAGATTGAGAAATAAGCTGCAGGCAAGGCCTCCGTCCTTACAAACCATTCATCCAACGCCAACCGGCAATCTGCATGAACTTGTTGTTCTGACAGATTGCCGGTTGGCGTTATACCTCTTACTTGTAAGGGCTGTACTGTCCGTGAAAAAAAGACGAAACAGACATTTATTCATTTTGTACTTCCCTCTGCAAGCAGTATCTTTGCAGTCGGAAAAAAAGAAAATTCAATCCCTCATGATTGACACACGGCATATTCACATTAAAGATTACAACTACGAACTGCCAGACGAGCGGATAGCCAAATATCCGCTCCTCGAACGCGACAGCTCAAAACTCCTGCTCTACAAGCACGGTCAAATCAGCCATACCATATTCCGCCAGTTGCCCGAACAGCTCAAGGCGGATGAACTGATGGTGTTTAACAACACACGCGTCATCCAGGCTCGCCTTCATTTCCGGAAAACCTCGGGCGCACTGATTGAGGTTTTCTGTCTGGAACCCTACCAGCCCCACGATTACGCCCTCATGTTTACCCAAACCGGCTCCTGCCAGTGGCTCTGCATGGTGGGCAATCTGAAAAAGTGGAAGGAAGGTCCGCTAAGCCGCACCATAGAGGTGGGCAACCGCTCGCTGGAACTTACAGCCACACACGTCGGCACAAAAGGTACGAGCCAGGTGATTTCGTTTGACTGGCACGACCCTCAGGTCACCTTTGCCGAAGTGCTGGAAGCCTGCGGCGAGCTGCCTATTCCGCCTTACCTGAACCGCGCCACGGAAGAGAGCGACCTGACGACCTATCAGACGGTATATTCCAAGATTAAAGGCTCTGTGGCAGCTCCGACAGCCGGACTGCACTTTACCGACCGCGTACTGGAGGCACTTGATGCTCACGGAATTGAACGCGACGAAATTACGCTGCACGTAGGAGCCGGAACCTTCAAGCCTGTCAAGAGTGAGGAAATCGAAGGACATACCATGCACGCCGAATGGATCGTGGTGAGCCAGGAAAGCATACGCAAGCTCATTGCCCACCAGGGGCAATGCATTGCCGTAGGCACCACTTCGGTGCGTACACTCGAAAGCCTGTATTACGTTGGCGTAAAAATACACGAAAATCCGCATATCGGCGAGGACGAACTGCACATTGAACAATGGATGCCGTACGACTATGCCGAACGTGAACCGCACCCCATCAGCACCCTGCAGGCTCTGCAAGCCCTGCTTGACTATCTGGAACGCAACCAACTGCCGGCCCTGCACACCAGCACACAAATCATCATTGCTCCGGGCTACACGTTCCACATCGTCAAAGCCATTGTCACCAATTTCCACCAGCCGCAAAGCACCCTGCTGCTGCTGGTGTCAGCCTTTGTTGGCGAGGAAAACTGGCGCAGTATCTACGATTACGCACTAAGCCACGACTTCCGCTTCCTGAGTTACGGCGACAGTTCACTGCTCATACCATAAGTCATCATGAAGGACAATGCACTTGAAATGCTCCCTCTGGTTGACGAACGGGGAAACGTGATTGGTAAGGCCACACGCGGCGAATGCCACAACGGAAGCCATCTGCTCCATCCGGTAGTCCACCTGCACGTGTTCAATCTGCAGGGTAAACTCTACCTGCAACACCGCCCTGCCTGGAAAGACGTACACCTGCCTGGAAAGACGTACAGCTCAACCGGTGGGATACGGCTGTGGGCGGGCACATCGATTTGGGTGAGACGCCGGAACAGGCCCTGCTGCGCGAAGCCCGTGAAGAACTGGGGCTGAGCGAATTCAAAGCCACGCCGCTATGGCAATACGTACACACCAGCCCGATTGAAACGGAATGGGTCAGCAGCTACTACACCGTCATTCCCGAAAGCACGGCCATTCATCCTTCGGAAGAGACGGACGGCGGACGTTTCTGGGAGTGGGAAGAAATTGAGCAGCAGTTGGAACTGGAAGTCTTTACCCCCAACTTTGTTGCCGAGTTCAAGCGTCTGCAACAGATGCGCCCGTCACTGCATCTGCCCGAAAAGTGAAGCCCACATAACAAATCAAACGCGAATTACACAAAAAAGCCTATTTTGTGCCGTTTATACCCTACAAAAAGCGCGAACGGGTGCCATACAAGCATATAAATAAAAATAAAATCGTACCTTTGCGCAGGTATGCGGACTCCTATTGCACTGCCTCAAGCGTCATAGCCAACCACAAACCACTCCAACAGGATTCTGAAAAAAAATAGTAACTATAAAGCATTTGTAGAAAACAGACTATGAAACGAAAAATCCAATTCAGCCTCGTCTATAGAGACATGTTCCAGTCGTCGGGCAAATTCCAGCCCCGCAAAGACCAGCTGGAACGTATCGCCCCGGTGATTATCAAAATGGGCTGCTTTTCACGCGTAGAAACCAACGGCGGAGCCTTTGAACAGGTTAACCTGCTCTACGGCGAAAACCCCAACGACGCCGTACGTACCTTTACCAAGCCTTTCAATGAAGTAGGCATCAAGACCCACATGCTCGACCGTGGTCTGAACGCTTTGCGTATGTTCCCCTGCCCGGCCGACCTGCGTCGCCTGCAATACAAGGTTAAACACGCTCAGGGTGTAGACATTACCCGTATTTTCTGCGGTCTGAACGACGTGCGCAACATCATCCCTTCCATCAAATACGCACTGGAAGCCGGCATGACGCCCCAGGCTACCCTCTGCATTACCAATTCGCCCATCCACACGGCCGAATACTACAGCGCAATTGCCGACCAGCTCATTGAGGCCGGTGCTCCCGAAATCTGTCTGAAAGACATGGCCGGCATCGGCCAGCCTGCCCTGCTGGGTAAGCTCTGCGGCATGATTAAGGAGAAACACCCCGAAATCATCATACAGTATCACGGCCACAACGGTCCGGGTCTCGTAATGGCCAGCATTCTGGAAGTCTGCAAAAACGGTTGCGACATTATCGACGTGGCCATGGAACCGCTGTCATGGGGTAAGGGACACGCCGACGTTATCTCCGTACAGAGCATGCTGAAACACTACGGCTTCGATGTACCCGAAATCAACATGAACGCCTATATGGAGGCCCGCAAGCTGACCCAGGAATTCATGGACGACTTCCTGGGCTACTTCATGGATTCCAACAACCGCCTGATGAGCTCCCTGTTGCTGGGATGCGGACTGCCGGGCGGCATGATGGGTTCAATGATGGCCGACCTGAAAGGCGCCATGAACGCCATCAACAACAACCGCGAGGCCCGCGGCGAAGCTCCCTACACCGAGGACGAGCTGCTGGTTCGCCTCTTCGACGAAGTAGCTTACGTATGGCCGCGCGTAGGTTATCCTCCTTTGGTTACCCCCTTCAGCCAGTACGTCAAGAACATCTCCCTCATGAACCTGCTCACCGAAAGCATGGGCAAACCGCGCTTCACCATGATGGACGACAACATGTGGGGTATGATTCTGGGCAAGAGCGGACGCCTGCCCGGAAAAGTGGATGACGAGCTCGTCAAGCTGGCCAAGGAAAAAGGCTACGAGTTTACCGACGTTGACCCGCAAACCAACTATCCCGACGATCTCGACCGCTTCCGCAAGGAAATGGAAGAAAACGGCTGGGATCTGGGTCCCGACGAGGAAGAACTCTACGAATTTGCCATGCACGAGAAACAGTATCGCGACTACAAGAGCGGCGTAGCCAAGAAGCGTTTCCTGGCCGACCTGCAGGCTGCCAAGGACAAGCAGGCTTCAAACGGCATGAGCCTGGAAGAAGCCCTGGCCCTGAAACACGCCAAGGCCGATGCCATTGTAGCTCCCGAAAGCGGCATCATCCTGTGGGAAATTGGCGGCGACGGCGAATGCGTCAAGAGCATCGAGCCGTTTATCGGCAAGGAATACAAGGAAGGCGACCGCTTCTGCTACCTGGAGAACACCCACGGACAGATTAGCGAACTTCCGGCTGCCATGGGCGGAAAGCTCGTTGAAATCAACGCCAAGCAAGGCGCTCACGTCAGCAAGGGCGACGTGATTGCCTACATTCAGCGTGGCGAGTAATCCAAACTGAAAAAAAGCGGAATCTTCCCGTTTCCGCCTATAACCATCACGTACACCTTCAGTTCCGCACAATCCGGGCGGACTGAAGGTGTACGTTTTTTTTGGAAAAACAAGCCGGCTTCCATCCGCCTTTCGCACCCAACTGACAAAATGCCTCCAAACTTGTAAAAACAACTTCAAAAAGCCTCTTAATTCGTTAAATAATACAATTTAGACAAATATTCTCGGCAAAAAAACAACCGTTTCGAAAATGTTCCATAACTTTGTCTATATGAAAAAGTCGACCATTTGGATTATATCAATCGTGATGGGCGCATCGTTTCTTGCGCTGCTCTTTCTTCAGGTAAACTACTTTGAGGAATTCATCGAAATGCGCAAAGAACAGTTCGACGAATCGGTAAGCCGAAGCCTCTACCAGGCTGCCCACAACATGGAGCTTGACGAAACCATGCACGGTCTGGAACAGGAAATCATTGACTCACTTCCCAAATCGCAGCAGTCGTCATTCAGCAAACAGCTGTCGCTGGCTGAACGCAGCCTCAATGCCTCGTCATCCATCAATATCCATGACGACAGCATCACGAGCAATCTGCACCCGTTTACCATCAACAAGTCAACCCGCTCGCAAAAAGGCCTGATTCTGTCAAGCTCACGCTCCATCAACGATGCTGCCGTAAGTTTCCAGCAGGCAGTAAAAGAGCGCTACCTCTACCAGCGCGCCCTGCTCGACGAGGTGGTCTATTCCATCCTCTACCAGTCGAGCAACCAGCCCCTGAAGGAGCGTGTCAACTTCAAGATGCTCGACCAGTATCTGCGTGCCGAGCTGATTAACAACGGGGTTGACATACCCTACCACTTTACCGTATCCACCAGCGACGGGCGCATCGTCTACCGCTGTCCCGACTACGAGGAAAAGGGGTCTAACAACAGTTACAAGCAGATTCTCTACCCCAACGACCCGCCTACCCAAAAGGGCATCATCACGATACACTTCCCGCAGATGAACAACTACATCTTCTCGAGTGTACGATTCATGATTCCGGCGTTGATATTTACGATTATCCTGCTCATTTCCTACATCTGTACCATATGGATTATCTACCGCTCAAAGCGTCTGAACGAAATCAAGAATGATTTTATCAACAACATGACGCACGAGTTCAAGACCCCCATCTCCACCATATCACTGGCGGCACAGATGCTCAACGACCCCGACGTAGGCAAAAACGTGGCCACCTTCCGCCACCTCTCCACCATCATCAACGACGAGACCAAGCGGCTCCGCTTCCAGGTGGAAAAGGTATTGCAGATGTCCATGTTTGACCGCCGCAAGGTAACGTTCAAGAAAAAGGAACTCGACGCCCACAAACTCATCAACGACGTGGTCAACACGTTCCGCCTCAAGGTGGAAAGCCAGCACGGCACCATTGACACCCAGCTGAAGGCCGAACATACGGCCATCTACGTAGACGAGATTCACTTTACGAACGTATTGTTCAACCTCATGGACAACGCCGTAAAATACAAGAAGCCCAACGAGGAGCTGCACCTGGTGGTCAGCACCCGCAACGACGGCGGAAGCCGAATCCAGATTTGCATTGCCGACAACGGCATCGGCATCAAGAAGGAAGACTTGCGCAAGATTTTCGAAAAATTCTACCGCGTACACACCGGCAACCGGCATGACGTAAAAGGCTTCGGGCTCGGACTGGCCTACGTGAAAAACGTAATCGACATACACAAAGGCCAGATTCAGGCCGAAAGTGAATTTGGAAAAGGAACGAAATTTATTATAACATTACCCATCATAAAGAACTGACATTATGGAAGACAAATTGAAAATTCTTCTTTGCGAAGATGACGAAAACCTGGGCATGCTGCTTAGAGAATATCTGCAGGCCAAAGGATACGAAACCGAACTCTGCCCCGACGGTGAAGCCGGATACCGTGCCTTTGCCAAAGGCAAATTCGATATGTGCGTACTCGATGTCATGATGCCCAAAAAGGACGGCTTCAGCCTGGCCAAGGACATCCGCCAGAACAATGCCGAGATTCCTATCATTTTCTTAACGGCCAAAACGCTGAAAGAAGATATCCTGGACGGTTTCAAGATTGGTGCCGACGACTACATCACCAAACCGTTCTCCATGGAGGAACTTACCTTCCGTATTGAGGCCATCCTGCGCCGTGTGCGCGGCAAACGCAAAGCCGAATGCACGGTTTACCAAATCGGCAGCTTTACCTTCGACACACAGAAGCAACTGCTCACCCGTGGCGAAAAGACCACCAAGCTCACCACCAAGGAAACCGAGCTGCTCACCCTGCTCTGCTCACACGCCAACGAAATTCTGCAGCGTGACTTCGCCCTGAAAACCATCTGGATTGACGACAACTACTTCAACGCCCGCTCCATGGACGTGTATATTACCAAACTGCGTAAACACCTCAAGGACGACGACAACGTAGAAATCATCAATATCCACGGCAAGGGATACAAACTTATTACGCCGGAACCTACCGATCAGGTTGAGGAAGCCTGACGGAAAGCCGTCATACAAACAAGACGTACCGGGTCCCAAGATGGGATGGCCCGGTACGTTCTGTTTATACCCGCCCCAGCCCCCAAACCTCAGGGGCCGGTACGCAGAAAAATGAAGAGAAAGAAAAACAGGTCGGCGGGAAAAAAATTTCGGAATCCTTGTAGATTTTTTTTCCCGCCGACCTGTTTCAGCAAAACCTCTGTATTCAAAAAAAGGGAGTGCCGACAAAAGCCGTCAGCCCCACGTGCCGCTGTCGGCCCCTTCGAGCTTAAAGCGGATGCGAAACGAATGTTTCTCTTCGTCCCAGTTGGTACCCAGCAGAACAAACGTACCGATTTGTGCCGTATGCTCCACATGCAGCCCGATGCAGGGACAGTCGTCGTAATCTCCAATCCTGACCATGCGTACCTCGCCTTCTGTACCCTCCGGCAGCCGACGCTGCTGTTCGGCCGTCAGGTTGGAGCGCGGCTCCAGGCGGTAGGTTACGGGCAGGTCGGCCTTAATCAGCTCCTGCATGCGCATCACGATTTCCTCCACCTGTTGCGGCGTAGGTTCCTGCCCGAGGATAAACGATATTTTACTCTTCTTACGCTCTATGTGCGCGTTTTCTGACCGCTTGCAGCCAAACATGCGCACCATGGTCTGATTGAGCAGATGCTCGGCCGTATGCATGGGCGGATACTCCTGCTTGTTGTGTACGTGGGTTGTGGGTTGTGGGTTTTCCATTTCAGTAATCTTTTTTCATCCGATACGTGTTCCGCACGGCCTATGCCGGCAGCTGGAACTTAATAAGCCGGGCGGTATTTGGCCTCGTCCTTGTCGCCCAGCATATTCAGATACGACTGGTAGCGCGTAGGCGCCAGGCGGTGCTCCTCAAGCGCCTGCAGCACGGCGCAGCCCGGCTCGTGCGTATGGGTGCAGTTGCCAAAGCGGCAGTCGGCCGAGAGCTTGAATATGTCACGGAAATAATGCGACAGCTCCTCCGGCTCAATATTAAACGTGCCGAAGCCCTTTACCCCCGGAATGTCGATGAGCGCTCCGCCGTCGGGCATGCGGTAAAGCTCGCTGAACGTGGTGGTGTGCACCCCCGTGCCGTAAGCGTCCGAAAGAGCTGCCGTACGTGCGTGTGCTTCAGGAATGAGCTGGTTGAGCAGGGTTGATTTACCCACGCCCGAATGGCCGGCCAGCAGGGTGATTTTCCCGGCCAGCAACTGCCGCAACGGGTCGAGCCCCTCGCCGCTGAGCGCCGAAATGGCAAAACAGGGATAACCGATGTCGCCGTAAATCTGCATCAGATAGCGCGCCATGTCGAGCGCCTCGCCCTCCAGACTGTCAAACTTGTTGAAACCCAGCACTACCGGCACGCGGTAGGCCTCGGCCGAAGCCAGGAAACGGTCGATAAACGTGGTGGTGGTTTCGGGATAGGCCACCGTCACCATCAGCAGCGCCTGGTCGATGTTGGCCGCCAGGATATGGCTCTGTTTCGACAGGTTCGAGGCCTTGCGGATAATGTAATTCTTCCGCTCGTCAATGTCCACAATGAAAGCCGTGTCGGCATCGCCCTCCGTAATGTGCACCCCGTCGCCCACGGCCACAGGATTGGTTGAGCGTATGCCGCGCAGGCGGAAATTTCCCTTTACCTTACAGGCCACCAGCCGGCCGTCGTCAGTCAGCACCTGATACCAGCTGCCGGTGCTGCGCACCACCATTCCGTGTATGTTTCCCTTCTTGTCCATTTATTTCCCGTTTTTTAATGAAGCCAATGAATCCTGCTCCAAAAAAGAAACGCCCTTTTTGGAGCAGGATTCGCCTAACGTTTTACAAGGTCGACCATCCGACCTGCTTTGCATGTTGCGCACAGTTTTTTATACGGTCATGATTTCCTTTTCCTTAGCCTGAAGGAGAGCTTCAATCTGCTTGATCTTCTTGTCGTGAATCTTCTGCAGCTCGTTTTCAGCATCCTTTTCGGCATCCTCGGCCAGACCCTCTTTCTGTGCCTTCTTCAGGCGCTCAATACCCTCGCGGCGGGCATTGCGTACGGCCACCTTACATTCCTCGCCCTCTTTGCCACACTGTTTGGTCAGCTGACGGCGGCGCTCCTCGGTCAAAGGCGGAATACCCAGACGGATAACCTCGCCGTTGTTTTCGGGCATAATGCCCACTTCTGAGTCGATGATGGCTTTTTCAATTACCTTGAACATATTTTTGTCCCAGGGCTTGATAGCGATGGTACGTGCGTCGGGCGTGGTCAGAGCAGCGACATTGTTAATGGGTACCATGCTGCCGTAGGAATTGACACGGATGTCATCCAGGATGTGTACGTTGGCTTTTCCGGCACGGATTTGGGCCAATTTTTCCTCAAGGTGCATCACACTCATTTCCATTTTTTCCTCACAATCACTGAGGCATTTCTTTACGTCGAACATATATTAAAGCGATAAATTGGTTTTTTATAATGTTTTTACTCCACAAAGATAGTGAAAGGCGAGCACAGAGGCAAACGGAAAACAAAGTTTTCAACATTTGAAACAGTCAAGCTGCATTCTTTCTTTGTCAATAAGCAACGAACTGAAGCTATGCAAAACTCCTATGCTGCACTGCAAGGTCACTATTTATCCCCTTCTGCCAAACTGATGCTGCCTGGCTCCAGCGTGATGAGGCGTTGGCGGTAGAGGGTGCCCACGGCGCGCTTAAAGGTCTTTTTGCTTACGCCAAAGCGCGCTGTGATGTCCTCGGCCGACGAAGCGTCGGTAAAGGGAAGCGTGCCGCCGGCCTGGCGCAACTCGTCGAGCAATACCTCCGCAAAGTCACGGAAGCGGCTCTTGCCCAGACGCTGTAGCGAAAGGTCTATTTTATAGTCGGGGCGCACCTGCACCACATAGGCCTTCAGGCGGTCGCCGGTGTGCAGCTCGGCACCAAACAACTGATTGTCATACAGCAGACCGGCAAAGGCATTGTTCACGATGGCCTTGAAGCCCAGCGGCGTCTTCTGCCAAATCAGGATGTCCACCTCCTCATCCCGGTGCAAAACAGGGCGCCGACGGTCCAGATAACGCTCCACCTTGGCCGAACCTACAATGCGGCAGGTTTGCGGGTCGACATGAATGTGTACAATATAGTTGCGCCCCTCCATCATATTCATTTTCTGCTCGCTGAAAGGCACAAACAGATCCTTCATCAGGCCCCAGTTCAGAAAGGCGCCATACTCATTGATCCACGACACCTTGAGCCACGCAAATTCGCCCACCTGTGCCAGCGGCTGCTCGGTGGTGGCCACCAGCATCTCGCTCTGGTCCAGATAAACAAACACGTGCACCACGTCGCCCGGCCGCATTTCATCACGTACATATCGGCGGGGCATCAGAATCTCTACTCCGTTTCCTCCGTCCAGATAGGCGCCGTGGTCCGTAAAGCGCACGATGCTCAGGTCATTCCATTTTCCTAATTCAAACATATTGTTTTTTTTGCCAGAATCTTTTACTTTGTTTTTTAGTCCGCCTCAGGGCAACGGATAATTCTCTTCGTCAAACTCCTGCGTGGAGAGGTAGCGGTCGCCCGTATCCGGCAGTATCACGACTTTCATGCCTTCCGGCTGCTGACGCGCCAGTTCGGTAGCAGCAGCCAGGGCTGCCCCCGAGGATATTCCGGCCAGCAGGCCCTCCGTGCGGGCCAACAGGCGGGCAGCGCGCAGCGCCTCATCGTAGGTTACGGCACTGATGCGGTCAACCACACTCCCGTCGTAATTCAGCGGCAGAAAATTAGGACCGATGCCCTGCAGGCCGTGTGCCCCCGTGCGCCCCTGGCTGAGCAGAGGTGAGTCGGCCGGCTCTACGGCCACCACCTCGATGTTCGCATTCAGCTGCTTCAGGCGTCGCCCCGTGCCGCACAGCGTTCCCCCTGTACCCACACCGGCAATCAGCATCGCCACCTTGCCGTCAGTGTCCTGCCAGATTTCCTCGGCCGTAGTCAGTTCGTGAATACGCGGGTTGGCAAGATTCTCAAACTGTCCGGCAATCATCGAACCGGGAATCCTGGCCCGCAAACGGTTGGCCAGTTCCACGGCTCCCGTCATGCCCATGCGGCCGTCGCTCAGATGCAGTTCAGCCCCAAAGGCCTGCACCAGTTTTCGGCGCTCCTGACTCATCGTGTCGGGCATTACCACAATCATGCGGTACCCCTTCACGGCTGCCAGCCAGGCCAGACCAATGCCCGTGTTGCCGCTGGTCGGTTCAATAATAGTGCCCCCGGGCTTCAGGCGGCCGGAGCGCTCGGCCTCAGCAATGATGTTCATTGCCGCACGGTCCTTCACGCTCCCGCCGGGATTCATCATTTCCAACTTGGCCACCAGCGGCTGTTCCAGTCCCGCTGCACGGCTATATGCGTTAAGCTGCAACAGGGGCGTGTGCCCCACCAGCTCAGTCAGTTGTTGTGCTATCTTCATGATGCTGAGTATTTATCATTCCGTCCACCATGTGAATGGTACGGTCGGTCAAGCCGGCCAGTTCCTCGTCGTGGGTCACGATAACAAAAGTCTGCCCGGTTTTGTCGCGCAGGTCGAAAAACAACTGGTGCAGCTCGGCCTTGTTCCGGCTGTCCAGACTTCCCGAAGGTTCGTCGGCCAGGATGACGTCGGGCTGGTTAATCAAAGCCCGCGCCACGGCCACGCGCTGTTTCTCGCCGCCCGACAACTCGTTGGGCTTGTGCTCCATACGGTCGGCCAGCCCCATAAAGTCGAGCAGTTCCTCCGCCCGTTGCTTCACCGCATGTCCCTTCATGCCACCGATATAGGCCGGAATCATCACATTTTCCAGCGCCGTAAACTCCGGCAGCAACTGATGGAACTGAAACACAAATCCCAAATGGCGGTTACGAAAGCGCGACAGGGCGTTTCCCTTCAGCCGCAACACGTCCTCGCCGTTAATGCTTACGCTGCCGCTGTCGGGCTTGTAGAGCGTACCCATGATTTGCAGCAGCGTCGTCTTTCCGGCGCCACTCGGGCCTACAATGCTCACCACCTCGCCCTTGTTAATATCCAGGTCTATTCCTTTCAGCACCTCCAGCTGACCAAAACGCTTGGTGATGCCTCTCATTTCTATGATCATAGATCTATCCGTATATACAATATATTGTTCAGTTTGTTCTCATTCAGTCGGCCTGCGCCAGTTTCTGGCGGTAGTAAGCCCTCACGTCCGTCCATTTGTAGTAAGGCGCCCGGCGCGTAGGCACCGGCAGACGCACCTCACGCTCGTTGAGCAGCACCTTCACCAGAATGTCGTTCTGCTTGTTGCGGTAAAACACCATCTGGATGTTCGAAGCCATCGGAAAAATGCGGTAGTTACGCCAGCTCATTGCCACCGAGTCGGCACACGTCGTAGCATATCCGCAACTGTCCAGCTCCATCAGGCAGGCCAGCGGCAGCACACACACCTCATGACCGAAACGCAGCGTAGCCCCGTTTTGCCGGCGCGCCACACACGTATCGGCCGTATCCAGGATGTTACGCAGCAGGTTGGCCTGCGTGTAGGGCAGCTTGCCTTGCGTCAGGGGCGACGGCCCGTAGTTCACATACCAATCGTAATTGTCGCGCAGCCACAGGTCGTAACACTCGTCCGTCGTAAACAGATTATAAAGGTCGAGCGACGTGTCCAGGCTCTGCATGTTCGACGCCAGGTCAAACAACTGCCCCATCAGGCGGCCGGCCTTCACGTGACGGCTCACGTAAGCCGTGTCGGCAAACAGCGAGCGCATCAGCCGGTCGGGCTTCACCTGCCGGCTGCGAAAGTCGCGCAACGAAGCCTGCGCCGCCTTTTCGCCACGATAGCGCGTCACGCGGTTGAACTCGTCGTTCATATAATACATGTCGTGAGCCGACGCGTCGGTCGTCACCTGCAACTGCGGGTTCAGCCCCTGCAGCGTACAGCATTCGTTGAGCATCGAGAGGATGCAGCGCACCACCGGCGTCGAACGGGCATTGATGTCAGCCCTACCCTCAAACACCTGCGGAAAGCGGGCATACATTCTGGCCGCAATGCCCCGGTGCTGCCGCGCGCCCAGCGGCGTCAGTTCGCCGTAACGCCCGTTTGCCATACGCGCCACGCTGTCCACCACCGCCAGCACCTGCTGCCCCAGTGGCGTCAGCGCCCCCACCGAGTCGGCCTGCTGCAACACGCGCAGCGGCTCCCGATACTCGTTCGGGTTAATCTGAAAGCGCGAACCGTGGCGGGCATACGCACTCAAATAAAAAGGCTCATAGCCCGACGGCGCCGGCGTCAGCCGCACTCCCTGTGGCTCACGGTAGGCACAATAGTTACTGGCCGAGAGCCTCACGTCAGTCTTTATTTCCTCACGCGCGCTCTGCGCGCCGGCCGTACTGACGCAAGCCCAAAGCACGCCGGCCCATAATATACTTTTTAAATACATACCTGACAGTTCCACTTTTATTATACGCAAAGATAGTGCAAAGCGTGTGCCAAACAAAGCCTCAGTTTGTTTTTTTTCGTTCCGATAACAAGCAATCCCGTCTTACCTCTCATTATGGCAACACCTCCAAAACCGTTATCCGCATTTTTTGCCTGCAAAGTTTGTTCATTTCGCTATTTTTTTGTTACTTTGCTCCTATCAAAAATGAAGCAAATCACAATAAGGATTTGATTCCGTTGTGTTATTTAGGCCCTAAGCCCATCGTCCTTTATCGGTGGGCATTTTTTATACATATACCCCTATCATAAGTTTACCGTACCTCACAGCGTAATCCATCCACACTGTACCGGAAAATGAGTTGTGATTTGCTCTCATTTTTGTAACTTTGTACCATACATCACAGCTGAATCTACACAATTCACTGAGAGTAAAGAAGATACAAAGATCATTAGAAAATAAAAAAGTAAGCGTCCCGCCAGTTGGTGGGGCGCTTGCTTTAGAATAATTCCAGTTGTAATCCGGGGCCGGGCGTACGCTGCGTTTTGCGCCCGTAAAATACCTCAATCTGTTCAAACTGCTTGTCCGTAATGCACAGAATGCACACCTTGCCATACGTGGGCAAGATGGACTTGACCCGCTTTACGTGGACTGCCGCATTCTCCTGACTGGCACAATGACGCACATACACCGAAAACTGAAACATGGTAAACCCGTCCCGCTGCAAACTCGTACGGAACTGCGCATACGCCTTGCGGTCGCGCGGCGTGGCCGTAGGCAAATCAAAAAATACCAATACCCACATTACTCTGTATTCACTCAGTCGGTCCATCATAACTCCGGGTACACTATTTTCCGACTCTCTCCATTAAAACACTTGCTGAGCGAGCTGGCCGTCAGGCTGGCCGCTACCATCAGGGGGCTGCGCCGCCCGCCCATCACTACCGTCAGCACGGGTATGCGCAGCAGTTCCGCCTTCAGTTCGCGGCTCAACGTGGCGCAGCCATCCAGTCCGTGCGCCTCCACCAGCGTCCACACCAGTTCGTCTACATACGGCCGGTAGGGTTCCATAATGTCGTCGGCCAGACAATAGGCATTGTATCGGTTATGATGGTGAATGCCCCACGTGGCCAGCAACCCGCTGCTCACCAGAGCCCGCGCCACCACGGCCCGCAATATGGCATAACCGTAATTGAGCAACGCGTTGGGCGGTGGTCCCTCACGGTTGCGCGTAAATCCAGGCCCAAACAGCGTTTTCCAGTAATAGGCCGCCGCCCGGGCTTCCACATTTTCGGGATCACCGCTCTTCACGCCCGCGGCCCACACGCGCATACACTTCACCTCCTGTCGGGTATAGCGCTGCAACACCGTGGCCTGGTTGCTGATTTTGGCCTGTATGGTCTGCTGCCACAGCTGCTTGCGCAGCGGCACGGAAGCCTCCAGCTGTTTGCGGAAACGCTCGTTCTGAATGGTATGCCCGCTCAACGGCAAAGTCAGCCCCACCGGCAAGCCGCGACTGTCGCAACTGATTAATGCGCAATTATTATCCAACAGTGCCGCCATCAGGGCAGAAGTCAGCGTAATTTGCCGGTGGTCCAGCACCACCACGCCAATGTCCTCAATGGGCACTGTGCGCACAGCCTCAGCCTTCAGGCAGTCGGCCAGATTTTCCTCCGCCTCGGGCAACTGAATGACCAGCTGATTCTGCCGGAGCGACAGGTAAGCCGGATTTCCAAAATAAAGTGTTTTCTTAATCATCGTATTTTCGTCTCGTTTAGGTTAAAAAGCACTTGAGCAGGAAAGCCATCGCTGATTCCGACGTCTTCCCTGCTCAGGTTTGCATGTATCAATTCAATAATCTACTGGCGCAAATGCACGTTTCCGAGTCGGTCTACGTCAAGCGGCAAGCAAACATTTTTTATCACCTCACCTGTTAATGCACTTGCCATTTTATCTAAGGAAAAGAACTCAAACTTTCTCACGATTGGAGACGCCACATTGACTGGAAGGAAATGGCATTCTGTCCCAGTACACGACACCATCTTATAAATCCTTTTTTTGTCCAGCGGTAGCTGCACCTTTCCTTGTGCCAAATCCTCTGACGTAGGCACGTACACCAAATCAAGCGGCGAAAGCACAAACTTCAGTTTCTCTCCGTCCGCATTAGTTTCCGGGGCCGCCGGCAAGCCTTTTTTCAAACGCGATACGGCCTCACGCAGCGGTATAGTAATACCACTACGTTTATGAGGCTCACTTTCAGCTTCATAAATAGCAAAATAGAGGTTAGTACCTTTTGCAGCTTCCACAAACTGAGCCGCTTTGCAATTACGTTGTCCTACTGCATACTTATTGGCCTGCTCATATTTACGCACCTTATAGATGGGCTGATGAGGCTTACCGCCATTCAGCTCCGTCAGGTGCCGGTTCATCTCCTCAATGCCCTCGGGTGAGAAGGCCTGCTCGGCATTCTCATAGTGGGCCAGATGGCGCAGCAATATCTTCTGTATGCCTGTATCGGCCACATTGCGTTCAATATAATCCCGAGTAAAACTCTGATCCAGTACAGTACGGGAAGCAAAATAGCGTGCCTTACCCTCTTCTTTAGAATAAACGTAAACCGCTATTTTCTTGACATTGACATCAGCCCATTCGTCATGATGCTCCGCAAAATACGCCGTCATCTGCTTTAAGTTCAGGCCCTCTGCCTGCAAAGCCTGCAACTTATGCCGGAGGTCCTTGTTAACCATGCGCTGCGGCTGCTCCAAAGCCTGTTTCAAACTTACCTCCTTTATGCTGCGCAAATTGATTTCGCCATAGAAAGTGGCCTTGTGCAGCGGTTTGCGCACGGCCTGCATTTCGCCTTGGGTTTGCTTTTTCCGCCGCTTCTTGCCGGTGGCAGGGTCATAGTGGTCAAAATAGTTAATGGCGGGTGCCACCACCTGCCGATTCTGCTTGAAGCAGGCCACAATGTCCTCCAGCGCATGGCGCACATCAGTGGTAAACGTAGGCCAGGGCTTATTCATCACCCATCTATAATTGCCATTGGCATCCGCCCGCGTCTTGGTGCACAGCAGGTGCTGCAAGTCCATGCGCGTCACCTTGGCTCCCTTACGGGCCGACTCGTTGTTCAAATAGTTCACCATGTTGCGCGAGGCGCAGGCTATGACGATGGCATCCATGGCGTGATGCCTATGGTCAATGCGCTTCATGCTGAATCCGCGCTGCCGGTCAAGAGGTACATTGGGAATCAAGTGACCTTGCGTATTGAGCTTAACATACACATTTTCCATATGGTCTCCCGTCTGCACCATCCCGTTGAGCCGCTCAAAACGCGGCATGACAATGGCGTTCCACACGTCATTGATGCCCCAATCCTGCTTCAGGCGGGTGGTAATGCTGCCGTTGGTGGCAATGAGGTGCGTGGAGTTCACGCTGCGCTCATCCTCCCCGCGCACGATGTTGGAGAGCAACATGCTCACGTACTTGCTGATGTAGCGCGTATCGTTGAGCTGACGGGCAATGAAGGCCTCGGGCACCTCGTCCAGCAACAGGTTGCGCCGTTTGTGCGACAAACGGACATGAGAATAATTATCCTTAACCAATCTTTCGTAATCCTCCAGCTCCAGAATGCGGGCAGTGCGACCATTGCCCAGTTCCACCACCTCGCCGTGGTGCTGGCTGATGAATTCGTGGGCCAGCTGCGCACTCTTCAGCTTGTTGACGGCCGACTCGCAAATGACCTTGTTGCTCAACGAATCGTCGAAATAGCGCTTCTGCGGAATGATGTGCTCTATTTCATAATCTCGCGTAAAAAGGCGGCCCAGCGGAATGATTTGCCCCGTATAAGGACTGGTGTACTTCTGATCCAGCCAGAGCCGATAGCGCAACACCTCTTTGGCCGAAGGCTGTTTGGCAGCAGTACTTTCGCCGAATTTACGCAGAATGGCGGCTATGTCGTCGGGAATATCCTTCACGTCACGCAGCACATATTCCTCATAAATCTTCAGGATTTCCTGCTG
>FR903561.1 GCA_000438115.1 Prevotella sp. CAG:617 | reverse complement strand
GCGGCTGCCTTTTGTAAGGGGCGGACAGGGAAAAGTCCGGCTCAGAAGATTTCTACGCGGAAGCCGCCCTGCCACGTCTGTCCGGGCTTGGCTTCGTTGACGTAGGGCCGCATGGAATAATCGCCCTCAAATCCGGCGTAGTCGCACAGGCCGAACCACGGCTCGATGCAGATGAACGGCGCTTCAGCCGGTGCCCAAAGCAAAAAGGCCGGTGCTTCCGACGACAGGTGCAGAAACGGCTGGTTGTGTTTGTCAAAGAGCGTCACGCCGCGCAGCTGGCTGTGGTCAAAAATAAGTCCGGAGTCGCCCGTGGTGTGGCTCTTCAGGGCCAGCATGCCGTTATTTTCCAACACGGGCGGGTCGAAATGTCCCGGAATCAGACAGTTTTGTTCGCCGGTGTGCAGAATGCTTTCCACGTCGCCCTCCAGTCGTGCGTAGCCATGCACCTCGTCGGCAGGGTCAAAGTCGGGCAGACGGAATCCGGGGTGTCCGCCAATCTGAAACCACATGGTGCGGGCGTCGCAATTCTGAATTTTGAAAACCACGTTGAGCGTGCGGCCTTCAAGGGAGTAGGTCACTTCAAAATGATACTGGAAGGGGTAGAGCTTCAGCTGTTCTTCAGTGGCGTTGTGCTCCAGTGTGACGGACGAAGCCGTTTTTTCCTTCACGTTGAAACGTACGTCGCGAATAAAGCCGTGGCGCGGCGTGTGATACACCTTTCCGTTGAACCGGGCCTCGCCGTTCCAAAGTCCGCCCACGGCGGGAAACAGAATGGGAGAACTTCTGTCCCAGAATTTGGGGTCGGCCTCCCAAATGTATTGCCGGTTGTCACTCAGTCGTGTGAGTTCTTTTATTTCAGCGCCCTGCTCCGACACACAAAGGCTGAGAAATTCGTTACTGATTTTTTCCATAGTGAATCTGAGAATAGGGGTTATAGACTCTCTAACAGACAAAGGTAGAAAAAAAACTCGAAACCTCGTCTTAAATGCCGGAAAGATGAATGCCTGCTGTTTGCTGAGCCTGATTCCGTAGTGTTTTCGGGAAAATAATGCGGAGGCAGATGTCTTTTGTTTTCCAAAAAAAATGTATTTTTGAGAATCTTTAAAATTTGCAGTACAATGACTAAACAGATTTTAGGCCTGGATATAGGCACCAACAGTATAGGATGGGCCGTGGTGCGCGGCCAGGGCGACGACGCCCAACCCCTTCAGGAAATTGTGGCAGCCGGTTCGCGGGTGATTCCCGTTGACGCCGGTGTGCTGGGTGATTTTGAAAGAGGAGTCAGCAGCAAGTCAAAGGCCGCCGAGCGCACGGCTTTCCGCCAGGTGCGCCGCATGATTGAGCGGTCGCATCTGCGGCGGCAGCGCCTGCTGCGCGTGTTGCAGGTGATGGACTATTTGCCGCCTCACTACGCCCGCTGCCTCGACCGCTACGGCAAGTTCCTGCCGCGCACCGAACCCAAAATAGCCTGGAGCGAAACGGCCGACGGCCACTACGAGTTCCTCTTCCGTGACGCCTTCGACGAGATGATGGCCGCCTTCCGGCAGCGTAATCCGGAGTGGGTGGCCCGGGGTGGAAAGGTACCCTACGACTGGACGCTCTATTACCTCCGCACCAAGGCCCTGAGCCAGCCTGTCAGCCCGTATGAGCTGGCCTGGATTCTGCTCAGCTTCAACCAGAAGCGTGGCTACCGGCAGGCGCGTGGCGAGCAGCAGGAGGACGACAGCAGGAAACTGGAAGAGTACAAATCGCTCAAGGTCCTGTCGGTGGAGGATACCGGGGAGAAGAAGGGCGACCAGACCTGGTATCGAGTGCTGCTGGAGGATGGCAGTGAATACAAGAGACTGAGCCGAAATCCATTGCCTTGGGAAGGGCAGGTGCGCGACTTTATTGTAACCACTACCCTCGATGCCCAGGGAAACCCCAAGACTGAAAAGGACGGGCGCGTGAAGCGTACGTACCGTTCGCCCAAAGCTGACGACTGGACCCTGCTGAAAAAGAAAACTGAGGCTCAGATTGCGCAGGCACACCAGACGGTGGGAGCCTACATTTTTGAGGCGCTGCTGCACAATCCGAGCCAAAAGATTCGCGGCAAACTGGTACACACCATTGACCGTAAGTTGTATTATGACGAGCTGAAGGCCATTTTGCAGGCCCAGCAGCCGTATCATGCCGCCCTGACTGACTCCGCCGTGCTGGAGCGCTGCGTGCGCACGCTGTACCAGAAGAATGAGGCCCATGCCCGTCAGGCCCTGTGTCACGACCTTACGGCCTTCCTGCTGGACGGCGTGCTCTTTTACCAGCGGCCGCTCAAGAGCCAGAAGGCACTGATTGCCAACTGCAGCTTTGAGTCGCTGACCTATTACGACCGGCAGACGGGCGAGGAGAAGCAGGCACCGGTGAAGTGCATTCCCAAGTCGCACCCGCTGTATGCGGAGTACCGCCTGTGGCAGGTG
>FR903560.1:8429-35497 GCA_000438115.1 Prevotella sp. CAG:617 | reverse complement strand
GCCGGTGTGGCAGGAAAGTTTTTACAAGGTGCCGTCCTGTTTCTGCGGGGCGGCACCTTGTTTTTCCGGGAAGCCGTTTTGTTTTTCCGTGTCGGCGTAAGGGGAAAAAACCGTAATACGATTGTTACCCCATCGTTACCTTGGAGTAAACAAATCGACACATCAGGGCCGTAATTTTGCCTGCGAAAACAAACGATAGTTTCATTTAAATTTGAGATTTATGAGATTGAAAGGATTTATGAAAACCGGCGCCCTGGTGGCGTTGCTTTCGGCAAGCGCAGAGCCTGCCCTGTCGCAGGAATTTACCCTCGATTCCAAAAAACTTTACCACGCCTTCATGGACGCGCCTGACCCGTCTGATGGCTGAGATGCAGGATGCCTCGCAGCCTTACAGCATCAACATGACCGTCAACGGCGACCCCCGCACGCAGATGGGCTTTGCCTGGTTTACGAACCCGGAGGTGAAGAGCGGAAAGGTGCAGATTGTGGCCAAGGCCGACGCCACGGCCGAGGATTTTGCCAATCCCGACCTGATTCTTGACGCCACTTCGGCCGATGTGAAGGACCTGAACTACGTGACGGCCAAGAATTACGTGGACGGCATTGAGGCCAACGCCAAGCGCTCGTACACCAGCCACAAGGCCCTGGCCACCACGCTGAAGGCCGGCACCACCTATTCCTTCCGCGTAGGCACGGAGTAGGGATGGAGCGAAATCGGCCATTTTACCACTGCTTCCGATTCGTACAGCGCTAAAAAGGGGTATTCCTTTATCTATATGACCGACACGCAGGCACAGAATGACGAAATGTTCGACGTGTCGCAGAAAACGGCGCACGCCGCTCAGCAGTTGGTACCTGAGGCACAGTTCGTGCTGGTCAACGGTGATTTGGTGGAGACTTCGGGCGCCAACAACTCGGAGTGGAAATATGAGCAGTGGTTCGGCACGATGCAGGACATCTGGATGAACTACCCGCTGGTAGTGGCGCAGGGCAATCACGACACCAGCTCGAACCGTAACTTTACGTGGCACTTTAATACGGACACCAGTTTCAACCAGAATTCGGCCGTTACAACAACCATGGACGGAACGGTATATTCGTTTGTTTACGGCGACGCCCTGTTTATGGTCATCAACTACGAGGACTACAAGAAGGAGGGTTACTTCCAGGCCCTGGCCGACTGGATGCGCAAGCAGGTGGAGGCTCATAAAAACGTGAAATGGCGTATTGCCACCTTCCACAAAAACATGTTTACCGGCAGCAAGTCGCACCAGAGCGACAGCGACGGACGCCTGGTGCGCGAGAGCATGCTGCCCGTGTTCGACGAGTTGGACATTGACCTGGCCCTGCAGGGACACGACCACATTTATGAGGTGATAGGCCCGGTCAACAACAGCCGGAAAACCCTGGTTGAAGGAGCCGTGGAAGAGGTGGAGACCGTAGAGCCCGGCGGTGTGCGCGAAAACATGACCGGCAAGCAGGGTGGCGTGTTCAACGTGAAGGAGGGTACGCTTTACTTCCTCAACAATTCGGCCGGAAAGAAAAAGTATGAGCCGCGCAACGAGCAGGCCATGATTGACGCCTATGCCGACCATCAGGTGGAAAACTACTGGGGGCTCTTTTCCGGCAAGTTCGGACAGACCGGCGAGCCTACGTTCAGCAACGTGACGGTTACGGCCGATACCATCTTTATCAGCACCTATACCGTCGATGATGCCGGCACACCTTCGCTGTTCGACTCCTTCAAGGTAATCAAGGAGGACAAGACGACCGAGGGTATGACCAGCGTGACTGCTCCGGATGTAAGGATTTATGCCGACAACGAGGCCCGCACCATTGTCATTGACGGCGTGGAGCCGGAGAGCGTGGAGGTTTATGCCGCCAATGGTGTACTGGCCCGCCGTATTCAGGGCAAGGCCGTGTCAGTCAGTACGCAGGACATGACCCGCGGGCTCTACATCGTGAAGGCCGTGAAGGGAAAGAAGAGCTATTATGGAAAAGTGGTTGTAGCCTGACCTCACCACTGTTTTCTCTACTTAGGTTAAGCAGCCCCGGGAGCGCTCTTTGCTTCCGGGGCTTTGAGGTTTAAGGGGGCGCGGTGCAAAAAAAAGGAGAGGCCGGACGCTACACTGCGTCCGGCCTCTCGCTACACTGCGTCCGGCCTCTCTCTCTGTATGCGTTTGTCTGGCGGTGCCGTGTTTTATTGAATCAGCACGCGGCAGGTTTTTTGTCCCGACTGGATGATGTAGGTGCCGGTGGGCAGCGGCTGGCCCAGGGGTACCCGCTGTCCGCTCAGGTTGTAGGTGCGGGCGGGTCCGTCGGCATAGATGGCCTTGTGGCTGATGCGTATGCCGTCGGGCAGGAGAGTCTGGCTGATGCCGTCCTCAATGGCGCCGCTGGCCGTCAGCACGAAGGCGGTGCGCCAGGTGTCATTGCCGGAAGCCGAGTTCCAGAAGTCGAGGGTGCCGGTGCCCTTGTTGATGACCACGTAGCCGTTGTTGCCGGTGTAGGCGTGGAGCAGATAGTAGGTGCCGTTCTTCTCCAGTCCCCATTCGGCCGGCTGCGCTTGCAGAGCCACGGTGTTGCCGCTGCGGTAGAGGTAGCGCTGGTTGTCGGCGTTCTGAAGGGTGACGCGGCCCTGGGTTTCGGCTGCGCGGATGAGCCATTTCTGGGCGAGGGTATTGCTCTCGGCGTAGGCCTTACCGTCGCCCGAGATAAAAAAAGGCGCGCCGGCATCGCCGATGTTTTCCAGGCTCGAAATGGTAAAGTACGTGTCGGGCGAGTATCCGTCGACGGTGATGCAGGTGGCCCGGGCAGCCTCCATGGCAGCTTCGATGGCCCGTGTAGCTTCGGTGTAGCTGCTCATCTGCTCGATTTGCTCGTCGGTAGGAATGACTTTGCGGAGGGCTTCAATGGCATTCTGCTCGTATTCGCCGGCCTTGGCGGTACTGATTTGAGCCTCGTCGTAGGTGTCGGCTTCAGCCATCTGGCGGGCCTGGTTTACGAGGTTCTTGAAATTCTCGAGTCCGGGGTTACCGCTCACCAACCAGCTGATGGGCAGGGTGACGAAGTTCATGCTGTAAGCATCGTCGCCCATGCTGTTGTCTTCGTAGTAAACGGCTACGTCGCCGTTGGCCAGGCGCTCGATGGTGGAGTAGGCCGAGCCCAGCTCGCAGATGACCTTTTTATACGGATAGGTCTTTCCGCCGTCAATGCTGGCGTAGAGCGTGACGTTCTGGCGGGAACCGGAATTACAGATGGTGTGCAGGATGATGTCGTCGGAGTAGACAAGAATGTCGGCGTTGCATGAAGCACCCCAAATCTGGCTGTTTTCGTACTGCTGGCCCCAGGTTTCGCCGCCGTCGGTGGAGAGGTTGAAACCGCGGTTGCCGCTGCGGCGGGTGGAGAGCATGACGGTGCCGTCGGGCAATTCGGCCACTTTGGCCTCGTCGCCGCCATCGTAGGCTGAGGTGGCGGATACGTTCCAGGTCAGGCCCTCGTCGTCAGAATAGAGCGTATAGTTCTGGTAGTTGCCGCTGCTGAACTTGCAGACCATGGCAAACATGACGCGGCCGTTGCGTGAGGCGTCCTGCTGGTGCTGCAGCAGAATGCCGCGGCCGGAGGTGGTGAAGCCACCCTGCAGCTGGCCCTGAACATACTGGTGGGCATAGAGTTGTGAGGTCAGGTCTTCGGGCTTGCTCCAGGTCTGTCCGCCGTCGTCGGAGTAGGTCATGTAGTAGCGTATGGGGCTGCTGTAGGACGAGCCCTGGAACTGCTTGTCGGCCGCCATGAGGCAGATGATGCGGCCGTGGGCCGTTTCAACCAGGGCAGCGTCGCCGTAACCGTAGTCGGGCGATACGGCCGGGTCGCCGGCAATGAGCTTGCCTTCGGACCAGGTCAGTCCGTTGTCGTCGGAGTGGCGTGTGATGAGGTCAATGTAGTTGGGCAGGTCGCCGTTGCTGTTGTAGCGTTTGTCGGTTACGGTGACGATGCGGCCGTTGAGGGCGTCGTCCTTTTGGTGGCGCAATACCAGCATGGCCGGGATGCGCCAGTAGTGTGAACCGTCGTCGTAGGGGTTGAAGAGCATGGTGTGCGACTTGAAGATGCGTGCCTTTCCGGTGGGGTTGCTGTTGATGTCCAACTCGCCGTCGGGCTGCTGGATGCTCTTGAGGGTCGCGTCAATCTCGTGGTCGGGCGTAGCCGTCGGTTTGAGGTCGGCAGTGATGAAGAAGCAGGTGCTGCCGGCTTCCAGTTTTTGCGGTTCGCTGAACTGCAGCTGCACGGTGTTGCCGCTGACGGTTACGGAGTCGAGCAGGGTGGCCTGTGCTTTCAGTGTGCCGTAGAAAAGGTTGGAAGTAGAGCGGTAAACCTTGATGCAGGCCAGGTCGGCGGCAGCGTCGGTAGAGCCGCTCAGGTCGATGGTCATGCCGCTTACGGACGTGCTGCCCTGGAATCCGCCTACCTGCAGGTCGGCACGCATGACGATGCGGTCGGTATTGCCCGGCGCCATGGTGAGGAAACCCTGTACGGCGTTGACCGACTGGATGCTGACGGGGGTGTTCAGGTCGCAGCTTTCAAAGCGGAACTGGCATCCGGGGTCGGAGGTGTTGCTGCCCCCGCCGTAGCTGATGACGCGGTAATCGTCGCCCGAGCCGCCCTGGTGGAGCTGCTTCGTGCCGGAGACGATGATGTAGAGGTCGTTCTGGCCGTTGATGGCCTTGATTTGCCAGCCCGTTTGCGGCTCGGTGCTGACGGGATAGAAGGCGGGATTGATGCCAATTACCTGCGTGCGAGAGGGGTCGATGTAGACGCCTCCCGAGCGGCAGACAAGGTTGTAGGTGCCGTCGGTGCGCAGTTCCACGCGCCAGAGCTGGTCGTCGGTATACGTGAATGAGGCTGCACCGCTCAGGTAGGTGGCCGTGCCGGCACTGGTGAGGGTACGGTTTTCGCGGTTCGGGGTGAAAAGCCGGAACCACTTGGGCGCATCGGCCGTTGAGCTTTCAAAAGCCACGGCCAGCATCTGCGCCGGCCAGCCGAGCCCTATACAGCAGAGCGCGGCCAGTAGTTTGCGGTAGATGTTGTGCATAGTTTTTTTGAATTGTTTTTTTGAGGTTTATTTAGTTGTTTTCGAGTGAAAAAGGCGTTTAGCTGAAACGCGGCCGTGTGGCCTCAACAAGCCACTTGCGGGCTTCGGCGTCGTGCGTGAGCAGCGGCATGAGGCGGTTGCGTACGCGGGCATGGTAGGCATCAATCCAGTGCATTTCGTCGCTGCGCAGCAGGCGGCAGTCGATGGCGGCAAAGTCGTAGGGGCAGAGGGTCAGGACTTCAAAGCCCATGAATTGGCCGCAGGCCTCTTCTTCGGGCGGCGTGACGAGCAGTACGTTCTCGATGCGCACACCGAATTTTCCTTCGAGGTAGATGCCCGGCTCGTCGGTAACGGTCATGCCCGGCAGCAGGGGAACCTGCGTACAGGCCCGGTGGTTCTTGCGTATTTGCTGCGGCCCTTCGTGTACACAGAGGTAGCTGCCTACGCCGTGTCCCGTGCCGTGTCCGAAGTCGTAGCCGTGTTGCCACATGGCGTAGCGGGCGGCCAAATCGAGATTGAGGCCGGTGGTGCCTTGCGGGAAGCGGGCCCGTGCCAGGGCGATGTGGCCCTTGAGCACCAGCGTGTACACGCGGCGCATTTCCTCGCTTACGGGGCCCAGCGCCAGTGTGCGGGTAATGTCGGTGGTGCCGTCCTGATATTGTGCGCCCGTGTCGAGCAGCAGCAGGCCCTCGGGACGCAGCGGGGCATCGGTGGCCTGGGTCGGCTCGTAGTGGACGATGGCGCCGTGCTCCTGGTAAGCCGAGATGGTGGCAAAACTCAGACCACGGTAAAGGGGGCTTTCGGCGCGGTAGGCCGTGAGTTGTCGGTCGACGGCCAGTTCCGTCATGCCTCCGGCGGCTACCTGGTCTTTCAGGCGGCAGAGCATGCGCACCAGAGCGGCGCCGTCGCGTGCCATGGCCCGGCGGAATCCTTCCTGCTCCACTTCGTTCTTGACGGCCTTGGCCATTTGGGCCGGCGAGGGCGCTACGTAGCAGGGCAGTCCTTCGGCCTGGGCCATGAGGCAGGCATTGGCATCCGACGGTATCCACAGCCGGCCTTGCACGGAACGCAGTGTCTTTGCAACGTCGGCATAGGGGCGCACGTCAATGCGGCGCAGGTGGAGCTGCTCGGCGGCCTCGTCGTTCAGGCGGTCGGCCCGGGTAAAGAGGGTGGCTTTCTGTTCGCCTTCCAGCAGCAGGTAGGCATAGAATACGGGATTGCATTCCACGTCGCTGCCGCGCAGATTGAGCGTCCAGGCAATTTCGTCGAGTGCCGTCAGCAGCAGGGCGTTGCAGTGATGCTTGTGGGCTTCGTGCAGCAGCTGTCGTATTTTCTGTTCGGCCCCTGTCCCGGCATATTCCAGCGGCTGCACCGTAATGGGTTCGTGCGGCATGGGTGGCCGTTCGGTCCACAGGTCGGCGGCTGCGTCGGTGTCCAGTGTCAGACCGATGCCTGCCGCCTGCAGTTCGTCCTGCAGGATTCTGGCTTCGTCAATGGTCAGTGTCCGTCCGTCAGTGCCTACGCAGTCGCCCTCGTGCAGTTGGCTGATGAGCCATTGGGCCGGCGTAGGTGTGTCGGGTTCTCCCTCGCGCATCAGACTGAAGGGCGTGCCTTCCAGTTGTTGCGTGGCGGCCAGAAAGTAGCGCGAGTCGGTCCATAGGGCCGCGTCGGTCAGGGTTACTACGGCCGTGCCTGCCGAGCCGTCGAATCCGGAAATCCATTGCCGGCACTGAAAGTGAGGCGCTACGTATTCCGAAGCGTGGTCGTCAGCAGACGAAAACAGGACGGCTGCCAGATGGTGGCTTTCCATCCATGCGCGCAGTTGGGCTACGCGCTCATTTATGGTTGTGTTCATGGTTTGAGCAAATTTGGTCATTTTGCCCTAAAGTTACAAAGATTCAGGAAAAGTAGGGTATGAAAATACAAAAAAGCAAGCCTTTCGGAAAAAGAAGGCTTGCTTTTTATGTTTAGGGTAAAATGAAAAATTCAATTAGTCGTCGTTGCGGTGCAACTTCTGTACGTAAACGGCGTGTTCTTTAGCCAAACGTTTCAGTACGGAGGGCTTGTTGAACTGCTGACGGGCGCGAAGTTCTTTTACAACACCGGTTTTTTCGAATTTTCTCTTGAATTTTTTGAGGGCGCGTTCAATGTTTTCGCCTTCTTTTACTTGTACTACGATCATTTTGTTTTGTTGTTATTTTTGTTATTACTTAATATGCATACTATCAGCGAAGTGCAAAATTACAGATTATTTTTATATCCAACAAACAAAACACTTTTTTTTTGAGCGTGAACCATTCTTTTTCAGGACTTTTGCCGGTTGTGATTCTCTTTTGTCCGTTGCGGCAGTGGTAGCGGCCGGGCTTTTTATCCCGCATTCTGTTCTGCATAAACGGTAGGCTGAATGTGCCGGTTAGTAATTTTTTTTAATTTTTTCTTGGCGGTTTCAATTATTATTCCTACCTTTGCACTCGCTTAACGGCAAAAAGGTTTGATTCGCTAGCTCAGCTGGTAGAGCACAACACTTTTAATGTTGGGGTCTTGGGTTCGAACCCCAAGCGAATCACCCAGGCGCAGCCATTCTTTCTTTTCTGAAAGTCGGCTGCGCTTTTTTTTGTGTGTATGCCTCGGGGGGCGTTGCGGCCGGAGGTGCCGCAGTCCCGGCGAGGGGGTCAGTATCCCGATTGATTGATTTTCCTCCACGATTTCTGTATGTCTTCCTTGTCAAAAGTATATATCTTGCCCAGAATGCCGAACGATACGGTCTTCTTTTCGTCGGGCAGCTGGATGCGTCCGATGCTGAAGATGGCGTAGTTTCTGACTTCCAGTTGCGAATCCAGCAGTACGTCAATCAGCTGTCCGGCGGCCAGGCTGCCCAGCACGTTCCATACGGGCAGCAGTTCCTGCGGGATGATTTCGGGCGGCTCTTCGTCCAGGGTTTCGGTAATGAGGTCTCTGATGGCTGCCTGATGGGCCTTTTTGCCCGGGCAGGTGAATACCAGTGTCAGTACGACGGCTGCCGTGAGGGTGCCGATAATGATATATCTTTTCATGTCCGTGCGTTTTTTTCTTGTGTAGGTATTTCCGGTTTTCTGCCGGTTTTTCTCGGGGGCTGTAAGGTGCGGGCGCGTCTGTCCGGTGTCCTGTCTTTTGCCCACCGTTTGTATCGGTTGCAAATTTACCGTTTGCGGCTGATGTAGCCGTGTCTTTTTCCTGTTTTTCTTTTGTTTTTTGTGCAGCGTTGCTTCCCGCAGCGGGTTCTTGCCGTTTTTTTCGGCCGGTCGGCGGGCCGTACTGAAAAAAACAGGAAAAAACACGGCCGTTTGCACTTATTTTCATAGTTTTGCACGACGTAGCTGCCGTTTCGCCTGCTTTTGGCATCCGGGCGGGGCAGCTCTTCCTTTCCGGCTCATTGCGTAAGCCGGATGTGATATTTGTGCAGATATTTATGTGTCCGGATGTTCCGGCGTCATTTACGAAACGTCTTTTTTTTAAAAAAAGGTCCGGCCGCCCGGTGAGGCATGATTCGGGTCAGAAAAAAATTGCAGTCGTCCTATGTCAGACTATCATCATTTTTCCGTGTTTTGCGATGGCTTTGCCACCGCCTATTTCTTTATTTTTTCCTATCTCATTCTCAAGCGCCGTTCCTCTACGCGTATTCTGCGCGTGACGGGGTGGATTTTCCTCTTCTGGGGCTTTGAGTGTCTCAAGGACATTGTGCTGGCCGGTCCGGGCTGTTATACCGAAACCATGCTCGACCATGTGCTCATGCTCGACGGATGGTCGGCCGTAACCTATCTGTGTTTTCTTTTTGAACTGACCAATCCCGGCTGGGTCACGTTCAGGCGCGTGGCGTGGCAGTGTGTGCCGTTCCTGCTCTTTACCGTGGCCTACTGCATCTGGCCCGTGCCGCCCGTCACCTGGGCCTATGTGGTTCTTCTGGCGGTCTATGGCGTGACCATGCTTTTGGTGGGCTACTGCTGGAAACGCAAGTACACGACGTATATTTACAGCAACTATTCCAACGTGTCGAGCATGGATATTTCCTGGCTCAAGAATATCTATCTGCTGGGCTTCCTGAACATGTGGCTCTGGCTTGTGATTTCGCTGGTCAATGCGCCGCTCATTGATTGCGTTTACTATCTCTTCACGGTGGTGATGTGGCATCTCTCGCTGTACTACATACATACCCTCCGTCCCGTGCCCGTGGCCGACGCGGTTCCCGAAGCCGGACCGGCCGATACTCCCGACCGCAACTATTTTTTCGCCGGCCGCCTTGAGGAGCTGGTGGAAAAGGAGTGCCTTTATCTCGACCCCAACCTGACGCTGGCCGCCCTGGCCACCCGTGTGGGCACCAACCGCACCTATCTGAGCGACTACTTCTGCAACGTGCGCCATGTCATGTTCTATGACTATATCAACGGTTTGCGCATACAGAAAAAATGTGTACCCCTGATGATGCAGCATCCGGAGTACACGTTGGAGCACATTGCACAAGTAAGCGGTTTTAACTCAATGGCTACCTTTCATCGCGCCTTCAAGAAAATCATGGGGATGACTCCCGGCCGTTACCGTTCCGGCATTCAGCCTTGACCTGCGGCGCGTGCAGGTCCTGATGTAGGGTGTAAAAGTTCTTGTCGTTTTTTGTGTGTTTTCTGTATTTTCTGTATGGCAAAGATAGCAAGCCGCTTTCATACCTGCCCCTCTTGCCGGTAGTCAAAATGTCGCAATGCGTCAATTTATACTCTCATTTAAACAATTCTGCCGCCTTTATGTCGTGCTACGCATTGACTGTCAGCTGCTGCGCATGTACCCCTTAAAATACGGTAACCGAATTTTTTCCTGCCGTTTCTACCGAAAAAAGCGCCCCTCCGGCTTGCCGTGTGTGTAATAATCCCTAACTTTGTAGTCGGTAGTCCCGCAGGGGCGGCCGTCTTTTTTTTATATTCATATATACATTTCTACCATCGATGACTAACACACTTACCCGAGGCCTGCTCCTGGCGGGCGCACTGATGGGGCCGTCGGCTGCGGCGCAGGACCCTCCCAATATCATTTTGTTTCTGGTTGACGACATGGGCTGGCAGGAAACGTCGGTTCCTTTCTATCGTGAGCGCACCCCGCTCAACGACCGCTACCGCACCCCCAACATGGAGCGCATGGCGCGCATGGGTGTCAAGTTTACGCAGGCCTATGCCTGTGCCATCTCCTCGCCCTCACGCTGCAGCCTGATGTCGGGCATGAATGCCGCCCGCCACCGCGTGACCAACTGGACGCTGGAGTACAATACCAAGACCGACGCGCCCAGCTCCGTCATTACCTTGCCCGACTGGAACTACAACGGCATCCAGCCGGCCGGCAAGGCCTCGGAGCGCGACCTGAAAAACAGCACCGCCATTACCTCGCTGCCCCAGCTCCTGCAGGACAACGGCTATTACACCATCCATTGCGGCAAGGCCCACTTTGCCGCCCGTGGCACGGCGGGTGAGGATCCGCTGAACTTCGGGTTCAACGTCAACATAGCCGGTGCGGCCAACGGCGCTCCCGGCAGCTATCTGGCCGAAAACGAGTATGGCACGGGCTCTTTCCACGTTTCCGGTCTGGAGCAGTATTATCAGAAGGGCACGTTCCTGACCGAGGCTCTCACGCTCGAGGCCCTCAAGGCCATCGAGGTGCCCATTGCGCGCAAACAGCCCTTCTATCTCTACATGTCGCACTATGCCATCCATGCCCCCTATGATGCCGACAAGCGCTTTACGCCCCACTACCAGACGGCCGACGGCCAGGGCGTTTATGACTCCCTGCTCCGGGCACCGCTCAACCGCCAGGAAATCAACCACGCTGCCCTGGTGGAGGGCATGGACAAGAGTCTGGGCGACATCCTCAACTATCTGGAGCAGCACCCCGACGTGGCCCGCAACACCATCGTCCTGTTCATGTCCGACAACGGCGGACAGGGTGTCAGCGTGCGTCAGGGCCGCACCGACCGCGACCAGAACTATCCCGCCCGCGGCGGCAAGGGCTCGGCCTTCGAGGGCGGCGTACACGAGCCGATGATGGTCTACTGGCCCGGCGTGACCCGCGGCGGCACGACCAACGACAACCGCGTAATGATTGAGGACTTCTTTCCCACCATACTCGACATGGCCGGCGTGACCCGCTACCATACCGTGCAGACGGTCGACGGGCGCAGTTTTGTGGACCTGCTGAAGCATCCCCGCCGCCGTCGCGACCGCGTCACCATCTGGCATTTCCCCAACCTCTGGGGCGAGAGTCAGGACAAGGCCGAGGGCTACGGCGCCTATTCGGCCATTATGAAGGGCGACTACCACCTCATCTACACCTGGGAAACCCGCCAGCTTCGCCTCTACAATGTGCGCAAGGACATTGGCGAGGCCACCGACCTGGCTGCCAGCAAACCCAAGCTGGTGCGCCGTCTGGCACAGGAGCTGACCGACTCGCTCCAAGCCTGCCGGGCCCAGCGCCCCGTGCTCCGGTCTACCGGACAGCCCATTGCCTGGCCCGCCGAGGCTGCCCAAGCCCTGTAATCCGTATTCCCCTCGGGGAAATTCCACACCCGGCCTTCGCCTCCTCTCTGCCTGCGGGTAGGGGAGGAGGTGAAGGCTTTTTTCTATGCTGGGCCGGCCATGTCCGTAGAGCGTATCCGGAAGTCTTGGTGTACCCGCAGTTCAGTTCCCCCATTCGGGGCATGAAGGCAAAGAAAGTCGGCACCTTTTTCTTTTTCCGCGCCGCCGAAAAATTTTTTCCTCCCACCTTTTTTCATTTTTCTCCCGCCTTTTTCCGCCGGTTTCGTACCGTCGGGGGCGTAGCGCCCTTCCTGTACCGGTCGGGAAGCCTTTTGTATCCGGCGCATTTTGTTAAAAAGCAGGATAATCTGCCCCGAAATGTTAAAATGGTTCAAGACGTGCAATCCTTGCCCCGTTGCGTCGTTTCTTTTAGTGTCCGGATGACTTTTTCGGGTCATTTCTGCCGGATTTTTTTCCATTTTTGGCAGTTGGACGCTTTTTTCTTTGGGTTGTGCTTCATTAATACTTTTTAATTATGTACCTTTGCAGCGTAATGAGAACCGTTGTAACATGCGGATAGTTAAGGGTATATGTATGATGCATGACTCTTGGAAAATTGGCGGTCGGCCTGTGATGAACATGCTGGCATGATTACGGGATGTGTCTTATTTTTTAACCCTTGTAAATAATCAGCCGGTCCTGCAAGGAGCGTTTCCCGCGTTCGGTAACGGGTGCGCGGCAGGCCAGTGGAAAAGCAAATGTTTATGCCACAGCTTACTTTGTTGTTCACTTTCTTGGTGAGTGCCGTGCTTACGGCTTTTGTGATTCCTAAAATCATCTTGATATCCTACAAGAAGAAACTTTTTGACTTTGCCGACGAACGCAAGGTCCACAAAGGCATTGTGCCCCGTTTGGGGGGCGTGGCCTTTACCCCCGTCATTACCATTACGCTGGCCCTGGTGGTAGGTCTGCTCACACTCGTCTCCCCGCCCCGCACCAGCATGTCCTACGTGGCCCACAGCGCCCATCTGGCCCTCGGCCTCTCGGCGCTGGTCATCCTCTATATGGAAGGCGTGACCGACGACCTCATCGGCGTGGGCTACAAGGCCAAGTTTCTCACCCAGCTCATCTGCGCCGTCATGATTATCTGTACCGGCTTATGGCTCAACAACCTGCACGGCCTTTTCGGCGTGTACGAGCTTTCGCCCTGGGTGGGCATGCCCCTTACCGCCGTGTTGCTGGTGTTTATCATCAACGCCGTCAACCTGATTGACGGCATCGACGGTCTGGCCTCCGGCCTCTCCATGATAGCCCTGTTCTTTCTGGGCTGCCTCTACGGTTTTTGCGGCAACTGGACCTATGCCGTCCTCTCGTTTGCCACGCTCGGCACCCTCGTGCCCTTCTTCATCTACAACGTGTTCGGACGCGCCGAGGTGGGGCGTAAAATCTTTATGGGCGATTGCGGCAGTCAGACCATCGGTCTGATTATCGGTTTGCTGGCCGTCCGTTTCTGCGTGTACGACAGCAGCATCGGCGCTCTTGCCTTCAATCCGCTGGTAGTGGTCTTTTCGCTGCTCATGGTGCCGTGTCTCGATGTGGTACGCGTGATGTTCGGCCGCATCCGGCGCCATCAGAATCCCTTCATGCCCGACAAGACCCACATTCACCACAAGTTCCTGGCCCTGGGCATGAGCCATCGCACGGCCATGGTCACCATTCTCTTCGTTTCCGCCTTTTTTGCCCTGCTCAACCTGGGGCTGACTTCCCTGCTCAACGTCAACTTCATCCTTCTGCTCGATGTGGTGCTGTGGACGCTGATGCACCTCTGGCTGTCAAAAATGATTAGGAGAAGAAATAACAAATAATAGTTTATTCAAAATAATGGAAAAAGTATTAGTAACCGGTGGGGCCGGTTTTATAGGTTCCAATCTTTGTGAACATCTTTTAAATCATGGGTACTCAGTAGTATGTCTTGATAATTTTGCCACAGGACATATTGAAAATCTATTACCTTTAATAGAACAGTTTCCACAGACTTTTAAGTTGATAGTCGGCGATATCCGTAATTTGGAGGATTGTCGAAAAGCTGTAGAAGGGGTGGATTTTGTCATGCACGAAGCTGCCTTGGGTTCTGTTCCCAGAAGTATTAAAGACCCTATTACTACCAATGAGGTAAATATTGGTGGTTTCTTGAATATGCTGGTAGCGGCACGTGATGCGAAGGTGAAGAGATTTGTTTTTGCGGCCAGTTCCAGTACGTATGGTGACAGCAAGAGCTTGCCTAAAGTCGAAGATGTGATTGGTCGTCCGCTTTCGCCGTATGCCGTGACAAAGTATGTTGATGAGTTGTATGCAGATGTTTTTGCCCGAACCTATGGAATAGAATTTATCGGGCTACGCTATTTTAATGTATTTGGCCGTCGTCAGGATCCTAATGGAGCTTATGCTGCTGTCATTCCTTTGTTTGTAAAGAAATTCATGAATCATGAATCACCTAATATTAATGGTGATGGTGAGTATAGTCGTGACTTTACTTATATAGACAATGTTGTTCAGATGAATATGTTGGCCATTACCACCAAAAATCCGGAGGCTGTTAATCAAATTTACAATACGGCTTTTGGAGAACGCACCACGTTGAATCAACTGGTGACCTATTTACGGGAAAACTTATCTGCTTTTGATGCAGAGATTGCCAAGGTAGAGCCTACTCATGGTCCTAACCGTGTTGGAGATATTCCACACTCTTTAGCTTGTATTGATAAAGCCAAAAAATTATTGGGCTATGCTCCTAAGTATTCTATGCAAGAAGGATTGAAAGAGGCTTGCAAGTGGTATTGGGAGAATTTATAAATAGGAATAAAGTTAAATTATAGAAACATAATGATTCTGAGTACTACAAAAATTTGTGTAATAGGTTTAGGCTATGTAGGTTTGCCTTTGGCCCGTTTGTTTTCTACCAAGTATGAGACGATTGGCTATGATATGAACGCAAAGCGTGTAGAGGCTTTGATGGCAGGTCATGATGCTACGTTGGAGGTAAGCGATGAATTATTGCAAGGGGCCATTAAGAATGGTTTTAAATGTATTGCCAATATCGATGATATTCGTGATTGTAATTTTTATGTGGTAGCCGTTCCAACCCCTGTTGATGAAAATAAGAATCCTGACCTTACTCCGCTTTATGGCGCCAGTGAAACGGTAGGTAAGGTTATTTCAAAAGGTGACATCGTTGTCTATGAGTCAACTGTTTATCCGGGTGTTACAGAGGATGAATGTATTCCTGTTGTAGAACGTGTATCAGGATTGAAGATGAATGTAGATTTCTTTGCCGGATATAGTCCTGAACGCATTAATCCGGGTGATAAACAACATACTGTAGAGCATATTAAGAAGGTCACGTCCGGTTCTACGCCTGAAATTGGAAAGAAAGTAAATGAAGTGTATGCTTCAGTTATTACTGCAGGAACTCACCTTGCTCCTAGTATAAAAGTAGCTGAGGCAGCAAAGGTTATTGAAAACTCACAGCGTGATATCAATATAGCCTTTGTTAATGAATTGTCTAAGATCTTTACCAAGATGGGTATAGATACGCAGGATGTGTTGGAGGCTGCTTCTACGAAATGGAATTTCTTGCCTTTCAAGCCCGGATTGGTGGGAGGTCATTGCATAGGTGTGGATCCTTATTATTTGGCTCAATGCGCCCAGCGTCATGGTTATAATCCTGAAATCATATTGGCTGGTCGTCGTATGAACGACGGCATGGGAGAATATGTAGCCACAGAGACCATTAAGCATATGCTGAAGAAAGGCATTCAGGTGTTGCATTCCAATATCCTCATTTTAGGTTTTACTTTTAAAGAGAATTGTCCGGATGTCCGTAATACGAAGGTTATTGATATTTACAATGCCTTGAAAGAATACAATCTTAATATTACAGTTTATGATCCTTGGGCTAATCCTGAAATCGTACGTCGTGAATATGGTATAGAGGTTACAGACCAGTTGCCGGCAGAAAAATATGATGCTGCAATTTTAGCTGTAGCTCATAATGAATTCAAGACTATTGATATACTGAATCTTGTAAAGCAGAACCATGTACTCTTTGATGTTAAAGGTTTTATGGATAGAAATTTAATTGACGGTAGATTGTAATGTTTATAAATAGCAAGGTTAAGCATAAGATATTCTGTTTGTTAAATGTTCTTCGGATTTATTTCATAAACATGAATGGTGGAAATCTTTCTTTTTCTACAAAATTAGACAAAAGAACAAAAGTTTATATATCCAAAGGAGCAAATATTAAAACAGGTATTAATGTTTATTTAAGATCTGAACCGAGAGGCTACCATTGTGGTATGCCTTTCGGAACAGTTTTGCTTGCAGATAAAAAAGGTGCCAATATTGAAATAGGATCAAATAGCAGGATCAATGGAACTTATATACATGCACAAACCTGTGTTAGTATTGGGGAAAATTGCGTAATAGCAGCAGGGACGAATATCATTGATTCTAATGGACATGAGATTTATTCTGTTAATAGAACAATAGGAAGGGACACCCCCCCCCCATCCTATATTAATTGGAAATAATGTATGGATAGGAATAAACTCAGTCATACTAAAGGATACTATTATTGGAGACAATTGTGTTGTATCTGCAGGAAGTATTGTAAAAGGACATTTTCCTCCAAATCCTTTAATTCAAGGAAATCCTGCTAAAATAAAAAAAATACTAACTATATAGCGGCTATTTATAAATTGTTATTTATGAAAATTGCTATTCACAATAGAAAAACTTCATTTCATGTAATTTTTGATGTGAAAGGATTTCTTAATCGACAAATTATTGACGGTAGATTGTAAAAAAATTATTAGTTCTGCATGTTACATTATGGTATATAGTTATTTATACTGTAGTGTAACATGCTTGTTTAATACTTGGTGACTCAGCGTGTGGAATGAAGTGTAAAAAAATATAAAATAAGAATGGAAAAAAATAATAAGAGAATAATTAAGAATACTGGCTTCCTTTATTTTCGAATGTTATTATTGTTATTTATATCTTTTTATACGTCGCGAATATTGTTGGAAAAATTAGGAATAAATGATTTTGGGATCTATAATGTTGTTGGAGGTATTGTAGCAATGTTATCCTCATTAAGGAGTATTTTTGCAACTTCTACACAACGTTTTTTAAATATAGCAATAGGTGAACACAATGAAGGACAAGTAAAAAAAATTTTTGGCACAAGTTTATATGTAAATGGTTTGATTTGTGTCTTATTCTTTATAGTTGCAGAAATCCTTGGAGTATGTTTTCTTAAATATAAATTGAATATTCCAGAGGCTCGTATTTTTGCAGCCAATATTGTGTTTCAATTTTCTGTAGCAACAAGTTTAATAACTATTTTTAATATAAGTTTTGATGCAGTGATAATTGCATACGAACAAATGCGCTTTTATTCCTATATCTCAATAATTGAAGCTATTATGAAACTTGGCATTCTTTATTTGTTATCGTATGCATCAGTTGATAGGTTAATTTTGTATTCGGCTTTATTATTTATAGTTGCAATAGCTAATTCGACAGGATATATAATTTATTGTACAAAAGTTATAGGGGTAAAAATACAGCGTATTTCGATTGATAGGAATCTTCTCCAGAAAATGTTAACATTTTCTGGCTGGAATTTCTTTGGAAATTTTATGTACTCTCTTGTTAATGAGGGAATTAATTTTCTGTTAAATATTTTTGGAGGAGTCGTATTAAATGCTGCTAGGGCTATAGCATATCAGGTTCGAAATGCGGTAATGATGTTTCTATCTAATATGCAGATTGCCGTACAACCTCAGTTGGTACAAAGTTATGGGCAATCTGACTATACACGGTTTCATCAATTATTATTTTTATCAAGTAGAGTTCTTTTTGCTTTATTTATTTTATTTGCTATGCCTACATTTTTTTATACAAATGAAATTTTAAGCTTGTGGTTAACTGTATTGCCAAATGACGCTTCTGTTTTTATAAAGGCATTATTAATTTATATGATGGTACGTAGTTTGCATGGTCCTATAGATATTTTTTTTAAAGCTTATGGAGAACTCAAAACTTATCAGTTGATAGAAACTGTAATGTTTTCTTTACCTTTAATATTTACTTATATTTTGTTTAAGATTAATTTTCCTGCATATACGGCATTTGTTGTTATGGGAATTGTTGAGTTATTTAATTTATTGTTGATACTTTTTTTAGCAAGAAAATATAATAGAGTTATATTTAAGGGTTATGAGCAAGTTGTTTTAGGAAGGGGATTTATGTTATTGTTAATTTCTTTTTTTGTGAATTACTTCATAAGAATGCTTCCTATATCTCTTATTTTTCATTTAATATGTTCTTTTATATTAACAGCTTCAATTATATTTATAATTGCTTTTAATGGAAAGGAAAAAAGATATTTGTATTATGCAATAATTCGTAAAAGCTAATTATTATTTCAACTTGTAGGAAATGAAAATATTGTGTTTTATTAGAACCTTAAATCAGGGGGGGGCAGAACGTGTTATGTCAATACTTGCAAATGAATTGTCTGCAAGAGGGTATCAGATAACTATCGTGACGGATATTCAATCTCCATTAGCTTATGAAATAAGAGAACAAATTTGTATTCGCGATTTATATGAAAATATAAGGAATTTGAAAGGATTTTTTCAAAAGCTGGCGTTGCATAAACATATTAGGAGTATAGTAAGAGAAGAATCACCAGATGTGATTATTTCATTTATGTATGGATTGACTTATAAGGTGTTGATTTCTCTTATAGGAATGAAAGTGCCTATTATATCTTCTGAACATGCCTGTTTTCATAATTTGAAGGATTGCAGCTTCTCTGAATATATAAAGAGATTTTGGATTAATAAGTTGGCAACAGTTGTTACGGTATTAACACGAAGAGATTATGATTTTATAGGCAAACGTCTAAAGCATAAAGTTGTAATGCCTAATCCTGTAAGTTTTGATGTATTACAGGATAATAGTCATGAAAGAATAAAGGGGATAATGGCATGTGGAAGTATAGATCGGTATGAAATCAAGGGCTTTGATCGTTTGATTAGAATTTGGGGGAAATTGGCCAAAAATTATCCTGATTGGCATGTCGATATAATTGGAGGTGGAAATGAAAAGAATATGAATTATGTAAAAAATCTAATAGAGGAATCTGGTCTATCTGATAAAATTAAATTATTAGGAGCAAGTAATGACATTAAAAATTTGATGAGAAAATATCCCATTTTTGCTTTAACGAGTAGAATTGAAGGATTTTCATTAGTTCTAGTGGAGGCAATGTCACAAGGTTGTACTTGTATTAGCTTTGATTGTGAGGCTGGTCCTCGAGAAATAATAAATAAAGATATTGATGGAATTCTTGTGCCGGATAATGATGAAGAGATGTTTGCAAAACAGTTATCAAGATTAATTGAAAATAAAGAGTTACGTGAAAAACTTTCTTCGAATGCAATAAATCATATGCAAAGATTTTCGAAAGAAAATATTGTAAATAAGTGGGAATCTTTGATTAGTAATGTTGTGAACAATAAATAAATTGTATGTTTTATATTTTCCTATATATATGTTTCTTTTTAATGGTCTTTTTTCTTAGAATAACTTTTTTTGAGAAAAAGACAGAAAAGAAGTATGTTTATCGTTTATGGTTTTCTGTTGCATTGATATATGGATTATATGCAATAATTGCGTCACTTTCAAATGAAGGAGAGAATTTCTTATTTTCACATTCTGATCAATGGAAGTTTTATAATCTCTCCGATAAATTGGCAGATAGTTTTTCATTGTCTCAAATATGGAAAGCGTGTTTTGTCGATAGGGTAAATGGAGATAATGAGGGCGCATATTTCCTTTTTGGTGTTGTAGGTTATATAGGCAAACATTTTTTTGATGGGAATAGTATGATGTTACAAATGATTTGTACATCGTTATTTTCATCTTTAATTATATTATTATTGTATAGGTTATTGTTGTATTATACAAATGAAAAGAATGCATATAATTTTGCTCTTACTTATGCAATACTTTCATGCATATTTCCAAATTCCGCATGGATATTACGAGATATTCATATATCCTTAATTACATTGTATATACTAGTATTGATGCATGGAAATTTCTCTTTTACAAAATTGTTTTTACAGGTACTAGCTTCTATTGTATTAATGGAATTTAGATTTGAAAACGGACTTTTTTGTTTGTGTATGATACTTATGTTTACGTTTGTTTCTTCAACTAGTTCATATGAGAAGTGGAAAATAATTTTAGCAAGAATTTTAATTTTGTGTTGTATTGCAATCTCATTTAGAATGCTTTTGAATCAGGTTGGGCTAATCAGTCAAAGTATGGAGGATTATAGTGATTATAAGCAATCTACGGTGGATAATAGTGGAGGGTTAATAGGTATTCTATATAGATTACCTGTAGGATTCAAGGAACTTGCTGTGATGGTGTATTCTCAGTTGCAGCCTTTACCATGTTGGAGTAGTTTCCCTTATGCGGAGACCACAAGTCAATATATTGTAGCCTTTGCAAGAATGATAAGCCCATTATATTGGACATATGTGTGGTATGTCATAATTCGTTGTTTGCGTACAAAAAATAGGCCATTACTTCCTTTTCATTTGAAGATTCTTTTGGGGATTTTTGTTTTATATTTATTCCTAAATACATCAGAAATATTAGTGAGGAGATTAATGTGTTTTTATCCTATTGTATATGCAACATTTGTGTATTATATAACTCGATTATCACAAAAACAGCATAGATTGTATATATGGCATTCTGTAGTTTTAATTTGTGGCTTGTATTTGGTTTATTTAGTAATGTATATTTTTAAATAGTAGATAATTGTGTAATAGTGCAAATTTATTAATAAGAAATTCAATATGCAAAAGGTAGCGATTCATAACAGATTAGGTGGTTTTTCTGAACGTTGGATTAATTATTGTAAATCCCATAGTATCCCGTATAAAATAGTAAATGCATATGATAATGACATTGTTGAGCAGGTACGTGATTGTTCTGCCTTTATGTGGCATCATCACCATGCAAATTATAAGGATCGATTGTTTGCAAAGCAATTGTTATATTCTTTACAGAAAAAAGGATTAAAGGTTTTTCCAAATTTTGATACGACCTGGCATTTTGATGATAAAGTCGGTCAGAAATACTTATTGGAAGCTGTTCACGCTCCATTGGTCCCTTCGTATGTTTTTTATACAAAGCAAGATGCCAATGATTGGATTGACCATACAACTTTTCCAAAGGTTTTTAAATTAAGAGGTGGGGCAGGAGCTGATAATGTAAAATTGGTTCGTACTAAAGCTCAAGCGCGTAAATTAGTTCATAAAGCATTTGGACGTGGTTTTTTGCAAGTAGATGGATTTAATGTGCTTCGTTATAGGTTTAATAAATTTAAACATGGAAGAGGTAATTTTATAGATGTTTGCAAGGGATTTGCCAGATTGTTTATTCCTACGGAATTTGTAAAAATGTATCCAAGAGAAAAGGGGTATGTTTATTTTCAGGATTTTATTCCTCAAAATAAATTCGATATAAGGATCGTTGTGATAGGTGATAAAGCGTTTGCCTTAAAAAGACTTTGTAGAGAAAATGATTTTAGGGCTTCTGGAGGTGGAAGGATTATATATGATAAAGGGCAAATTGATGTTCGTTGTGTACAAATCGCATTTGAAGTAAATGAAAAATTAAATGCACAAAGTATTGCTTATGATTTTGTTTTTAATTCTGAAAATAATCCATTAATTGTAGAGATTAGTTATGGATATGCAGTTGCGGCCTATGATAATTGTGAAGGTTTTTGGACAAAAGATTTAAAATGGCATGCTGGTGATCATTTTGACTTTTGTGGTTGGATGGTAGAACAAGTTTTGTGATATAAAAGATAACATTGCAAAATGTGGAAATCTAATATGTAATATAAGATGGATGCAAAGTTCTTAATTCGGTTGGATGATGCATGTCCTACAATGCATAAAGAGAATTGGAATAAAATAGAATTTATTCTTGATAAGTATGGCGTGCGTCCAATTGTGGCAGTGATACCTAATAATTTAGATAGGAAACAATGTATTTCTGAATTTAATCCTGATTTTTGGGAAATTGTAAAAAGATGGAAATCTAAAGGGTGGGAAATTGCATTACATGGCTATGATCATTGTTATGTAACTACTAATGGTGGTTTGGTTCCCAAAAACAGAAAAAGTGAATTTGCAGGACTTCCTTTGGATGTGCAAGAGGAAAAAATTAAAAAAGGAATAGATGTTTTTCGAAAACATGAGTTAGAACCTGTTGTGTGGGTTGCTCCTTCTCATACTTTTGATGAAAATACTCTTATTGCATTAAAAAAACATACATCGATTTCCATAATTAGTGATGGAATTGCTGTTTTTCCCTATCAAGATTTTGGTTTTTTATGGTTACCTCAGCAATTTTCTTCTTTTCAGAACATAATTCCATTTGGAATATGGACGATTTGTCTTCATCCAAGTACTATGAATTTAAAAGATTTTCAAATTTTAGAGCGAGGATTAAAAAAGCATTGTAAATCTGTAATATCAATAAATCAGATTAAGGGTAGTCATAGTAGGAAAAAACTTATAGATAAAATATTTAATTTGTTATATTGGAATTTTAAGGGTATTATTCGATGATTAGAAAAATTGTTTTAAAGATATTGCGTTTGGTTATGTCTCCGATTTCTTATGCTAAATATATTGGTGTTAAATGGGGGAATGGAGGAAGATGTAGTAGGCGTGTCGAATTCGGAAGTGAACCATACTTGATAAAAATAGGAGACAATTGTACAATAACGAGTGGCGTTAATTTTGTAACTCATGATGGGAGTGCTTGTTTAGCAAAGGATGAAAAAGGTCGTAGATATTATTATGCGCCTATTGTTGTCGGGAATAATGTTTTTATTGGTATAAATAGTATAATAATGCCAGGTGTATGCATTGATGATAATGTTATAATAGGAGCTGGCAGTATTGTAACTAAGTCTATAACATCTGGGTATATAGTGGCTGGAAATCCTGCTAAAATAATAGGCACTACAGCTTCTTATATAAGGAGATGTTTAGAAACATATGTTTCAGAAAGTGATTTTATTTCAAAGGACAAGAAAATTATAGAATGCATATCTTCTTTTAAAGATTACATGAAGTTATGAAAAAGATCCTGATATTTTTGCATCGTGATGATTCTCATGCAGGTGGTGCTGAAGAGATTATGTATAATTTAAGTCGTTTTTGGTTAGAACATGGAAATCAAGTAGATGTGTTATTTTTTAGTCCTGTCAGATATGGCGGGTGGGATTCTTTAAATCCTAATTTATGTTTATATTATGCAAGAGGGGGGAAGTTTACCCGTATGTTTCATCTATTATATTGGTTTATAGTGCATAGAAACATAATGTATGATTATTCTTTTACTTCTTTAGTGTTTCATACATCTTGGCTTGGCATTATGAGAAGAATTGGGCTATTGAAAGTAAAAAAAATGCTAGCAAGAGAAAGTACATCTATTTTTAATCGTTTTTCGGGGCTTAAATTGATGAGGATGCGTTTGCTCTATTATCTAGGATATCCTGCAGTAAATTTGCTTATTTGTCAGACTGATTTTATGAAGGATTCGTTATTAAGTCATCAATCTTGGTTAATGAACTATATGAAAGTATGTGTTATACCGAATCCTATAAGTATAGAGAAAATTAGAAAATTAGAACAAGAACAAATAGATATTTGTAATTATTCTCCTTATATTGTTGCGGCAGGTCGTTATATCCCAGAAAAAGGATTTGATTTATTAATTAAAGCTTTTTCTGAATTTCGAAAAATATATCCTCATTTTCATTTGTTGATTTTAGGTGATGGCACTGAAAGAATTAAATTGCAGCAATTAGTCGAAAATTTACAAATTAAGGATTTTGTTCATTTATATGGTTTTGTAGATAATGTATATCCATATTTTCGTCAAGCCGAAATATGTGTAGTTTCTTCTCGTATAGAAGGCTTTCCTAATGTTTTATTGCAGATGATGTCACAAAATAATAATGTAGTGAGTACTTGTTGTGCAGGAGGAATTGAGAATATCAAAGGTTTATATGTATGTGAAACAAATGATGAGAAAGCAATTTTGAATTCTATCTTAGATTGTTATAAGAATGATAATAAAGAGTGTCGCAATTTCTTTAATGAAGAATTGGCCAAACGTGATATAGGAAGTTTTGTGAATAATATTAAATTAGCTTTATTGGAAGGGCAAAATAATTGAGTTTATCGGTATGAAATTAGTTATCGTAACCAATTCTGATTGGTTTTTTCTTTCCCATAGATTGCCTATAGCATTAGCTGCAATAGAACGTGGTGATAAAGTCTGGCTTTTAACAAAAGATACAGGTAGAAAAGATGAAATTGAATCAAAAGGTATAAACTTTATAAATATACCTTTTGAACGTTCTGGAACAAATCCTTTTCATGAGATGAAATGTGTATATCTTTTATGGAAAGCTTATAGAAGAATAAAACCAGATGTAATACATCATGTGACTATAAAATCTGTATTGTTGGGAAGTCTTGCTGCTCGAATGGCATGTTTTTCGCATGTCGTAAATGCTATTAGCGGTATGGGATATGTTTTTACTGCAGGTCGTCGTGGTATACTACAAACGCTTATGAAAAATGTTATGTGTTTTGTACTTAAAAAAAATTCTTATGCTTTTATTCTTCAAAATCCAGATGACCAAGATTTTATTCGTAGAATGCATCTTGTTCCAGATTCTCAAGTATTTTTGATAAAAGGTTCTGGCGTTAATCTGACGGAATATGCATATGTTCCTCCTATTCAAAAGGAAAAGTTACAAGTATTATTTCCTGCTAGAATATTAAAAGATAAAGGGGTGCTTGAATTTATTTCTGCAGCTCATAATTTGCGTTCTCTTTATGAAGACAGAGTATTATTTATATTAGCAGGAAATTGTGATGTGGAGAATCCCAGTGTTTTAAATGAATCAGATTTGTCGAAAATGCTTGTTCCTGGATATTTAGAATGGATTGGATTTCAGAAAAAGATGAAGGATATTTATGCAAATTCTGATATTGTGTGTTTACCGAGTTATCGAGAAGGGTTACCTAAATCTTTAATAGAAGCTTGTGCAGTCGGAAGGCCTATTGTAACTACAGATGTTCCAGGATGTAAAGAATGTGTAATAAATAAATTCAATGGAATTCTAGTTCCCCCTAAACAAGTTCTTCCAATAGAAGAAGCTTTAAAGTCTTTATTAAATAATAGCGTTTTACGTTTAGAATATGGAAAAAATTCAAGAGCTTTAGCAGAGAAGAATTTTTCAATTAAAGATGTTGTAAAAAGTCATTTGTATATCTATGATTTTTTATTAGGAACATAATATGGATTTATTTTTTGAATTAATACAGATATATTCTTCTTCTAGAACAGAGTTATCTAGAATACCAAATGATGAAGAATGGAAATCATTGTATAAATTGGCTTATGCACATACATTGATTGGAGTCTTGTTTTCATCTGTAATGCGATTACCTAAGGAACAGCGACCATGTCGGGCATTGCTAATGCAATGGTATGCGAGTACTATAAGGATAAAAAAGCAAAATCAAATTTTAAACCTTGATTCTACAGAAATTATAAGGCTTTTGAAAAAAGATGGTTTCTTTTCTGTCCTTCTTAAGGGGCAAGGTATTGCTTTATCTTATCCAGAACCTGATTTGCGAATGTCGGGAGATATAGATCTTTGGGTTTATGGAGATAAAAAATATATAATACATTATCTGCAGAAAAATTATAATTATGGATTGAAAATTAGTTTTCATCATGCTGCATTTATTTTTAAAGGAAGAACCAGAGTTGAAGTTCATTTTACTCCTTCGTTAATGCGCTATTATAAATCGTGTATCCGTTTGCAAAAGTTTTTTTCTCAACAAAAAGAAATACAGATAGATAATAGGGTCATATTGCCGTATACTAATGAGAAAATTTCAGTTCCAAATGCTTATTTTAATGCAATATTTTTATTAGTTCATATATTTAGGCATTTAATAGGTGAAGGAATTGGTTTACGTCAATTAATGGATTTTTATTATTGCCTGAAAGGGGGCTTTGAAGAGGATATTAAGCTTAAAATAATTCAAGTATATAGAGATTTAAAGTTGTTGGAATTTGCAAAGGCTATAATGTATGTTGAGCAAGTGGTTTTTGGGTTAGAAGAGAAGTTTTTTATAGTCCCTCCCAATATAGAAAGTGGAAAAGTCGTTTTAGCGGAAATAGTTAGAGGAGGAAATTTTTGTCGTTATGAAGAGACATGTATAGTGAAAAATGAAACTCATTTTCAACGTGGTTTGCGTTTATTTTGTAGTAATATGAAATTAATGAGGTATTATCCTTATGAAGTGGTATCGAATCCTTTTTATAGTTTATTCCATCTTATTTGGAGAAAGTGGTATGGTTATCTTTAATTATAAAATAGGGTAGGAATTAGTTTTCAAAGAGGACTGCGGCCGGCCCGGGAGGGAGCGGCGGCAGGACGAAATGGAAAAACAGAACAAATACATGGATACTGCGGAAACTACAACGCGAAGCCGGCGACTGGCGCGCAACACGATGATGCTGTACGTGAGGATGGTGCTGATGATGCTGGTGGCCCTGCTGACGGGGCGCCTGATACTGCAGGCGCTGGGCGTGACGGACTACGGCGTGTATAACGTGGTGGGCGGCGTGGTGGCCCTGTTCGGATTTATCGAGGGGTCGCTGGGCAGCGCTTCGTCGCGGTTTATCACGTTTGCGCTGGGGCGCGGCGACGAGGCGGACCTGAAGCGGGAGTTCAGCTGCGTGGTGGGCATACACTACGCGATGGCGGGACTGGTGTTGCTGCTGGCCGAGACGGTGGGGCTGTGGTTCGCGTGGCACAAGCTGGTGATTCCGCCTGACCGCACGGAGGCGGCCTTCTGGGTGTACCAGGGGGCGGTGGTGGCCAGCGTGGTGATGCTGGCGTCGGCGCCGTACAACGCGCTGATTATTGCTCACGAGCGGATGCGGGCCTTTGCTTGTATTTCGGTGTTCGAGACGCTGGCACGGCTGGGCGTGGTGGGGCTGCTGTTCGTGCTGCCGGGCGACAGGCTGGTGTGGTATGCGCTGCTGACGGTGGCGGTGCAGGTGGCGGTGAGGATGGTGTATGCGGGCTACTGCCGGCGTACCTTTGCCGAGAGCCGCTGGCGATGGACGTGGGACCGGGAACGGATGCGGGCCATCTTTGCCTACGCCGGATGGGTGCTGAACGGCAACCTGGCGGTGGTGGGGTGCACGCAGGGCCTGAACGTGCTGCTGAGCCTGTTTTT
>FR903560.1:8115-8418 GCA_000438115.1 Prevotella sp. CAG:617 | reverse complement strand
GGAACCTGTTTTTCGGACCGCTGGTGAACGCGGCGCAGGGCATTGCGATGCAGGTGTTGACGGCAGCCAACCAGCTGTTTGCCGGATTCCAGACGGCGGCCAACCCGCAGATTACGAAGAGCTACGCACAGGGTGACCTGGACTATATGCACCGGCTGGTGCTGTCGGTGTCGCGCCTGTCGGCCTACCTGATGCTGGTGGTGGCGCTGCCGCTGATGTGGGAGGCGCCGTACCTGCTGAGGCTGTGGCTGGGGCAGGTGCCGGATCACGCGGTGGACTTTTGGCGGGTTTTCCTGCTGGGGG
>FR903560.1:0-8052 GCA_000438115.1 Prevotella sp. CAG:617 | reverse complement strand
ACGCCACGGGGCGCATCCGCCGTTTCCAGCTGGTGGAGGGCACGCTGCTGCTGACGGTGGTGCCGGTGGGGTACGTGCTGCTGCGCGTGGGGCACGTGAGTGCCAACCAGGTGCTGCTGGCTTACCTGGGCATTGAGGTGCTGACGCAGCTGGTAAGGGTGTGGCTGGTGTACCCGATGATTGGGCTGCGCGTGGCGCAGTATTACACCAAGGTGATGTGGCCCATCGTTAAGGTGGGCGTGGTGGTGTGGATGCTGCCGGCCATGGCCTACCCGTGGGCACACGCTCATTTGCCGGAGCTGGCGGCCTGCGCCGTAGTGGTGGCGACGTGCGTGGCCTCGACGGCATTGTGGACATACGTGCTGGGGCTGAACCGCAAGGAGCGTCGCTACGTGTGTGAAGTGGCGGCCGGGCGGCTGGCGCGCTGGCGGCGCACGGACAGACTTAAAGGAGAGGAGAAGGAATGATGGACCATATACGTTTGAGTTTCGTAATACCGGTGTACAACGCCGGGCCGTACCTGGAGCCGTGCCTGCGCTCGCTGGAGGAGCAGGGCCTGAAGGAGGGGGAGTATGAGGTGGTGTGCGTGGACGACGGCAGCACCGACGGCTCGTGGCAGACGCTGCAAAAATGGGAAGGGAGGAAAAAATTTTTCCGCGCCTTGCAGGAAAAACACGGCGGCGCCTCGTGTGCCCGCAACCGGGGGCTGGAGGTGGCGCAGGGAGAGTACGTGTGGATGGTGGACGCCGACGACCTGCTCGTGCCCCGCTGCGCCCCGCGCCTGCTGGAACGCATGGAGCGGGAAGAGCTGGACGTGCTGACGCTGGGCGTGCAGGACTATACCGACGAGACGCACCGGGGCGCGGTGAGCAACGTGGCGCACAAGCTGCCGGGCGTGGTGACGGGACGGACCTACCTGCTGCACTGCGAGGTGGAGATGGCGTGCTGGTGTCTGCTGTTCAGGCGCGAGGTGGCCGTGACGCACGGGGTGCGCCTGATGGAGGGCATCACGCTGGAGGACCTGGAATTTGCGCCGCACCTGCTGATGTACTGCCGCAGGGTGGCTTCGGAAAGCCGGGTGTGCTACTACTACCGCCACAACATGGCGGGCATCAGCAAACGGAAGACGCCGGACTTTTACACCTACCGACTGGCGTGCTGGCTGAAGGTGATGGACCGCCTGCAGGAGCATGAGCGGCAGGCGGGATGCCTGGGGCCGGTGATGGGCGACAAGGCGTATATGCTGCTGCTCTTCCTGTGGGAGAGCGACCTGGGCCTGGCGGAGAAGATGCGCTACGTGGACCTGATGGAGCAGCACGGCGTGTTTGGCCTGCTGCGCAACCGGAAGATGATTTACAAACGGCGTCACAGGCTGGCGGCCGCCGGCTTCAGGCTGCCGTGGGTGTATCGTCTGTTTTTGCGGCAGCCGTGGCTGAGGCCCCGACATTGAGCGGAAAGCGGTTTGCATGACATACGGAAGCGTCCCCGTCGTTCAGCACCTTAACGGAAAAGGGCAGAACGGCGGGGACGCTTCAGCACGGACGTGACCGGCTGTTTTTATTTATATACCCACCGGGTGAGGACATTACACGGGGTGGCGACAGCAAATTTGTAGAATTTGGAGGACGGATACTGGCTCAGGTCGACAACATAGCGGCCGGAACGGGCCTTGACCTTTCCGACGACCTTCCATTCGTCAGTTCCGCCGGAGGCAAAGCGGTTGGTGGTAGCCATGTAGATGGTGGCATCGGCCGAGGTCTTTTCAGATTTCCAGCTCAGAACAACCGTGTGGTCGTAGGGATGTGAGGCGATGTCGTAGATGTCGGTAGGGCCGAAAAAGGAGATTCCGTCGCGCTCGAAGGCCACTTCCTGCGGCACCTCGAAGCCCATGAAGCGGCTCAGGGTGGGCTGGATGTCAACCAGCGAGAGCGAAGCATGGGTGAAATGGCGGTTGAGCTGCCTGATGTTGGTGGAAATCCATACGCTGCGTTCGCGGTTGAGCTGTCCGCCGTGGTCGTGTCCGCTTTCGTTGCGGCCGTGGTCGGTAGTTACGATAACCATCCACTCCTCGTCGAAATGGGCTTCGCGATATTGTACGGCCTGCCAGATGAGGCCCACCAGCTCGTCGGTCTTGCGGACGTAGCGGTCCATGTAAGCACCGTCGCCGAAGAGATGGAAGCCGGAGTCGGTGTACCACAGATAAACCCAGCTGAGGTCGGGGGCATCACGCCGGATACATTGGGCGGCCTCGTGGCTGACAACGGAGTCGATGCTGAAAATGTGCAGCTGGTCGGGGCGTGGCGGGAAACGCGCTTCGTCGAGCTCGTAACCGTCGTAAACGTAGTCGACGGTCAGGTTGCCGGTTTCGGGCTTTCCCGCTCCGATTAGTACGGTGCGATTGTCGGTCCAGCTGGAGAAGAGGGCCGTTTTACAAGGCTTTTTCTGGGCTTTGGCCAGACGGAAGATTGACCAGTAGTTGTAGTTGGGTTTCAGGTTTGAATTGCCGTTTACCCGATGCTTGTTCATCCACGTACCGGTCAGGATGTTCATATAGCCGATGGCCGATATGGTAGGCGTTTGTGAGTAGCCGCCCACTTCGCCGCCGGTGTAGGCGCGGGCGTAGCCGCCCTGGCGGGCAATGTCTCGAAAATATGGGTGGGACGGACCCGCTCGATGTAGTCGGCCGGAATGCCGTCCAGTACGATGTAAACGGCCTTGCGGGTCTTGGCCTGGGCAGAGCAGAGGCAGAACAGCAGGAGAAGGCAGGATAAGCAGGTTTTCATGTGTCGGTTTATTTACGGATTACAACAATGTTGAGACTCTTCTGGCCGTTGACGGGCACGGTTTTTGCTTCCAGACGCTTGCCGCTGACGTGGAGCACTTCGGTAGTGAGTGTGCGGAGGCTGAAAAAACCGTGTTTGTCGGTACGTACGGTTTGTCCCGCACTTTCGATCACGGCATTTTCAACGGGGTTGGCCTGCACGTCGCGAACGTATCCGGAAACGCTGATGGGCGCTTCCTTGATTGTGGTGCCTGAGGTTGCCGCAGCGGGTCCGGACGTGATGTGCTGCTCGTGGCTGAGGTCAACGCCGATGGTGCGGCGCAGGGCTATCTGGTCGGAAGCCGTGCCTACCTGCAGCTCGAACTGGCCGGGCTCAACGGTATATTCCATTTGGGCATTATAGAGTCCCAGGTCCTGTACGGGTACGTCCAGCTGTACCTTTTTTTCCTGACCGGCCGGAATCATGACTTTGGCAAAGGCTTTCAGTTCCTGAACGGGGGTCACTACGCTGGACACGAGGTCGCGAACGTACACCTGCACCACTTCCTTGCCGTCGGTCGGGCTGCTGTTGCGTACGCTGACGCTCAGATGTATGGTGTCGGTGGGAGCGTAGTCGGTCTTGTCCGTGAGCAGATTGCTGTATTCAAACTTGGAATAGCTCAGTCCGTGGCCGAAAGCCCATAGCGGTCCGGGTGTTTCAAACACGTAGTCGCGGCCCGGCCGGTTGGGCTGACCCGGCTGGTGATAGAAGCCGCGGTCGGTGGGCAGGTGGTTGTAGTAGCAGGGCATGTTGCCCGTGCTTTGCGGGAAGGAATAGTTGAGCTTGCCCGAGGGATTGACTTTCCCGAACAGAATGTCGTAGAGGGCATAGCCTCCCTGCTCGCCGGGATACCATTGTACCAGAATGGCCGGAACATGGCGCTTGACCCACGGCATGGCAAACGGTTTTCCGGCAAGCAGGACTACGATGACGGGCTTTCCGGTGGCCTGAACCTGCTCAATCAGTTCCTGCTGACGGCCCGTCAGGCTCATGTCCGACAGGTCATATCCCTCGCCGCAGGTGGCGTTGGTATAGTCGCGGGCCAGCGAAGCACTGGCTGACCCTACGACAACGATGCTCACGTCGTATCGCCGGGCTGTAGCCACGGCCTGGCTGATGCCGTCGGCGGAGTCGGTGTGGAGGTCGCAGCCCTTGGCGTATTCAATGCGCAAGTCCTTTCCGGCCTTTTCTCTGAACGCTTCGAGCAGGGTAACGCCGTCGTGGTTGCTGCGGCTCCAGGTGTAGTCGCCAAACTGCACCTGGTCGGCATTCGGCCCGATAAGGGCTACCGACTTCAGTTTCCTCAGGTCGAGCGGAAGCAGTTGCCCGTTGTTTTGCAGCAGTACGACGGATTCTTCCGCAATCTGACGGGCCAGGGCCTGCTGTTGCGGGGTGTGTATGTTTTTCCGGAACGACTTTTTCGTAGGAAACTGGTATTCAAACAGCCCCATGGCAAACTTGGCCGTCAGTACGCGGCGCACGGCCCTGTCGATGTCGGCCTGGCTCAGTTTGCCCTGGTCGGCAAGGGTTTGCAGGTGGCGGTAGCAGTTGATGTCGGCCTCCACGTCGAGTCCGGCGCCGAAGGCCTGCAGGGCGGCTTCCTGATTGTTGCGTGCCGTGTGGTGGAAATAGCTGAGCATGTCAATTGACCCCCAGTCGGAGTAGACATACCCCTTGAATCCCCACGTGTCGCGCAGCAGGGTGGTCAGCAGATAGGGCGATCCGGAATTGGGCACGCCGTCCCAGGAATTATAGGACGACATGACGGCCCACGGCTGCTGTGTGCGTACGATATATTCAAACGGTTTCATGAATACGGAAAGCAGCTCGCGCTGGCCGCACGAAACTGACGAGAGGTTCAGTCCGCCGGTGGGTGCGCCGTGGGGGCCGAAGTGTTTGAGCATGGGGGAGATGCCGTGGTCCAGATAGCCCCGGACCTGCATGGCTCCCATCCGGCTGGCCAGTAGCGGGTCTTCGCCAAAACATTCCTCCACACGCCCCCAGCGCAAGTCGCGGCATACGTCGACTACGGGGCTGAGAGTCTGGGTAATGCCCAGGGTCTTCAGCTCCTCGGCTACGGCAGAGGCCATGCGGTAGGAGAGGTCCGTATTGAACGTACTGCCCAGGGCAATGGCCTGCGGATAGATGGTACAGCCGTCGTTCACGGCACCGTGGAGCGACTCGCTCAGCGTGAATACGGGAATGCCCAGACGCGTGCTGTCAATCATATAGCGCTGAACGTCGTTCATGATTTGGAAAGCCTGGGGGCCGGTCATGGTGATGCCCTCGAAAAATCCGATGCCGGCGTCACGGCATACGGCATGCAGTTTTTGCGGATTGAGCTTTCCGTTGTCAAGAATCATGTGGCTGCCCATTTGCATGAGCTGGGCCGTTTTCTCTTCCGGCGTCATACGCGACATCAGGTCGTCAACCCGTTCGGGGATACTGACCGAGGGGTCTTTGTATTTAATGTATTCGGCCTGCAGACGCATGGTCGGACTCAGGCAACAACCGGCCAGTACAAAAGGTAGTAGTAATTTTTTCATAACAGGATAAGGCGATTTAAAGGTTGTTTTTGCCCGGGTGATGCGGCTCTTGCGTCCGGCCGACAACAAATTTATGGAAAAAGTAGCGGATAGAGTCATGAATCTTGCGGATTTCGTCTGCATGACATGAAAAAAGCCCTGCCGTATGGTGTCGGTAGGGCTGTGGGCTTGGGCAGGGGAGTTATTGGCCGTGGATAAAGTCTTCGATTTCGCGAACAGCTTCGCGGGTCTTTCGGCGTACGTGGCGAAAATGAATGATACCGAGAACGGCACCGATAACAAATCCTACCGCTCCGCCGCAGCAGATGTATGGTCCTCCTGATTTGGTGTAGCTCTCGTAGAGAAACAGGGCAAACCATCCGATGACAAAGGGGATGCTGAAATAGAGCCAGCGCTGGTTAAGACGGTCCATGCGCAGGAGTGAGTGGCTGATTTCGACGAGGCTGCAGCGGGCCATGTCGGACGGGCGAATTCCTTTGGAACTGAAGTGCTGGTACACATAAGCTGCAAGCAGGAAACACGTAGTGAGTACCATGAGAATGAACGAATAGTCCAGAAAAGAGAACATGCCGTTGCAATAGAGCAGGCCGAAAATGATAATACAGTTTATTCTGCGTCTTTTGCGCTGCAGGTCGTTCAGCTTGTTTCGGGCCGACTGTTTGATGAGTTTTTCGTTGACAAGGCAGGTTTGGTTGAGCTTTTGTTTGAGCAGCATAATTTGCCGGCGCATTTCGTCGAATGTAGCCTGTTCGGGAACGGGGGTGGAAGTCATAGAGTCGTTCATGACGGAAAACTTTTTTATTGGAGGTTAGACATCTTTTTCAACGATTCCTTGATACGGTAGAGACGCACCGACACGTTTTTGGCAGAGATGCCCACAATGGCGCCTATTTCTTCATAGCTCATATTTTCAAGCCAGAGCAGCACGATGGCGCGGTCAAAGGGGCGCAGACGGTGGATACGTTGATAGAGCTGGCGGATTTGGCGGGAGTCTTCGTCCGAATCGGTGAAGAGGTTGGGGTGCTCGGGGATCGGAACGCTGGGATGTCGTCGCTTTTTGCGCTGCCAGGTGAGGCAGGTATTGAAACTGACTTTCCAGATCCACGTGTCAATCTGGCTGAGTTGTCGAAAGGAGTCGATGCCCCGCCAAAGGTTGATGAGTACTTCCTGAAACAGGTCGTTGACCTCGTCGTTATCGTGAGAGAACATGAAGCACACGGTATAGATGGTGCTCTGATGGGCCTCAATGGTTTTTGTAAAAGTTGATTCGTCCATAATATCCGTATCTTATCGGTTCGTTTCTGCCCGTTAGATGCACGAGAGAGGCAAAAAACTACATCAGGCAAGTGCTTTTTTTGCAAAAAAAGCGAAGTCCTGCATGAATGAGCGGAAGAGCAAGAAACATACATGGCATATCAGCCTTGGAGCGGATATGCCATGTATGCCAATATGCAGAAAGCGGGGAGAGGAGCTTAATAGTATATGATTTTGCGGTCAACGGCTCCTATGGGAGTTTCGCCCGATACGATGAGCAGGCCGGTCCAGTTTCCCTTTTCGTCCTGTTTGACATAGTGGTAGGTCAGCGTGTCGCCGTCGCTGACTTCAATTTTTACGACACGTCCTTCCTCGTCGTAGGTATATTTGCGCGAGTCCACGTAGCCGTCCATCTCGTTGTTGATGGAAAATTCCAGCAGCCGGCCCTGTTTGTCCCGCTTAACGTAGTCACTGGGCTGGTCGCCGTGTTCCGTAACGTTTCCGGCAGCGTCGGTCTCGGTCTTGCCGGTAGTGATGGGTGAGTCCTGCGTACTTTTTTGCCCGTTGTAGAATGTGTCTTCCGACGTCCCGGTCAGTTTGCCGGCCGTATATCGGTAACGCATGACGGAGGTCAGTTTGCCGTTTTCCGTCTTTTTGGTTTCGGCCAGTTTTCCGTCGGTTGTATATTGGTAGGCATATTCGGTTTTAGTGCCTTCAAATACGGTTGTCTTGCTTGTCAGTTTTCCGTTTCGGTCGTAGGTGCATTCGCTTTCCTCCGGATAGACACCCATTTCGCCCCAGGGGTCAGGCTTTCCGGCTCTGACCCATTTGCCGTTTTTCTTTTCTACGGTAAATACTTCCGTGACCACTTTGTTTGCTCCGCCTTTCACCGGCCCTGTGTCCGGAGTCATGTCGTATTGAAGCTGTCCCATTGCGCTTGTTGCGAACATCATGGCAGCAAGCGTCAGTAGTGTTTTTTTCATATCCATATCTTCATCTTTTGGAGGTAGGGTAAAATAATAAGAGTCGTGGAGGGTGCCGGATGGAGTGTCGCGTCATTCCTTCCGAGCGCAATATACACAAAATATCTTGATATGAATAAGTTTTATACAGAAAATAAAGATGCAGGGACGTCAGGCAGAATGTCTTTATAGATTGTTTCCGCGTGTCATAAGCCGTATAGTTTGGATAAAAGTAGGAAATCGACTACGTTTTCTTGATACGCAAAACATTGCAAATCAGTGAGAAAGACTCTAATTCGGTGGAGATTTCTGCTCCACCTTTTATCTCCACCTTTTGCTCCACCTCGAACGGTAATATTTTGCCGTTTTTTGCGTGCCGGGGGAAAACAAAAAATCCCGATTTCGCTTGGAAATCAGGATTTTACTGCTTTTTGCTTTTCTTCAAAGTGGTGCCACCAGGAATCGAAC
>FR903559.1:17017-19800 GCA_000438115.1 Prevotella sp. CAG:617 | reverse complement strand
CCTCCCGAAAAAAGCACCTCCGCGTCTGTTGTCTGCATGACGGACAAACGGACGCGGAGGTGCTTTTTTCGGGGCCGTAAACGGCTGTGTAATGAAGTCTCAGGTGGTAATTTCGCCGGCCAGACTGCGGTTCATCAGCAGTTTGATGGTTTCGGGGTCATATCCCATGCCGAGCAGGAACATCAGTTTGGTGACCATACATTCGGGGGTGCTGTCGTGGCCGTTGATGACGCCAGCATTCAGCAGCTGGCGTCCCGTTTTGTAGCGGTTCATTTCGACCGTGCCTTGCGAGCATTGGGTGATGTTGACAAAGATGACCCCCATCTGGCTGCGCTCGCGGATGAGGTCGATGAGCCATTGCTTTTGCGGTGCATTGCCTGCCCCGTAGGTTTTCAGGATTACGGCCTTCAGGCCTTCTATACGCATGACGGTGGTGACGTATTCGCGCCGTATGCCCGGAAAGAGGGTCAGGATGACCACGTTGTTGCTCATGCTGAAATGAGGCTTGAGGGGCATGCCTCCCTGCGGGCGGCGGATGTGGTGTTCGTCGTAGACAATGTGTACGCCCACGTGGGCCAGTGACGGATAGTTGAACGAGCGGAAGGCATTGAACCCCTCGGCGTTGATTTTGGTGGTGCGGTTGCCGCGCATGAGGCGGTTTTCGAAGAAGATACACACTTCGGGCACCATGGGGTTGCCCTGGGCGTTTTGGGCGGCCGCAATCTCGATGGCGGTTACGAGGTTTTCCTTGCCGTCGGTGCGGAGCATGCCGATGGGCAGCTGCGATCCGGTAAAAATGACCGGCTTGTCGAGGTTTTCGAGCATAAAGCTCAGCGCCGAGGCCGTGTAGGCCATGGTGTCGGTACCGTGCAGAATGACAAAACCGTCGAAGCGCTGGTATTCGGCACTGATGATTTCTACCAGTCGGGCCCAGTGTTCCGGCTCCATGTCGCTGGAATCAATGGGCGGGTCAAAGGTGCGTACCGTCAGGCTGCATCCCAGCCGTTTGAGTTCGGGCACGTGCTGTACGAGGTGTTCGAAGTCAAAACTTTCAAGGGCGCCTGTTTCGGGATTCTCCACCATACCGATGGTTCCGCCGGTGTAAATGAGTAATATTGAGGGCGTATGCGTATCTTTCATATCGCAAAGATACGGCAAACGGCGCGGAGGGCCAAATTGTGGGCAGCGTTTTTGGAAAAAACCGTGTGTCGCCCGATGTATGGTGAGCGGGGATGGTCCGTTTGCGGGGTGAGGAAGGGAAAATGGGCAGGAGTTCCGTTGGTTTTCCTGCCGGCTGAAATTTTATATCCGCCGGCCTTTTCGATTTACCCGCCGACTTTTTTTGTTTTCGCGCAGTAGGGCCATGCGGGGGCGGGATTTCGTGGCGTTCCGGCCGCTCAGTCCGGGCGGCTGACGGTGCCGTGGTCTACGTGCAGGTGGATGCCGGCCAGGTGGGCCGGAACGTAGGCGTCGTGGCTTACCATGACGATGGCCGTTTCGGGGCCGATGTGTTCCAGAAAGTCGTAGAGCATCTGCTTGTGGCGGGCATCGAGGTAGGTGTCGGGCTCGTCAATGACCAGCAGGTCGGGTTCTGACACTACGGCACGCGCAAACAGTGCCCGCTGCAGCTGTCCGCCGCTCAGCTGGCTGACCAGCTGGCGGCTCATCGCGGCCAGGTCAAAGCGTTCCAGCAGTTGCGACACTTTCCGGTGGTGGCTGTCGGAAAAGCGCTGCCAGGGGCGCAGACGGTTTTGCAGGCCCGTGAGCACCAGTTCCTCCACCGTAATGGGAAACTGGCGGTCGATGTGCTGATATTGCGGCTGGTAGCCCATGACGATGTGGCGGGCGCGCCAAAGCTGGCCTGCCGTGGGGCGCATCAGGCCCAGCATCAGGCGCACCAGCGTGGTTTTTCCGCCGCCGTTGGAGCCGGTGAGCACGATAAAGTCGCCCCGGCTGATGTAGAGGTTTACGTCGGTCAGCACCGGGCGGTGCGGATAGCCCGCATCCACGTGGCTGAAAGAGAGGAGCTTTTCGGGTGAGGTCATTGTGCCAATGATTTTGAAATCAGGTCCATCTGTTGCATCCATTGTCCCGAAAGGGGGTCAATGGTTACGACGCGCAGCCCCGTCTGCCGGGCTACCTGCTGTACGGAGCGCCCCGTGTTTTCACGTTGTACGAAAATGAGTTTCACCTGTCCTTTGCGGGCTTTTTCGCGCGTGGCTTGGATAAGGGCGGCCAGGCGCGAAGGCGATGGTTCCTTGCCGTCGGCCTCCAGCGGAATCTGCTGCAGACCGAATTCCTGGGCAAAGTAGGCCAGCGAGGGATGGTAGATGAGGAAGCTGCGGGCACTGACGTGGGCAAAGCGCTGGCGCAGGACCTGCTCCAGGCTGTCCAGCCGTGTTTCGAAGCGCGTCAGGCGCTGGCGGAAGGCAGTGGCCTGCGTGGAGTCGAGCTCACACAGTTCCTGACAGATGCGGCGTGCCATGAGGCGGGCGTTTTGTGGCGACGTCCATACGTGGGGGTCGTAGCGGTTGGCGCCGTGGGCATGACTTTGCGGCAGGGGCTTGAGTCCTTCAAACAGACGGATGCAGCGCAGCTCGGGCGACGATTCGCTCAGGCGCTGGAGCAGCGACGTTTCGAAGCCCAGCGTGCCCACGCTGAAGTAGGCCTGGCTTTCGCTGACGTCAACCATCTGCCCCGGCGTGGGCTCGTAGGTTTCCGGACTGCTGCCTGCCGGCATCAGGGTGCGCACTTCGTAGGCCGGGCCGGCACTGCGCCCCACC
>FR903559.1:0-16938 GCA_000438115.1 Prevotella sp. CAG:617 | reverse complement strand
CCTGACGGCAGGACCACAGGCCCGCCGCAAGCAGCAGGAGAAAGCATAGTAAAGTCTTGTTCATACGGATTGGTAGATAAAGATAATGGCGTAATAGCGCAGAAATTTTCCCAACGTAATGGTAAAGCACGACAGCAGGAAGTTGGTGCGCATGTAACCCATGGCCACGGTGAGGATTTCACCGACAACCGGCAGCCACGACAGCAGTCCGGCCCAGGCACCGTAGCGGCGCACGCGCCGGATGCCTTTTTCCAGCTTTTCGGGCGGCACTTTGGCGTAGCGCATAATCCATTCCTCCTTTCCAAAATGACCGATACCGTAGTTTACCAGCGTGCCCAGCGTGTTGCCTGCCGTTCCCCAGATGAGCAGTTGCCACGGGTCGGCCTTAATCATCAGCAGGCCCGCCATGACCAGTTCAGAGCTGAAGGGGAGTATGCTTCCCGAGAGGAAGGCTGCAATAAACATGCCCAGGCTTCCGTGGGCAATGAGCCAGCTTACCAGACTTTCCATGATTCAAGGGGAAAACGCATGAGTACGGCAAACGCTGCGTAGAGCAGCAGACAGAAGATAAACCAGAAATGGAAGAAACGCCCCTTGGCCAGCGTAAGATAGTGGGCAATCAGGGGGGAGGAGTTCACAATGAGCAGGCGCAGCATGGTTTCGAAGTGTTGCGGCTGCCCTACCATGAGCAGGATGATGAGATATTCCTGCGTGACGAGCAGGTTCAGAAACATACGGGTGCGAATCTTGTCGTGATAGGCCGTACGCTGATAGTGGAAGGTGGCGAGCATGGTTGCCGCCATGACAAATCCGCCCGACAGCACCTGACTGACGGTCAACGCATGGTAATCCGGCATTTGCAGGGTGAGGAGCTGTTCGAAATGCAGCACGGTCAGGTCCAACTGGTTGTGCCATATAGAGTAGCCGGCGTAGCACCAGTAGGGCAGCGAGAGACCCAGCAGACACGCCATGAAACTGCGCAGGCTCAGGCTGCGCAGCTGCACCAGACAGCTGACGAGCAGCAGCGGCACGAAGTAGAGCAGTTGTGGAAAGAACAGACAACCCAGGCCCAGAAAGGAAAAGGCGTGGAAAAAGTCGGCTTCGGCGCGTACTTTCTGGTAGGAGCGGAACAGGCAGAAGTAGCACAGCAACAGGCTCAGCGGAACGAGCATCTGCGTGGTCCACGTCTGCAGCAGCGGGCAGGCGGCCATGAGCAGCAGGAAGGTTGACGAGGTCATGCGTGAGCGTACACGCATGAGTGAGAACGTATTGTTCCACTCTACCATGAGGTAGGCTGTCAGCAGGGTGAGACCCAGTCCGCCCAGGCGCTGGAGATTGCTCCAGTCGTTCCACATCCACAAGACAATGCACGCCACAACTGAAAAAAACAGTGTGGCGGCACTGGTAGTGACTCGTGTCTGGAAAGTTTGTTTACGCATGTTGCATGGTGGGCTTTAGCTGCGGAACCGACGCCCGCAGCGGCAGGATTCAGAGATCCTTTCCGATGTCTCTGCGGAAGTATTTCTTTTCAAATTTAATCTGTTCGGCTCCCGCCATGGCGCGGGCCAGGGCTTCGGCCTTGTCGGTTCCGTAGGCGCTTACGGCAATGACGCGGCCGCCGGAGGTGACGAGCTCGCCCCTGTCGTTGCGGGCCGTACCGGCGTGGAACACCACGCTGCCTTCAATGTCGGCACCCGTGATGACAAAGCCCTTGTCGTAGTGTTGCGGATAGCCGCCTGAGACGCACATGACGCATACGGCGGCGCGCGGGTCAAACTCTACCTTGCGGCGGTCGAGGTCGCCGGCAACGACGCCTTCGAACAGGTCAACGATGTCCGACTTCAGGCGCAGCATGACGGTTTCGGTTTCGGGGTCGCCCATGCGGCAGTTGTATTCAATGACCTTGGGCTGGCCGTCGCAGTTGATGAGGCCGAAGAAGATGAAGCCCTTGTAGTCAATGCCCTCCTGGGCCAGACCTTCTACCGTGGGGCGTACAATCTGGTCTTCCACCTTTTTCATCCATTCGGGGGTGGCAAACGGTACGGGCGATACGGAGCCCATGCCGCCCGTGTTCAGGCCGGTGTCGCCCTCGCCGATGCGCTTGTAGTCCTTGGCCTCGGGCAGCAGCTGGTAGTGTTTGCCGTCGGTCAGCACGAATACGGAGCATTCGATGCCGCTGAGGAACTCTTCAATCACAACGCGTGAGGAGGCGTTGCCGAACATGCCGCCCAGCATTTCGCGCAGCTCGCGCTGGGCCTCCTCGAGGGTGGGTACAATCAGCACGCCCTTGCCGGCGCAAAGGCCGTCGGCCTTGAGCACGTAGGGCGCTTTCAGCGTGGCCAGATAGCGGCAGCCTTCTTCCACCTGTGTGCCGTCAAAAGTGGCGTAGGCAGCGGTGGGGATGTGGTGGCGCTGCATGAAGCCCTTGGCAAAGTCCTTGGAGCCTTCGAGTACCGCACCGGCCTTTGACGGACCGATTACGGGCACGTGTTGCAGTTCGGGCTGGGCCTTGAAGTAGTCGTAGATGCCGCCTACCAGCGGATCCTCGGGGCCTACTACCACCATGTCAATCTGCTGCTGCAGCACAAATTCGCCTACGGCCGGAAAGTCGTTGGGCTTGAGGGGCACGTTCTGTCCCACCTGTGCTGTTCCGGCGTTACCCGGGGCGATGAAGAGTTGGTCTATTTTTGGGCTTTGGGCAATTTTCCATGCCAGGGCGTGCTCGCGGCCGCCGCTTCCAAGGAGTAAAAGTTTCATGATATTCAAATAGATAGGTTATATGCGGAGGGTGTGCCCCAAAGGGCGGTTCCTCCTCATAATCAGTGATGTAATCGGGTTATGTATGCGAAGTTAGCATAATCCGCTTGAAAGGCAAAGCAAAATCAGAAGTTTTTGAGTTCCAAAGAGGTCCGTCGGCCTTTCGGGGCGCTTTCCGACAGCGGAAACCGGGCCGGCGCGCCGCGAAAAACAGGCGGGACTTTATACAGGCAAGGTCGGACCTTGTGAGAACAAAGTCCGACCTTGTTGTTGCGAGAGCGGGCGTTTGCGCCCTTCCGTCCGTAAACGCTACGCCGGCAGGCCGCATCCCCAAGGGGAAGAGGGCCTGCCGGCGTATGGATGATGCAGAGGCTTGCTGTGAATCCTGTGGTTATTCGGCCATAAGTGAGAATTCAGCACCGCTGGCGTAGTCGGCGCCGTTTTGTGAACTGAGGGCCGTGAAGCGCACGTAGCGTGCCTTTACGGGTTTGTCGAAGAGCACTTTCTGCTCCTTGTTGCCCTTGAATTCACCCTGGGCTACCGTGTCGCTCCAGGTCTTGGCGTCGTTGCTTACCTGAATCTTCCAGCCCTTGATGATGCCGTTGGCTGAGCCGTCCTGACGGGGCAGATACGTAAAGCCCTTGATGAGCTTGCTCTCGCCGGCGTCAAAGTCAACCCAGTGGGGATACTGGGCCACAGTGACGGAGTACATCGTATGCCAGATGGTCGACGGGTTGCCGTCGGTCAGGTTGGCTGCGCTTTCGCCGATTTCCTGGCTCGAGGCGTAGATTACCTCGGTCGGGATGGTCTCAATCTTGCTGAACTGGCTGCTCACCTGGTTGCCGGTGTTGCTCTTGTACCAGGCCGTAACCTTTCCGCCCAGGCGGGCATTGAAGCTGCCCTTGTAGGTCTGTGCCTTCTTGTTGCCGTAGGTGTAGAGGATGGTGGCACCCGGTTCGCCACTGATGGTGACGTTGCCGGCACGGTCGCGCGAGATGTTCAGCGGCTGCATGCCCGAAGCCTTGATGGCGGCCTGCTGGGTGAGGTCGGCGCCGGCCTTTACGGGACGGATGATGAAACCGAAGCTGTGGGCACCGGCCTTGACGCGGTCGGACTCATACGGGCCGCCCTGTCCGCAGCTGTTGCCGCCCAGACCGGTTACGGCGCAGTCAAGATGCAGGTGCGTGCCGCTTGACTTGGGCAACTGATAGGGGTGAGGTGCCAGGGTCATTTCGAGGGCCGAGTAAGGCAGGGCCGAGGTCGACATGCTGTCGAGCGAAACGAACTGAACGCCATCGCCGGCCGTGTTGGTCAGGGCGCACCAGCGTACGTCCTCACGGTTACCCATTGACTGGGGTTTGGGGAAGTTGACAAACTGGTCCTTCACCGTGCTCTGGTATTGCTCAATGAAGTAACCCGCCTTGCGGTCTACGTAGTTGTTCTCAGGGCCGCGGCCGTAGTAGGTGTACTGGCTGTAGCTTTCGGGCAGGAGCATTTCGTAGCCCAGACGCGGCAGTACGAGCGAAGCGTTGTTGCTGTTGATGCTGCTGCGCAGCTCGATGGAGCCGTCGGCATAGACGGTGTAGAGCTGGTTGGCCGTAAACTTGAAGTCGTCCTCGCCGAAGGGGCGGTCGGTCAGTTCCTTAATCTGATATCTGCCTGATGAGCCACCCGTAATCTGTGCGGCATTGGGTGCCTGGGCCACAATGGGTATGGCAATGGTTACGGAACCGTCCTTGTTGGTCTGTGCCGTTACCTTGGCGCCCGGCTGCAGGGTCTGCTTGAGGTTGTGCAGGCCGTTGGCGAACCATTGCGTGTAGGCCCAGTTGTCGTTGTCAACCGGTGCACGCAGGGCGCTGATGCGCGGTCCGTTGCCCGGGCTGATGATGGTCTGTCCGTTGTAGCTCAGGTTGCCGATGGTACCCGTGGCGTGGTCAAAGCTGACGCTGAAGCCCGTACCGCTTACGGTAGTGGTTCCGTTTGTGGTCGTCAGTTTGAGCTTGTCACCCTTTACTACGCTTGCAATTTGCGGATGCTGGGCAGCCTTCAGCGGCAGTTGCTCTTCCATCTGCACATAGCCTTTCTTGGCCCAGGGTTCATCCTTGGCCAGCTTGAACTGCACCTTGATGAAGTATTCCGACTGGGCATCCAGTTTGTCGTAGTCGTAGAGCAGACCATATACCTGCTTCTGGCGAGGTCCGAGAATCATGCGCGGGCCTTTCATTGCCGTTGATTTCTGGATTTCCTTACCGTCTTTCCAGAGGCTCCATTCAATGACGTAGTCGGTGAGCGGGGTGAAATAGTTTTTGTTGAATATTTCAATTTGTCCCTGCTTCAGGTCAACGGCGCGTACGCCCACGTTCTGGTACACCTTCTTCACCTCGTAGAACTCAGGTTTCGGGTTGTGTCCGGGGAAAAGGATACCGTTCATACAGAACATGCCGTCGTTGGGCTTGTCGCCGAAGTCGCCGCCGTAGGCCAGGTACTTGTCGCCCGTCTGCGGGTCATAGTTCCAGAGAGCCTGGTCAACCCAGTCCCAGATGGCGCCTCCCATGAGGAAGTTGCTCGACTCAATGTATTTCCAGTAGTCGGACAGGTTACCGCCAGCGTTACCCATGGAGTGGGCATACTCGGAAATGTGGAACGGATATTTGATGTTGTAGTTGCCTTTTACGGCGCCGCGTACCCAGTCGAGTGAAGGATACTGGTTGGAGCCCATGTCGACGATATCGTTGTTGCGCTCGTACTGTACGGGGCGCGAGGGGTCGAACTTGTGGAGGGCTTCATAGGCTGCCTTGAAGTTGTCGCCCGGGCCGGCTTCGTTACCCAGTGACCAGATGACCACGCTGGGGTGGTTAACCGTAGCGCGGGCCATTTCCATGATGCGGCCTACGTGGGCATCCTTGAATTCGGGCACGTGCGAGAGCGAGGCGTCGCCATAGTAGTACTCGTGGCTCTCCAGGTTGGCCTCGTCCTCGAGGTAGATGCCGTACTTGTCGCAATAATAGTACCAGTAGGGCGTGTTGGAGTAGTGCGAGCAGCGCACGTGGTTGATGTTGCCGCGTTTCATGAGCATGATTTCCTGCTCAATCTGCTCGTTGGTGATGGTGTTACCGGTGGCCGGGTTGATTTCCTGACGGTTAACGCCCTTGAGTTTGACGGGCTGGCCGTTGATGTAGTAGTAGCGGCCGGCCATGTTGAACTCGTCGGCCGAAGCCGGGGTGTCCTTGATTTCAACCTTGCGGAAGCCGACATAGGTTGAGACGGTTTCGATGACGCGTCCCTTTTTGTCCTGCAGCTGTCCGACCAGGGTGTAGCGGTAGGGTTGCTCGGCGCTCCATTTCTTGACGTCGTTGACGTAGAGTACGGCCTTTACGTCAGCCTGTTCGCCGGCTTTCAGCTCTACGGTCTGACTGGTGGCGGTGCCGCCGTCGGCCAGGGCTGCGTTGTCGTCGCTATACAGGGTGTTGGCGTAGAGCGTGTACACCATCTTGTAGTCCTTGATTTTCTTTTTCGAGAGGTTCTGCAGGTTGGCCGTCACCGTGAGGGCGCCGTTGCGGTATTCGGCGTCGAGGTCGGGGATGGCGCGCAGGTCGCGAACCTGGATTTTGGGCTTGGCCGTCAGCGAAACGGGGCGGAAGATGCCCGGCAGACGGAACATGTCCTGTGCCTCGAGGAAGGAGCCGTCGGAGTTGCGGTACACCTCAACGGCCACTACGTTCTTGTTGTTCTTGCCCGTGTTCAGATACGGGGTGATGTTGAACGAGGCCGTGTTGCGTGAGTTCTTCGAGAAGCCTACGTACTTGCCGTTGATGTAGAGGTAGAAGAAGGAGTTCACACCGTCGAAGTTGATGTAGATTTCGCGGTCGTCCCAGTTTTCGGGGATGGTGAACTCGCGGCGGTAGCTGCCCACCTCGTTGCGGTTCTTGTAGGTGGTCCAGTCCTTGGGCGGTGTGCGCATGACGCCGCCTTTCCAGTCGCCTACGGCTACGGAGTGTTTGAAGATGACGGGCTGGTTGCAGTAGACGGGCGTGCCATACTTCTGCGAGCCGTCCTTGCCCAGACCGACTACGTTCCAGCAGGAGGGCACGGTGATGTTGTCCCATCCGGAAACGTCAACTTTCGGGTCGAAGAAGTTTTTGGGGCGTTCCTCCGGGTTGCCCACCCATTTGAACTTCCATTCGCCGTTGAGTGATTGCCAGTAAGTGCTGGCCGTGGGGAGTACCTTGCGTGCACTCTCCACGTCGGCAAACGAGAAGAACCAGGCATGGGGCTGCTCCTTGTTCAGGCCAAGCTCCTGAGGTGATTCCCACTCCTTGCCGCTGGGCGACTGTACGGTGCCGTACTTAAATCCTGACAGCGGTGCCACGGGCTCCTGTGCGTAGGCACTGAGCGTGATGCACCCTATCATGAGGCCAAGTGTTGTTTTTCGCATCATACGTTTGTGGATTTGTTTGATTATGAATGTTATTTGTGGTTTATACTGAGTTTGTCATAGCTTGCGGAGGCAGGTTGTTCCTGCGCATGGCTAACCATCTGCGGCAAAATTAAATTAAAATTTTAGTAGTATGCCTTCTTTTACCATTTTTAACAGCATTCCGGCGCTTTAAGGTATTTTACGCAATGGCCGGCGGCAACAGTCGGAATGGCAGCAGGCGACAAAGTGGAAACAAGGTGGCTTCTGAAGAAAACTGCATGCCGGGTAATTTTTTTCAGAAGCCACCTCGTTTTTTTTCAGTTCCCCGACGGGGCTACGCCATGTCGGGGTTTTCTTCTTCCGTCCGTATGGGGCGGATACGCTGCTTTTCGGCCGAACTGTTGACGATGAGCGGAACCTTTTCGACCGTGGCGTTGCTCGTGTCGAGCCCGTAGGCCTTGACGTCGCTGATGCCGATGCGGCGTATCAGGTGGTGGAGGTTCATGATGAGGTTGTCGATGAATCCAAAGGCATCGTCGTGGTAGTATATGCGGTGGATGACCACGAAGCGGAAGTCGCCCGGCACGTTGTATTTGCGCAGCGACGGGTGGCAGCTGGTCAGGTTGAAGCGCCCTGAGGCTACCAGGTCTTCAATGACCTGGCGCAGGTATTGGTTGATGTAGGGCTGTATGCGGAAACCGATGCGCATGTTGATGCGGTAGAGGGTGTCGGGGATGAGCTCTTCGCAGGAGTATTCGAGTGTGGAGGGCTCGTCCTGATAGTCCACGTAGATGACCCAGTAGTGGTCGGCCCGCTTGGGTTGCTTGTTGATGATGGAGTAGAGAATCTTGCCTTCAATCTCGTCGTTCTTCTCGGCGCGCGTCAGATAGACCAGGTTGGTGGCGTAGTGCGGAATGCTGCTGTCGCGCTTGATGTCGGCCAGAATGTCGTAGTATTCCGGAAAGGGACGGAACACGAAGTAGCGGCGGCGCAGGCGCAGGGCGTTGTACCACACCAGCATGGTGCCGGCTATCAGGCCGGCAATGAGCAGGGTGTACCATCCGCCGTGCATGAACTTGAACATGTTGGCCGTGAAAAAGCCGGATTCAATCAGCAGGAACGTCAGGGCAAACAGTGCCACAAGCAGGCGGCTGACTCTCTTTCTGCGCAGGTAGAAGGCCAGCAGCAGGGTGGTCATGAGCATCGTGATGGTGATGGCCAGACCGTAGGCCGCCTCCATGTGTGAGGAGTTGCGGAAGAGGAGCACCGTAACGAGGCAGGCCACCAGCAGAAAACTGTTGATGAACGGAATGTAGAGCTGCCCCTTGATGTTGGAGGGGTATTTGATTTTCTGGCGGGGCCAGAAGTTGAGGTTCATGGCCTCGCTGAATATGGTGAACGACCCGCTGATGAGGGCCTGGCTGGCAATGACGGCCGCAATGGTGGCCATGACGATGCCCGGCAGCAGGAACCAGCGCGGCATGATGGCGTAGAAGGGGTTGAGCCCTGCGCCGAGGCTGTCGAGGTGGGCTATGGTCCAGGCGCCCTGCCCCAGGTAGTTGAGGATGAGCATGACCTTGACAAACACCCAGGTGATGTAGATGTTGTTGCGGCCGCAGTGGCCCAGGTCGGAGTAGAGCGCTTCGGCACCCGTGGTGCAGAGGAATACGGCACCCATAATCAGGAACCACTCGGGCGAGGTGCAGAGCAGCCTGACGGCCCATACGGGGTTGAAGGCCTGGAGCACCTGCCAGTCGGCGCCGATGTGCAGGGCGCCGAGCAGGCCGATTAGCAGGAACCACACCAGCATGAGCGGTCCGAACGATTTGCCGATGACGCTGGTGCCGAACTGCTGTACGAAGAAAAGCAGCAGGATAATGCCCAGACTGATGGGTACGACAGGCACGTGAGGGTCAATGAGCTGCAGTCCCTCGGTGGCTGACACGACGGTCATGGCCGGCGTAATGACGCCGTCGGCCACCAGCGTGCTGGCTCCTATGATGGCCGTCACGTAGAGCCACTTGCGGCGCGAGCGGCGCACCAGGGCATAGAGGGCCAGGATGCCGCCCTCGTTCTTGTTGTCGGCGCGGAGGGCGATGAGCACGTATTTGACCGTAGCCTGAAGGGTGAGGGTCCAGATGATGCAGGAGAGGGCGCCGATGATGTATTGCGGCGTGGGGTGGGGCGTAGCGCCCAGAATGGCTTTCATGACGTAGAGCGGCGAAGTTCCGATATCGCCGTAGACAATGCCCAGCGTCACAAGCAGGCCGATGATACTGACCCTATGTGCCGCCGGAACCTGTGGTCTTAAAGTTCCGTTCATATGCAAAAAAGAATGTAAGGGATAATTTGTTTGCTCAGAAATGTTCGCGCCGCAGCGGATAGTGGCCGCGCAGGTATTCAAATTGTTCGGGGTGCGCTTTCAGGGCCAGGCTGTCGCGGCGCGGGTCATAGAGCTGCAGCTTACGGCGCAGCGGGTCGTGTTCGGGCGTCAGTCCCGTAAGAGCAGGCGGACTGACCTGAAATGTCTGGGGCAGCCCGAAAAAGCGGGCTACGGCGTTCAGGGCCATCTGTGTGCCGTTGGCCTTGCCGTCGGCCGAGTAGCCGGCAATGTGGGGTGTGCCGATGGCCACCCGCTCCAGCAGCGGCAGGGAAATGCGGGGCTCGTTTTCCCACGTGTCGATGACGGCTTCGCCCACCTGTCCGTCGGCCAGCGCTTGCAGCAGGGCAGCAGTATCTACCACCTCGCCGCGGCCGGAATTGATGAACAGCGGGTGTCGGCGCAGAGCGGCAAAGAAAGCGGCGTCAATCAGGTGATAGGTGGCGTGGGGACCGGTGGTGGTAAGCGGCGTGTGGCAGGTAATGACGTCGGCCTCGCGGGCCAGGGTGGCCAGGTCGGCAAAGGCTGCCGCTCCCTCGCGTTCGGCCCGTGGGGGGTCGCACAGCAGCAGACGGCACCCCAGCTCGTGCAGCACGCAGGCTACGGCCGAACCTACGTGGCCTACGCCCACAATGCCTACACACAGGCTGCGCGGGTCGGGCAGGCGTCCTTCCTGAAAAAGGGCCAGGAGGGTGCTTTCAACGTATTGTGCCACGCTGCGGGCGTTGCAGCCCGGGCAGTTGGCCCAGCTGATGCCGGCCTGTTGCAGGTAGCGGGTGTCGAGATGGTCAAAGCCGATGGTGGCCGTGGCAATGAAACGTACGCGGCTGCCCTGCAGCAGCTTTTCGTCACAATGGGTGCGGGTACGTATGATCAGGGCGTCGGCGCTGCTGACGTCGTCGGCGCTGATTTCGGCGCCGGGGCGGTAGACCGTTTCGCCGAGCTGTTCGGCCAGACCGCGTATGTAGGGTATTTTGTCGTCAATTACAAGGCGCATGACCTTTGGTATGTTTTAATGGATGATGGATGTTTGCGGGTTGCGCAGGTTGCTGGCCTTTGTCAGGTAGGCCTTGGCCGTACCGAAGTTCAGGTTCATGTCCAGCCGCACCGGCAGATGGTTCTTGTCGTCAGTGATATAGAACTTGACGATTTCCTTTTCCTTCCCTTTTTCCTTTTCAACGAAGGAGAATACCAGACAACGGTATTTTATTTTGGTGTTCTCCATCTCAAAGGTTTTCTTGCCGCGGTAGATGAGCGTTTCGTTGAGCACCTTGCGGCCGTCGGGCATGAAGAACTGGATACGTTTGCCCACTTTATAGTCGGAAGCGTCGAACGAGCGGGCACGCAGCATCATGCTGAGCATGTCGAACATGCAGTAGGCACTGCTGCTTTCTTCGTATTCAACGGGCAGCTGGTTGCGCTGATAGGCCATCTTGACGTGTACCTTGCCGCCGCTGTAGCGGTACCACACTTCGTTGCGGCGGTATGTCTTTCCCTCAAAAGCCCGTTTGCTGTAATAGAGCGGCACCAGGTCCATCTGGTTGTAGGATACCAGCGTGTCGCGCATGCGGAAGAAGCGGTCGAGCCGCTGTGAGGTGCGAGTAATCAGATGCGTGCGGTATACGTTTTTTCCTTGATATTTTGACTGCCGGATGGTCAGTGTGGCCGAACCGGCGTTGACCCAGATGAATTTCCAGTTGAAGTAGAGCTTGTATTCCAGCGTTTCGCCGCTTTTGAACGCCGTGTTGACAGCGCCACATTGGGCGGCAGTCTGCAAGGGAAAAATGCTTCCTGCAATCAGAATTATGCTCAGGCATATCCATGTGCGAAATCTTCTTTTGTTCATAAGGCAGAAAAAATATAACGTGAATATATCGAACCGCTTCCTTCCGGCGTGGAGTACGATGCAGCCGGGTTATTGGCGTCCCAGTTGCCTCAGGCGTTCGGCATTACGGTTCTTGATTGTTTTTTTCGGGTCTGCTTTTTGTTTTTTGATGGCATCCGGTTTTTGCTGGATCAGCGGTGTGGCGGTCAGGTTCCAGTCCTGATTGATATCCCAGCCGGCCCGTAGCTGAAGCTGTCCGGGATAGTAGTAAACAGGTTCGGGCTGTAGGCCTTTTTCGTAATCGCCGGCGTCCCATTTTCCGTTTCCGTTGAGGTCGACAATGGCTCTGGCGTAATAACTTCCCGGATTGACATAATAGAAGTCAGCCATACCCCGATTAGCCTTGACCTGCCGGTATATTTTTTTTTCATCGGTGAAGATTTGTACCAGTGCAGAGTCGGATCCCGGGCCTTGCAGCACGAAGAAAATGCTTCCAAAAGTTTCAGGGTCGGCTATGTTGATATGTAATTTTGTACTTTGATTGACACGACCCGACAGGCTGTAGAACGCTGCAGAGTCAACACGCAGCTGGTATTGCTGGTTGGGGCGCCACTCGCCCATCAGCATCAGCTGTGTGAGCTTGTGCGGAAAATCAACCAGCTTGAAGGGCCGTTCAACGGCAGCGGAGTCCGGACCAAGCAGCAGATGAATCCGGCTGGTGTCAATGCGGTCCAACGGCTCGTCGAAGGTAAAGAGCGGATTTGTGGTGGGCGCCATGTTACTGGGCGCGGCAATCCGCATCTTCAGCCAGTTGTTGGGCGCAATTTCCGTGAACTGTCGGTTGCGCTTGATGGCTTTTTCGCGGGCTTCGGCCCATTTTTTCCAGGCTTCGTCCTGCTCTTCTTTAATTTTGCTGTATGTTTTGCGGGGCGTGAGCGAGAGGGTATCGGTACGCATTTTCGGCATATTGGTCGAGTCGTCGGTCTCTTCATATTGCAGGGTGAGCGAGAGGGTGTCGTTGGCCATGACCTCTTCCGTGCGTATCCAGCAATTAATGGTGTCGTTGTGGAGCGAATATTCCGTGACAAGATCTTTTCCGGCATCAAAATTGAGTCCGCGTATGACGGGAGCTGAATCAGACGGGGCAGTAAAGAAGAAACTCATCAGGTTGGGCATGTTGCGTTCCGTCTTGAGCAAGTGGCGCGGCTGCCCGGTTTCAGTAAAACTGAGCAGCAGAATGTCGTCCGGCGTGAAGCGGGTGTAGTGTACCTCGCGCAGCGAATCAATGTGTACACTGTCGTGCCATACCGTGTCGAAACGGATGGCAGGTTCGCAGGCCGGTTTGATAATGTCCTTGCTGAAGGCGATGGCTTCGCTTTTTTGTGAAAAACTGAACGTACCGTCCATGTCCTGCAGGGCATAGATGCGGTAGGAGCCCGGTGCTACGCCGCGTATGGAGAAATGTCCGTAGCTGTCGGTGTGACCTACACGGTCGAACGGGCGGGTCCGGAAAGCTGAGTCTGCCAGGTCTTTCTGCAAGCCTACCAGGGTGCCTTTAATGGGCTCCAGGTCGGCTGCATTCAGTACGTATCCCGACACTTCAAGCGTATCGATGTGGGGACCGGTGGCGTAGTAAAAGGCAAAATCGCCGAAAGGGTTGCCTTCGTTATTGTCCTCAATGGCATCGCCAAAGTCGATGGTGTAAGTCGTGTTGGGCTTGAGCGTGTCGTTGAGCGTTACGGTGATGCTTTTGCCTGAGGCCCGCACGTCGGGGGCATTGATTTGCGGAGGCGAAACGATGACCTTTTCGTTGGCGTTTTCCATCTTGATGTATTCGTCAAACACCAGCGTGATGCGCTTTGACTGGTTGTCGGTTGCTCCCAGCTTGGGCGAAGTCGAAACCAGGCGCGGCGGCGTTTCGTCGTAGGGGCCGCCGTCGGGGCCGGAACCGGGATTGGCGCATTGGCTTAGCGCCAGGACAGCCAGCAGAGTCAGCAGCAGAAGAGGCAGTTTTTTCATGAATGAGCGTTCAGTTTGAGTAAGGGGTCGATGATGCGTCGGTCGTTGGAAAGGCGGGGCACTTTGTGCTGTCCGCCCAGTTTGCCGCAGCTTTTGAGCCAGTCGTTGAAAAGATTCTCACGGGCTTCCACAATTTCGAGTGGTTGCAGCGTGATGTCTTTGTAGCGCTTGGCCTCGTAATCGGAATTGATGTTTTGTAAGGTCTTGTCGAGAATGTCTGCGAACTCCTCTATCGAGGCCGGGCGACGGCGGAATTCAATGAGCCACTGGTGGCGGCATTTTCCGTTGTCGTCCATAAATACCGGTGCGGCCGTATATTCCGATACTTCGGCGCCCGTCTGCCGGCAGGCTTGTGCCAGTCCTTTTTCGGCATTGTCCACAATAAGTTCCTCACCGAAGGCATTGATGAAACTCTTGGTGCGGCCGCTGATGACGAAGCGGTTGCGAGTGGCGTCGGTAAAGCGCACGGTGTCGCCAATCTGGTAGCGCCAGAGGCCGCCGCTGGTGCTGATGACCATGGCGTAGTTGACACCCGTTTCCGTCTGCCAGAGCGGCAGGGCCTTCTGCTGAGGGGTTCCCAGCGTATCGAGCGGAATGAATTCGTAGAATACGCCGTAGTCCGACATGAGTGTCATGGAAGGGTCGGACGGGTCAACCTGCAGGCCGAAGAAGCCCTCGCTGGCGTTGTACGTCTCCATATAATGCATGCCGGGTGAGGTAATGATGCGCTTGTACTGCTCACGGTAGGGCGTAAAGCTCACACCGCCGTGGAAGAACACTTCCAGGTCGGGCCATACGCGGCTCAGGTCGCTTTCGCCCGAGAGTTCCTGCACGCGGGTCAGTACCGACAGCATCCACGAGGGCACGCCGCTCAGGTTCGTTACGTGCTGGCGCATGGCAATGCGGGCAATGCGGTCGCGCTTTTCCTCGAAGTCGGGCAGCAGCGCCGTGTGCTTGTCGGGCGTACGGATGAGGTTGACCACAGGATTGATGTTCTCAATCAGAATGGCACTCAGGTCGCCCACCAGCGAGCCGGGCAGGTTGTAGTTGGGGGCGTGGCTGCCGCCCAGTATCAGCGCCTTGCCATTGAAGATGCGGCTCTGCGGATAGTGGTGCAGATAGATGGCCAGGGCGTCGCGGCCGCCGGCGTAGTGGGTGTCGTGCAGCCCCTGCTGGCTGACGGGAATAAATTTGCTCTTGTCGTTGGTCGTGCCCGACGATTTGGCATACCATTTTACGCGGCCTTTGCAGAGCAGGTCGGCCTCGCCGTGACGCATGCGGTCAATAAATGCCTTCAGGTCTTCGTAAGTGCTTACCGGCACGGTGGAGGCAAAATCTTCGTAGGTATGCAGCTGGTCGTAGTGGTATTTCCGCCCCCAGGCCGTATGGGCGGCCTGACGGAGCAGGCGGGTCAGCACGCTGCGCTGCACGTCTTCCACGCGCTGCGTGTTCTGGATAATCTGCTGGTAGCGGCGCTCAAAAAACGGGCGCGCCAGGGATGTCAGGTTCATTTTCTTCTTCAGATAATAATCAGTTTACATGTTTACGGGTCGGTACGGACCGTGATGCAAAGTTACGCCGTGCGGGGTGATTCACCAAGTAAAAATCGTGATTTTTGGGTCGCCTTGTGTAGCAGAAACAACTTTTTTCCTGGTCAATGAGTCCGACGGGCGTCGCTTTCAGGGCACCAGTGCCTGGAGCAGCGTGTCGTGCAGCAGACCGTTGGTCGCTACGATTTCACGTCCGCCGGCATAGTGGCTGTCGCCGCTGAAGGTGCTGGTGCGTCCGCCGGCTTCTTCCACCAGCAGGGCTCCGGCCATGTAGTCCCAGGGGTGGATGTAGCGTTCCAGCCACCCCTCCATTCTTCCAGCGGCCACGTAGGCCAGAGCTACGGCGGCCGACCCTACCATGCGCAGCCCGCTCACCCTGCCGTAGAGGCGGCTGATGAGCTGCAGCCCCGTAGCGGTATAGTCGGCTGCATTGTAGGGGAGCTCCACCCCAATGAGAGCCTCCCGGGGCGTGTGGCGGCTGACGCTGATGGGCTGTTCGTTGAGCCATGCTCCGCCGCCGCGCCAGGCGCAGAAACATTCGTCGGCCTTCACCTCGTAGACCACTCCGACCACCGGGCTTCCCTGGTGGCACAGGGCCACGGATATGGCAAACGGGGCGTAGCGGTGCATGAAGTTGGTGGTGCCGTCCAGCGGGTCAATCACCCAGCAGTAGGGTTGCCCGTCGTATGCGGCGGTGCCTTCTTCGGTCAGGAATCCGGCTTCGGGCAGCAGTTCCGAAAGGGCTTCCACCAGCATCTGTTCCGATGTCTTGTCGACGTACGACACGTAGTCGTGCTCCTGCTTGTGTTCCACGCGGCTCCAGCTGAAGTGTTCGTTTTCCTGTCGCAGATATTGTCCGACCCTGCGGGCGAGTTTGCTCACCTCCCGGGCCATTGCTTGCCATGTTGCTGTCATTGTAGTGCTGTTGTTTGGCGCTTTTGTCGGCCAACGGGGAAAAGTGGCCGGCAGCGGCATGATGAGGGAACAAATGTACGCTTTTTTTCGTCTAAGCAGCCCATAAACTGCGCAAAAAGGGGGCTTGGTGTTCTGTTTTTCCGATTCCTAAATAATTATAAAGGAATTTTTTGACTAAAATTTTGGTAGCTTTCTTTTTTTTCCCGAATATTGCAGAGCAAACCTCCTGTGCCGTTGCTGCGGGCCTTGGTGCAGGAAGGAAAAACGACGACAAAAAAAGAAAAGAACAATCAAAAAAAACATTTAGAATCATGAAACACGGAATCCTTTCACTGGTACTTTTGCTGGGCATGGCAACAATGACGAGTTGCGTGACCAAGAAAAAGTTTGCCGAAGTGCAAAACGAAAATGCTACGCTGAAGACTGAGTTGCAAGATACCAAGGTGAAGCTGGCAGCCTGCCAGACCAACAGCAAGAACCTGAACGAGCGTCTGACCGAAGCCCAGAATGCCGCCAAGGAGCAGCGCGAGGCCTATGCAGCCCTGCAGAACTCGCTCGACAAGAGCCTGGCCCAGAACTCACAGGGCAACGTCAACATCTCCAAGCTGGTGGACGAAATCAACGCTTCGAACAAATTCATCAAGCAGCTGATTGAGACCAAGAGCAAGAGCGACTCGCTCAACATGGTGCTGACCAACAACCTGACCCGCTCGCTGAGCAAGGAAGAGCTCAAGGAAGTGGACGTACAGGTGCTCAAGGGCGTGGTTTACATCTCTTTGGCTGACAACATGCTCTACAAGTCAGGAAGCTACGAAATCAACGAGCGTGCCGGCGAGACCCTCAGCAAGATTGCCAAAATCATCATGGACTACAAGGACTACGACGTGCTGATTGAGGGTAACACCGATACCGACCCGATTTCACGCCCCAACATCCGCAACAACTGGGACTTGAGTGCCCTGCGTGCCTCTTCAGTGGTACAGGCTTTGCAGAACGACTACGGTGTTGACCCCAAACGTCTGACCGCTGCCGGCCGTGGCGAATATAACCCCGTTGCCAGCAACTCCACCGCAGT
>FR903558.1 GCA_000438115.1 Prevotella sp. CAG:617 | reverse complement strand
AAAAAAATCTCAGGCGGGACCTTTTTTCGCCGCCTCAGCCGCACGATTATCCGCCCGCATGTGAGCGTACATTAAAAATAAATTCAAGACAGACCAACAGTCTTGAATCTTCTACAAAATATCCATAAACGGTTTTCATCCAGCCTTCACAGAAAAACATACACCTTTGGCAAATATAGACATGTTCCTCACGTCATACTGGGCTTCCCGAATGTCAATCTATGTTAAAATCAATGGGGGGGGGTAAAAAACATTTGATATCATTATATTTGTGACATTCTTACTTGATATCAACAAGAAAGGTTATGCCTGACCTGCTTACAGAGATGTACGTGTAGCCTCCGCGATTAGATAAAGAACCTTGTGCAATTAAAAGAAATATACGTATGAAAAAATGTATTCAAATCATGAGATTACGTTATATGCTCAAATTCTTAACGAAGGCTATGCGTCTCAGGTATGCGTGGCTTTTATGTTTCTGTTTTTTACACAGACAACCACCGCAGTTTCCATAGATAGTTGCCGGATTTGTGTTCTCTACAAATATTATATTGCCACAAAAGATCGTGAACATAAAAATGTTACCGACTCTATATTAAGCATATTGGAAATAGGAGACAGCATTACCAAATATGAAGATCTTACCCGATATGCCTATACCAAAAGAAACGTTCCCGAAGCCATAAAGAATATCATGGTAGATATGTTCAACCCCAACATCAACGCATACACATTCGCATTTCTTCAGTATCTTAAAAATGATACTATGAAAATCCGGGAATTTTTGCATCCTGCATATTTTGTTTATCAGGAGCCAATACCTGCCAATTGGGAATTGGAGTCCGGTTCAACAATGGTAATGGGTTACAAATGCCTGAAAGCGCGTCTTACATACGGAGGAAGAGAATGGACAGCTTGGTATGCGCCGGACTTGCCGGTCAATAGTGGCCCGTGGAAATTATGCGGCCTTCCCGGGCTTATTTTAAAAGCAGAAGACCTTACGAAAACACATCGCTTTGAGGCCTATTCCTTGCTAAAGACTACACACCAGGTCATTACCAATGAAGATAATGCTTTAGACAAAAAGACAACAAGAGACGAATTCATAGCTCACCGTAACAAAATTAAAATGAATGAACGTTACATGACCCAACCTTATTTCCATGACCAAGTTAATGCTGATTTTGTCTTACGTCCCCATGAATTCTACAAAAAACATGGCCCTCATCTAACAATAAATAGCGTATCTTATCCAACAAGATACGCACAGGATGGAGAAAACGGATTGATGCGCTATATATTTAATTACTTCCAACCGCTTGAATTGAAATGAAAAATACCCAGAAACGGATTTTTCTTGCCTCCCTTGCTGTTATGCTCTGCACTCTTACGGCCTCCGCTCAACGCACATTAAGCGGAAACGTAATGACAGAAGACCGAAAGTCTTTGGCCGGTGTCATTATAAATGTGTATGACCATGAGAAATGTGTAGCTTTCGGAAGCAGTAAATCAGACGGAAGTTACAGGTTAACCATACCTGAAACCTATGCAAAACGCCTACTCACAGTCAGCTTCAGCAAGCTGAACTATAAAAAACAGACCCATGATTTGCCCGTCGGAAAAACTTCTTTATCAACTATAATGATAGCAGGTGATGCCACATTGCGTGAAGTAATTGTAAAAGCTCCACCCGTAATTCAAAAAGGCGACACCTTACGGTTCTCTATGGGACAGTTCTAGACGGGAACAGATCTCAACCTGGAGGACGGACTAAAACGAATTCCAGGAATCACTGTCAGTGATGATGGAGCCATTAGTTATATGGGACGCGATATCAGTCAATTCTATATAGAAGGATTAGACCTGTTGGGCGGACGCTACAATCTGGCAACTCGCAATATTCCCGTAGACAAGGTGACTGGGGTGGAAGTCCTGCGCCATCACCAACACAACAAAGTATTTAAAGATGAATTAACCAACGATGTAGCACTGAACATCCGGCTGGCGGACAAAGCCAAAATCAAGCCATTCGGTACGTACGAGGCACGGGCAGGTATAGAAGAAAAACACCCGCTTTACGGTATTAGCGGTACAGCCATGCTGTTCCGCAAGAAATTTCAGTTGCTCACGACTCTAAAACTTTCCAATGAAGGAAGATTGGGGGTCGATGAATCGATAACTCATTTTGGTGCAATATCATGGAATTCCGGTGCAGAACAAGTTCTTCCGCTGCTCTCCGGAAGTCGGCCTCCATTTGCTGAATATCGCTACAAAGACAGGCGCAATGAATTATTCAGCGCAAATGCCTTACAGCGTTTAAGCGATGACAACCAATTAAAAATAAATGCCAACTACACTCATGAAAAAACCAATTATGGCTATACGGTCAGTTCGCGATACCCAATGGGGGATATGCTTTACGAGACCAAGGAACAGTTGGACTTCACACAAAAAAAGCATAAAGCTACTATTGACATAGAATTCCGGTCAAACAAGGACAGGCAGTTAATAGAGAATACATTTTCCATGTATGGGCATTTTGCTGATGCAAAAGGCGATGTCGTAAATAATAGTGACGAGTATCAGCAAATGCAAGCACAGGATGCCTTGGGGCTTCGTAATGCGTTTTCATTAGTTCGGAAACAAAAAAACTGGAAATGGCATTTCAAAAGTGATTTGCAATACTCCGAATCCCCCGAAGGGACTTTGGATATTAGTTTAAATAATAAAAGATTTGCGCTCCAGCATGCTAAAAGCCGTATGTTTAAATCACGCGAATGGTTCTATACTGGCTATGAGGTGCTGCCGGGTCTCACTCTTGCAATTCCGGTTACCTTTATGCTGAACACAGGTTCCTTACAAACAAATTTAATTAGTGAGCCAGCATCCGCTGGTAACGACCTTGTCGGTTATGACATACTGTTGAATGCAGCTCCCAGTCTTGATTTTCAAACTGACAACCGTCGGTTTCGTATCGGTGCAGATGTACCATTAAAATTTCTGCGAAATGATTATAAGAACAATTTGGCCAACCGTCGAATGAAATTCAATCGTGGCTTTACGGATGCCAGCTTGTTCTTTCACTTCATCCTTGATGCAAAATCCAGTTTTGACGGTCGCACGGATTGGTGGCACAATTACGGAGACTATTTCTCTCTTTTAGGGAATCCGATTCAGACTGATTATCACACGATACAGACCCGTTCCGGTATCTTTGGCACCAACCGTACCAGTCGTTCGAGACTGGTCTATGAATGGCAATCTCCATTATCGTTCTGGTTTCTCAATACAAGTGTCAGCTATACCCGCAACTTCAGCAACATCATGCATGGACAAGATATGAATGGCAACAACTTGTCTCTTACAGAACAACAAGTGGAGAATACTGATGATAATATTTATATAGATGCCAAAGTTTCAAAATATCTGCTGACAGCTAAAACAAATATAGTTATCGGAGGACATTATACATGGTCGAATGCCCAAATGCTTTCTTCCGGCAAACAGACCACGGTCTATGGCAGCGGGTATGGAGGTTATGTGGAGGTGCGTTCAAATCCCATCATGCAGCTGGAAGCCTTCTATCGTGCCGAAGGAACATTCACACAGCAAGAGTTGCCAGAACAGCGCAGCAACTATACCAACTACAACCAACGCTTCAACCTTACTTACAGCCCGATAGAAATTTTGAATTTCCATGCTGGTGGAGAATGGCGATATACGACACTGGCTGACGGAAACCACAAAACAGCCATGTTGTTAGATGCCCGTGCGGAATATAAACTACGCAGAAAAATTCGTTTACGTCTGGAAATGAACAACCTGCTTAATAAAAAGAATTATTGTTATACAGTGTACAGCGGATTGAATTCTTATAACTATGATTATCTGTTACGTGGAAGAGAATTTCTAATCTCATTCATATGTATGCCGTAATAGATTGCCATTCCAAATTTAGAAATATCTATGCAATAGAAGAACAAATTATCAAATACCTAAAGCCTAATAGCAATGAATAAGTACAAATTAGTCTGTATTGTTTCGTCATGCCTTATCTTCTCTTTATTCTGCAATGCTCAACAAGACAAGATTGATAAGGCTTCATTTTGCTGCTTGTATACTCATTATATACAAACAACGGACAAAGACCATGTGGCTGTGGTAGATTCTTTTTTCAGTATCCTTGAAGTAGGAGAAAGAATCCACAAATATGGCGACCTTTCAACTTATACTTCTCAAAAAAAATATCTTCCGGATGAAATGCAAGGTCTGACAAAAGAAGATTGCCGTAGAGATGAGCATCTGTGGGTTTTACAAAATTACCCGAATGAGGGAACTTTGACAGTTGAGGAATCATTGCATCCTTCTTTCTTCTCATACGAAGAGTCCACTGACTCATTACATTGGACGCTTCTTTCAGGTGATTCAATGATTTTGGATTATAAATGTCGTTATGCCCGTTTACAATATGGCGGAAGGGAATGGATGGTTTGGTATACAGACGAGATTCCTGTATCTTCAGGTCCATGGAAACTCGCAGGTCTCCCGGGATTAGTATTGTATGCTCAGGACAAGACTGGTGTACATACTTTTCATGCTCATTCTATTTTTAATGTTGAAGATCAAATTATTACCAAATCAAGCAATAGCGATTATTCAATACAAGAAACCAAACGGGAAACCTTTATTAAGACCAGGAACAAAATAAAATGTGACCCGCAATGGATGCGTTTGCCATGGTACAATGATAAAACCAATGTGAGAATGGCTATTTTGAATGCTGAATCCAGAAAAAGATTGGGAATTACTCCATTTATTTCGGTGAACGGTATAAAATATCCATGTCGTGAACGAAGTGACGGCTCATTGGAATATATCCATAATTATTATCAACCGTTAGAATGGCATTAAAGTTACAATACATAGTATTGTTTCATTCAAAGTACACGTATCTGCATTTGATTCAACAACAATTCCGCCACATACCTCCGTCTGTAATGAATCTGCATAAAAAACGGATTCACGACATTCTTTCTGTTTGTGTCTAAGATACGCTAAAAATAAAGAGCCAGCCGCGCTGCCCAACAGGGGTGGCTT
>FR903557.1 GCA_000438115.1 Prevotella sp. CAG:617 | reverse complement strand
TGCGCCGAATCCGGTAATATAATCATACGCTCCCGCCGCGCGCCCCGAACGCAGAAAGAGCAGGGTCGGACCCTGTCACGACAAACTCCGACCCTGTTCCTCTTAAATCCGACTTTATTTTTTCTCCGCGCTACCAGCCCAGGTAGCACTGCCGGAAGGGGCCTTTTCTGTCCATATCCGGCCCGACAATCCGCACCACAACGCCAGACGCACCTGATCAATCAATACGCAGGCCGCAAACAGCCCCAACGCAAACGCCACACACCGCACCACAAACAGCCCCACGGCATCCGGCTCCCAAAAACCAACCACCAAGGGCTTCATCGTAACCGACAGAAACGGCGTGCAGGCATGCAGCAGATAAACAGCAAACGAAGAGGCGGCTATCCAATTAATCCAGCGACTGTAAAAAGAAATTTTAGAAAAGCAAAGGAGCAACGCCACCGAAGCCGCAATCGTAAAAGGCGACACATACGACGGCGACTGTGCCCAATACATACGGAAACAGAACCCCAATACACACATGACTACGGTCAGCAAACTGCACATCACATAAACCAACATATCAATCTGCCACCTTAACCGAAACAAACGAAGAGGATACAACCTGACACAACGTCCCAGCAAATAAAGCACCACAAAAAACGCCACCGAATAGCCCCCTGAAAATTCAACGCGAAACCTCCATCCCCACAATATGACAAGTAAAAGTAAGGCCAGAGTGATACGATAGAGTTGCCGCGGGGTAGCCGAACGGACAAAGGCATTCAACACGGGCGAAATGACATAAAGCAACACGTAAGCCCGCACAAACCATCCACCCAGCGAAAAAGCATCTATCAGCCAACGGTCGTACGGATAGGACGATCCGTCCGGATCCGTCCACACATAATACAACCCCGCCGACATCGTAAGCAACAGGACCTGAAATACCAGTCCCACCAACCGTTTCCACGATGCGCGGATTCCGAAATACCCCGAGAGCAGAATAAACACGTCAACACATACCACGATAAACGACTGCACAACCATACGCCCCATCGCAAACGGACTGAACTGCAATACCTCGGCCCGCGTAGGCGTGCCGAACGAATAATAACACATGTGAATGGCCACCACCATCAGCATGGCCACAATGCGCAACAACTCCATATTGGAGAGGCGCTTTTTCCTGCCGACGACCTCAGGGCCGGCGGCCGTTTCTACCGAATGATTCATTTTTTATAAGCCTGAGGCCGGCCATACCGACCTTTCCGTCATCATAATATTACCTCCATCAGCGTAGGGATACCTACGATTTCCTCCTTAAAGGTCTTGAGCAAATCGGCGTTGAGCCGTGCGCCCTCGCGGGCATACCACTGGTGAAGCGTGGCGGAGTCGGCCACTTCAAACTGCAGGGAGAAACATTCGGAGTCGTCCTCGTGATGACTCAGGATACGCGTCAGACGGGCGTTTTTCAGGCAGCCCGAAACCTCGACGGCCGGAATGAGCACTTCCTGCACGTAAATCAGGAAATTTCTGACGTCGGCCGTCAGTACATGGTAGGTAGTGTTGTAAATCAGCATATTGAAGCAAGTTTTAGGCAGTCGGAATTCAACCCAGTGTCAACCGGACCCGCTACGGCCGCTAACGTCACTGCACTCCGAATCCGCCGTGATTGTCGGTCGCAAAATTACGGAAATATTCCACACCCGGCTCATTTTCATCCCGCAAATACCGTTTTTCCGTTTTTTTCGGTTTAACTTCGCACCGCTTCCGGAAAACCGTCATTTCCATCCGGACCAGTCATTTTCTGAAAAAAACATACCCACCTCCACGCAGTCATTCCGATGTATTCATACCTATACTTATTCATGAACCCGTCCGCACGTATGAATCTGGAAACGCTCGTGGAACGCGCCCGTCAGGGCGACACCGACGCCTGGAGCACCCTTTATCAAGCCTATGCCGGCCCGATGAAGGGCGTGTGCATACGCCTGCTCGGACGTCGGGACGAAG
>FR903556.1 GCA_000438115.1 Prevotella sp. CAG:617 | reverse complement strand
CAAGCTAAGACAGTTTGCTCCGCTCTTTTTTTGTGTATCTTTAGCCTTTTTTTGTCTTACGCAGCAAATAAAAATTTTATGGAAACAAATAAAAAAAACGTAGTGCATGCGAGTGCCGACTGTTTTGGTGGCACCCGCGTATTGGTGGTAAAATTGGACAAAACATATCAGTGTGCTCCCGATGCGCCGGAAGTTTATAAGCGACCGGATATGTATGAAAAGGTTCGGAAGTATTGGCGAGTAAGTGCAAAGCGCGTGGAGCGCGCCATGTATGTTTTAGGCGTTTTTAAAGGCGTAGTGGTGGCTGTATATAAGCCGAAGCGTTGGTATCCGGTAGAGGATGCAAAATTGTTTTCCGGCGTGCGTTATGCCTTTGAAGGTGATCCCGTCAATGATTCAGCCTTTTTGGGATGGGACATCAGTCCACTGGTAAAAGGCCAATCGCCGGTGCGCTATTTTAATTGTTAATTGACTGCATGGGAGCTATGGACACGTGGTAGCCGTACAATAATTCTGCTTCCATTTTTATTATTCTGTTGATAGTTCCTGCGGATAGCGTGGTAGCGCTTGGTTTAAGCCGTTTTTTGCGGCTTTTGTCGGGAATGTGATAGTTGGGTCACATTTCGATGTAATCGCGTTGTAAAGGCCTAAAAATGCTTCTTAGACGGTATGCTTTTCCTGTTACCTATATGTATGTGATAGGAGAAAACAAAGCTGCTAAAGAATACAAGAAGCCCTCCTTGCCAAAGTGAGCAAGGAGGGCTTCTCTATGTATTGGCTCGGGCACGGGGCCCGGTTTCATCTTTTTATTGCTTGTGAGCTTCCACCCATTTGCGGGCATTGACGAAAGCCTCAATCCAGGGCGTTACGTCGTCCTGACGGTGGTCGGCGGGATAGTTGGCGTTCTGCCAGGGGAAGATGCTTCTTTCCAAGTGAGGCATCATGGCCAGGTGACGGCCGTCGGCCGAGCAGATACCGGCTACGGAGTAATCAGAACCGTTGGGGTTGCCGGGATATTCGTCGTATGAATATTTCAGCACGACGTTGTAATCGTCTTCCGGATAAGGCAGTGAAAACTTGCCTTCGCCGTGAGCCACCCAGATACCCAGTTTATTGCCGCTCAGGCTGCCGAACATCACGCTGCGGTTCATCGGTACCGTGGTGCCTACAAAGGCGCTCTCAAACTTGTGAGAATCGTTGTGGAGCATGTGCGCGCGTTCCTTGTGCTCGGGGTTTACGAGGTTCAGTTCAACCATGAGCTGGCAACCGTTGCAGACGCCCAGTGAGAGGGTGTCGGGACGGGCATAGAAGCGATCGAGGGCTTCCTTGGCCTTGGGGTTGTAGAGGAAGGCGCCGGCCCATCCTTTGGCCGAGCCCAGCACGTCGGAGTTGGAGAATCCGCCGCAGAATACAATCATGTTGATGTCGTCCAGCGTTTCGCGGCCGCTGATGAGGTCGGTCATCATTACGTCCTTCACATCGAAGCCGGCCAGATAGAGCGAGTAAGCCATTTCGCGCTCGCCGTTGGTACCCTTTTCGCGGATGATGGCGGCCTTGATGCCCGACGGCTTGCGGCGGTCAGGACTGATGCCGTATTGTGCAAACTTGCCGGTGAAGTCCTTGTTGAAGGCAAATTCCAGCGGCTGCAACTTGTAGTTTTCGTAACGCTTGCGGGCGCATCCGTTCATGCTCTGCTTGGTGTCGAGCAGGTAAGAGGTTTCGTACCATACGTCGCGCAGGTAGTCGATGCCGAACTGGTAGGTAGCACCGTCGAGGGTGGCCAGGATGTGGCGCTCCTCGGTAGGCTGACCGAGCTTGATGTAGCCCACGCCGGCGTCTTCCAGAATCTTCTTCACCTCTTTCTTGTCCTTGTCGGCCACCTGGATTACTACGCCCGGGTTTTCGGCAAACAGAATCTTGATGAGGTCAGCGTGTTTGAAGCCGTCGAGGTTGATTTCCATACCGCCTTCGGTGTTGGCAAAGCACATTTCCAGCAGACAGGTAATCAGACCGCCGGCCGAAATGTCGTGACCGGCCAGGAGCAAGCCCTTGTTGACGAGTTCCTGTACGGCGTTGAAGGCGTCTCTGAAGTATTCCGGATTCTTGCAGGTCGGCACGTCGCTGCCCACCTTGTTGAGCGACTGCGCAAAGGCCGAGCCACCCAGACGCAGCTCGTCGAAGCTGAAGTCAATGTGGTAGAATACGGATTTGGCCTTGTTGACCATGACGGGTGAAACCACGTTGCGGATGTGGCTGACCTCGCCGCCGGCCGATACGATGACCGTACCCGGAGATATGATTTTTTCGCCGTTGGGGTACTGCTGGCTCAGTGAGAGTGAGTCCTTACCCGTAGGCACGTTGATTTTCAGGTCGCAGCAGAAGTCGCTCAGGGCCTGTACGCCTTCGTAGAGGCGGGCGTCCTCACCCTTCTGTGAGCGGCATGGCCACATCCAGTTGGCAGAGAGTGACACGCTGTCGAGTCCTTCAGCGAGTGGTGCCCATACGATGTTGGTCAGGGCTTCGGCTACCGACAGTACGGAACCTGCTGCCGGGCTGGCCAGTCCGGCCTGCGGAGCATGACCGATGGATGTGGCTATACCCTTGTCGCCGCGGTAGTCGAGGGCTACCACGCCGCAATCGCTCAGCGGCAGCTGAATTTCGCCCTGACACTGCTGGCGGGCTACCTTACCCGTTACGGAGCGGTCTACCTTGTTGGTCAACCAGTCCTTGCAGGCTACGGCTTCCAGCTGCAGCACGTTGGTGAGGTATTCCTGCACCTTGGCCGGTTCGTAGCTTACGTTGTCGTATTGGCGGCTGACGCGCTCGTCCACCATCACCGTTTTGGGTGAGTGGCCGAACATCTGCGCCACGTCGAGGTCGAACGGACGTACGCCGTCGGCCTGCACAAAGGCAAAGTGAGCGTCGCCGGTGGTTTCGCCTACCACGTACATCGGGGCGCGCTCGCGCTCGGCAATCTTGCGTACGTGCTCCAGGTGTTCTTCCTGGATGAGCAGACCCATGCGTTCCTGGCTTTCGTTGGCAATGATTTCCTTGGCCGAGAGGGTGGGGTCGCCGATGGGCAGTTTGCTCATGTCGATGAGTCCGCCGCATTCCTCAACCAGCTCGGAGAGGCAGTTGACGTGGCCGGCCGAACCGTGGTCGTGGATGGACACTACCGGGTTGACGTCTTCTTCGCAGAGGGCGCGCACCAGGTTGTTGGCACGTTTCTGCATTTCGGGGTTGGCGCGCTGTACGGCGTTCAGCTCGATGCCGCTGGAGTAGCGTCCCGTATCGACTGACGATACCGAACCGCCGCCCAGACCGATGCGGTAGTTGTCGCCGCCTACTACAACCACCTTGTTTCCCTTTTTCGGCTCGCCCTTCAGGCAGTCGCGCTTGGTGCCGTAGCCTACGCCGCCGGCCAGCATGATTACCTTGTCGTAGCCGTATTTCTCGCCGTTCTCCTGGTGCTCGAAGGTCAGTACGGAACCCGCAATGAGCGGCTGACCGAACTTGTTACCGAAATCGGAAGCACCGTTCGAGGCCTTAATCAGAATCTGTTCCGGAGTCTGGTAGAGCCATTTGCGCACCGGCAGGATGTCCTCCCAGTCGCGTCCGCCGTCAAGGCGCGGATATGCCGTCATGTACACGGCCGTTCCGGCAATGGGCCATGAGCCTACACCGCCGCCCATACGGTCGCGGATTTCGCCGCCCGTACCCGTGGAGGCACCGTTGAACGGCTCTACCGTAGTGGGGAAGTTGTGCGTCTCGGCCTTGATGGAGATGACGCTCTCAATGTCCTTGATGATGAAGTAGTCGCTCGTCGAGTGGTCCTGCGGAGCAAACTGCTCGATGACGGGGCCCTGCGCAAAGGCTACGTTGTCCTTGTAGGCCGAGATAATCTTGTGGGGGTTCTCCTTGGTCGTCTTCTTGATCATGGCGAAGAGCGACGACGGCATTTCCTCGCCGTCAATGATGAACGAACCGCCGAAAATCTTGTGACGGCAGTGCTCGGAGTTGATTTGCGCAAAGCCGAACACTTCGGAGTCGGTCAGTTTGCGGCCCAGCTGCTTCTCGATGTCGTGCAGGTAGTTGATTTCCTCGGGCGAGAGGGCCAGACCTTCCTGCTCGTTGTAGCTTTCCAGGTCGTCGATATATTCAATGGGAGCCGGCTTGATGTTGACGGTAAAGATGTCCTGATCCAGACCCTTGTACATGCGCTGCAGCATGGGGTCGTGGTCGGCGTTCTCATCTTTTACGGGGAAGTATTCCTCAATGCGCGAAATGCCGTGGAGATTCATGTTTTGCGTAATCTCAACGGCATTTGTACTCCAGGGGGTAATCATTTCGCGACGGGGGCCTACAAAGTAGCCTTCCAGCTTGTCTGCATTTTCCACGGTAGCGCCGCCATAGAGCCAGCACAGTTCGTTTTTCTCTTCGGGGGAGAGCTGATGGTCAACTTGCGTTGCGATGATGCTCTTTCCGGGTGTTCTGAAAAATAGAATCATGTCGATATCGGAATTAAAAACGTTTTCAAAAGACAAAGATACAGCAAACCCGTCGGAGTGCAAAAGATTTTTTAAGGTTTTCTTTGCTTCCGTGACGCCTTTTTTTCAGTGTGGGCGGGTGCTTCGGGGCGTTTGTCGGTCGGGAGTAGGGGCCAAGAGCCGTGCAGGCTGCCGTTTTCATTTTCCGGGGGTGCGGAAAGATGAAAACGGGCGGGAACTTTTGGGGCCGGGGTCGGAGGAAAAAATTTTTTCCCGCCGACCTTTTCCGTCCCTGTCCGGCAGCCTTGGGCCACGCCCGGCCGGAAAATGCACTTTTTGTTTGCTCGTACGCCTGCCTTTTCGTACTTTTGTGAACTGATTTTAATTTTTTTATCTGTTACTGAACATGGAATATTTTATTGAAGCTCAGCATCTCGTCAAGAAGTTTGAGCAGCACACGGCGCTCAACGACGTGAGCATCAGCATACCCAAAGGTCAGGTGTTTGGCCTGTTGGGGCCGAACGGGGCCGGAAAGACCACCTTTATCCGTATCATCAACCGCATCACCGTGCCCGACAGCGGCCGGGTGCTTTTTGACGGGCGTCCGTTTGAGCCGTCCGACGTCATGCGCATCGGTTACCTGCCCGAGGAGCGCGGCCTCTACAAAAAGATGAAGGTGGGCGACCAGGCGCTCTATCTGGCCCAGCTCAAGGGCCTTACGCACCGCGAAGCCAAGGAGCGGCTGACCTACTGGTTTGAGAAGTTCGACATCATGCCCTGGTGGAACAAAAAACTGGAGGAGCTCTCCAAGGGCATGCAGCAGAAGGTGCAGTTTGTCATCACCGTGCTCCACCGTCCGCCCCTGCTCATTTTTGACGAGCCTTTCAGCGGTTTCGACCCGCTGAACGCCGAACTGCTGAAAAAGGAAATCCTGGCGCTGCGTGACGAGGGCCACACCGTAGTGTTCTCCACCCACAACATGTCGTCGGTTGAGGAGGTTTGCGACCATTTTGCCCTCATCAATCATGCGCAGGTCGTGCTTAGCGGCCGTGTGATGGACGTGCGCCGCCAGTTCCGCACCGGGCTGTACGAGGTGGTCACCGTGGGCGGAACCCTGGTGCCCGACCCGACCTACGACATCGTGAGTGTGGAGGAGCAGTATGACGAGCATCGCTACGTGTTGCGCAAAAAGGTTGACGGCAGCAATTCCGACTGGCTGCCGGTGCTCACGCGCCAGGCCGAGGTGCGGCTCTTTGCCGAGCAGTTGCCCACCATGAACGACATTTTCATCCAAACCGTCAATTCTGCATCAAACCAAGCCTAAAGCCTTATGAATAAAGTTCTTATCATCATACGCCGCGAATTGCTTAACCGCATCGGCAAAAAATCTTTTATCATCCTGACGGTGCTCATGCCGTTTATCTTTGCAGCCGTGATTTTTGTGCCGCTCTGGCTGGCCAGCTTTAAGGACGGCGATCAGAAACAAGTGGTCATTGTAGACCGGACGGGGCTTTATGCTCCCCTCTTCCGCAGCAACGAGCGCTTTGCCTTCAGCGTGGCGCCGCAAATAACCGACAGCATGCGTCAGGCCGAAACCGACATCGACGCCGTGCTCTATTTTTCGGGCGACCTTTCGGTCAATCCCAAGGCCGCCGTCATCTACTCGCGCGAGGAAGTGCCCTTTGAGCTGACCGAATACGTCAACAGCCAGTTGGGCCGTTTCCTGCAGCGGCAGCGCCTGTCGCATTATCAGCTTGACCACGTGGATATCAACAAGCTGCTGGCCGACGCCAATACCGACTTCAGCATTCAGACCTTCAAGTGGGACGAACACGGCAACGAGGTGCTCTCCGACGCCAACGCCGCAGCCCTGGCCGGCATGGTGCTCGTGCTGTTCATTTACATGTTCATCCTCTCGTATGGCGGCATGGTGATGCAGAGCGTGATGGAGGAGAAAACGAACCGCATCGTCGAAATCATGGTGTCGTCCGTGCGGCCCTTCCAGCTGATGATAGGCAAGATGGTGGGCATTGCGCTGGCCGGCTTTGTGCAGCTCATCGTGTGGGGCCTGATGCTGAGTGTCATTATGCTGATAGCCGGTGTGGCATTCGGCGTGAATGTGGGTCTTTCGGGCATGCCCGATTCTGCCGCCCTGACGGCGGGTGCCGCTCCGGCCGCTCCTTCCGAACTGGACGCCATCATGACCCCCCTGCTCAACCTGCCGCTGCTGGAGATGGGGCTCATGTTTGTGCTTTATTTTATCGGGGCTTACCTGCTTTATGCCTCGTTTTTTGCAGCGGTGGGCGCTTCCGTCAACGAGCAGGAGGACAGCTCGCAGTTCATGAGTCCCGTTATCATTCTGCTTATCTTTGGCCTTTATGCCGCCATCTACGGCATTCAGAATCCCGACGGACCGCTGTGTTTCTGGGCCTCGCTCTTCCCGCTTACGTCGCCCATCGTCATGATGGCGCGCATACCCTTTGGTGTGCCCCTCTGGCAGGAAGTACTTTCGCTGGCGCTGCTCTTCCTCTCCGTGGCGTTTATGGTGTGGGCGGCCGGCAAGATTTATCGCGTGGGCATCCTGATGTACGGCAAGAAGCCCAGTTTCAAGGAAATGATACGTTGGATTCGCTATAAATAGGATATACGGAACCGCTTGCAGAGCGGGCTATAATAATGCCGGACGGGCGCCCCTTCATGAGGCATAATACCTCAATGAAGGGGCGCCCGTCTGGCGTTTTTGTGTGAGTTATCGGATGGAAAAACGCAACCCGAATTTCAGGTTGAAGTTCAGCGGGTGGTCCTGATAGTAGGTACTCAGCCGGCTGTGGTTGTCAAAGTAGTAGCTTATTCCCGGTTCTGCATAGATGGCCGTATGGTCGGTCAGGTTGAATTGTGCGCCCAGGGTGGCGTTGACCGACCATTGCGGCTGTTTGATGCGCACGTCCTGTCTTTCGCCGGACAGCGTTTCGCCGTTGACAACGTAGCGCGAGTCGGTGCGTCCGCTTACGCATATTTCTGCAGCTGCACCTGCTGAGGCATACAGATTCCAGTGGCGGCTGTCAAGCAGCGTGTAGCTGATACCCAGTGGAATGCCCAGATATTGCAGCTTCTGGCTGACATCATATTGCTGCTGCGTGCTGCCGGACACAATGTCGGAGGCCAGATAAGAGTAGAAGAGCCCGCTCTCCAGAGCCCACCGTCCGGTTAGTCGGTAGCGTACCGAAAGCCCGGCATGGATGGGAAACTTGTGGTGCGTCCGGGTGTCGAGGGCGCGGTTGGGCTGATACAGCGGCGTTGAGGACGTGGATTCATTGGCCGGAAGTTTGTCGGGGATGGAAGTGGCCATCAGGAAGTTTCCGCTTTCTTCCCCCTGTGCGGCATTAAAATTGTTTCCGCCGGCATAGGCTCCCACTTCCCAGCGCTTCGGGGACGTGCGGCGGGAGTATCCGTCTGTTCTTACGGCTGCATATGAAGCTGTTTTGGGGCGTGTGGCAGCCGAGCGTACTTGCGGGCGGATTTTCCGCCCGGTGTTCTCCGGGGTGGTGGAGTCGGCCTTTTCTCGTTCCGGAGCAGCTGCCGGAGCCGGAGCAGCTGCGGTTGTGGCGGCGGCTTGCGAAGGCGTATTGACGGAGAAGGCGATGAGCCGTTTTTCCGTGTCTCTGCTCCGGAAGTCGGCGGTTTGAGCGTGGGGATGCGTGGGTGACTCCAGGGGTTGCTTGTGCTCAACAACCGTATGCGAAGCACGGGGCGGAACCGTGGTAGGGTAGCGGAACACCCAAAACAGTGCCGTCAGGGCAGCTGCCGCTCCCAGTGCCGTTTCGATGCCGTACAGCCAGCGGCGGCGTGTATGAACCGTGGCGGGGCGTTGCTGCTCCGGCTGCGGCAAGGCTTTCATGAGGTCGTTCCACAGTTCGGGTGGCGGCGTTTCCTCATAGTCCTGCAATTTTTGGCGGATGAGCGTTTTCCACTTTTCTTCTTTCATTTCTTACGGTATTCGTTGATTTGACGGGCCAGCATTTGCTTGGCTCTGTGTAGTTGTGAAGCTGACGAACTTTCCTTGATGCCCAGCAACTGGGCAATTTCCTGATGGCTTTTGTCTTCAAAGACATAGAGGTTGAGTACGGTGCGGCATCCGGTGGGCAGTTGTCCTATCATCTCCTGCAGAGCCTGTGGCGACAAGGCTTCCATGTCCTGTTCGTCAAACGGAGTTTCAGTCAGATGGTCCGGCAGTTCCGGTTCGTATTCAATACAGTCAAAACGTTCGCGCCGACGTAAAAAAGTAATTGATTCGTTGACAACGATGCGGGTCATCCAGGCTTTGAGTGAGCCTTTTCCGCGATAATGAAAACGGGAGATTTGGGTGAAGATTTTCAGGTAGCTGTCCTGCAGCACGTCCTTCATGTCGTGCACGTCGCGAATATACCGGTGGCAGACGGCGGTTAAATTGCCTGCCGTCTGCCGGTATAGTATGCTGAGCGCTTCGGCGTCATTTTCAGCGGCGCGCTGGGCCAGTAGTGCTTCGTCCAATTCTTCTGTCATTTCCCGGATTCAGGCGTGCTTTCCTTCTTATTTTACGCGGGTGAAATATGAGCGGTCGCCCAGGTTGAGGTCGGTGTTGCCGCTCGAGCGGCGGGAACAATAATTAAACTGGGTTGATTTCATGCCGCTGAATGAATTCCATTTTAAGGTGAGTTTGACGGTCTTTCCTTGTGTGTCGGGCAGATTGTTGAGCTTAAAGGCAATCAGCGCGTCGCCCCAGTTGCCGAGCGTGTCACCATAGGCTTCGTGGTGCAGGGTCAGTTCGTAGGGATCATCGGGGTTGGCTCCGCTTACCAGATTGAGTACATGTACGGTTTGACTGTTTCCCCAGCGGGTGCGGAACCTCAGTGTCAGGTAACCGTCTTCGGCAATGCTGACCCAGTCTTTCACAATTTCTACGGCGTCGTTGCCGTATGCGGCTTCGTCGGCAGGGGCATGTACGGCATCTTTGGTCCGGATGCTGTCAATCCAATTGATGTAGGCCTGCTGCGTGAAACCGTCCCGACCATTTCCTGTCATGACCAGATCGGCCAGAGCTCTCACCTCTTTCTGCCCGAAGGGAGAGCGTGACAGGTTGGTGGGGAAGAGTGTAGTTGAGTCGTCCAGTTGCAGGTAGCATACATTATCGGCTGTATGCTTTACTGTGACCAGCGCATTGGGAGAAGCGTAGTTATAATAGTAGTAGTCATCTCCATTGTCGCAGGAGGTCGTTAGTCCCAAAATTACGCTGGTCAGAAAAAGTAGTAGTTTCTTCGCTTTCATACGTCAGTTTTTTTCTATGGTTTCTACTCCATAAAACGCGGAAGCGTGATGAACCTTGCATGCCTGAAGTTAAAAAAAAACAGGGCAGGGTAGATTCGGTCAGGAACTTGTTATATGTTTTTATTGACCAGCAGGTAATAGACCAGCGCCCAGTCCTGATCGTTGGCCAAAGCGTCATATCCCCGGGCGCGCTGACCGTTGATGAGGCGGGGGTAGAGGAATGCACAGTAACCCTTTCCGTCTTCGGCAAACAGTAAAAGGTTGTTGCGCACAATCTGTCGGGCCTCTTCTGTTTTTGCGGAGTTTCCGGACGCAAGAGCATAGTAGTAATAAGCCGAGGCATTGAGTGTGCTCCAGTAGTGCGGAAAAGTGTCACCGTAGCGCTCTGATTTGCCGAACCAGTAGCCGTCCCAATGACGGATGGCAATGCCGTTCAGGTAGCAGCTGGGTTGCCGTCCGCAAAACGCCTCCAGTATGGGCATTTGCCGTCGGGCCTCGTTCAGACATGCCGTGTCGTGACTGACCAGATAGCATTCGGAAAGGAATTGTACGGCAGGGGCTGCAATACTTTGCTCGTAATTGACTTCATGTTTGGGATAGTTCGTTCCGTTTTTGATGAGTTGGGCAGCCTGTGCAGCGTAATCGTTCCACAGAGAGTCGCGTACCTGTGTCAGTCCGGCCTTTTCCAGCACTTGCATGCTGAGTGTGACGGGAATGCCTATGGCGTAAAATCCGTGTCCGAATTTGTTGAACATGGTGCGCAGGGTTCGGTAACCGTCATAGGCGTAGGACGTCTGTCCCGTAAGCAAGTACATGCGTAGTTGCAGCTCGGCAATCCACGGGTAGTTGTAGGCGCGTGGATAGCTGTTGTGTGTGACATTGGAATAGGTCACGTAGTCAGGATCTTGCAGTTTGTTACGCACAAAATCGGTGTAACGTATCAGTGAATTGAGCAGTACCGTATCACCCGTCAGCTGACAGCATTTGGCCAGCAGTACGCCCATGCCCACGCGCTCTGCTCCCTCGTTCCGGTCGGTTGGGCTGCAACTGTGGTTGGGGTCGAGCAGCAGGCTGTCGGTCTCGTTGTCGTAGGGCAGGTAAGCACCGTAGCGCGGGTCGTCGGTGCGTTTCATCTGCTGGTGGGTGCGTATGAATTCTACGCGCCTGGCAATGAGTTCGTCAAAGCGGTTGAACGCTGCCAGTTCGGTAACGGCTCGCCCTCCGTTGTTATAGTGGAAAATCACGCTGAAGTTTCCCGGTTGACTGACCGGAATATCTACGCGGTAGCGTCCTTTTTCCAGCCGGACTTTATATTTTTCGCCGTGAGCCGTGGCAAAAACTTTTTTCAGTTTGTAGCGGCTTTCCAGCGTGGCGTGTACGGTATCTCCCAGTTCAAACGTATATTGGTTGCAGCGGGCCAGTACGCTCCGCCGCTTCAGCAGTTGTTGTTCAAAGTCGTCCCATCCCTGATGCTCAAACAGACGCCATTCCATCGTTACTTCTTCTTCGGGTTCCAAGGTCTGTTCGGGCAGTCCGAGGGCAATGACGCCGCGTGTCTGGGAATTTCCTTTCTCTTGCCCGCGCTCCCAGATATCATAGTCATGCAGGCTGCCCCGGGTGAGGGCCAGCCCCAGATGCGGCCCTTTTGCCCCCATGCGCAGGGCACATACGTATGCAGCCGTACCTTCCGCCCATACGTGGGCATGTGCCCGTTGGGTCATGCAGGTTGCCGCGTCGGGATAATTGTCGTTGAAGGGTGTAAAAATACCGATGTCACGCAGCGTTACGTTTGCTTGCGTATGGTTGCGCAGCGTGTAGCGCTCTACCAGGTCGTCGCCCTCATATCGGCGGCTTACGATGACGCGTATGCCTCCGGCGTCATAAACGGCTTCCATGCCGTCTGCCGAGAGGCTCAGCGGCCGGTTCCAGCGTACGGTGTCGCGCTTGCTGTCGGTTTCTACGGTCAGGTATCCCAGTCCCCAGCTGTAATTTTCCTGTATCCATTCATATTGTGATCCGTCGGTGGCCAGTAGCCAGTTCATGCCCGTAGGGTCGTCGCTCAGGGTGATGGATGCAATGCTTCCGGTTACGGGATTGATGGTAATTTTAGGCCGTCCGGCTTGTAGGGTTGTTGCCAACAGAACCCCGCATATCAGTAAGGTATATTTCAGTTGATTCATGCTTTTCTCATGTTAGGATAAGGATAGTGCAAAGATAGCAAAAGGGCAAGCAAGAATGCCGGACAAAATCTTTTTTTTATCTTACCGTATCGTAACAAGCTTTAAATTTCGGAGGAGACTTGTCCGTTACGGCAGAAAAAGTTATTTTTGAATGTAATTCTAAATCGGCGGCAGGCATAGGCTTGCTGCCATGAATGTGTAATCAGAGAGCAGCATGACAAATAGCAAGCAACTTACGATCAATGCAGGGGGTAAACTCCTTTCGTTTGAGCAGCCGCGGGTGATGGGAATTCTTAATGTGACGCCCGATTCCTTTTATGCCGGCAGTCGCACGCCGGGTGTTGATGAAATCCGTCAGCGAGCCCAGCGCATGACCGATGAAGGGGCCGATATGATTGATGTGGGAGCCTACTCCTCGCGTCCCGGGGCGGCCGACGTTTCGCCACAGGAGGAAATGGAACGTTTGCGGATGGCTCTTCCTGTCATTCGTAGCGTGTGCCCGCATATTCCGCTATCCGTCGATACGTTTCGTGCCGATGTGGCCCGGATGTGTGTGGAAGAATGTGGTGCCGACATCATTAACGACATTTCGGGCGGTCAGCTTGACCGGAATATGTTTCGTACCATTGCCCACCTGAAGGTGCCTTATATCCTGATGCACATGCGCGGTACGCCTGCCGACATGCAGCAGTTTACGGGATATGAACACCTGGAGCGTGAGGTGATGCTCTATTTTGCGCAGCGTGTGCGCTATTTGCACGACTTGGGCGTGAGCGACGTGATTCTCGATCCCGGGTTCGGCTTTGCCAAGACGTTGGAGCAGAATTATGATTTGTTGCAGCACCTCGACGATTTACAGGTGTTCGGCCTGCCTGTGTTGGCCGGGCTTTCGCGCAAGTCCATGGTCTACAAACTGCTGGGCATAACACCGGAGGAGGCCCTTAACGGCACTACGGCGCTGCACATGGCTGCCCTTGAGCGTGGAGCCGACATCCTGAGGGTGCATGATGTACAGGCGGCCGTACAGGTCGTGGCGCTCCATCGTGCGCTTTGCGGCCATACAAATTCATGAAGGGGAGAGCAGAAAGAAAAAAGGATTCGGACAGAAGTGCCTGAATCCCCGTTTCTGTAAAAAAAGAGGATTATTTGATTTCCTCGTAGTCAATATATTCACCCTCTTGGGCTGAAAAAATCTTTTTGCCGTCAGCGGGACGTCCGTTTGACGGCTTTTTTTGTTCCTGTTCGGGTTGTGGATTTTCGTGGCGGTAAGTCGTTTTCTGTTTTGAGCCCAGGCCCAGTATTTTACCAATGAGTATGCGCAAGCCTATGACAAAGGCCAGAATAACGGCAATGCCGAGCATGAATAGGCATCCCAGTGTTTTAAACAACATGTATTTGACAGAGTTGGTTGATTCTACAATTTTTTTTAGTACGCCTGCTTCCTTTCGCCCGCTTTGTCCTTATGAATGGACATCGCCGACCGGCGTGCGCAACAAAGGTAGACAAATCGTCCGATATACCCAACCTTTCCCGGCAAAATAAAACCCATATCGACCACAAATGAGTCGGTATGGGGAAATGGGTGACTGAAATAATTTTTGCTGTGTACTGACGGTGGGGCGTTTCTTTTTCCTTTGCCTGTCAGATGCGCTTCTTGCGTAAAATGACGGACAGTACGACATACAGGATAACGACTACCGAGAAACCCACAACCGAATATCCCAGCAGAGCCAGGGTGGCGATAAGTACGGCGCAGGCCAGCATGAACAGGTAGCGCACGCGGTTGCCAATCCACCGGAAGTGTTTGAATTTAAGGGCAAACATCGGAATTTCCGATACCAGCAGGAAACATGAGATGACAATGCCGGCCAGCAGTCCGTAAAACGAGTCGGGCGACTGCAGGATGGGGTCTTTGAAACCGCAGGCCAGGGCGCTCCAGAACAGGGCATTGGCCGGCGTGGGCAGACCGATGAATGTGTCGCTCTGACGGGCGTCCAGATTGAATTTGGCCAGACGCAGTGCCGAAAACGCCGCGATGGCAAAAGCCACATAGGGCAGGTATGTGCGGGTAGTCATGCCGGCCAGGGGCATTTCCACTTGTGTGAGCATGTGGAATACGATGGCAGCCGGCGCAAAGCCGAACGTAATGTCGTCGGCCAGTGAGTCAAGCTCTTTTCCAATGGGCGAGGCCACGCCCAGCAGTCGTGCCGTAAAACCGTCGAAAAAGTCGAACAAGGCACCCATGATAATCCATACAAAAGCGCCGGTGTAGTCGCCCTGAAAGGCATGAAGGGTAGCAATACAGCCGCTCACCAGGTTCAGGCAAGTCAGCGTGTTCGGAATCATCTTTCTCGTTTTCATAGTTAAGGTTGCAGTTTAGCCACTACGGTCTGGTTACCCGTAGTGCTTTGCCCGAGTTTTACAAGCGGCTGGGTGCCGATGGGCAAATACAAGTCGACACGCGAACCGAATTTAATGAATCCAAGGTGCTCGTCGATGTAGCAGTCCTCACCTAAGTGGGGGTAGGTTACGATACGCCGGGCTACGGCTCCCGCAATCTGTCGTACCATCACTTCCTGTCCGGCTGGCGTTTCAATGATGATGGTCGAGCGCTCGTTTTCGGTTGAGGCTTTGGGGAGCCATGCTTTATGGAAATTTCCGTTGTGGTGGCGTACATCCTTGACAAAGCCTTCCACCGGAAACCAGTTGGCATGTACGTTGGTCACCGACATGAAGATGGAAATCATCAGCCGGCGGTCGTGAAAATACTCGTTTTCCTCCACTTCTTCCACCACTACGACCTTACCGTCGGCCGGAGCCACGACAATATTGTGCGTGTCGCCCTCAAACAGACGGATGGGGCAGCGGAAAAAGTTGATGACCACCATATAGATGGCCCCCGTAATGATCAGCCCTGCATAGAATACGATGTGTGCGCCCAGCCATAAATAGACCAACCCGTTGAACAGTAAAAAAGCCACTCCACAGCCTATGAGGGTGTGCGTACCTTCACGATGTATTCTGATTTGTTTGAGTCTTTTTATTCTGGGCATTGGCTTGTGAACAATTTTTACGGGGAATAAGGGTATTATCTGGGGCAAAGATAATTTTTTTTGTTAAAACGGGCAAATTTAGCAGCCTTTTTCTGTATTTGTGTCAGTTTGGTGCTTACCATTCTTCGGTCAGTGCCCGCTCCAGCTCCTCACCCGTCAGGCGCAACCTGAACTGGCCTCCCTGTGCAATGGAGATGGCGCCTGTCTCTTCCGACACGATGATGGCCAGGCAGTCGCTTTTTTGCGACAGACCCAGCGCAGCGCGGTGGCGCAGGCCCAGTGCTTTTGGGATGTTGGCGTCGTGTGATACCGGCAGGATGCAGCCTGCGGCCTCAATGCGGTGGTTGCGTATGATCATGGCTCCGTCATGCAGGGGGCTGTTCTTGAAGAAGATGTTTTCAATCAGTCGTTGCGTGATGTTGGCGTTGATGATGTCGCCCGAGCGGATGTACTCGTTCAGTCCCACCTGGCGCTCCAGTACGATGAGCATGCCCACCTTTTGCTTGCTCATGTTGATGCAGGCCATTACGATGGGCAGGATTTCGGCACGCTGGGTCTCGTTTTTGCGGCGGCGCTTGAAGAAACTCGAAATGATGCGCGAGTGGCGCTGCGTGCCGATGGTAGAGAAAAACCGGCGTATTTCTTCCTGAAACAGGATGATCAGGGCCAGACCACCCATATTGACCATCTTGTCGAGAATCGTACCCAGCAAGCGCATTTCAAACACCTGCGACACCAGAATCCATACCAGGATAAACATGATGATGCCCGAAAAGATGTTGGCCGCGCTCGACTGCTTCATCAGTTTGTAGATGTAGTACAGAATCAGCGCTACCAGCAGGATATCAATGGCATCTTTTATTCCAAAGTCAATCATTTTTCTTAACAGGCGTTTTTCAAGCCGCGGCCAGTGGCTTTGCCGGATGTGTGGTCCTGACTCCTGGCCGTGGTGTGACGGTAAAAAACAGGTTCTTGGTATTCTTCAGGCAAAGTTACAAATTTGTGCTCAAGCGCGCAAGTTTTTTCAAGGTGGCTTCGGGTGTTTGTCCGAAAAGGGTGCCGGTTTGTTTTCCGGAGGAGGCGGGTAAATGAAAAAAGGCCTGACCTCGTTTTCTCTCCGTGCCTTCCCTGTCTGTTTCAGCGGGTTGCCGTATGGCTGAAGGCTGGCATCGGGGTGAGCCTTGGGAATGTATGGACAACTTATTTTAAATAATGAACGATTTTTTTGCAGTTTATAACAAAACGGGTATATTTGCCAAAGGCCAATATCCGTGTAGTTACAGATGGAGTGATATAGGCCGGTCGGAAAATCGAAAAACATCGCCGGAAACAGCCGGAGAATACTTTTACAATACAATTTATGGAAAAAAACAAACTGATTATTGCACTATGGAGTGCCTGTCTGTTGGGTAGCGGAGCTTATGCGCAAGAGCAAATTCCCGCCAGGGGCTATTCCCTGATTGTTGAGTCGGCTCAGAACCGGTTGCTGGAATCGGACCGGGCAGGCAGCTTGAAGATACCCGTATTCGGACAGGGCTTTCAGGCCACGTGCGATGCTTCCTGGCTTACGCTGACGACCGAAAAGAACCAGCTTCGGCTGGATTATACGGCCAATGAGGAAGCTGGGCAGCGTTCGGCTACGATAACCTTGCGGAATGCGGCCAACCAGACCGCTTCACTGACCGTCGTACAGCCGGGGGTTCAGACTCTGGAAAACGTCGAGTCCGAGTGGCTCCGGATTTTTCCCACCGGCAGCCGCTCCAACCAATGCCAGCCGGGAGCAGATGTCGACAAAACGCAGGATGAGAACTACGGAACGGTTTATCACAGCAACTGGTCGCAGAGCATTTCTGAAACCGACCCGGCCATACTGACCTATGATTTCGCAACGCCCCAGCATATTGACCTGGTCAATTACGTCCCGGTGAGTGGAGGCGGAAACGGAAAGTTCGGTCTGGTAGATGTTTATTACAAACAAAGCGGCGCGTCTGAATATACCCTGCTGGGAAATTATGATTTTAAAATGGCCGGCACACCGACTCCCGTATATTTCGGAGCCGACGGCATGGACAATATCACCTCCGTACAGTTCAGGGTAAAGACGGGATACCATTATGTCTATAATCTTGACCGTGAACTTTTCCTGAGCAACACTTCAGGTGGCTGCACCGTGAGCAGTGTGCCGGCCCCCTGTTACTTGATCGAAACCAGCCAGACAGGCCAATGGCTGCTGGCCAATAATGATTTGCTGACAGGCCTGACGACTGCAACGGGCGGGGTTGTATTTTCGAAAAATGCGGACCTTGATATCAGAGACATTTCTTTTTCTCTGACCGATGCCAACCGAGCTCTTACCACTGAGGAAATGGCGAGGATTGAGCAGGCTGTGAGTCAGGCAGCGGCAGAGCAGGCTGATTCGGAGTTGCGCAGTCAGGTGTATGCCGAGATTGAAGCGCTGCTGGCCGAGGCCCTGCGTGTGGAAACACTCGGAAAACCTGACTTCGCAGGCAATTATAGTTATGAGGAGCTGGCCGACATTTACAATAATGACAGGGCAGAGCAATATACCGTAGAACAGCTGCAGGCATTGCTGGAGCGTACCCGGGCTTCCATATATCCGCAGGAAGGAAAGTATTATCGTCTGATTAATAAGGCCCGTCCGAATGACGGCTCAATGGATAATACACTGACTATTTGTGACGCCATGCCGCCCATGAACCTCGGGGTGCGGCAGATTGTCGAAAAAATTCCGGGCAAGCATCAGAATGGCGTACTGGAACCAATCAGTCTGTTCCAAGTCATACGCGCCGGAAGCGGAAACGAATACGTCCTGTATCACCCGGGAAGTCATCAGTATGCCGGTGCGCATACGACAAGCGGGGAGAAAATTCCTTTGACGGACAGCCGTGCCGGGGCCGGTGTTTATAACCTGCAGCACGTATGAGACCTGCTCTTCCGTTTCCAGAATCGTGAAGACAACGCTTTTTATCTTACGGCCAACGGAGAAAGCAACTGCGTCAGCTATGACCAGGAAGAAGAACCGGAGAAATGGTACTTGCAGGAAGTAAAGTCCATTGATCTGCAAATCGGAAGCAGCGGCTATGCCACCCTCTGCCTGCCCTGTGCCATTGAATTGCCGGAGGAAGTGGAAGCCTATGTGGCTACGAGCCGTGACGGGAATGTATTGCATCTTACGTCATTGTCGAACTATACGGAAAGCCGCGTCCTGCCGCGATATGTGCCGGTGGTGCTGAAACGTAGGAGCGATTGTACGGATACGGAATTCAGCTGTCCCGTCATTTACGATGCAGCTACGCCTCAAATCCCCAATCTGCTGAAGGGGCTGACGCTTCAGGGCAACATTGAAGAGGGCAGTTACATTCTTTATCAGGGGGCAGACAAGCCGCTCGGATTTTACAAAGTAGATCCGAACAGCACATTGGTTTACAGTAACAAGGCATACCTGCCTTATCAGCCGGCATTCCAGTCGTCTCTGAAGATTAGTTTTGATGGTGAGCTGACCGGCGTAGAATTGCCTGAGATGATGGAGGATGAAACGGACACAAACATACTGTACGACCTCACCGGAAGACGGGTTATACGTCCGGAAAAAGGAATCTATATTTCCACCAAAGGAAAAAAACTGCTCATGAAATAACGGCACGACTGCCATACAACTCATAAAGGAATCACGGGAATTGGATATAAACCAGCAGCTTCCCGTGATTCCTTTATGAATGTATTTTTTCAAGTATTGTATAGGAAAAGTTTGCCATAAAAAGCAGTATGCAGAAGAGAAAATAACCGAGTGAAAAACGTAGGTTTTCCTTCTTCAGATCTGCTTGTTGAACGTATAATCCGGACATATGAAATGCGTTTTGAAATATAGTGACATGAATGCCCTATTTGAACTTTTTTTATGAGAATGGCAATTTTAATATCTTTTCACTAAATCATAGCAGAGTTTTTAGGTATTTTTTATTACTTTTGCGACGGTCGAATCTCCTTAAATCCAATAAAACACAGAATAATAACCTAAAAATAAATAAAAGTAATGAAGAAAATGTATGTTTCACCTGCATCTGAAGTCATTGAGATGCAGATTGATAGTCCTATTCTTGGTGGAAGTAAATTAGATATTTATAGCGATGAGACCGTAAGCGATTTTGAGGCTATGAGTTCTCATCGTTCAGGAGCATTCCCCTGGAGTGAAGAGGAATAAAAGTGAATTCTTCCATAAGAGGAAGAGATAACTTAAAGTTTTTATTGAGGCTATGTTCGAAAAAAGGACATAGCCTCAATATTTTTTAGCGTATTGAAGAAATGGTGTCAAAATGACAACCGGGAGTATGATGTGGCTTTTTCTAAAATTATGGGTAGTGAGATACCTCGGTAGTATGAAATGTTTTTTGAAAAAGTTGTGATTCGGATGATTCTTTTTCTTATTTTTATTGCTTGGCTGTAATGATTTTAGATCTTTTGTTATTTTTGAGGCGGAACAAATTCCTTAAATCATATGTAACACTCAGGGGCATACTGTATGTGTTATGTTTTTATGGCACGATTTTATTTTAGAGCATGAATGTCTACTTTAAAGTTATGTATATGAAAAAACGATTACTATTTTGCTTTCTGGCTTTGGTTTCCTCATTGACTGCCTTTGCTATGATTGGTGATAAGATTACGGATCTTAGTCAGTTGAGAAACGATATGTGCTACACAATTCTTCCGCAGGACAATAGTCGTGGAACATGGGTTTTTAATCCAGACGATCCTGTACGTTTGTATTCAACGGAAAAGATGGGGATTGAGGTTAATCAGAGCGATCCTGCTTCAGTGGTTTGCTTTCTTGAAATCGAAAAGTGGGAAATACTATGTGTATAATGTGCAGAGTGATAAATTCTTGTGCTATGGAGATGGCGAGGTCAGTTTGAAAAGCAGATTATTGGATACCACTGGCGTTGCGTCTATTATTCCTTCAACAGGTTCCGACCGGGAAAATTATCCCTGGGTAGTTGCTTTGAATGGGCATCAATTGAATTTATGTAATGCCGGAGGTCTTAATGGTACATATGGGGTGGTGTTTTATAACCATTCCGATGATGTGGGAAATTGCATCAGTATTTCAGAAGGCATTGACTTTAATTGGTCAGCACATGCGATGATGAAAGTTGATGAATTTGAAGCTCTTTATACAAAAGAGAATCTGGAGATAGTAGCTGACGCAAACTTTTATTTGAGTATTCCAAGTACGGCTGTTGGCTGTGTGGATCCGGAATTGTGGAATGCGTTGAATTTGGCTTGTGGTGGTGATCGGGTTGCTGACATTTACGACTTGAGCGACCCCAATTTTCAGGAAGCGTTGCAGAATTTGAAAGATGCAGGTTTCGTAAAGTTTGAGTCTTTTAGTAACGACAAAGTCTATCAGATTGTTAACATGACGACGTCAAATGGTTATTTGAATGCGAGGGAAGGCAGTGAATATGTATTTGCATCGTCAAAAAGCACAAACTTGTCACCCGTGCTTAAATCTGGAATGTGGCAACTTCATCAAGAAGATGGAAAATATTATTTGTATAATCAGGGCAAGAAGGCTTTTGTGAAATTCAATCCTGCAGCTAACAAGTGGGAGTTTACTTCTAAACCGACAGTTGTCAATGTCGAGAAGCATACGGTTATAGGACCTATGTCGGTATTTTGGATTCAGGATGCTGATTATACAGATCAATACCAGTATATGCATATTAATAATGCCTACGAAACGGGTGTAGTGGGTTGGGAACTTGTCTCAGAGGCTACAAACTTCTATTTTGTAGAGATTCCCGGTGCTGAAGTTCATCCCTTGACTGACCTTGCTTTGACGAAGGCAAAGATTGAAGCCCAAGCCATTATTGATTCATATGATTCAAGTAAAGGCAATTATATCGGGAATTATAACCGTGAAGCCATTGAGGCATTGCAAAAGGCTATTAATGATGAAAACGCAACAACCGAGTCTATAAATTCGGCTTTGTTGGAAGTTGAAAATTCACGAAAGCCTCAGGTCGGAAAGTATTATTTCATCTTGAACACGATGTCTTTTGATGATGGTGGAGTGAAAGCTATTTATGAAAATCCTGATGGAACCAATATAGCATGGCACACTACTGAAGGCAAGGCGTCTGAACTATGGCAGTTTGAGCCGGAAGATGGAGAAAATGGCCGTTACTCTATCAAGAGTGTGAATACGGGCAAGTATATTACGCAAGATGGTGCCAGATTCAAGATGAAACCGGATGGCACAACTGCTTTTACAATGGTACCGAAAGCAGAGACTTATATTTTTGGCCTGCAGACATTTAATGTTTACGATTATACGATGAGTATGAGTACGACTGACGCCCCATATACATATGCTTCGAAAAGTGCGACAGAAGGCGGTTATGTCGTTTCTTATAATGATTATGCTCAGGACATTCCTACACAATGGAATGTTATTGAGGCCGATCATGTAAATGTGGCGATTGGCGAAACCGGTTATGCTACCGCTTACTTCCCGTTTGCCGTGACAATTCCGGCAGGAGTAACGGCTTATACCGTAGCAGCCGCAGCTGATGGCGTGGCAACGTTGAGCAAACTGTCCGGCACTATTCCTGCCCGTACCGGCGTGGTATTGAGTGGTACGGCCAATACTCCTTGTATTTTTGAATTTGCTGCCGACGCAGCAGCCGTAGACGGCAATATGCTTAAGGGTATGACCATAGCTACTGCAGTTCCTGCAGAAACGAAGGCTTATGTCTTGGCCAATGGCTCAAAGGGTGTAGGTTTCTATCGGTTGTCAGAAAGCGACCGTACGATTGCTGCCAATAAGGCTTATTTGATTGTTGATGATGCTGCAGCGCCTTCAGTCTTCAGCTTGAAACTGGATGGCGGTCTGACTGGTATTGAAGGTGTTGAAAGCGCTGGCGGCAATGCTCCGGCTTATGATTTGCAGGGTCGTCGTCTGCCGCAGGTACCGACAAAGGGGCTCTATATTCAGAACGGCAAGAAAGTGATGAGTACTCCCCGTTCAGGAGGATTTCTCCGGAGTGAGTAAGAGCAGAATTCAGCATCATTCGTTATTATACAGATGATATAACCCCCGAAAGTTGGACAAGAACTTTCGGGGGTTATATCATCTGTATAAAAGCGAAAAAGTGAACAGTTGTATTTTCCTGGTTATTCCTGTTTGCGCTTCTGTCTGTCGTCAGATTGCCGTTTTCTGCGTTTCCGATGTGTCTATGAAGTCGGGAGCCTACTTGTTGGTGAAGCGGAACCAGTTGAAGTCGGCAATGCCGCCGATGCCTTCATCCTTACGTGAGAAGTTGAAGAGGGCAAAGCGGTTGGCGGTCCAGGGGAGCCCGAGTCCCATGTCCAGGTCGGTTCCCAGTCGTTGGAAGTGCAGGCCGTCGGTGCTGTAGAAGAATTGTGCCTTGAAGTTGCGTTCGGTGGTGCGTGCGCGAATCCATATGCGCTCTCCCGTCAGTGATTCGACGGCGGCCTGTTCCTGATCGTCCTTGCACATGATGAGGCGGCACTTTCCGTTCCGTTTTTCTACGGCAATGTAGGCATAGGGGAATTCAAATATACCGAATCCGGCAATGTTTCCTTCTTTCATCCGACTAAAGTCCATTTCCACGGTGCCTTGTGAGAGCGGTCCCTGCACGCGTTGTGTCAGCGTGTTTCGGGCCGTCTTCAGCTGGTCGGCGCGCGATGCTTTGATTCTCATGTAGCCTTTGCGCTCGGTCAGCGACCACCGTTGCGGGTCAGGGTTATGGTTCCATTGCCATTGCAGTCCGAGCTTGCGGGTGTTGAATTCGTCGGATGTGGCGGGATATTTCATCCGTGCTTTCCCTTGGCCGACGTCCGGTTTGCGGTAGGTTATCTGGTCTTTCCCGTTGTTGCCCAGCATGGGCCATCCGTCCTTCCATTCCACGGGCAGCAGACAGGGCACCCTTCCGATGGGGCCGCGGTCTTGCATGATGACGAACCACCAGTCGCCGTTTTTCAGCTGCACCATGCCGCCCTGGTGCAGTCCGTAGGGCGGGTAGGAAATGCTGTCGTTGAAGATGAGCCGGTGTTCATAGGGGCCGTATATGCTGTCGGAGCGCAGACAGATTTGCCAGCCTTCAGATCCACCCGCAGGGCAGGTGATGTAGTATTTTCCGTTGATTTTGTAGGCATGCGACCCTTCCATGCCGAATCCGCCTCCCAGTTCGTGTGCGTTTTTGAATCCGCCGCTCCATATTTTCCGTGGAGCCGACTTGACGGAGCGGGCATCGGCGTTGAGTTCCGTAATATAGAGCGTGCCTTGTCCGTGCACGACGTAGATTTTTCCGTCGTCGTCGAAGAGCAGGCCGGGGTCGTACATGTATTCGGGGAAGATGACGCGCTCCCAAGGCCCTTCCGGGCGGTCGGCAATGCACATGGAGAAGTTGCCCTTTTCGCGTCCCCATCCGTAGGGGGTGCAGAAGGCCACATAGAACTTCCCGTTGTGATGGCGGATGCTGGCGGCCCAGGAACCGTTGAGATAAAGGTTTCCGCCGTTGAGGTCGTAGCGGGGGGCCTCGTCATAACGTTCAATGGCGTAGCCGGCCATATCCCAGTTGATGAGGTCCTTTGAATGGAGAATGGGGCAGCCGGGCACATAGTGCATGCTGGTGGATACCATATAGAAGTCATTGCCCACGCGGATGAGGTCAGGGTCAGGCCAGTCACCCCAGAGCAAAGGGTTGGTAAAGGTGCCGTCGCCGTTGTCCGGATGCCATACGGGAATCTGTGCGGTTGCTGCGGCGGTGAAGCAAAACGCCAGGCCCAGGAGTGTTTTGCGGTAGTTGAAATACTTTTTCATGAAGATGATATTCTTTATGGGTGTTTGAATTCCTTCAGCAAGGCTTTGGGGGTGACTACACTCGAAACACAGTCGCGCACGAAGAGCAGGGGCACTTCCTTGCCGGCCATTTTCCCGGTGTTCTTGACAGTGAAGCTGAGCTCAACCTGACTGTCCTGATGCAGCGTGTCGATTTCCAGGCCGCTATATTCGAACTGCGTGTAGCTCAGACCGTGACCGAAGGGGTAGGCCGGCTGGTCGTCGGCGCGTCCACTGCCCAGACCGTAGCCGGTCCAGTAGCGTGAAGGCGCATGATAATAGTACATGGGTACCTGTCCGGCATGTTTGGGCACCGTGATAGGCAGTTTGCCCGAGGGGCATACCTTGCCGAAGAGGATTTCGGCCAATGCCTTGCCGCCGTACATGCCCGGTTCCCAAACGTCGACGATGGCAGGAATGTTCTGGCTGACCCATTCGTTGTTGAGCGGTTTTCCGTTGACAATAACGGCTACGACGGGTTTGCCTGTCTCATAAAGAGCCTTGACAAGTTCCGTCTGCCGGCCGTAGAAGTCGATGGA
>FR903555.1 GCA_000438115.1 Prevotella sp. CAG:617 | reverse complement strand
AAATTTACAAATAGTTATAATTCATCGAACTCACGTTATTTATTAATGATAAACAAATACTTATGAAAAAACTTACCCTTTTAGGCGCCTTGCTATGTGCTACAGCCATGCAGGCACAAACGTTTTACTGGCCGGGGACGCGCGTCAGTGAACTGACCAGTGGTACGCAGTATTTTATTTATAATACGGCTGTTACTACAGATGGAGAGGACCGCACGTTTTTCCTTTATTCAAACGGTACTGCTTTAGCCGCAAATAAGGCGAAACCCAGCAATTTTTGTACAGATAATGAAGCTTATCTGTTTACTCCCAAAAAGCCCGGAAGTCCGGAATCCGTTAATCATTGGTATTTGAATTCAATTCATGGTATTGTTGGTATGGGAGGACAAACAAACAATACAGAAATAAGGAATTTGTATATCACACCATGGACTGCAGAATCAGAGGTTACAAAAGCCGAAGTTAATAGTGAACCCGCCGACGGTTCTGCTGCAACAGATCCCAATACTACCACAGTTTGGACATTTACGAAAGTAGATGGAGCTAATCCTAATCCGGAAGGTTCTGCTAGTGTTGATAGAGAATACGCCTGGAATGGAAATCCCAGTAGTTGGTCAAGATGGTCGACTGCACACCCATATGCATTCTATACTGTAGAATCTAAAGATGTAGATCCAGCTGCCTATGCTTATTATCAGGAGCTTACGGCACGTAATGGAAAATTGGCAACTTTGGCATTCGATATGCAGAAGTATTATGGTTTGGTTCAGGATGGATCGAAATATTATTCTAATTATAAGGAGGCGAGCGAGGGGTCCTATGAGGGATTATTGGATGGCGACGATAATACTTATTTCCATTCAGCTTGGAATAATGGGGGAACAGATGGTACGGATCCTAAACATTATTTACGTGCAGAGTTACCGGAAGCAACCACTGAATTCTATTTTATTACCAAGCGTCGTACACAAAATAACAACAACCGTCCGACAAGTATCTTGGTTGAAGGTTGCAATGAGCCTGATGGTGCATATGAAACAATAACAACAATTTCTGAGGGACTCCCCACAGCTGAGAACGATTATTTCTATTTCTCAAATAAGATAAAGTCTGAGACGGCATATAAGTATATTCGTTTTACTCCTCAGACAACAAGTCCTGCCCAAACTCGTTTCTTTACTTATTCAGAATTTTATGTAATCGAAGCGAATGCAGAAACTGAAGCTGCAATGAATGCTGTGAAAGGTTTGTATGCTTGCAAAGAATATGTGAATCAAGAGAATATCGAGGGGGGTAATTTTGACTCACCTTTTCTTGAAGCTGGACAAAAGTTAGATGATGAATTCGAGAAACTCAGTTTCAAAGATGAAAGCAATGAGGCTCAAGAATTGCTACAAGCTAACGAAAAAAATCATGCTGAGGATCCTGCTTTAGGACAGTATCCTACTGAGGCTTACAATGCCCTTAAGAATGCTGTGGAAAGCAGTACAACTTCCGACGAACTGACAGCTGCTGTTAAGGCATTCAAGTTCTCAATCAATGCTCCGGTCTTCACTATCAATGGTGCCGGTGGAGGTATAGGTTATAGTACTATTGGTAAGTCTATTTACTATAATGTGGATAATGCCGATAATCCTTTATCGTGGAATAAGGCAACCAATAAATACGATAAGACTATGCTTTGGAAATTAGCTGGTCTTACTACCACAGAGCCTGCATTAAACACAACTTATTCAGCCATGAATCTCTCTGACCAGGTTTATCTTTGGGATGTTGAAAACATGCAGATTACGCAGACCGATCCAGCGAATGAAGACGGACAGGTATTGGTTAAAACAGAAGGTTCTGTTAATCCAATCCATGCACAATATGATGGTCTCATTGTGCGTTATCAAATATTTACCCCAAATAGTGCTTCAGCCTGGACACTGCAATATGTCGGCGAAAGTAAGAATATAGAAAAGATTGATGACGAAGAGTTGGCTGCATATGCTGAATTGCAAACTTTGATTCCAGCTTGTGAGCCGTTTGCAGATAAAATTGGTACAGGTTTGAATCAATTTACTTCTGATGATTTGGTACCTGCACTTACAGCTGCTAAAGAAGTTGCAGCAAAGGATATCTATAAAAATCCAGATTTGGATGTAATTGCTGTAAAAAACAGATTGAAAGCTGCTAAGGAGGCGTTAACTATCAATCAGCCTGAAACGGGTAAATTCTATCGCATCAAGAGTGTTTACAAGAATAAATACGTAAGCTCTGTTCCTGTAGCTGACGGACGTGAGAGTCTTATTGATGAGGCAGATGCTACTACTGTATTCTATCTCTCTGAAGACAATCGTTTGACTAATTCTATTGGTGTTAATTTGGGATCAAATGCACGTCCGGCGGGAAATAGCCTGGGTGGTAGTTTTGACTTCCAGATCAACAACAATGGTTACTATATGATCATGATTGCAAGTGAAGGTGAAGGAAAGGATAAGCCGCTTTATCCTCACTATGATAACGGTGACTTGCTGTCATACGATTTCAGTGGTGGTGTATATGCTGACAAGTTGGCTGATGCATGGACGCTGGAAGAGGTTAATGACGAAGCCAGTCAGCCTAAGATTACCAAACAGATGACGGCTCAGTATGCAACTGTTGCTGCACCCGTTGCCCTGAATGTTCCGTCCGGCGTAACAGCTTACACGGTTAAGGTAGATGGCGAAGTAGCCAAATTGACTGAGCTTGGTAAAGTAATTCCTGCCGGTGTGCCCGCAGTGATTAAGGGTACAAAAGGTACAACCTATACGTTTACCTTTGCACCTGAAGGTTCT
>FR903554.1 GCA_000438115.1 Prevotella sp. CAG:617 | reverse complement strand
CTCTTTCTGGACGAAGTGGGTAACCTGAGCTACGACGTACAAGTGCAGCTGCTGCGGGCACTACAAGAGCGCCGCATCCGCCCGGTAGGCAGTACGCAGGAAATTGAGGTGGACATCCGTCTGGTATGTGCCACCAACGAGAACCTGCCTTTGGCCATTGAACGCGGAGAATTCAGGGAAGACCTCTACCACCGCATCAACGAGTTCACCCTGCGCATGCCGGCTCTGCACGAGCGCGGCCGCGACATCCTGCTGTTTGCAGACTTTTTCCTGCAACAGGCCAACGAGGAACTGGAGCGCCACATCATGGGTTTTGAGCCGAAAGCCGTAGAAGCCATGATGAACTACAACTGGCCGGGCAATCTGCGCGAAATGAAAAACCTGGTGCGCCGGGCAACCCTGCTGGCGCAAGACGACATTATCCGTCTGGCCGACCTGGGCCCGTCACTCCAGACACCAGCAGCCACCACCGGCCTGCAGCTGCACAACGAGGACTCCGAGAAGCAGCGCATCCTGCAAGCCCTGGAGGCCACCGGCGGCAACAAAAGCAAGGCGGCCCAACTGCTGGGTGTGGACCGCAAGACGCTCTACAACAAGCTGAAGCTGTACGGCCTGTAAACGCCAGGCCGTTCTTCCTTTCTTTACAGACTCAGGAAGCCTTGATTTAAATGGGGAGATGACGGCAAGCCGACGCAACATGTCGCCGCTCCAAGAAGATTCCCACATAAACCTATTTCCTCTTTTCAGTCAATTTAAAGTTGTAGGTAAGTGAAAGCATGACGTACCGGGGGAGCACATCGCTCGTCCGTTCCACACGCTGAAAGGCATCCATTGTACTGATAAAATTGTGCTGACGCGCCAGGATGTCATGCACCCTCAGCGTAAGATTGAAGCCCTTGACTTCCTTGCTCAACGAGACCTCCCAAAGTGTGAGCGGTTTATTCAACTGGCTCATGCTGTTGCCGGCATAAATATAGCTCAAAACTCTGGAGGCCAGCCACAAATCCCAGGGCAGCTTATAATTGGCAGAAACAGAAATATTGGTCTGCCGGTATTGGTTTTCCACACCCGGCTGACGCAGGCAGCGAAAGGCCGTGTACCAGGAAGCATTACCCTGAAAATTCTTTCCTATACTGGCCCGCACAGACATCTGTGGCTTATAAGTCACGCTACGAAGCATCCCCGCAGCATTGGCTTCGTTTGAAATGAACGCCAGATTCTGACACTGATAATAGTTGGCCTCAAAGGAGGTGGAAAGGAAGAAACGCTTCTTTTTGTCAAGGGGCATGGAAAACGTGGTCCGTCCCTTCACGCCGTGTGTGCGAGAGGTATTGACGGGCTGATAGGTACGCACACCCGTTTGGGCATCAAATTCCGAACGGGTAACAATGTCGTTTTGCATACGCTGATAGGCTACTTCGGCATTGAAAGCATATCCCTTTTGAACATGCTGCACATGAAACGAATTCGTAATTTCATGCTTATACTGGTTGTTCAAATCCGGATTTCCGCTGAAAAGATTAAGCGGATCTGAATCGTCAGAAATGGGCAAGTATTGTGTCAAAGCCGGCATAAGGGGTGTACCGCTATAACGTGCCACCATTTCCGGCAGCCATTTCCGGCCTTCCCTATTCTCCCGTTTCCAGCGAACTGAGGCCTGATGCCGGACAAAAATACCCTCACGCATGACATGATAGTCGTGAGCATCGCGCTGATAGTCCAGCACGCGGCGTTCATAATAGAAAGCCTCACTGGCCTCTATCTGAAGGCTGGTATAATCGGGCAATTGCATCTTATGCGACCAGTTCAGCCCCATTTCCCCCAAATTCTCCTTCTGTCGTGAGTAATAGCTGTTCTGCATATCCAGACACAAGGCCTGCCAGTCGCCATCAGGAAGCAGTCCCAGGCTCTCAACACCCCATTCTGTCCGTTCGGACCATTCGGACATACGTTCCAGGCGATACTGCGGGTGGTTGGCCGTACCGTAACGGTAAACATACAATGCGTAAGGCTTAAGCACACCGTCATAACGCTTCACTTTTTCATATTTATGAATAAACTCCAACCGAGGCTTCACGTCAATCCGGTAGTCGCGGCTCGTGGCATATTGGCGGCGCCAGTCTTTATCCGCCTCTTTATAATAGGTCAACCGATAGTTATTAAACAAATCGTCGGTCACGACACTATGCTTCACTTCCGTATTGAAGTTCAGCACGTTCTCCCCTAACGTAAACACTGACGACAACGTCGGGCGATGTATCACTTCGCGGACGTGTTCTTTGGTCGGATTGAGCAGGCTGTAAAGCAAGACGCTCTCTTCACCCAGCATTTCTTCATAGCAACGGATACTGTCGAGCGGCCAGTTTTCCCATACCGTTCGCCCGGGAAGAAAATACGACAGGCTCAGATTCTCGCTGTTCGTGGACGTCTTCTTATAATCAAAAATATAACTCAACTCATACTGCGAATGCTTCATCCGACGATAACGCAAAGAAGCATAAGCATTGGTCTTGAAGTATTTGTGACGCTCCTGCTGCTCGGCACGCGTCATCTGGTTAACAGGCGTAAGGAATGTTTCGGTATTGGTCCATACATTCTTTCTGTCGTCCGAACGACGCACCGTAGCATTGGTAACGAAGCGCCACTTCTGGTTCGGTTCGATGTAGTAATCCACACCAACCCCTTTTGTGCGGAAGCGTCCCTCTGGCATTACGTCAGCCGTAGTGGCAATATCCATGATTTGCCTCTCCTGATTATAATTATTGACATCAAAGGAAAGCGAAAACATTTGCCGACTGTCCATGCGCCCCAACAACCCACCAAGTCCATACAATTTTTCCGTACCGCCATCGGCAGTCATGCGACCGAACCATGAACCCAGGTATTCACGCTTGATGTGCACATCCATTACATAACGCTGGTCATGCATGTCCTTTCCTGTCAGTTCCGTCAGTTCACCGTCTTTGTCATACACCTTTATCTTGTCGACGATGTAAGCCGGGAGATTATCGAGCGCGGCCTGTATGTTCCCGCCAAAAAAGTTTTTTCCACTGATGAGCAGTTCCTCTACCGGTTTTCCGTTCACCGTTATCCGGCCGTTTTCCAGTTCCGCGCCCGGCAGCTGTTCCACAAGCTTGCGCAGCGATTCTGTCTGCATCACATTGAAGGCATCAGCATTGTACACGAGCGTATCCCCTTTGTAGAACATTTTGATTCGAGTGGCTTCCACCACAACTTCCCTCAACTGCTTATCCTTGGCTTTGGGCATAAGATAAATATCGCCCACATCCAGCTTGTCCTTTCCCTGCGGCAAACGAAGAAACAATTTCCTTCTGTATGTCTCAAAACCTCCGGCTTCCACCGTCAGCCAAAGCGAATCGCGTACACTGGTAATTACTGAAAAAAGCGCACCACTGTGTTTGTCGGTATAGCCTGACGTATTACCGTCTATTTCTATTTCCCGAAACTCGTAGCGTGTGGTATCCGTAGCAACCACCGAAGCATTGTCGGGACGAATCAATCTGACAACAGCTCCGACAAGTGATTCTTGTAACAATCCGTTAAACACGCGCCCACTTACCTTTATCGGTTGACCACACAGTGGTAAACTTCCGCTTAGCAGTAAAAGAAACAGGACAAAGGCTTTACTTCGTATCATAAGCACATCTACATTTTTGGACCTATGATTTTGATGGCTTTCTATTAAATTTCCAGATCAGGTGTAGCATGACGTTTCGCGTAATCGTATTGCTGACTACCTCTACACGACCTTGGGCATTAAGCGTTCTGCGTACGGCACTCAGTTGGCCCAGCAAATCGTGAACGGACAGTTTCATCAGCCATGTTTTTCGCTTGTCTATATAGCGATTCAAGCTGATATTCCAAACCCATTCGTTTGTATTCATTGTCTGATCACCATAACCTCGGCGCATAAACAGATTAAAATCGGTATTCAAGTTCACGTCAAACGGCAACGGAGCATTCAGACTGAGGGTGTAAAGCAAATCGACCTGACTGAGCGTCTCAAATCCTTCCTGCTCGGAAGTAAGGCGTTCCCAATCGGCTGATGCCTTGAATGCGGCGTACCACTTTGAATAACGGTAGTCTATGCCCAAAGACGGAGATACGTGCAGATTATGTACAATGCTTTTTTGGAAATCAACCGTTTCACTCGTATTGGAAAAATCCACACTGCGATTCAGCTTTACAATAGTCCCCACATTGAGGAACCAATGCCGTTCTTTCCCCACGGATTGGCTGAAACTTCCCGAAGCCTTCAATTCTCCGTTTCCGTCAATATTCCAGGGGGTATAGGTATAACCTCCGGTCAGCGGATTAAACTGACGCAACTGACCGATGGCATTATCAACGGTAAAAATAGAAAGGTCCAAACTCCATTGACGCATTTCTTCCTGCTTGAATCCTGCCCACTTTGCCGCAAGACAGTATTCATAGGAAGATTTCAATGAAGGATTGCCGAGATAGACGGCCAATGGATTGCTGTCGTCACGTACGTCGAGCATCAAAGTTTGCGAAGGTGACCTATGTTGCATATCGAAGAACAACTCCACGCCCTTCATCCTGAAGGTTAATTGCGGCCACGTAAATATCTCCCGGCGAAGATGTGACTGTTCGCCCTTAGGCCGCCATTCTGTCAGACGCTCATAAGTGATGTTGAGCGGGAGACGAGCCGAAATTTCCAATTTTTCCGTCTGGTAATGCCAACGCAGTTCTGTTAAATGGCACCGATAAAAGATATTACGGTGGTAGCTGTTGAGCGAATCCATACAATGCTCATATAAATTTGCCGCGGAAGGAAGCATTCCTATGGCAGCTTGATCAGGCATCCATTCATCCCCCAGCTGATCCAGTCGGTAAAGCATACGTTCCGAAGAGTTGAATTGCTGTGTGTAGCTGCAAGTAAAATACAATATATTGGTTTTACGCATCCTCGAAACATGTATAATGGGATATTCTGCAAGAATACGGTAAACATAACTGCTCCCCGGCCGGCTGTCGTAACGGTTGCGTTTGTCGGGTGCTCCGTCAGCGGTAAGCAGGTTGTAGTGCTGCATGTCGTATCCCCGCTCATGTTTGTATTCGTAATACGCTGAAAAGCGGAGGGTATTCATATGCCATTTTTTTAGGCTCAGCTGTGTACTCATGTTTCCGCTGGTACCCCACTTACGCGTACGTCCAAGGTCCTGGGTGGTAAGCAAATTGAGAAAATCCTCACCGCAGCTGCCTGCGATGATAACGGAATCCAGTCCTTCACGCCCCAACAATCTTTTTCCTTCGGCAGAAAGGTATCGTCCGTCCTGTCGTCGGTATGAATAAAAAAAGTTCGGAGAAAAACGTAAATATGTTTTAGGAAAAATGAAAATAAAGCCATGATTCCAATTCACATAAACGGTCTTATCCTGTTGCTGCTTGCTGGCAGCAGTATAGACAAAATCTGTTCCCGGAAGAAACGAGGTAGCTGATGAAAATTGTTCCAAATCCAAATCATCCATCCCAGCCTTGAGTGTTGAATGATAGCGTATCTTCCGGTTGTGATTTTCAACGTAGTAAAAGGCTCCTGATTCAGCCGTTCGGGTCAGTCCCTCCTTCTTCATATTTTCATTCCAATTGCCGGAATCAGTCTGCGGACTACCGCTCATATTGATATTATTTCCAGTAGCATAGAGGGCTATTCGTGATTTGTTGGAAAAACACATTCCAAACAGACGGGCCAGAATGGGCTTCGACTGATAAACCGAGTGGGCCACCTCGGCATTGGCAATATAGCCATGCGCATACTGCGGCTTCAGGGCAATGTCCATTACCCAAGGGTCGTCAATACGAGGCTTCTTTTCGTCAGGCGAACGCGTCAAATAGGCATCATCGGGAATCTTTTGGTAAGTCTTTACCTTGCTGACCATATAGGCCGGAAGGTTTTGCAGGGCAACCTGAGGATCACCGCTGAAGAAATCCTTTCCATCAACCAGCAAACTGCTGACAAAATGTCCGTTTACCGTGATGCGCCCACCCGATTCCAGACGCACTCCGGGAAGTTGCTTAATAAGTTCATCCAGCATGGAGCCCTCGGCCAACTGAAAGGCCGTAGCATCATAGACAAGTGTATCTCCCTTCATGACCATCATGATTTTCGAGGCTTTCACGACCACTTCATTTAAATTCCGATGGTATGCCCTATGCAATTGTACCGGTCCTATGTCACGTATCACTTCACCGTGCTCTGCTTCTGAGGGCGATATATTCAGGTTATAATAGGCTGTCTCGTATCCTTTGTTTTCTATACGGACGATACACTTAAACGGCAGTGTTGCATGACTGTTGTCATAGACATATTCATAATGTTCTATCACATCGCCTATAATTTTGAACCGCTTGAACGTATCAACCTCAGCACTATCAGTGAGAGAGAGGAGAGACACTCGCGCTTGTGTAATCATATAATTCGTAACTGCGTCAACAGGCCTTACCGTCACACGCAGATATGTATTCTGGGCAGGAGCCATGACCGACAGGCTAAACATGATTAGAAATATGACTTGACGTATATGCATAAGACTGTTTGTTTTTACACTTACAAAAAAGTAAAAATGAAATGGTTGTTAGAAAACATATACAAATATACATATAATTATGTATAAAACAAGAAAACATATCTAATATTTCTTCCGACAACCGACACTATATTACCTATATAAAAATAGTATATTTGTCAGATATTACAGATTACATATTATCATGTATATAATAAATATAAGAACTGCAGGATTTCCCATTTACCTGTTGCGATAAGGGATAAAAAGCATACAAAACATCAAAAAAATTACAAAAAAGAAGCATCTTTGTAAGCGAAGCCATGTATCCTTCCGTTTATACGGAAAAAGCATGCCTCAGAGTAAGCTTTACATGAAAAAAAATAGCCATCGGGTTATCCTGTAAACTCCTTGGATAAAATAATACCTTTTAAATATGGAAGAGACTAAGCCCAAAAGATACCGTCGAACCAAAGCCGATATAGAAAAGAGCATCAAGCAAGCGGCAGAAACCATCATTCTGAAAAAAGGTTTCTCCGAAATGACGGTACTCGACATCATCAAGCATGCAAAGATTGAACCGATAACATTCTATACAAGATATAGAAACCTGGAAGAATTTTATGACAGTTTTGTCAGAGAATACGATTACTGGCTAAATGACATGCTAAAGATGTCGCAGGATAAAGCCTCCACTCAAGAGGGATACGTAGAAATCTTCAAGAACCTAACCGACAGCCTTAAAGAAGATTCTATCATGTTGGAATTGCTCCGTTGGGAAGTCAACGACGCCAACAACCTTACCAAACGCTCTGCCATGAACCGTGAAATACAGACCTTGCCGTTGGTCACAACATATGAAAATCTGTTTAAAGATGCCGATGTTGATTTCGTGGCTGTTTCTGCGCTTCTTATAGCCGGCATATATTATCTGAGCCTACACAAGAGGTGTTCTACATTTTGTGGTATCGACATAAAAACCGAAGAAGGACGCAACAGACTCATAAATGCTATCGAAACCCTCTCTGATAAATTATTCATGGAAAATGAATCCACGCCTCAAAAATACCATGATAAAATGGCATCCATTGCAGAGAAGATGAGACAAAAGGGCTTTAGTGAAGAAGATATTGATTATTGTCTGTCAGACTAATTGAAGATGAACACAAACAGGAAAGCCCTATTGCTTTTATGGGCCACCATTACCGCTCAGACGGGTATGGCTCAGGCGCCGGACACGCTTGCCACCGACAAAGTGTATGAAATTGGCAAGGTGGTCGTTACCGGCACGCGAAACGAAACGGATGTACGCCACCTTTCCCAAACCGTGTCGGTCGTCAACCGCAACCAAATAGAGCAGTCCCTGCAGCCGTCGCTGCTGCCTGTACTGACGGAGCAGATTCCCGGCCTGTTCGTTACCTCACGTGGCGTGATGGGATATGGCGTATCGGGAGGTGCGGCAGGAAACATTTCCCTGCGCGGACTGAGCGGCGGAACGGCCCGGCTGATGGTGATGATTGACGGACATCCGCAATACGCAGGAATCTTCGGCCACCCCATATCCGATGCCTGCCAATCCTTCCTGGCCGAGCGGGTTGAGGTGCTGCGAGGGCCGGCCTCGGTGCTTTACGGCTCAAATGCCATGGGCGGAGTCATCAATATCGTGACGCGCAAGATGCCGCACGACGGGGTGAACACGAATCTTCGCGCCGGCTACGGCTCATACAATACACTCGAGACGGAACTGACCAACCGCATCCGGAAGGGACGCTTTTCCAGCGTGATTTCAGGCTCCTACAACCATACGGACGGGCACCGGCCCGACATGGGATTTGAGCAATACGGCGGATATGCCCAACTGGAATATGAGGTGACCGACCACTGGAACCTGCGCGGCGACGTGAACGTCACGCACTTCAACGCTTCGTATCCCGGTCCGATTGATGCCCCACTGCTGGACGGCGACCAGCGTATCACGCGAGGCATGACCTCGCTGACCGTAGAAAACCGCTACGAAAGGACGTCGGGCGCGGTCTGCTTTTTCTACAACTGGGGCAGTCACTGGATAAACGACGGCTATACGCCCTCGGCCGGTGAAGGGCCGCAGGACGACCGCTTCCTGTCGTACGACGACATGATGGGCGTGTCAGCCTACCAAAGTGCGCGGCTCTTCAAGGGGAACCGCATCACCGTGGGATTCGACTGGTTCCGGTACGGCGGACACGCGTGGAATGAATACGTAAGCGGAGAACGCGCGGGCACGACCTCCGACCTGGTGGACAAGCAGGAGGACGAGCTGGCCGGATACGCGGAATTCCGTCAGGACATCGGCTCATGGCTGACCTTCAATGCCGGTCTCCGGGCCGACCATCATTCGCGTGTAGGTACGGAATGGGTGCCGCAAGCCGGACTGGCTTTCCATCTTCCGGCCGCCATGGAGCTGAAGGCCTCAGCCTCCAAAGGCTTCCGCTACCCGATATTGCGCGAAATGTACATGTTTCCGCCTCAGAACCCCGACCTGAAGCCCGAATCCATGTGGAACTATGAGCTGGCCTTTTCGCAGCGGCTGATGGAAGGCCGACTGACGTACGGCGTCAACCTGTTCTACATTGACGGAAAGAATCTCATCGTGACCCTGCCCAACCCTCACGGCAGCGGCATGCTGAACCAGAACTCGGGAAAAATTGAAAACTCCGGTGTAGAGGTGCAGGCGGCCTACCGTATTGACCGCCACTGGTCAGTAGACGCCAACTACAGCTTCCTGCACATGACCTATCCCGTTATCGCCGCCCCCGAGCACAAGCTCTACGCCGGGGCCAACTTCTCCCACGGCCGCTGGAATGTATCCACCGGCGTGCAATACATCAACGGACTGTACACGGCGGTAGGAGAAGACGAGTCGCAGGAAAATTTCGTGCTCTGGAACCTTCGGGCCTCTTTCCGCGTCCTGAAATGGCTGAACATATGGGCACGCGGCGAGAACCTGCTGGCCCAGAAATATGAAATCAATGCCGGCTACCCCATGCCGCGGGCTACGGTGATGGCCGGTCTGAATATCAATTTTTGAAATTATTTATCTGTTACAAGTTATGAAAAGCAGTTTTTTGACATGGATGCTGGCCGCATTAGTTGCCACATCCGGCTGTGCCCAGGCACAGAACAGTAAGGAATCCCCTTCAAACGGGAAAGAACTTCCGAAGGTGTACATGTACAAAGAGATATCCTCGGACAATCTGATCAAAATCTATGAAGCGCTGGGCCGCGAAGCCAAGGGACGGGTGGCCGTCAAACTTTCGACCGGCGAGCCCGGAGGTCACAACTTCCTGCAGCCGGCCCTCATCAAGAATCTGGTACAAAAGGTAAACGGCACCATCGTGGAGTGTAACACCGCATACGGCGGCGGCCGCGCCAATACCGAAAGCCACCTCAAGGCAGCCGCCGACCACGGATTTACCGCCATTGCCAAGGTGGACATCATGGATGCGGAAGGCGAAACGGAACTTCCCGTCACCGGAGGCAAACACCTAACCCGCGACATTGTGGGCAAGGATTTCCTGAACTACGACTTCGTCATCGTCCTGTCCCACTTCAAAGGCCATGCCATGGGCGGCTTCGGTGGCGCCATCAAAAACATGTCCATCGGCATTGCCTCATCCAATGGCAAACGCCTGATTCACTCGGCCGGAACCAGCACCACAAGCTGGGGAAATCCCAAGCAGGACGATTTTCTGGAGTCAATGGCCGAAGCGGCCAAGGCCGTGGCCGACCATTGCGGCAAGAACATCCTGTACATCAGCGTGGCCAACAACCTTTCGGTAGACTGCGACTGCGACGCCTCGCCGGAAGACCCGAAAATGGGAGACATCGGCATCCTGGCCTCGCTCGACCCGGTGGCGCTGGACAGGGCCTGCACCGACCTCGTGCGCTCGTCCGAAGACCACGGAAAAATCCACTTGATTGAGCGCATCGATTCGCGCCACGGCATGCACACGCTGGACCACGCCGAAGCGTTGGGCATGGGAAGCCAGCAATACGAGCTGGTCAAGCTGGACTAACCCAGCCTCCCTCCCCTTTACGGAAAAGAGCCAGAGCCAACACGGAAAAACTCATCCCCAAAGCTGCCTCACCCGCCAGGAGGCAGCTTTTTTAGTGTGCCAAAGCCGTGCCAAAAGCGTGCCAAAAGGAACTTCCCCACAGGTCATTCCCCACTTTTTTGGGGAATAATTCCACACTGTTTCCCCATAAATTCCACACTTTCCACACCCCTACGCACCGTGCCAAAAAAATTATTTTTCTCATAATCAACGATTTATAATTTTTCTTTCATTTTGGCACGCATCTTGTGCTATATAAGGCAGAAAGAACAAAACAAAATTATAAACCATAAAAGAGTAATGATTATGAAAAAGTATGCAACATTGGCCGTTTTGGCTCTGGGTTTCGTTTCAATGAGTGGTGCGTTCATGCAGTCAAACGCTGCTTCCAGCAACGTAAGTGTTAACGATACAATCGTGAACGACTCAACGGAAAAGACTTCATTCAACCTGAATGACACCGTTGTAACTGACACCGCAGAAAAGGCAACTCCCGCTTTTGCCCTGAACGATACCGTAGTAAACGACACCGTAGCTAAGGCATAAGCTCACAAAACACAACAGACATAACAACGAGGATAAGGTAAGTAGATTTCATGCTGTGCCCGGCTTTGAGACGTGAGTCCCGAGCCGGGCTTTTCTTGTGTATGCCAGCACGTAAACAAACCGACCGGCAGACATCACCCTGTATGGAAGCACATACAAGCTGCGGTGCGGAAATCCCCCGGCCGTTCCTGCTCCATCCGTACACTCCCTCCGGCTACAAAACGGCACAAAAAAGGTGACGCAGAAGAACTGCGCCACCATATAAAAAAACAAGATAAACAATAGGATACGGAATCAGAACTTATATCCCAACGTAAAGTTGGCCGACTGCCGATTGAGGGAAATTTTCTGTGCGGCCATCTGATTCTGTCCGGATGCATCGGGCACGTAGAACGGCGCAAACTCGCCGTCCTGCTGCTGATACTGATAGGCAGCATCAAAATAAAGATGTTTGCCACGGAAACCAAGGCCCACGGTATAACGGTTGATGGCCCCGAGGTTCAGATAGTCCGTATTGACGGCATATACCATCGAACTGCTGTTGATGCAAAGATCGAGCGAAGCGTCGTCCTTCATCGGCGCCGTTACGTGGTTGTAACCCACGCGCAACTGAATATTATAGGGCAACTGCGCCTCGGCGCCGATACGCAGGGTATGCACCTTGTTCAGGCAGCGCTTGGTCTCGGCCTCCAGTGCGTAATCCTTGGAGTTGTCACTCCAATAGTCATAGTAATCATCATACTTTACCTTTGAACTTCCGTAGTTGGCGTACTCATACTCTGCACCGATGGCCAGATATTTGGATACCGTTCCGCCCAGACTGACGTTGACCTTCCAGGGTGTATTGACGTTATACGATATGGCATCGCCCTGGTCATACAGGCGCGGATTCTCCAGGGCTTCGTTGATGTTGCTCTTCATGTAAACCGAAGCATACGAAGAGAGATTGTAGAAGATGGGGGTAGAGAACGACAGACCTATACGGAACGACGAATTCAGGATGGGCCGATAAATGATACCTGCCTTAAAGTCAACTCCCGTTCCGTCAATCACCTTGTCAACCTGCTCAAGATAGTTGCCCTGCTGGTTGTCAAACGTCTCCTCATAATCAAACGAGGTTTTCAGATTGACGTCGTACAACCCCACCGTAGCTCCGATATAGAAGCGGTCGCGGATGTTGGCCGAAAGGTTGAAGTCATACTGGTTGATGCCGCCCCACTGCGCGCGCTGATAGCGATAGCGGTTGCCCTCAACGGGCAGATAGCCGGTCACTTTACCTTCGGCATCGGTGATGGGGAGCAGCATGCCCACGTCGTATCCCAAACCGGGCAGGGGCGAAGTCAGCCAGCGGTCGTCAGCATTGCCCAGGTCCAGATAGCCGCCGTTTACGTAGTCGTAGCTCAAATCGAGCATCTCCAACGATTGCGACAGGCCGCCCAAATTGCCTGAGGCAGTATAGAGGGTATTGTTGTTCTTCATCCGGTGGTAGGAAAAACCGAAATTAAAGAAGCGCAGATCATTGTCGTGCAGATTGGCGGAATATACAAAGCCTATCTGGTCAAACGAACCTTTGGTGGGGCTGTGGCCAAGCACGTCGCCCTGATCCATGTTCTTGCGGAAGCCCCCCGTTACGGCCACGTCGCTGCGGCGGTAAAGCGCCATTCCGGCGGGGTTGCTCGACATGGTGGAAAGGTCGGCGCCAAGCGCACTCATGGCACCGCCCATACCCACAAAGCGGGCCGTACCGTTGAGGTCGGACGTGGTCAGGTTTTCTATTTCATATACATCCTGTGCCGACACCGTCATGGCCGAAGCCAAAGCAGCCAGCAACAAATATTTTCTGTTCATAACTTTCACTTTTAATAAGGTCTGACATTCATGCCTTTACTGAATTTTTCATGCCACTGAAAGGCTTTACCGGCGGCCGCCGCGGGGACC
>FR903553.1 GCA_000438115.1 Prevotella sp. CAG:617 | reverse complement strand
ATGACCGGTGCAAGGCTTGGCGGAAAAAAATACCGGAGCGAAGCGAGGATGATTTTTTTCCAGCCAACCAGCCCGACAGGGCCGCCTTGCACAGTCAGTGGCAAAGGGCGATATTTGCTGTAAGAAATGAAATAATGGTATATATAATAAGGAGTATTATTTATAATCCCATCTTGCTCCTTACTATATTCATGTTGTCCTTCAGGTTCCTGTCCATGACTCTTGCATAATGTTGTGTCATTCTTGTGGAAGCATGTCCGAGCATGGCAGAGACCTCCTGTAATGGAACGTTGTTGGCCAGCGTGACGGTCGTAGCAAACGTATGTCGGGCTGCATGTGTGGTCAGATTCTTTTTGATGCCGCAGAAGTCCGCAATCTCCTTCAGGTAGCTGTTTGCCTTCTGATTGCAGACAACAGGAAGGCAAGTCCCTTGTTTAAGACATATCGGATGTGATTCGTATTTCTTAAGTATTGCCAATGGAACAGGAAGAAGTGGAACATTTGCTATGGAACTTGACTTTCTTCTTCTCTCCAGCTTTACACGTCCTTTTCTTATCCACCAGTCACCGTTATTGTCCTGCTCCAGATGTTCCGGTCTTAATGTGGATACATCAGCGAACGCCAGACCGGTGAAGCACGCAAACAAAAAGATGTCCTTGACAAGCTCCAGCCTCGGAATATCGAAATTCCTGTTCATTATAGCCTGAAGCTCGTTATTTGTCAGGAATACCGGATCTGTCTCGTCCTGTTCCATCTTATATCCGTAAAACGGGTCTTTCCGCATCCATTCTTTGGCTATTGCCATATTGGTGATTTTCTTCAGGCATTTCATGTAGCGGACTATTGTGTTGCGGCACAGTCCGGCTTCTGTCTTCAGGAAAACATCAAAAGCCTTGATGAAATCAGGGGAAAGTTCATGGAATGTAATATCATCCTTCTCATAAAAACGTGGCACAAACGTTTCAAGTTTTCTGAGCACATTCTTATAACGGTTGATGGTGACGGGAGAATAGTCTATGTCAACAACTTTCTCCATAGAAGAAATTTCTTCTTTGACTGTTCCAAGTAATGTCCGGACAGTCTCATCCTTTCCGAACACACGCTTTAATATCGTCTTTGGAGTTATCAGTGCCGATTCAAAGGTCAGTTCCTTGTGCTTTTCGTATGCGCGTGTAGTGAGGGCAGAGATATAGTTGTTCAATTCGATGGAAGCCCTGTCTTTTCCTTTGCTGCATCCCTTGGCCGGATTCCAGTTCTTTAATGGAACGCTTCTCTGTATTCTTATTTCTTCATATTGCCCGTTGATGGTAATCCTCATTAGGATTGGAGCCTCGCCATTTTTCAGCAGTTTTGTTTTCAGAACGAAAAATAGAATGTTCATTGTTCCTTGTTTCATGATCATTTTCTTTTTGAAGTTGCACATTCGGTTATTTCGTCAATCCTGAATGGAGCGGATGGCTGGATAGAAATGTTAAATTCGGTGGCTTTTATTATTGCCGGCTCTAAAAAACCACCGATTTTTGTTTCTCTTACTATTATCTGCCTGTAGGTACAATCATTATCATCGGATAAGAAAGCCTGTAGCGAACGTCGTATTTCATCCGTCATTCAGTAGGGTATGCAAATGTAGAATTTCATCCCTGAAAATGATTCACGCAAATCGTTGAGAATAAGTGAAGTATGGTACATATCGGTGGTTTTTTTATGGGACTCAAAAAAAGCCACCGAATCAGCAATTTTTTATTGCACCAGATTGCATATTTTTGCGGATAGTACATAAAGAAAAAACCGCTGAAATAACTGTATTTCAGCGGTTTTCATGATTTTTCGTTTTGTAAAAGTGGTGCCACCAGGAATCGAACCGGGGACACAAGGATTTTCAGTCCTTTGCTCTACCAACTGAGCTATGGCACCAATATGTTATTTTCTGCAACCGATGTTTCTCGTTTGCGGTTGCAAAGGTACTCA
>FR903552.1 GCA_000438115.1 Prevotella sp. CAG:617 | reverse complement strand
AAGTCAGCACTGACTCGTAAGTATTGCCGTCGCGACCGCCAATATACCGGACAGTTGCTTTGTTGCCATTTATCTGCCGGCTGATGATAGAGCATTCGTCCACCTGAACACTCGCACCGCTCCCATAACCTACATAAATCAGTCCATAACACTTTATACTATTGCCTTCAGCATCCATGCCTTCTATGGACTTACCATAAAAATCCAAAGTGAGTTTACCCTCCATTCCATTTCCTTTTACGGTCCACACGCCTTTGAATGGCTGGCCTGCGGCCTCTACAGGACGCGGCGGAAGCACCACGCCGCGGAACTCAATGAAGCGGTCCTGATAGCCTTGCTGCGGACTGTGTGTCTGTACCCGCAGCTGACAAAGCCCCATCTCCGTCCCATTTTTCGGAACGTCGAAAACTGCAAAAACGCATTTCACCGGTATTCCCGGCTCAAAATCAAAGTCACCGTTTCCCAATGAAGTCACGGCTTTGCCCACTATGCTTCGACAGGCATATTCCTTTCCATCCGCTCCATAGGCCTTCAGTCTGTCGAAATAGTAAACTCTTTCAGCCTTGTCGCCCTTGTTTGTTAAGACAAATTCCACACCGCAGAAATCTTTTTGCCATACGACGCCTTTATATTCCACCGAAAATCCGGTCAGTTTATTGGACACTTTCACGCCCCCTTCTACTTTCCCGGCATCAGCCGATTGAGTCTGGCCTGCATCCATACCCAAAGCCTTGTCCACTGTTCCCAACACTTTTCCTAACTTTTTCAGGAACTGTCCGTTCGCATTTTGCGGCGCAAAGGCCATCAAAACAGCTGTCACAAAAAATATAATAATATGCTTCATAGTCATTTTGCTTACGTGTTCAACGTTCCGGTCCTACCTGGTCAATGTACCATTTGCCGTCTTTCATCTCAAGAACTACCTTCATGTCGTATTTAGAAGGATTGCTTTCATAACGCAATAACTTGCCATTGCTGCCCAATTCACTCGATTCCACACAAGTATAGGTAGTTTCCTGCAGTTGCTCGCGCATACGGCGGAGGCCACGGTCATTCTTCAGCTGCTCCTCGAGGGCCATATCCTCGGTCAAACGTGCCTTGCAACGTTCCGTAGAATAAGGCAAAAGGTCTTCGCGTTTATTCGTTCTGAAACACTCTACGGCAAAGTCTGCCAGTTCCTGCGGATTGTCGGACAGGGAACTTTCCTCTTTTTCCACTACTGTTTCCACTTGTACGGAGTCTTTGGCTCCGGACTTTCCGTTCTCAGTCTTTGACTGGCCACACGCCACCAGCGTCATGACCAAAAGACAATAAATCCATTTTATCATGCTCTTCATACTTATAATTGATTTTAAAGGTTTTTATTTGCATTTACCGGAAACTGAACCTCGCCCTTTCCGGATACATAAATGACATAGACCCGTTGGTTATCTGATGTGGGACCGATAATTCAACACCGAGCTGTACCCTATCCCATGCTCGGTAATGACATACACGCGCCCAATGCACCACGTACAATCAGCCGGTACCGAGTAACGCATATTGAATCTTGTAGACGATAGAAAGAAAGGATCGCCAATCACGCGCACGCTGTTAGTCACATCCGGTAAGAAATTTGAATCGACTGAACCGTCATCTGGAACATAACAATAGCCCACTTCCAGGATTTCGCCTCCTCCCAAATCGGTAATGGTAACCTGAAATTCATCCGTTATGGAAATGAATACATCCAACTCGGGCGCACCCGTCAGTGTGCAGAACGTCTGTACATCCGATTCCAAAACACCATCAGGCATGGAAACAAAACCTTTTACGTAGTATGTGGTTCCGCCTTTCAGGTTGTCCAACTCCAAGCGGAAAGCCCCCAAAGAATCCGGATCGACTACCACTTTATTATCGGCTGCGGTAGGCTGAGGATTATCCGCGCTCCAATATATACCGCACTCACTCATTTCCAACCTCTGATTTTCCGCTATAATCCCTTCAATTACAGCCGACTTCCGTCCTATGTCCACCAAACTTACAGTGAGAAGAGGCGTTCTGCCGCCATCGCCGGTCCCGTCGTCTTCCGAACAGGAAGAAAGCATGCACAGGAAACCAAAGACAAATAAAATAGCCCCAAGACTTCCCAAATAGAGTTTTCGGAAACCGTTTTCGTTGCATCGCTCTATCAAATTCATAAACATTTGCTTTACGGCTTGCAGCCGGCAAGTCCCCGAATACGGCCACACCCATGATTGTTATTCATAATATTATATGCAAAAAAGCAATGAGACTTGTCTCATGTCCACCAATCTGAAGGTATCGCCAAACACCCGAAACAAGACAAATATCGAAGAAACCATATTCTTCGCCTGCTACTTATGCCTCAAACATACCAACGACATGCCATACACATACGACACGGAATGAGCATTGATTACTTCAGTCCCTCATTTCAAATTTTAGCGATTTTTACAGATCAGGACACTTGAAAAATGCATTCTTGCCATCCGGGTTTCTCTCCGGATGTTGCAAATATAGTATATTTTAACAGATAATCATATTTTAGGGGAGATATTTTTTTAAAAATAATATTTTTTCATGAATGGATGGCGATGGAAAACTTACACTTCGGTCCTGATGGTTACCGGCCGCCCGTTTTCCCCTACCTCAGCCCATGGCCGAAAAACGAGGTCCGACCTGGAACTGACAAGGAGGCTCCTTGCTTGTTCCAGGTCGGACCTTATTTTTCCGAACTGCCTTGTGTTTTCTTTTCCGAATCCGGCAGCACTGCCGCGCCCGGCCTATGCGTGTACCAGCGTACCGATAGGTTCGCCCTCGAGCACGCGCTTGAGGTTGCCGTACACGTCCATGTTGAACACGTAGATGGGCAGGCCGTTTTCCTTGCACATCGTGGTGGCGGTCAGGTCCATCACCTTGAGTCCGCGGTTGTAGATTTCGTCAAACGTGATTTCGTCAAACTTGGTGGCGGTGGGGTCCTTTTCGGGGTCGGCCGTATAGACGCCGTCCACGCGCGTACCCTTAAGCATCACGTCGGCTTCGATTTCGATGCCGCGCAGTGACGAGCCGGTGTCGGTGGTGAAATACGGATTGCCCGTACCGGCACTCATGATGACTACCTCGCCGCTTTCCATGGCCTCAATGGCCTTCCACTTGGTATAGAACTCACCTATCGGCTCCATGCGAATGGCCGTCAGCACACGGCTCTTTACGCCTACGGCTCCCAGAGCCGAGCTCAGGGCCAGACTATTGATGACGGTGGCGCACATGCCCATCTGGTCGCCCTTGACGCGGTCGAAACCCTTGCCGGCGCCGCTCAGGCCGCGGAAGATGTTGCCGCCGCCAATGACGATACCAATCTGTACTCCCATCTCACGGGCTTCCTTAATTTGGGCAGCATACTCATTCAGACGCTTCACGTCGATACCGTAACCCTGCTGGCCCATCAGGCTCTCACCACTTAACTTCAGCAGTATTCTCTTGAATTTTGTCATAATCAATCATATTATAAGGATGAAGCAAAAATACACTTAATTTTCGGTTCGGGCAATCTGTCCCGCCACTTTTCGATAATACAGTGCCTCAATGCCGCCGCGCAGCCCCAGGTAGAGCAGAAAACCGGCCCAGAGGGCATGGTTGTGAAACCACGGCCGCAGCCCCAGTTCCACCACGAAAAAGCCTATCATGGCACCAACCATGGCCACCAGCATGGGGCGCGTGGAGGTGGTGCCGACATAGATGCCGTCGAGCAGAAAGGCCGAAAAACTGACCAGCGGAATGGCCACGGCCCACGGGAAGTAGGTAGCAGCGGCGCCGACCACCGTCATGTCGTTGGTGAGCAGGCGCAAAAAAGCACTGCCGCCCACGCTGTAAATCAGCGTGAACAGCACGGCCAGCACCACACCCCACCCGAACAGGCGGCGTACCACGGCGCGAAACGACCGCGCATCGGCCGCACCGAAATAGCGCCCGCCCACCGCCTCGCCCGTATAGGCAAAACCGTCCATGACGTACGAAAAGAGCATGAAGAGCTGCATGAGCAGGGCATTGACGGCCAGCACCACCTCGCCGCCGGCTGCTCCGCCGGCCGTAAAGCAGGTGGTGACGGCCACGAGGCACAGTGTGCGCAGGAAGATGTCACGATTGACGCCGAAAAAGCGGCGCATGTCGGGTCGCGCAAAACTGCTGCGCCAGAACTTCAGCTGCAGGCACGGCCTGAAATGATGCCGGCAGAAATACAGCCCCAGCCCGAGGCCCACGTATTGCGCCAGCAGCGTACCGGCCGCGCAGCCCTCAATCTTCCAGCCCAGGACGCACACGAAAAACAGGCTCAGCCCGATGTTCAGCAGGTTCTGCACCAGCGCCACCACCATGGTGTAGCGCGAGTTCTGCATGCCCACCAGCCAGCCGTTGATGCAGTACAAACCCAACATGGCAGGCGCGCCCCAAATCAGGATGTGGAAGTAGAGCGCCGCCATGCGCCACACCTCGGGCGTGGCGTCAATCAGGTAGTGCGAAAGGAAGAGGATGGGCTGCTGCAACACAATCAGACACAGGGCAAAGCCGGCGGCCACGGTGACGGCACGAAAAAACGACTGCCCCATCTCGTCCGTGCGCTGACGGCCGTAAGCCTGCGAAGTCAGGCCGCTGGTGCCCATGCGCAGGAAGCCGAAAATCCAATAAATCATGTTGAGCATCATGCTGCCCACGGCAATGGCGCCGATGTACGACGCCGCACCGAAGTGGCCGGCAATGGTCAGGTCGACCAGGCTCAGCAGCGGTACGGTGACGTTGGACACAATGCTGGGCACGGCCAGCCTCAAAATCTGATGGTCGCGCGGAGTCAGGAGCATAACACGTATTGTATTTCCTTAAAGGCATAGCAGCGTCCGTGGCCGGTCTCGTCGGTCAGGAGCAGGTGGCCGTCGGGCTCCACGCCGTCCAGCCGCGCCAGAAATTCACCCCCTGCGTCGCGAAAGCGGTGAAGCCGGCCGTCGCGGCGGTACAGGCGCTCATGATAAGTGCGATGGATTTCATCAGTTGCCCCGCCGCCCTCCAGTCGGGCATAATAGTCGGCAAAGCGCTGCAGGAAGCGTTCCATCACCTCCTCGCGGCTCACCGTGTGGTGCAGCAGCTGGAAGAGCGATACGGGGTTGGGCGCATCACTGCGAAAGATGCGCTGGTTCACGTTGATGCCCGGCCCGATGATGGTGCGGCTGATGACGCCGCCACGCAGGTCGTGCTCCAGCAGCATGCCGCAAATCTTGCGGTGGCCCACGTAGATGTCGTTGGGCCACTTGATACTGACGCTTTCCACATAGGTATCGAGCGCCTCAGCAATGGCCAGCGCCGTAATCTCCGAAAGCAGGAACTGGCGGTCGGGTTTCAGGAACACGGGGCGCAGCGCAATGCCGAAAAGCAGGTTGTCGGCCGCATCGGCCTCCCAGCTCGTACCGCGCTGCCCGCGCCCTGCCGTCTGGAAGTCGGCTGTCACCAATACAAACGGGGCCGGATGCTCCAGCATGTCCGGCCGCCGCAAATAAAGCATGGTTGAATCAGTTTCGTCCAAGTCAATATGAATCCATTCGCGACTCGGTAAGTTTAAATTGAGCATATTCCAGTTGTTTTTTCTTTGACCAACGTCTGACGACTTCTTCCACCGAATGATTAATCAGGGAAAAAATCATATCGTCGGGCACGTCACAGTCAAACCATATCTGATTCCAATACTTTTTGTTGAAATGCCAGGCCGGCTCAATGCCCCGGTAACGGTCGCGCAACTCAAGGGCATAATCGGGATTGCATTTCACTGAAACTTTGTCGGCACCATCCAGCGGTATCAGGGCAAACATATTGCCCCACACCTTGAATACCAACGAATCGGGGCCGAAAGGCAAGGATTCCTCGGCACCCGGAATTTGCAAACAATATTCTCGAAGTTTTTCAATATCCATAAGAAACAGCTCCAAAGCTCCGGCGCTCTCCTCCGTCAATATCCGACGGGTGCAGGCGGCAGGAAAGCGTCGCGGTAGTGAGTAATACGAAAGGGAGCCTGCCGGCCTATAACGGTAATCACGTCGAAACGCACGGGAAGATGCAACCCGTGTTTCCGGATATAGGCGTCGGCCGCACGGACCAGCAACCGCTGCTTGTCGGCATCCACACTTTCCAGTCCGTCGCCGTAGGCTGCCGTAGCACGGGTCTTTACTTCCACGATAATCAGCAAGCCAAAAGCTTCGGCAATCAAATCAATTTCGGCGTGCTCAAACCGCCAGTTACGGTCGAGCAGCCGATAATCATGGAAAGTCAGGTAACGGGCGGCAGCTTCCTCGCCGGCTCGGCCCAGGTCGTAAGCATCTGACATGGCATTGTTTTGAGAAGAAGCAGGAAACGAAGCTCTCCTAAATATTAGCCACGCTCATGATGTCGGCAAACACGCCCGCCGCCGTCACGTCGGCCCCGGCGCCATATCCCTGAATAGTCATGGGATAATCATGGTATCGCTCAGTGGTGAGCATGATGATATTGTTGGAACCCTCGAGATTGTAGAAGGGATGTCCGGCCTCGATTTCGCGCAGCGAAACCTTGCCGTGGCCATTTTCCCACTCGGCCACAAAACGCCAGCGCTTGTGTTCGCTTTCCAGCCGCTGACGCTCCTGCTCAAAGTGGGCATCGAGCGCCGGCAACTGCTGCCAGAAATTATCGAGTGAACCCTCGAAAAGTTCAGCCGGGATGAAAAGCTGCTTTTCTACATCCTCAAACTCTACGCGGTAGCCGCTCTCGCGGGCCAGAATGACGAGTTTGCGGATGACGTCCTTACCCGAGAGGTCAATGCGCGGGTCGGGCTCGCTGTAGCCGCTCTCCTGCGCCATCTTGACGGCGCGCGACAGGGGTACGTCGGCCGCAATCCTGTTGAACACGAAGTTGAGCGTACCGCTCAGCACGGCCTGAATACGCAGGATGCGGTCGCCCGAATTGATGAGGGCATTGATGGTATTGATAATGGGCAGACCGGCGCCCACGTTGGTTTCGAAAAGAAATTTGATGTCGTTTTCGCGCGCCGTCTGCTTGAGGCGGGCGTAGCGGTCGTAGCTGGAAGAGGCGGCAATCTTGTTGGCGGCTACGATGGACACGTTGTGTGCCAGCAAATCCTCGTAAATGTCAGCCACCTCGCTGCTGGCCGTACAGTCAACAAACACCGAGTTGAAAATATTCATGTCGATGATTTCGCGACGCATGCGCTCGGCTCCGCCGCGGCCGCCCTGGGCCAGGGCTTCCTCATAGTGTTCAAGGCTGATGCCGTCGCGGTTGAAGGCTGCCTTATGACCGTTGCCCACGCCTACCAGGTTCAGCTTCAGCCGGCGCTGGCTCATCAGGCTCTCGCGCTGCGCGGCCAGCTGCTTGAGCAGGCTGCGCCCCACGGTGCCCACGCCGCACACAAAGAGGTTGAGCTCCCGGTAGTCACTCAGAAAAAAACTGTCGTGAATGACGTTGAGCGCCTTGCGCAGCTGAGTCTGCTCCACGACAAACGAAAGGTTCATTTCGAGCGCACCGGCCGAAGTGGCACACACGTTGATACCGTTGCGCCCCAGCACGCCGAACAACTTGCCCATAATGCCGGGCGTATGCTTCATGCGGCTGCCTACCACGGCCACGGTGGAAAGTCCGGTGGCGACGATGGCAGGATTCATGGCGCCGTTCTCAATTTCCTTGGCAAACTCGGCATCCAGCGCCCGGCAGGCCCGCTCGGCGTCGGCCGGCGGCATACAGATGGAGGTACTCGTTTCCGAAGAAGTCTGCGCCACGAGGAACACGCTGATACCATGTTCGGCCAGGGTGGAGAAGATGCGGCGGTTGACTCCGATAACACCCACCATCGTAAAGCCCGACACGGTGACCATACTGGTTTCATTGATGGAAGAAATGCCGCAAATCAGGCGGTCGTCCTCACGTTTGCTGTCGTTGATGATACTGCCCGGACGTTCGGGATGGAACGTATTCTTTACGTATATGGGGATGCGCTTGACGCAGACGGGATAAATGGTCAGCGGATAAATGACCTTCGCGCCGAAGTTGCAGAGCTCGACCGCCTCGTCATACGTCAGATGACTGATGGTATAGGCCGTAGGAATAATGCGCGGGTCGGCAGTCATGAAGCCGTCGACGTCGGTCCAGATTTCCAACTGACGGGCATCGAGTGCCGCCGCAATGATGGCGGCGGTATAGTCGGAGCCTCCGCGCCCGAGGTTGGTGATGACGCCGGTTTCGACGTCGGCCGAGATGAAGCCCGGCACCACGGTGACGCGCGGCAGGTTGCGCAGCTGCTCACGGATAAGGCGGTTGGTCACGTCAAAATCAACCAGCGTCTTGTTGCCCTTGCGCGCTGTCTTGATAAAGCGGCGGGCATCCATGCGCACGGCGCCCTTAATGAGTGCCGTTACGATGCGTGAGGAAAGACGCTCGCCGTAGGACACAATGGCGTCGGACGTTTTGGCCGTCAGGTCGCGGATGAGATAAACGCCATGATAAATGCCGCGCAGCTCCTCGAGCCGGTCGTTCATTACCTCCCACAGCTGCAGGCGCTGACTTTCATCGGTAATGACAGCGTCGACCATGTCGCGATAACGGTCGACAATTTCCGAAAAGGCCGCCCGGTAGCTGCGGTCGCCCTGCGCGGCCAGTCGTGACACGGCTATCAGCTTGTCGGTTACACCTCCCAGAGCCGATACCACCACGATGACCTGCTCGGTTGTACTTTCCACTATTTCCTTCAACTTCGTGATGCTTTCTACAGAGCCTACCGAAGTTCCGCCAAATTTCAATACTTTCATCTTAATAATTCTCGTGTTTAAAGCTGGCAGTCATGCCGGACTGATGCTGCCGGAATAAGAAAAAAAAAGTTGAACAGCAGCAGCCGTCCTTCGCATATCCTATCTACATATCACGCCCTTTCATTCCGGAAGAAAGATTCATGATAGATGCAGCAAATTTACCAAAAAACATTGACCCGACCCACCGCGCGGCACAAATATTTTACAACCAAACAAACACGCTGCTCCCGGCCCATGCAAAGGCGTGAAATGGTTTTCCGCATCAGGTCTGTATGAAAAGACAACAGGAAGGCGCGAAAAAAATTTCAGGCCGGACCTGTTTTGCTCCAAGTCCGACCTGAAAAATTCTTCCTCCCGGCTGCCATGCGCCCGCTCCGCCAGCCGCCGGCTAAAAGGGATGCTCGCCGGGAAAGACCTTGCCGGTCGTATTCTCAAACACCCGGCGCAATACGTACTGGCTTACGCGTAAATCATCAATGCCCAACCCCGAAAGCGCAGTCTTCAGCGCCCTGAGCATGACGCGCTGCACGCGTTCCTTGGTTTCATACCCCCGTGCCGTCAGGTAAATGAATTTGGCCCGCCGGTCGGAATCACTCCCCTTGCGCACCACCAGACGCTGCTTTTCCATATCGTCAATCAGACGCGACATGGCAGGTTTGTCACGAAACGTAGCATCACAAAGCTCCTGCTGCTTGCGGCCGTCTTTTTCAGACAGCTCAGTCAGCACAATCCACTGCTCGGGAGTGATGTTGAATCCCGCTTCCGTCAAACATTTCTGCAACAGACGGTTGATTACTTTTGTCACCTCGCCATTGAGGATGGCAAAAATCAGACGAATGTCGAGTTTTTCCATATCGTAGAACTTTTTCGTGTATCGGCCTGCAGTTCCCGCTACGGGGCTACTCCCTGCGGAAACGGCTGCGCTGCATACTGAGCCATACCAGCAATACGAGCAGCACCAGCAAAACGGCATTGCCCCAACCTTCATGGCCCTGAGTAATCAACTTGAACCGCAGCAGCAAGAGCATGCCAAAGGCCACATACCACTTGCCCGTATAGTGGCGCCACTGCATGAGATACCACCGGTCTTCCTGCTCGCCCGGAATGTTCTGCAAAAACAGGAAAAAGCGCCTGCTGCAACGCAAGTGGAGAAACACGGCCACCAGAAAACAGAAAGCTGCAACGCCCCAATCAAAAAAATAATACATCATTCATAAAGGGTTAAAACTGCGCACGTCCAAACGGTCATGCGCCCGGTTACAAAAATACTCAAATTCCGCTTAACGGCAAAAAAAGGAGACAGCATGACAGCAAAAAACAAATTATATACTGCGCCTGCACATCCGCACTGCGGCAAACGGGATTTTTTTGTATCTTTACGGCCGCAACAGCGCGCCACCGGGCGCAGCAAGCAGAAAAACAGCTATAAACCCACCCCCATTGTTTAATGTAAACATGAAAAAAAACTTACTTTTCCTGATTCTCTTTGCGCTGGCCGTGACGTTACATGCCCAGCAAGCCCATTTGCCCAAACGTGAATTCCGCGGCGCGTGGATTCAGTGTGTCAACGGGCAGTTTCAAGGCATGAGCCGCGACCGCATGCAGGCCGAACTCACCCGCCACCTCGACGCCCTGGCCCGTTGCCACGTCAACGTGGTGATGTTTCAGGTACGTGCCGAAGCCGACGCCCTCTATGCCAGTCCGTACGAACCCTGGAGCCGTTTTCTGAGCGGCAGGCAGGGCACGCCTCCCTCACCCTACTGGGACCCCCTGCAATGGATGATTGAGCAGTGTCATGCCCGCGGCATGGAGCTGCACGCATGGATTAATCCCTACCGCGCCAAGACCAAAGGCACTACGGAACTGGCCGTGACGCATCCGTATGTAAAAAATCCGGAGCGTTTCTTTTCCTACGACGGACAATATCTCTTCAACCCCGGCCTGCCCGAAAACCAGCGCTACATCTGTCATATTGCCGCCGACATCACCCGCCGCTATGACATCGACGGACTGCACATTGACGACTACTTTTACCCCTACCCCGCAGCCGGACAACCCATCCCCGACAAGGCCACCTTTCAGGCCAACAACAACGGCATCAACAACATTGCCGACTGGCGCCGCTACAACGTAAATACCTTTATACAAATGCTCCACGACACGCTCCGCGCCGTGAAGCCGTGGGTAAAGCTGGGCGTTTCGCCCTTTGGCATCTACCACAACAACCAGGCCGGCAGCAACATTCCGGGCAGCAACACACGCGGCCTGCAGAACTATGACGACCTGTATGCCGACATCCTGCTGTGGATCAACAAGGGATGGGTGGACTACACCGTGCCACAACTCTACTGGGAAATCGGACACAAAACGGCCGACTACGCCACGCTCATACGCTGGTGGTCACGCTTTGCCGGCGGCCGTCCGCTCGTCATCGGGCAGGACCTGGAGCGCACCGTCAAGGCCTCGGACCTGCAAAATCCGCAACAAAACCAGCTGCCCGCCAAATGGAATCTGCAACGCTTCTTGAACAACGTCAGCGGCAACTGCCTGTGGTATTCGGCCGTGGTGGCCAACAACACCGGACGCGTAACCGAAGCGCTCAGCCGCCAATACCAGCGTACGCCGGCACTGCTCCCGTCCATGCCCTTCATGGACGACAAGGCGCCGCGCAAACCGCGCAAGGTAAAACCCGTATGGACCTCGGACGGCTATATCCTGTTCTGGACCGCTCCCAAAGCCAAGAAGGAAATGGACAAGGCCAAATGGTATGTAGTCTACCGCTTCAAGAAGGGGCAGGACAAGGACTATGACAACCCGGAAAACATCGTAGCCATTACTGCCGACACGTATTTCAAACTGCCTTACCAAAACGGCCGTGAATCGTACACCTACGCCGTGTCGGCCCTCGACCGCCTGCACAACGAGTCGAAGCCCGTCAAGAAAAGCGTAAAACTATAACCCACTCAAACCCGACAGCCGCCGTTTCCAGCCATCGCCAAACACAGGCGGACTACTGGAAACGGCGGCTGTTTCTTTATCCGAACAAGAAGAAAAAACATGCTAACAACAACCGAACTCATCATGCTGGGCACGGGTAATGCGGCCGCCACCCGCTGCTACAACACGTGTTTTGCCATCCGTCACGGCAAGCAACTGCTGCTCGTTGACGGCGGAGGAGGAAACGGCATCCTCACACAGTTGGAAAAAGCCGGAATCGCACTCCGCGACATCCACCACGTCTTCATCACGCACACGCACACCGACCACCTGCTGGGCGTCATCTGGATATTGCGCATGGCAGCACAGGCCATGCAAAAAGGCACATACGCCGGCCAGCTCCACCTCTACGGCCACGACCGCGCCATAATGGTGCTGCAATGGATATGCCAGCACACCCTGCCCCCGAAAATCGTGGCCCAAATAGGCCGTGGCATCCTGCTTCATACCCTGAACGACGGCGAGCAATTAGCCCCGGCCGGCATGGACATGCAATGTTTCGACATCGGTTCGACCAAGGAAAAACAATTCGGCTTCCGCCTGACACTCCACGAAGGAAAAACACTCGTATGCCTGGGCGACGAACCCTTTAATCCGACATGCAGGAAATATGCAGCCGGCGTCGACTGGATGCTTTGCGAGGCCTTCTGCCTTTATGCCGACCGCGACATATTCAAACCGTACGAAAAACATCACAGCACGGCGCTCGATGCCGCCCGAACGGCTGCCGAACTGCAAGTAGGCAACCTCGTACTCTACCATACCGAGGACCAGACACTAACAACCCGAAAATCTCACTACACAACTGAAGCGCAACAAGAATTCAGCGGTACGGTATGGGTGCCCGACGACCTTGACGTCATTCCCTTGGAACAACACGAATAACACAAGGCCACAGAAACGACACACCCTCCCGTCGCAAAAAAATAAATCCCGGCTTGATAAGCCGGGATTTGTCATATTCATACATCATACGTAAACCAGACGTAGCGTATACTGCCTGCCGCTTTCGTAATCAATCATATACCATCGGGTATAAGTTGATCCCAGCGCGTCAATCCGCGCCATAAAAGCTATCTGCCCGGGCCGGTCGTCATACCACACGGTAATAACATCGCCGTCATATTCCCGCGTCACCCGGTACGTCCCTGTATAGGCAAAATCTCCCATATAAGCAATAAAACGGTTATTGCGTCCGAAATAAAACACATCGCCGGGATAATAAGTAGCATTGTAGTCGTCCGTTTCAACCACCCGCCAGGAACCAAGCAGCCGATCGCGGACATAATAATTTTCCTCCTCACAACTGCTAAAGGCAAAAACGGCCAACAGTACCACACACAGGTTTCTTGCGTAAGTGTAAAAATTGTTCATTGATAAGCGGGTTTTATGGAGTCGCTCCATTATTAAAAAAAGCCCCTCACATTAAAAGATGAAGGGCTTTGTGTTCTTTTCATAACGGTAAAACGCATCAGGTGACATAACCTCGCAGCCTGTTTACGCGTCACACGTTGCAGATACAAACTACTCTGCGGGAGAAATTGCGCCAGAGGGGCAAACATCAGCACACGTACCGCAATCGAGGCAAGTGTCAGGATCAATTGAATACTTTGCGCCTTCTGAAATTGCGCCAGCAGGGCATTCGCCAATGCAAGTACCGCAAGCTACGCAGTCGTCACTAATTACATAAGCCATTTTCGTAAAATTTTAATAGGTTATTAATTGTATTTTCGTTTAATGAGTATTGCAAAGATACTGTTTTCTGATAAAAGTTGTACAAACTGCCTGAGTTTTTTTCGATACTTGCGAAAAAAAACTCAGGCAGTCTCTTACTTTATTTTTGTCCGGATTAAATCTTCGGGACAAAAAACTTAATGAACTACGAACTTCACGGTACGTACAGCGGAACCGGCAGTCAGACGTGCCATATAAACTCCTGCGGTCAGGCTGGAAGTTGAAATCACTTCGCCGTCATTGGCAGAACCTACCATGCCGACTCTGCGACCGGACATGTCAAAGAGTTCAACCTTTACAACCGAATGATCAGGAGCAACTATACGCAAACCTCCCTCTTCCATCTGTGCAGAAAGTCCGTCAGGAGCAATTACGGAACCAATGCCTACCTGAGTTTCCTTTAATTCAAGCGAAATCCATTCCGGAGAGTTTTCAGAAATCTCCAGGTTGCAACTCATTTGCTTGCCATTGTCATCACCTTCAACCGTATATTTTCCCACAGGTAAAGCCAGGCCCATTGAAGACATCATAAACGATAATTTTGCCTGCTCTCCGTTTTCATTTGTAAAGACAACGTTATCCAGCGTTTTTATACCATTAAGACCAGCCTTGAACAAACGTACGCCTGTCAAATCAACAGGAACCGTCACATCGGCATCCTTTACGCTGAAACTACCTTTATTCATATAAGGAAAAGCATAGCTGTAACTATTCAGCCATAAAACGGAAATGGAATATTCATAATCGCCACTATAAAAATTGGAATTCTCGCCATCCGAAGAAATATATCCGGCACTACCGGTTGCACCGCCCTTATAGCTAATATATGTTGTATGTCCCAAATCCTCATAATCACCGTTCAGCACAAAATTGACATGATGAAAATCAGCTGTCGATACAGACAGCGAAACAGGTGCATCCGTTATGCTGAAAGCTGAGTTATAATAAGCATTAGCATGACCGAACGCGTCATCGTAAATCATTGCGTACAACTGATAATCTCCAGGATACAGAAGGGATACGTCATAGTCATTAACGTTGGGATTGATTTTGCCGTTGAAAACTGGATTTACGTTAAATGTTACCTTCTCACCCTGATTCGTCACGGTAATCGGCTGACACTTTGACATATCAACCTCTACCGCAGCAGACGCTCCGTCAACGTTTTGAAGAACAAACGCACTGGCCTTGCTATTCGTTTCACCGCTATAAGATGATGCGGCTATATGGCAGCAATATGCTCCGTCGGGCACCACAAAATAGACTTCGGGTTCTTCCGGATAGATACTTTCATCGAGTTTGATATATTTACCCTCCAGCTCACTGTCCCAACTGATTACTCCTACGCTGCAGCTGCTCACATCGGCTGCCAATCCTTTTACTGATACCGTAAGCCTGCGGTATTTTTCGTAGGATATGCTTAGAGCATTGGCGGTTGCATCGGCAAACGCAAATGTGCCCGACAATTCAGCATAGCGCTGCGCACTCACGGTATAAGTACAGTTCTGACCGAAATCAGACGCTACATACATCTCGGCCTCTCCTTCATCATTTGTACTGCAGTACTCCGAATTTCCAAGTTCATTACTTACGCGGATGCTAACATCCGGAAAGGCTTTGCCCAGCTCGTCCTTCACCAAGAATTTAAGCAAGGCAAAATTATCGAGCGAATAAATGACTTCAGAAGGAGAATTTCCCACCGTAAAGGCCTGGGCTTTGCCCACCGAAGTATACTGGCCACTTCCCATTAAAGTCAGCCTGGCTGTCACCTTATGTTCACCCGGCTCCAAATCAGCAGAGAACTGCAAGAGCTGCGTGGCTTCGTCATAAATTCCTTCCACGTAATTTTCATCTACATAAACATCACTTAGTGCACACCCTTCGGGAGCCCGAAAAGTAACGACGGTGGCCTGAACGGCCAGCGTAAGCGTTAAAAGAAAGACAAAAAGTAAAAATCGTTTCATAAGCCTATATTTTTAACAGTTAATAGTTGTGTTTCTATGTATTCTGCGTCACAAAATAATTATAAATGACAATTTTACTGTTTATTATCAGAATACATACAAATATATATATATAAATATGTTAACATGTCAGGCAGCCTTGCATAATTTATGTTAACCACACCCTTCCGGCAACATAAGATTATCCAAAGCGTGACGAGGATGTTTTTTTTATTTTTTCATGAGAAAGACACAATATATAAAGTTTTTACTTGTTATATTTGTGTGATGAACCAGACGTACCATCGGGCGTTGGCCCTACTCATTTTTCTGACCGCCATGGCAACAGGAGCCGTGGCGCAGGAGCGGCGTGTGCAAAACAAGCCGTATCTGGACATGCGCCGGTTTCACTACGGATTTTGCATCGGCCTGCACGACCAGGGCATCGGCATTGAAAACAACGGATACGTTGACCCTGAAACGGGAGCCCAGTGGATGGCCGAAAACAACCGCCACAACTGGGGCTTCAACGTGGGCGTACTGGGCGAATGGAAGATGTCGGAACACTTTGCCCTGCGTCTGATTCCGTCGATGTACTTCGGCAGCAAAAGCATCGGTTTCGTCAACCTCACAACGGGCGAAACCGAATCGGAAGACCTGAAGTCAACCTACATCGCCCTGCCCGTATTGCTCAAAGTCAGCGCCCCGCGCTTCAACAACTACCGGCCCTACGTCATTGCGGGCATACAGCCCATGTATGACCTGACCACCAAGAAGCAGGAACTGCTGATGACTAAAAAAATGTCGGCCACAATCGAGGTAGGACTGGGCTGCGACCTCTACCTGCCCTACTTCAAGCTGATACCGGAACTGAAATTCTCGTTCGGGCTGGGCAACATCCTGGAAAAAAACCGCAAGGACCTGACCGACCGCACCAAGGAAGTGTTTACCAAATCGGTCAGCAGCGTCAGCAGCAACATGGTTACCCTGACCTTCTACTTTGAATAACGGCACGCAGCCCGGAGCGCCACGAAAAAAGACAAGCCGGGCATCACAAGGTGGGACCTGAAACAAACTGGGAGGCTTCCAGTTTGTTTCAGGTCCCCCCTTGTTTTTTCTCCGCGCCGCCCTGCTGCG
>FR903551.1 GCA_000438115.1 Prevotella sp. CAG:617 | reverse complement strand
GCCGGCCCGCAGCATGTTGGTCAATGCGGGCAGCCTGGCGGCTTGGTCAGGGAAAAACGGGACTGCTTTTTTTTAGAACATGTAAGCAGCCTGTATCTGCCATGAATTGGTGCGCAGGGCACGTGTGCCCTGAATCTGGCCGTTGGTCAGGTCGGTGATGATACGCTCGCCGGTTTTGTTGAGCATGAAGTTGTAGCCGGCTCCGACTTGCAGGTGTGAGAGGATGGTGACACCTACACCTACGTTCCAGGATACCTGTGCGTCCTTCATCTTGATGGATTCGTTGCCTACGCTGGTTATCATGCCCAGGTAGTTCTTGTTGCCCACGTTGAAGCCGAACTGCGGACCGGTGGATACGTAAACGCCTAGCAGCTGGCCCAGACCGAGCGTGTAGCGCACGTTGATGGGGATTTCAATACTTTTGTACTGCTCGTTGGTAGCCTGTTCGGTAGCGTCGTTACCGATGTTCATCTGGCGCTGTGAGTATTCCAGGGCGCCGTCGATGCTCAGGTTGACAACGGGTATGGTGAATTCTACTTTCGGACCGATGTACCAGCCTGCGCGGTTGTCAGACGAGAAGTTATTGCCTGAAGTCGACAGCTTGGTCAGGTTCAGACCGCCTACGATACCGAATTTAAGTTGTGCCGATGCCGGAACACTTACGGCAAATGCGGCGAGGAGCATGAGCGCTGCAAAAATCTTTTTCATGATATGGTTTGTTTTTTGTTGGTAATTACAAAGTTTTTTTAGAGTCCGATGACCGATTTTTCAATCCAGTAGGTCACGATACCGGCCAGGTAGCCTACCAGACCAATCCAGGTGATGTTTTTCAGATACCATCCGAAGGATATTTTTTCGATACCCATGACTACTACGCCGGCGGCCGAACCGATGATGAGCAGGCTGCCGCCCACACCGGCACAGTAGGCCAGCAGTTGCCAGAAGATGCCGTCCTGCACAAAGTTGGCCAGTTCGGGGTTGGCCATGGCTGCTGCCGGGGTGGCCATGTCATACATACCCATGCAGCCGGCTACGAGAGGCACGTTGTCGACAATGGACGAGAGGATACCGATGGCGCCGGTTACGAGGTAGGCGTTGCCGTCGGTCACTTCTTCCAGCTTTTCGCCAACCAGACGCAGCACGCCCGTTTCCTGGAGTGTGGCTACGGCCATGAGGATACCCAGGAAGAAGAGTATGGTGCTCAGGTCGATGCGTGAGAGCAGCGCGCCTACGCTGTGAAGCCCTTTCTTCTTTTCGGAGCGGTTGAGCAGTTCGGTAGCAATCCAGAGGATGGAGAGCACGAGCAGAATGCCCATGAACGGGGGCAGACCGCTCCAGGTGCGGAAGATGGGAACCATGACGAGGCCGCCCACACCAATCCAGAAGATGATGTTGCGCTCAACGCGCATGGTTTGCGAAAGGGGTTCGGGCTTTTCGTCAGCCGAGGGATGCAGTTCGCCTTTCAGATGGAACTGCAGAATGAGGGCCGGAATGATGCAGGAGATGAGTGAGGGGATGAGTATTTCCTTGATGATGCCGGCTGTGGTTACGTAGTTCTTGATCCAGAGCATGATGGTGGTGATGTCGCCGATGGGCGAGAAGGAACCTCCGCTGTTGGCTGCCAGCACGATAAGGGCGGCGTAGTACAGGCGGTCGCGGCGGTCGCTGACCAGTTTGCGCAACACCATGACCATGACGATGCTGGTGGTCATGTTGTCGAGCACGGCCGAGAGGAAGAAGGTGAGGAAGGTGATGCGCCAGAGCAGTTTGCGCTTGCTGCTCGTGCCCAGACGGTCGTAAACAAAGTGGAAACCTCCGTTGGCGTCGACCACTTCAACAATGGTCATGGCACCCATCAGGAAGAATATGATTTCAGCCGTGTCGCCCAGGTGAGGCAGCAGGATTTCGCTGGTGGCGTAGGCGCCGAAATCGGCGGCATTGTTGAGGGTAGATACCAGAAAGTCGTGTGAATGGAACTGCGGGATGTAGGTTTCGCAGCCGAACATGTAGAGCGTCCAGCATATCACACACATGAAAAGCGCAATGGCGCTTTTGTTGATTTTCAGTCCGCTTTCAAAGGCTATGCACAGGTAGCCTATGATAAAGACGGTGATAATGGCAAGTGTCATAGGTTTAAATTTTTTGGAAAAGGTTATCTAAGCAGCAAAGATAGTCCTTTTTCGTTAAAGGGCAAAGAATTAGGCTGTTGCTTTCAGAGAGGGGGGGCCAATTCGGCGGCAGTCTGGTCGGGGTGATGTTCCGGAAGGTGTAGTCAGGCCGTGGCGTATCGTTTCATGACGCGGCGGAACTGCAGGAAGTAGAGCAGGGCGGCCGTAAAGAGACCCAGCCCGAGGCCCGTGAAAATACCCTGTTCGCCCCAGGGCAGTGCAATGCCCAGCACGTAGGCCAGCGGAATACTGACGCCCAGATAGCTGATGCCGGCAATCCAGGCCACCGACTGCACATGCGACGTGCCGCGCAGGCAGTTGGCGTAGCATATTTGCATGGCGTCGCCCAGCTGGTAGAACACCAGCGGCAGCAGCAGGGCATACCCCACACGGCGTACGGCGGCGTCGGGCGTGAAGCTGTCGACGAGCCACGGACCCAGCGTCAGAAACAGTACGCACGTGGCGCTGCACAGCACCAGCAGGATGTTGCGGCCTGCCTGAGAGGCACGTCGCACTTCGGTCCAGTTGTCCTGTCCGGCAAAAAGGGAGATGCGTATGGAGGTGCTGGCCCCGAAACTGTAGAAGAACAGGAAGCCCAGCGTGCTGATGGTAATGATGACCTGATAGCCGGCCAGCTGTACGGCGCCCAGCCACCCCACCATGATGCCGCTCAGCGTAAAGGCACCCGTCTCCATACCCATCTGCAGCGAGATGGGCAGCGAGAAGCGGTTGATGTTGCGGATGGCGCTGCGGCTGACGCGACAGATTCGCCAGCCCTGCAGGGCGGCGCGGTAGCGCGGGGAGCGCAGCAGGAAAAGCGTCAGGGCTACGGCCGTGTAGGCGCGGGCCAGCAGCGTGCTCAGGCCGGCACCGTTGAGCCCCAGTTCGGGCAGGGGGCCTATGCCGTTGATGAGCAGGTAGTTGCCCACGATGTTCAGTACGTTGGAGGAGAGCAGAATCCACATGGCCACGGCCGTGTCGGTGGCTGCGTCGGTAAACTGCCGGAGCAGGTTGAAGAGGATGACAAAAGGCATGGAGCCCACCATAATCAGGAAGTACGGGCGGATGAGCGGCAGCAGTTTGGGGTCTTGTCCCATGTGGCTGACCTGGCTGTACACCAGCAGCAGGCCGATAATGATGAGGATGCCGTAGAGGGCGTTGGTGCAGACGGCCTCCTTGAGCAGGGCACCCGCCCGGCGGTACTGCCGCTGCCCGAACAGGCGGCCGGCCAGCGGGGTAAGACCGTAGGAATAGCCCATGGTGAGGAAGAGGAACAGATTGAATACGCTGTTCACAAACGAGGCCGCGGCCAGCGAGGGCGTATTGTAGTGGCCCACCATGAGCGTGTCGGCAAAGCCTACCATGATGGTGCCAATCTGGCCCACGGCTATGGGCCAGCCCACTTTGAGCGTAGCTTGATAATGGGGACGCAGGGACATGAGATTATTCAAAATGGTGCATTTGGCGGGCAAATTCCCACATGACGATGCCCGCACTTACGGAGACGTTGAGCGAGTGTTTCGTGCCGAACTGCGGAATTTCCACGCAGCCGTCGCAGGCGTCCACCACGTCCTGGCGTACGCCCTTCACCTCGTTGCCCATTACCAGGGCGTAGCGCCCGGCGGGGTCAATGCTGAGGCTATCCAGCATGTGGCTGCCCTCCACCTGCTCCACGGCCAGCACGGTGTAGCCCTCGGCCTTCAACTCACGCACGGCTTCGAGCGTGTCGGCATGATACTGCCAGCTGACAGCGTCCTCGGCACCCAGAGCGGTTTTGTGGATTTCGGCGGCCGGCGGGCAGGCGGTAATGCCGCACAGGCGGATACCCGCCAGGCGGAAGGCGTCGGCCGTGCGGAACACGGAGCCTACGTTGTGAAGGCTGCGGATGTTGTCCAGCACCATGACCACCGGCAGTTTTTCGGCCTGGTGGTAGGCTTCCACACTCAGGCGGTGGAGCTCCTCGGTCATTAGTTTTCTCATGAAGTCAGGGGCTTATCGGGTATAGAATTGTATGAGGTCAGTCAGGGCCTTGCGGCATACGGGGCAGAATACGGGGGCGGCGTTAATCTTCATGCGGCACTCCTGGCAGGCGCGGTACACGCCTTTCGACTGGTAGCCGCCGCCTTCGTACACGCCGATTTTCTCATACACATCCTTGCCGTCGGGGCGGGTGGGGATGTGCGTGCCGCGCGGCACCATGCTCTTCCATTTTTCGTCAAAGTTGACGAGTGTAGTGATGTTGCGCTCCCACGGCTCTACGTCGGTGGGATACATCTCCACGTACTGGTCGTCGTAGAAGTACTCGTCAGCCAGGCCGGCAAAACTGTGTCCGAACTCGTGTACCACCACGGGCAGGAATTCCTTGTTGTGGGTGGTGGTGAGCAGGTAGGAGTTGTAGATACCTCCGCCGCCGTAGGTAGCGGTGTTGGCCAGGATAATGATGTGTTCGTAGGGGATGCCGGCCAGGGCGTTGTGCAGCGTTTTCAGCTGCAGCGTAGTCAGGTAGCGGTCGGAGTAGAAGGTGGAAAAGTTGGACGAGAGTGTCGTCTCCTTCCATTGCTGTTCCAGCGGTACGCTTACGCCGCTCTCCTTGGAGGGCAGGTCTACGGCCACTACGTTGAAGCGGTTGCGGTAGGTCTTGAACGGCTCATGGGCAAAAATGGCCTCGGTGGCGGCCGCAGCGTCGCGGTAGAACACCGGCATTTCGGCCTCGGTATAACCCTCCGGCACCATTACGATGTCAATGCACTCCTCCGGGCTGCCTCCTTGCAGCAGGTGGCGGAAAGGTGCGGGCTGCCGGCCGATGTGGCGTATCAGGATGTCCTTCGGGTCTACCCGGTGGGTCAGTTGTGAAGTCACTTCCTGACGGTAGTTGCACAGCTCTACCGTTACGCGGGCAGGGCGCTTGGGCATGGGCAGGAGGAAGCAGTTTTCAAACGACTTGCGCACCTTTCCGGCCTCGGGCGTGCCCTGCCATTCCTGGAAGAGGCTTGAGAAGGAAGTGCGGTAAATGACGGTGCCCGTCTGCTCGTCGCGCATGGTAATCTGGCCGTTGCCTTTCAGGCAGAGGCTGTCCAGGTTGTGGCGGCGTCCGGCCCAGTGGTCGGTGCGCGTCAGGGCGTCGAGGTAGATTTGTTGCGTGGCGCTGTCGCCGGCAAAGGTGTAGTCCACGCGCAGCGTCTGGTTGTCAAACCATTGGCTGAAGTTCTGCGCGGCAGCTCCCAGGCTGACTAGGCAGGTGCAGAGTAGGGTAAGTAGTGTCTTCATGGGCGGTTCAGGCTTGACGGTGGCTTAACAGTTCTTTTTCGGCCAGGGCATACATCCGGATTTGCTTTACCATGGCCAGCAGGCCGTTGGAGCGTGTGGGACTCAGGTGTTCCGACAGACCGATGCGCTGGATGAAGTAAAGGTCGGCGTCGAGGATTTCCTGCGGCGTATGGTTGCTTACTACGCTCAGCAGCAGCGATACCAGTCCTTTTACGATGAGGGCGTTGCTGTCGCCGCGGAAGAGGAGGCGGCCGTCGTGCTCCTCGCACACCAGCCATACGCTGCTCTGGCAACCCTCAATCAGGTTGGTTGCAGTGCGTTCCGATTCGTCAATCGGTTCGAGTTCCTCGCCCAGGTCTATAATCATCTGGTAGCGGTCCATCCAGTCTTCTACCTGACTGAAGTCTTCAATTATCTCGTCTTGTATTTCGTTGATGCTGCGGTTGTTCATTGTGGTAGGGTTGTATTTGCGGTAAGGTTATTTTTCCTGATAAATAAGCTGCATCATGGTCTGGCCTACGGCGTTCAGCGTAGCGGCGTCGATGTTTTCGGGCGTGTCGTTGACGGTGTGCCACGTAGGGCCGAAGCTTGAGTCGCCGTTGGGGTAGTAGGGAATGATGTCGACGGTAGGTATGCGGGCCACCTCGTTCATGGGCACGTGGTCGTCGGTTACGTAGCCGCCGTCCTCCATCGGGAAGTATCCGGCGTATCCGGCGTCACGCGCGGCCTGCCATACTTTGTTGACGATATTCTGGGCGTAGCGTTTCGAAAAGCCCTCCTGATAGAAGGTTGCGCCCTGGCCGCCCACCATGTCGAGCAGCACGCCGTAGCGCGGCTTGTAGTTGGCCTTGTGCGGGTTGGCCGACCAGTATTGCGAGCCGAGGCACCACGAGTTGTCGTCGTCCTGGTTGGCCCAGGTCGGTACGCCGCAGTCTTCGGCGTCAAAGCAGATAAAGTCCACCCCGATGGCGGGCTGCTTGAGCTGCAGCTGACGCGCCAGTTCCAGCATGACGCTCACGCCGCTGGCCCCGTCGTTGGCTCCCAGAATGGGGGTTTTGTGGTTCTTTTCGTCGGGGTCGTTGTCCGCCCACGGCCGGCTGTCCCAGTGGGCGCATATCAGGATGCGGCTGGCGGCCTTGGGGTTGACCGAGGCGATGATGTTGGTCATGTGATAGACGGTGCCGTCCCAGCCGCGGGCGTCGGCCTGCTGCAGGGTGACTTCGGCACCATAGTCGCGGAATTTCTGCGCAATGTATTCGCCGCACTTGTCGTGGGCTTCGGAGTTCATGATGCGCGGCCCGAAGGCGCACTGTGCCTTCAGCGTGTGCATGGCCGAGTCAGCGCAGAAGGTGGGCACGGAGTCGGTCGGCGTTTCTTCAGCTGCCGCAGCCGGTTTTTGCTGACAGGCGGTCAGCGCCAGAATGAGCAGCGAACATAGGAAAATGGGTCTAATCATGGTTTTAAATAAAAATGTATCGCAATCAGTCATGCCTGTGGCTGAATGTACAGGCATGTGGGTTACTGACGTGCAAAAATACGACTTTTCAGTGTGAAATCAACATCCGGCCGGGCATTTTAGTGCCCCTGCCGTTTTTTTTACAGGATAATTTCAGAGGCGGCCTGACACTGCTGCATGACACGCAGGAAGTTGGCTCCCCACACCTTGCGCAGGTCCTGTTCGGTCAGGCCCTCGGCCTGCAGCATACGGGTCAGGTTAATCAGCTCCGAGGCGTTGGCGCAGCCCGGCACGCCACCGTCACCGTCGAAGTCGGTGCCGATGCCCACGTGGTCGATGCCGGCCACGCTGATCATGTGCATCAGGTGGCGCACGGCATCTTCAATGGTGGCACCCTCGTCCAGGCTCAAAAAACCGTGATACAGTGTCATCTGTGCCACGCCTCCGCATTCGGCCAGGGCCTGCAGCTGCCTGTCGGTCAGGTTGCGCGGGTGGTCACAGAGGGCACGGCTCGAGGCGTGCGAGCATACAATGGGGGTGTGGCTTTCCTCGAGGGCGTCGTAAAAACTCTCTTCCGAGGCGTGCGAGAGGTCGACCATCATGCCCGTGCGGTTCATTTCCTGAATCACCTCGCGTCCGAAGTCGCTCAGGCCGCCGTGCTCCCGGTTGGAGCGGCAGGCTGAGTCGCAAATGTCGTTGTCGCCGTTGTGGCAGAGGGTCATATACACCACCCCCTTGCGGCGGAAGTGCTCCACGCGCGTCAGGTCGGCGCCGATGGCATAGCCGTTTTCAATGCCCAGCATGATGGCCTTGTGGCCCGCAGCCTTGATGCGGTAGAGGTCGGCCGGCGTGTAGGCTATTTCGGCCCAGGGCCTGCAGCTCTCGACCATGGCCCTGATCTGGTCCAGCAGGTCGTTGGCCTTTGCGATGGCCGCCTGCAGGTCCTCGGGGTGGCGCTCCATCTGCTTCAGGTAGGCCACCATGATGGTAGCGTCGAGGTGTCCCTCCGTCATCTTGTGCAGGTCAACCAGAACCGTCGGGTCGCGGTGGTCAAAGTGTACGCCCTGTTCAAAAAACATCGGCGTGTCGCAGTGGGAGTCGAGCGTCAGAATACGGCGGTGAAGGCGGCGGGCACGGCTGAAGGCGCCGGCCTGCTGCACGAACCACTCAAACAGGGGCATCATGCGCTCGTCGCGTTCCTGCAGGAAACATTCGGGGTGCCACTGCACGCCGACTATTGGCTTGAATTCCGTACTTTCCACGGCTTCCACCACGCCGTCGGAGGCGCGGGCCGTGACGTGGAGGGCCTGGCCGGGATGTTCCACGGCCTGGTGATGGAAGGAGTTGACGGCAAAGCGCGTACCGAAAAGCCGTCCGACGAGCGAGTCCTTGGCTGCCGTCACCGTGTGCGAGGCAAAGCCGCGGGGCATGTTCTGGTCGTGCTTGACCAGCTTGACGCCGGGCATTGATTCGCTGATGTCCTGCATGACCGTACCTCCCAGAGCCACCGTCATGACCTGCAGGCCGCGGCAAATGCCCAGAATGGGCAGCTGGCGGTCGTAGGCCAGGCGCGTGAGCAGCAGTTCCATGCTGTCGCGGCGCGGATTGACGCCGTGCAGCCGGGGGCTGGGGTCCTGCTCCAGCAGCAGCGGGTTGAGGTCGCCGCCGCCCGAGAGCATCAGGCCGTCAATGCGGTTGAGTATCTGCATGAGGGCTGACGTTTCCGTCAGAACCGGAATGACAAGCGGCACGCCGCCGGCTGCTTCGATGCAGCTGAAGTAGCCCTCGGCCAGTTCGCATCCTTTGTCGCCAAAGTTGCCCGTAATGCCGATAACGGGGCGGGCGTCGTAGTTGGGATAGTGGTCGGTAAGGGTGGCATATTGGTCCTCCCATTCATAGTAGCCGTTGACCGACGGCAAATCGTTGATTTTCATTTTTTCCTTGCTGTCTTTGTCTGGTTGTCCGGCCGGATGGTTTGTCCGGCCGGCGGTAAGTGTGACAAAGTTAGCAAATTCTGCGTAAATCCCGATATGCCCTGCCGTAATTCCGTATGTGCGTCTTTTTTGTAAAAAGTCGGCAGGAAGTTTTTTTTACAAGGCGGGAAAAAATTTTTTCCTCCCTTCCTGTTTCTTTTTTCCGCAGGGGTGCTGTTCTTCCGTCTCTTTCCCGACAGTGTGGCCGAGCAGATACCAGCACGAGGTGGAGGCGTAGTTGCGCAGGTATTTCAGCCGTCCGGCCCAGCGGGGCATACGGCGGGGCCGTAGCCCGAACTTTTGCTGGTAGTGGGGGTTGACGAGCCACAGGGTGCGGCGGAATGACTGCAGGCCGGTTTGCGGCAGCAGGGCTTCGAAGGTTTCGATGCTCAGGCCGCAGCGCTTGATGTCGAGCAGCTCCCGGCGCATGGCGGCACTTTCGCCGCATGTTTTCAGCAGCGCGTTGTAGAGCCGGGCCGGCAGCAGGTGGATAAACGGCAGGTGGGCGCAAAGGGCGTGGCGGCAAATCTGCTGGTGGCCGCCAAAGGGCATCTGCCAGGCCGGAAAACCGGCAAATATCCGCCCCTTAGGATGCAGGAAGCGCCTGACGTGCTCCAGGAAGGCCGCTTTCCGGCTGATGTGCTCCAGCACGTCGTGGAGCAGGATGAGGTCAAACCGGCTCCCGTTGTCGGAAGGCGGCGGGAGTGTCATGAAGTCGGCGCATATCCACGTGGCGGGGTAGCCTTCCTTAAGGAAATAGGCGGTGGCTTCCTAAATACGGCAGGCCGCCATGTCAATGCCCGTCACCCTGCATCCCAGCCGGGCAAACGGAAGCAGGTTGCCGCCTTCGCCGCAGCCTATTTCCAGTACGCGTGTGTGGCGGTTGATGGTGATATGGTCTGATATGTAGGGCAGGTAATGGAGCCGGGTGGTGGCTTCCTGTTCTCTGAAATACTGCTGGCGCAGCACATGTCTTTTTTGCATGATTCGTCGGGCTTGGGGTTCTTGACAGTATAGGTAGCCCCACAGGCCGGCGACTGCATGCGTGCGGCGTTTTTTTCAGCCGGCCGGCAGTGATTACCACGTCAGCCGCAAGCCCAGCGGCAGGCTGAAGGTCAGCGGATGTTCCGTCCATACGGTGCGTGTGGAGGAACCTGTCGGCAGGTAATATTGCAGCGTCGGCTCAATGTATAGCCCCAGGTTGGGCGTAAAGTGATATTGCAGCCCGACTCCCGTGCTTATGGAGCCTTGCCAGGCCAGGCGCACCCGGTAGCGGTCGAGCGGTATGGCCACGGTGTCGGTCAGCACCACCTTTTTTACTTTTCCGCCCAGCGGAATGTGGAGCGCTGCGCCGGCCGAAACATACGTTTCCCAATGTTTGCGAAGCGGCCAGGTGTATGAAAATTTCAGCGGCACACTCAGGTAGTACACCCGTTGCTGCTCTTGTATCAGGTTGCATCCGCTGCCTATGGTAAAGGTAGATTTCAGTAGCGAATATTGCAGCCCGGTTTCGGCACGCCAGTGCGGCGACAGTCTTTTTGAAAAGCTGAGGCCAAAGGTCAGCGGACGGCTGTGGCGGGCCTGCTCCACAAGACGGCCGGAATTGTTTTGCGCAATGTGCAGCAGCGTGAGTGAGTCAGCCGGCATGTTGTCGTGGCTGCGGGTGAGCAGGTAGTCGTAGTATTCCTCCCATGTGCTGATGGTGGCCGGCACCATGCCCGAGCCGATGTCGCTGTTTTCGGTGATGATGAGCTTGTTCAGGCTTTGTGCCAGGGCAGGCCCTGCTGCTCCGCTGAGCAGCAGTTTCCATTTCCGCCGTCCGGAGTGCAACTTGCTTTCGGCCAGCGTTCCCGTTGGAGCGTTTCGGAGGTCGGGCCCGGCGGGTATGTGGCTGTCGGGCCGGCTTGCGGCTGCCATTGGGGCTTGCGGCAGGGGGGCGGCCGGCTGTGGTGCGGGCAGCAGTGTGTC
>FR903550.1 GCA_000438115.1 Prevotella sp. CAG:617 | reverse complement strand
GAACAAGACGGCCGTGCCCGGAGCCTGACCCCTCCGGCCGGGGCCGCCACCTGTCCCCACAACTGAAAAAATTCATCCCGATATGACCCACAACGATTTTCTGCAACGCACCGCCCTGCTCTACGGCCCCGAACGCATGGAGCGCCTCGAGCAGGCCCGCGTGCTCGTGGTGGGCGTAGGCGGCGTAGGCGCCTGGGCGGCCGAAATGCTCTGCCGCGCAGGCATAGGCCACCTGACCCTGCTCGACGCCGACAACGTAGCGCCCACCAACCTCAACCGCCAGCTCTGCGCCCTGCGCTCCACCCTGGGGCAGCCCAAGACGGAGGTGCTGGCCCGGCGCTTTGCCGACATCAACCCGCAGCTGGAGCTGACCCTGCGCACGGAGTTTCTCACCCCCGAAAGCGTGGAAGAGGTGGTCACGGCACAGCCCTACGACTTTGTGGTGGACGCCATCGACACCATTGCCCCCAAGGTGGCCCTGCTCAGCTGGTGCCTGCGCCACAAGCTACGGGTTGTATCGTCCATGGGAGCAGGCGCCAAGACCGACCTTTCGCTCATCCGCCAGACGGACCTGTGGCAAACCTACCACTGCGGACTGGCCAAGGCCGTGCGCCACGGACTGACCGCACAGGGGTTGCGCGGACGGAAACTGCCGGTGGTGTTCTGCGCGCAACAGGCCGACCGCAGGGCCGTAATCAGCATAGCCAACGAACGCAACAAAAAAACCACTACCGGCACCGTAAGCTACATGCCCGCCACCTTTGGCTGCTACCTTGCGGCCTACGTGCTGGAGCATCTGTAATCCGCCGGAAAAAGCCGGGACTTCAGCGCCACGAGGTCGGACTCTGTAACAACAAAGTCCGGCCTCGTGGCGTTTTCAAACCATCCCGGTATGAAAACCACCCTTCGGCAAAGGGCCTAACCGGTTGTTTTACAACCTTATCCGACCGCACATACAAACGTCTTCGGGAATTTATCGACAAAATCCTGCCATTCGTCGAGATGGGACAAATTTTTTGACTTATGGGTGATGCCATTTCGCCACCAATCGCTTAACTTTGCGGTATGAAAACAAAGAAAATCATACTCACACTGGCACTGGGCAGCCTCATGATATGGCCGGCCACTGCTCAAAACAGCCGCCGGAACGCACAGAAACAGCGCGTACAGCAGATGAAGGAAATTGTAAAGGAACTCGACCTCGACGATAACCAGACGGCCCTGTTCACGGAGTTGTACACCAACTACCAGACGGCTCTGGACAGCCTCAGCCCCGCTCCCGCCAACCGCGGAAAGAACCGCGAAAAGCAGGAGGAACTGACCGAAGAGCAAGCTTCCGAAAAACTGACACAGCAGCTCAACCGCGAACTGCAACGGGCTACGCTGAAAAAGGAGTTTTGCGAAAAGCTTCAAAAAAACGGATTCACCTCCGTTCAGATACTGAAAATCATTAACCGCCGGCCACAGAGCGGACGCAACAACCAGCAGTTCGACAGCCAGAACGGCGGATTCATGCCACCACCTCCGGGCGGCGGATTCCCCGGCGGATTCTGATACTTCCACAGATTCTTTCCAATAGGCATATTTTCATGATGTAGATTATATAGAGGTAATCATTTCAAAAGAGAATGATTGGACGGGGCTTAACGAAGTCCCACATTTTGACCCGCACAAGTAAGTGAATGATTGTTTATTTGGGGGCTCCTCCGTTGCGAAACGCAGGAGTCTTTTTTTTGCATTTTTTTACCCTGCAAAATTGGCACTCTCCACGGAAATACCTTATTTTGCCCATACAATAACCTTACCGTATGAAAAACCCGGAAACATAAATCTGCCCGGCTCAAGACTTTATACGCATTGTCCGGCAAACGCTTGAACCGGCAAAAAGCAAACCTTTAATCAGCATGAAAAAACATTATCAGCAATCACACCTCTTCAAATCACGGCACATGCCCGGCCGGCCGCTGCTGTATGGCGGAATCCTGATTCTGTGTCTTCTCCTGACGTCAATGCCCCTGCGGGCCACGTCTTTTGTCATCGGCAACAGCCGCCTCACATTCATTACGGACCACCTGGTGCGGCTGGAATATGCCCTGCATCAGGAATTCCTGAACGACTCTACCCTGTTTGCCTTAGTGCGGGGAGAATATCCCGTCGACGTAAACCACGAGCAGGAAGGCCGCAAGCACGTGTTCAGCACACGGGCCATGCGTCTGGAATTTGACAACGACGGCTTCCCCTTCGGACAGAACAACCTGAAAGTGTCGTTCAGCATGAACGGAGAAACCAAGCACTGGTGTCTCACCGACGGGCAACAGGGCAACCTGAAAGGAGCCCTGACCACGGTTGACGGAATAGGCTGCCCCACCACACGCCAGGAGGGACTGCTCAGCCGCGACGTGCGGTTTGAAATTACCGCAACCGAATAAATTCAACTAAACCAACCTCATTTTTATCCGATTATCATGAAAATCATTTTTTCAACCGTCATGTGTACACTCCTGATGCTTCCGGCCGCCGCCCAGCGCCCCACCATGGGCTGGAGCTCATGGAACACCTACCGCGTAAACATCAGCGACAGCCTCATCCGCAAACAGGCCTTCGCCATGACACAAAACGGCCTGAAAGAGGCCGGGTACGAATATATCAACATTGACGACGGCGCCTTTGACGGCCGCGAGCCCGACGGCCGGCTGCATGCCCACGCCACAAGATTTCCGCAAGGACTCAAGCCCGTGGTCGACTATATCCACAGCCTCGGCCTGAAAGCCGGCACCTACTCCGACGCCGGGCGCAACACCTGCGGGAACTACTGGGACAACGACAAAGGAGGCGTGGGCATCGGGCTGTACGGCCACGAAAAGGCTGACGTGAACTACCTGTTCAACGACCTGGGGTTTGACTTCATCAAGGTAGACTTTTGCGGCGGCGACCCGGCGCAGAACACCGAACGGCTCGACCTTGACGAACAGACACAATATACGGCCATCAGCCAGATTATACGTGCCGAAGCACACCGCAACGTGCGTCTGAACGTATGCCGGTGGGCCTTTCCGGGCACATGGGTTACGGAAATTGCCGGCTCATGGCGCATTGCTCCCGACATCCAGAACAACTGGGCATCGGTCAAATCCATCATCGACCGCAATCTGTTCCTCTCGGCCTACGCCTCGCCGGGACACTATAACGACATGGACATGCTCGAAGTGGGCAGAGGGCTCACGGCCGAACAGGAACGCACCCATTTCGGGATGTGGTGTATGATGAGTTCGCCACTGCTCATCGGGGCAGACCTGACCAGCCTCAGCACCGAAACGCTCAGTCTGATAACCAATCCCGAACTCATAGCCATCAATCAGGACCCCCTGGGACAACAGGGACACGTGGTAAGCCGTCAGGGCGCGGCATACATACTGGTAAAAGACCTGCTCTCGAGCCACGGGCGAACACGCGCCGTAGCCTTCTACAACCCGTCGGACACGACGGCCGACATGAGCATTACGCTCTCACAACTGGGCTACGCGAAAGGCAAGGTAAAAGTGCGCGACGCCATGCAACGCTGCGACATGTCACCATGCGAGTCAGCCCTCAGCGTCAGCCTGCCGCCGCACGCCACACGCATTTATGTACTGAAAGGGAAACGCGCCGAAACGGTGCGCTACGAAGCTGAAAACGCCTGGCTAAGCCTCTATTCGGCCATCAGCGAAGCCGACTGTGCCCGCGTAGGGTATGAAGAGAAAGGGCTGTCATGCGGCGCGAAAGTAGGTCATCTGGGCGACGGCAGCCTGAAGGGCAACAGCATGCAGTGGCGCCACGTATTCAGCCACAAAGGCGGCCGCTACCGTCTCACGTTCCGCTATCTCTGCAAAAACGCATCCACACTTGAAGTCGGAATCAACGGTAAGCTGGTCAAGCGCTTCATCCATCTGCCCTCATCCCCGCAAGGTGCAGAATGCAGCGTGACTGTAGAACTGAAAAAAGGCAACAACATCATCGAGCTGGGCAACACCAACGGATGGGCACCGGACATTGACTATATGGACGTGGAACAAATGTAACGTTCCCCCCTCCATTCTTTCCCCCGCCTCATATTGGCGGCACAGAAAAACGGCTATGGAAACCGGAAAAACAGTTCAAGACAGAACTGCTCCGGCACCATAGCCGCTGATTATAATGATGAGAAACGAACTACTTATCCTTTCGCGATAAGAAGTTATGAATTTACTTTACCATAGCCTTACGGACAACCTGCTGGCGGTTTCCGGCAGTAGCCTTAATGAGCACCACGCCCTTGTCCACACCGCTCAGGCGCCATACGCAGTTGGACTGCGACTGAACCACCGGACTGAGGCGACGGCCATCGGCCGTGAATACCTGTACGGACTGCAACGTAGCGTTGGACGAAACAATCAGTTCGCCGGGACGTACGGAGTAAACCGTCAGTTCGGGATCCGTGGTGGTGGGGGTCAGTCCCGTCAGGGCACCGCCCAAGCTGCGCAGGAAGTAGCGACCGTGTGAAGAGCCCTTAACCGTCAGCTGATAGCCCTCGGAGAGCATCGTTTCGGTGTTGAGTTCAGCGTCGTACAGGCGCGGTGAGCGGAGAGCGCCAAGTCCCGTAAAGGTCAGGGTAACCTCGTCATCCTCAGTAGCGGCAAACACACCCAACGGTATCTGCTGGGCATCTTTCAGCCAGTTGACGCTTACGGCAGTGTTGCCGGCCACGGTGTACAC